>NZ_JACJQG010000015.1 GCF_014696435.1 Calothrix anomala FACHB-343 | reverse complement strand
AGTCAACAGTCAACAGTCAACAGTCAACAGTCAACAGTCAACAGTCAACAGTCAACAGTCAACAGTCAACAGTCAACAGTCAACAGTCAACAGTCAACAGTCAACAGCTATATAACACCACTCCCGATTCTAAAACGAAAAATTGCGCGATCGCCTAAATTAAAGGGTGGGACTATGCCCACCCTCTTAATTAAGATTCCAGCGCTTTTGCTGTCTTCTCTTTATCCAACTTGAGAATTAAAACCCCCAAAGGTGGTAAACATAAATCTAGGGAATAAGGACGATTGTGCAACGACCAGTCATCAGTCCATTTACCGCCTAAATTACCCATGTTGCTACCACCATATTGGCGCGCATCACTATTAAACAACTCGGTATAAAAACCCTTTTCTGGTACACCTATGCGGTAATGGGAATGAGGCTGAGGTGTAAAGTTGCAAACCACAACTACAAAATTATCAGAATCTTTTTCCCGACGAATAAAGGAAACTACACTATGGCGGTTGTCGCTACAGTCAATCCACTCAAACCCAGGTTCAGCAAAATCTTGGGTATATAAAGCGGGTTCGCCGCGATAAAGATAATTTAGTTCGTGGAAAAATTGTTTTAACTGTTGATGGGCTTCATATTGCAGTAAGTGCCATTCTAAATCAGCCCAGACATTCCACTCACTCCACTGCCCAAACTCCATGCTCATAAACATGGTTTTCTTACCAGGGTGAGCAAACATATAGCTAAACAAACAACGTATATTAGCTAACTTCTGCCATGTATCCCCTGGCATTTTGCCAATCATATTACTCTTACCATGCACCACTTCATCGTGGGAAAGTGCCAGCATGAAGTTTTCGCTGTGGTTGTACCACATACTAAAGGTGACGTTATTTTGGTGGAACTGACGGAACCAAGGATCCATACTGAAGTAATCCAGCATGTCATGCATCCAGCCCATATTCCACTTTAAGTTGAAACCCAAACCACCAGTGTAGGTAGGCCAAGATACCATCGGCCAAGAAGTAGATTCTTCCGCAATGGAAAGCGCAC
This sequence comes from Calothrix anomala FACHB-343, assembly GCF_014696435.1. Taxonomy (GTDB): domain Bacteria; phylum Cyanobacteriota; class Cyanobacteriia; order Cyanobacteriales; family Nostocaceae; genus Aulosira; species Aulosira anomala_A. The sequence continues at coordinate 154,492 of NZ_JACJQG010000015.1, read as the reverse complement.
CGGGGAAATAGGTGAAAATCAGATAATTTACTTGACGCAGAAAATCTGCGGCTTCTAGATTTTCTCTACCACCGTACTGGTTAGGTAGCCATTCTCCTGGTTTACGGCAATAGTCGAGGTAGAGCATAGAAGCCACAGCATCGACGCGAATACCGTCTATATGGTACTTATCAAACCAAAACAGGGCATTTGCCGCCAGGAAATTACGGACTTCATGACGCGAATAATTAAATACCAGTGTTCCCCATTCTTTATGTTCGCCTTTGCGGGGGTCGGCATGTTCGTATAAATGACTACCATCAAAGAAGGCTAAACCATGTCCATCTTTGGGGAAATGTCCGGGAACCCAATCGACAATTACACCAATGCCATTTAAGTGACATTGATCAACAAAATACATGAAATCTTCAGGAGTACCAAACCGGGAGGTAGGAGCATAATATCCGGTTACTTGATAACCCCAAGAACCATCAAAGGGGTGTTCGGCAATGGGTAACAGTTCTACGTGAGTGTAACCCAATTCTTTAACGTAGGGTATTAATTTTTCTGCTAATTCTCGGTAAGTTAGGAAGCGCGCGCCGGGTTTGAGTTCGGAAACTATAACTACAGGTTCAGTTTCGCCATTGGGTAATTTGGCTGGTTCAGCACTAGAAGCATGTAGCCAAGAGCCGATATGGACTTCGTAGACGGAAACAGGCTGAGTGAGAGGATCGCTATGACGCCGCTTTTCTAACCAATCTTCATCACTCCATTTATAGGTATTTAAATCGGTAACAATCGATGCAGTTTTTGGGCGCGGTTCCTGTTGAAAACCGTAGGGATCGGATTTTTCGTAAATGTGACCTTCAAAATTTTTGATTTCATATTTATAATGCTCGCCTGCACCTAATTCAGGAATAAACAATTCCCAAACGCCAGTAGGGCCTTTGCGCATTTGGTGTTTGCGCCCATCCCAGCTATTAAAATCGCCCAATAAAGAAACGTTACGGGCGTTAGGTGCCCAAACAGCAAAGTAGACGCCTTTAACACCGTCTACTTCTGTCAGGTGCGCTCCTAGTTTTTCATAAATTCGGTGGTGGTTACCTTCACCAAACAAATGCAAATCAAAATCTGTGAGACGGGGAGAACGGAAGGCGTAAGGATCGTAGGTGACGCGCTCGCGATCGCCTTCTTTAATTTTTAGCTGGTAGTTTGGTAGTTCTGCTGTTTCAATCGTGCATTCAAAAAAGTGGGGATGATGCACTGTTTGCATCGGGTATTCTTTGCGTTCTTCGGGAACTACTACCGACACTGCACTTGCATTTGGTAGGTAAGCTCGCACAGCCCAGACATTTTTGCCATTTTGTTCTATAAGATGCGAACCCAGTACTTCAAAAGGATCTTGATGTTGATTCCAAACGATACGGTTAACCTGTTCAGGGGCGATCGTGGTCATGGACATGAAAGCTACCTACGTTAAATAAAGTGATTGAGTAAACGAGTTTTCTAACTTTATATATATTCTTTACATTTATTTGCAATTTTGTCCTCACCGTTATCGTACATCAGAAATGATTCACTAATACTGCTAGCGCCTAAGTCAAAAGTCAAAAGAAGCAGGGGAGCAGGGAGCAGGGGGCAAGGGGGAAGACTGGGAACGGAAGCTCAAACTCCGCCCCAGTAAGAGCGAACAAAGAAGGGCGGGGCTTGATACCCGTGTTCCGCCGCTCCGCTCCACGGCTCCAGGGCAGGGGACTGCTCCCCCTGCTCCCTGCCCCCTGCCCCTCCGCCTCTTTGATCAAAACGATCGCTCTCTCATCAACCAGTCCCTAATGACAACTGTACGGGCGGGTTCACAGATATCCGCAAATATCCTAACGATCGCACATAAACCCGCCCCTATTGACAACTGACTATGACCAATCGCTCAAATTCCTAAAAATGGGAAGAATTGCAGCAAAGCTTTCCGGATGCGTAATAAGAAAATCTGATCCCGGATTCGGGGATCTAGTTTGGGCGGTGGGCTGACTTGCAAATTTTCTTGCAATTGTGCATATTCTGCAGCAGTTAGAGGCTTACCATCAATAGGCGATCGCGCTGCAAGTATTATCTCTGTACGGAGGATTTCTTCGGGAATATCCTCTGGTGGTGGTAACGCCCTCACCACTGTTGTTAAATGGCTGTTCAACCACAATACAATGCTGATGCTGATGCTCAAAACCAAAAATCTTGTCCGCTTCATCGGTATCCTTTTAAGTTCTGAGTCCAGATTGCCATAAACTAAGCTTAAGGCTACTAACTGCCGACCAAAGCCAAGAAAGCTCAAAAATAAATTTTTTTAATGAGATATTGTGATGCGATCGCAGCAAAAGGACACTTGGTAGCAGTCTTTGCTTCTTCACCAGTGTCCTCTTTCTTGCTGATTGGATTAAACAGGTACTTAAGCACCCTCAATTTGCATTGAGCAACACCAGAACTTGGGTAACCTTATATCCCCACCAACCTACTCTCAGGATAATGGTGAGGAATGTAGTTACTAAACCTAAATATACTATTAGGGTGACTTTGTAGCAGCAGGGCTAGCAGCAGGGCTAGCAGCAGGAGAAGTTTTAGTAGTACCACCAGGAGAAGTGGTAGCAGCAGGAGAAGCAGGGGTTTTAGTAGAACCAGAGTCACTGGGTTCGCCTGTAGCAGCTGGGCTGCTGGCTGGACTGCTACCAGTACCACCAGGTTCACCACCGCCTTCACAAGCACCGAGAAATGTAGCCAGACTTAAAGCGAGAGCCAAACCGAAGATTTTTGTTTTCATAACTCCTCTTTCACCAATTGTGGCAATAACAAATTTTCGCCTGATGAATAAGATACCCTATTTATTGCTTTTTTTTAAAATACTTTGAGAGATATATATTCAAATTAATGGAAAAGATTTTTTCGTGAACTACTCAGGGTTTCGCGTTGGCTAACCCTGAGCTTCTGTACTCACAGGCGAGTGCCGTAACTTGGACTTTCGCCCTAGTTTCGGTCTTACCTCCCCTCCTACAGCAGAGACGGCTGATAGCGAAGCGTTAGCGACGAAGGAGCGTCACCTTCCGCCTTTAGCATTTCGGCTTCGCTCAATGCAAGCATTCTGATACCTTCTGCTCTTATATTTATCGCTGCGTTTCCATATGTAATTCTCAGTAAAGCAATCAGATAAAATATTTGGCAATTCCAAAAGACACCCGCCTCACACATCAAAGAGCGGTTGATTTAGTTCGTTGCGGTCTTCGTTGTTGCCCTGCTTTCATCCCCAGGTGTAGTTCACGGAACCTGGGGACTTCCCGCAGTGTTAGTTAAAACTTTGGCAAAAGAATTATCTAGATATCGGTGAAAGCAGATAGCCAAGACAGTCAAAGCTTAACACCTAGTTAAAATCTGTAACTTTAGCGCAAAGCGAGCTATCATACCAAAAATCGTGATGTTTTCGCGGACACTTGTAGCTTTCTTGAGAGCATTGCCATACTTTAGAGACAATGCCCAAAGGTCAAGTTGTCCAATTGCAGTTTGCAATCAGCAAGCATCGCCATATTTAAGGGATGCAAACATTGGGGCAGCTACCTAGCAGAATATTGAAAATGAGTTTAGGGTATTATTTGCGCCGATCGCATTCGGGAGCGATTTCCACCTAAACAAACCCGGACAAGCAATATACAATCTAGTTTTTCCATATCTCCAAAAAATTATGCCTGCGGCTCGCAAATCAGCTGTTTCTGTATCGAGTAATAATTGGTTTCGACGAGAACCTACCCTATCTTTAGGGAAAAGGCGATCGCCAAATCGAAATTCAGCCACACCAGCCTCTACACCTGCTGTTGAATCTTTACCAGTCACGACTAGCAGACAACGGCGTTCATCGCCAAAGTTATCTGTTTCGGCAAAAAATGGATCTGTTATCCACCCAAAAGAGCGATCGGGTAAATCATCTGCCAATTTCCCCGAAAAAGCTAATTCTGGGCAGAAAAGCCAGAAATTAGGCTTTTTGAAGTTTCCCGTGAATAGCGATCGCGGAAATTTACCTGTATGGTTATTACGTTTTTATACAGTTCATCGTTATTCTTCAGTTGTTGCATTTTTATTAGTCGCAGCCACCCTAGTAGTTTATGGCTGGACAGTTTATTCTCAGGATGTTTGGAGTCGGGGATACCGTCAATTACAAAATTTACAACGTCACGAACGACAGTTGACTACAACTAATGCTGCACTCACCAACAAAATGGCTGAAGAAGCAGAACAACCAACAGCCGGATTAGCCCTACCAACTCCATCCCGCACGATTTTTCTGCCCCCAGCATCTCATAGTCCTAATTCCCCACCAGATCAGACAACACCCAACCAAGAGACACAACAACCAATTTCTTCACCCTTGGGGTATTAAGGTTAAGAGTCAATGGTCAATGGTCAATGGTCAATGGTCAATGGTCAAGATTAAATTGACTTTAGACTCTGGACTATTGACTCTGGACTATTGACTCTGGACTATTGACTATTGACAATGGACAAACCCAATGCGTAAGTCACCAACTAAAAGTAGATTTAAAAATTTTCGCCATTCAGATTTTACGAGGCGGAGGCAATTTTCTAAGCAGAGTTTACCAGAAAACTCGACGACTAATAATCAAGAAAAGCTAGGCAATAGCAGAACTCGACTGTTCATCACATGGGGTGTACTAATTGCTGCCGGTTTGGGGTTGGCGATTAATTTGTATCAATTACAAATCTTGCAGGGCGCAAAGCTAACGGAAAGGGCGAGAAACCAGCAAATGGTAAATCTTAGGCCTTTTATGCCCCGTCGTCCGGTAATCGATCGCAGTAATAATGTATTGGCAATTGACCGTCCTGTATATACTGTCTTTGCCCATCCCAAGCTGTTTGATAAATCTAATAAAGAAATCGCTAAACTCATAGCTCCAGTAATAAATAAAGATGCTGATGAATTAGTTAAAATATTTGACAGTAAAAAAAGTGGCATTACATTAGCCGCAGCATTGCCGGAAGAAATCGCCGATCGCTTTATCGCCTTAAGGCTAAATGGGTTTGAATTTACACAAAAATATTCGCGTTTTTACCCACAAGAAGACTTAGCAGCTGATGTGGTAGGTTACGTCAATCTTGACCGTCGCGGTCAGGCGGGGGTGGAATATAGTCAAGAGAAGTTATTAGAACGTCCTGTACAAACGGTGCGATTAAGTCGATCTGGTAATGGCGCATTGATGCCTAATAATGCACCGGAAGGGTTTTTGCATTTTGATGACTTGCAATTACAATTAACTCTTGATAGCCGCCTGCAACGGGCTGCTCGTTCTGCACTCAAGCAACAGATGGAAAAGTTTGGTGCAAAACGAGGTGGAGTCATTGTGATGGATGCAATGGATGGCTCAATACTTGCTTTAGTTTCTCAACCAACTTACGATCCAAATCAGTATTCTAAAGCGAAAATCGAACTGTTTAAAAACTGGACTGTCGCCGATCTTTACGAACCAGGCTCGACATTTAAGCCTTTAAATGTAGCGATCGCTCTGGAAAATGGTGTAATTAGACCAGATGATGTATTTAACGATCCTGGTTCTATTGCAGTAGCCGATCGCATTATCAAAAATGCGCAAAACAAAAGTTACGGGCAAATCAACATTGCTCAAATTCTCCAACATTCCAGCAATATTGGCATGGTGCAAATCATCCAAAGATTGCAGCCCAATGTCTATTACAATTGGCTGGAACGTTTAGGGTTAGGACAAACCTCGGATACAGATTTACCTTTTGAAGTCGGCAGTCGCTTAAAAAGTCAAGAAGAATTCATTTCTTCACCCATTGAACCTGCGACTACCTCTTTTGGGCAAGGCTTTTCTTTAACACCCTTGCAATTAGTACAAATGCACGGAGCTTTAGCCAATGGCGGTAAATTAGTCACTCCCCATGTCATCCGTGGGTTAGTTGATAGTAAAGGACAGATGCATTATGTACCAAATCGTCCGATGCCGCGCCAAATTTTCTCACCAGCTACAACCCAACGGGTAGTTGAAATGATGGAATCTGTAGTTGCTGAGGGTACTGGTAAGGTAGCACAAATCCCCAACTACCGAATTGGTGGGAAAACAGGTACAGCACAAAAAGCTAGTGCCTCCGGCGGTTATTTAGCTGGTGCTAGAATTACCAGCTTTGTCGGGATTTTACCTGTAGAATCTCCCCGCTATGTTGTTTTGGCATTAGTAGATGAGCCAAAAGGAGAAAATGCCTACGGTTCTACCGTCGCTGCACCAATTGTTAAAGCCGTGATGGAAGCGTTGATTCCCATTGAACAAATACCACCGAGTTCATCAAGCGATAATAATCCAGTGAATCCGCAAAATTAGCCCAAACTGCTATTCAATCGCTTACAGGCAGTGTCTACGCTATATATGCCGTTTGGGGTGTGAAGCGATCGCTTTTAAGCATGTTTTGTCACTTTTAGGACTTACGCAGTGTCATATATTTTTCATGCTTTTTGTCAATGATCAATAGTCCATAGTCCAAAAACGTGAATTTTGACCATTGACTTTTGACCACCCTTGTGAGGGTTTTTGTGTTCGGTGCGTAAGTCCTAACTTTGTGAAAATAAAAATCAGAGCCAATCTTTTAACTCTAAATACAACGAGCATTTGAGTGTTTAGGAGTCGTGTAAAAATAAGTTGAACAATTTAATATTTCTAGTGCGAGCAGCGTTCGACTGAGCGCTCACGCCGAAGTCTTGCCCGCGCGAGCAAGATGCTCGCACTACTTATTTTTACTTAATGCCTTATGATTCGATAAATGACTCAATGCGATCCAGTTCATCGCTGAGATGAGCGAGTTTCGCTTCTTCATCAAGTAGCTGTTGTTCTAACTGAAACTTCACTGCTGTACCAGCTTCAATCGCTAAAGCTTCCCGCATCTGCTTCACTTTCTCAGTACGCTTGTTCCATTCAGCTTGAAGTATATCTAGTTTCTGCTGCGATCGCCTGCGTTGTCCAGCAGTTAAACCTAGAGCAATTGGGCTAGTTTCAATAGTTGCAGTTTCCCCAGGTAAAAATTTACTTCCCCCAGCGTAGTAACACAGGGGAAAATTATCGCCTAAATCCAGCACTTTGTTGACAAATGGGTGTTGTGGCCCCGAAGCTCTTTTTGGTACTTGGTCAAACAAGTACACTAAAATATCTAGAATCCGAGCATAGCCATCTTGATTAAATGCAGCTTTCCCTTGCAAAGCTTCCAGCAAGCAATCAGTAAAAGCACTATAAGGTTGACCTGTATAAGAATATTCATCTTCCCGTGAAGAAGCAACCACCACTTTACCGCTTCCAGTTCCCAGCACATTCAACAATTCTGGTGGTAAAGGTGATTTCTCAAATACCTCCCCTGATTCCTTCAAAGCCGGAACACCGCCAGCATGACAGCAATCTAACAAAACCACCAGCTTCCGCGCTGTAATGGCTTCAATTTTTTGGGTAAATTCTAAACCTGATATCGCAGTATTTGGGCGTTGACTAGGATCATAGCCATAAGGTACAAGGAAGTATTCATTGGTGCGTTTAATGCGTCCCCCATGTCCAGAGTAGTAAATAATGACAGTCGCATCAGGATTTTGATTGACTTGGGTAATAATTTCGTCAAAAGCTGCGAGGATATTTTGCCGAGTAGCAGCAGTTTCAGTAAGCAGTGTCACCTGTGTTGCTGGATAGGCGGCGCGGTTCTGGTCAATCAATACATCTCTGAAAGCAGTAGCATCTTTGACAGTGACAGGTAAATCTGCACCTACGCCAATGAGTAATGCATAACCGTTGTTAAAAGTTGCGTTTGTCATACTTATTTTTTTATCAAACCCAAGATTCTAGGGCAAATGTTCTCACCTGTTGAATTCGCAAAAAATCACTATCTCTAGAAACAACAGTTAAATTATTTTGCAGTGCAATAGCTGCGATCCAAATGTCGTTTTCATCAAAACCTAAATCAGTGATTTTAGTTTTTCTCTGTTTGTTTTTATCTTTGGGTGCAAATTGCTTAAATACAGCTGCTTTTAGTTGACCATAAATAGTAGCAGTAGATGCATTAATACTGGAAATATATATACCCTGAAGAAAGCGGTGAATCAGATCTAAGTTACTTTCCCTGCGTTGAGAACGTTCTGCCATATCTACCAGTTCACCTTGAACAATGACACAAGTTGTAATTAGGCTGTTTTCTAATTCGGCAATGCGACGTAGTAGATTCACATCACCTAGAATGGCAGCACTACAATGATTTGTATCTAATAGGTACATTATTCAAAAGGGTTATCATAATCAAATTTTGCTTTGCCGCGAGTAGCATAAACTAGCCGCAGACACTCTTCTAAATCATCACCTTCCCATTTACCAATAGTTTTTAGATGTTCTAGAAGCGAGCGACCTGTAGAATTTGTATTAGCGTGAGTAGGAGATGTTGAAGCTTCTGGCTTAGGCTGAGTTTCAGTTTCTTTTGTTTTTAGAAAGCGTAAAAAATCTAGAGTTTCAGCCAGAATATTATCGGGGCTGGATTCAATTTCTTGTAGTAGTTGTTCCTTGATTGTCATAATTATTTCTGACCGCTAATTATTCCCCCTTCATTGTATCGGAAAATTAGGAATTACTGAGTCAATTGTGTTCATGAAAACAACAAGCTATCTTTATTACAGCATCAGTTATCCTGACTACACAAAAGAGCGATCGCCTATTTTACTTCGCTAAACTTGTGAAGAGGTGCGATCGCCTAAAAGCGAATGTGATGGTTGAGTGCGATCGCCTGTTTGACTCGATCAACTTGTGGGGAGGTGCGATCGCCTAAAAGCGAATGTGATTGTTGACAGCGATCGCTTGTTTTACTCGATCAACTTGTGGGGAAGTGCGATCGCCTAAAAGCTGATGTGATGGTTGAGAGCGATCGCTGGTTTTACTCGATCAACTTGTGGGGAATTGCGATCGCACTTGTGTTAATTAATGTGATTTATTTACATTTTGGGTTTATCATACCCTATTTTGTAGTGTGTTATGTGTGGTCGCTGCGCCCCATGACTATTAAGAGTCTACAGAACTTTTTTCAATTAAAATCACTTAAATTCCTCTCACTCAAGCATAACAAAATCTCCGCCCTCAATTTTTACAAGAACAGGTTTACTCTGACGCTCTCCTTGATTAAACTGAATTGGCTCTCCTGATGTTTCAGTAGATGCAACATTCACTTCTTTTAATCTTTGTAAAATCGTTTGTCGAGAAGGATAAGGAAATAGAGTTTTGATAAAAGCTTGTGTAGCATCATAGCTAGTAATTGAATTTTTCGATACCTTGATCGCGGTTTTTGTTTTTAATTTGAGGATAAAAAGTTCTTTCTCCCCTACTAATACTATTTGTATCTTGTTGACAAAAAATACCTAAATTTTTTTGTTGTCCTGCTGGGCAAGGGGTTAAAATTTGATAAATGCTCATACTAAGACTGAGACTAATCGTACCAATGTATACTGCTAATAAAGCTCGTGGAATGAATTTTATGGCTTTTTTACGATCAGCCTTTAACTGTTCGGGGATTGGCAAATTAACTCCCAAAATTCGTATCTGGTTTTCTTTGTCTAGTAATTCACTAATAACAGCTTTTGCAACATCCAAATTACCACGGGCAAACTTTCCCATTCCATGAGCATAAATTAGTAGGGGTTGGAATTGTGCCAATGGGTCTGCAAAGGTTTCTGTTAAAAAAGCCATTCGCACCATTTCAGATTTATCATGCAAATTTAACTTTGAGAATGCTAAAGCTAGTTCACGATCTGCGTGATTAGGTTGTGTATATGCTAGAGCTACCCACCGTTGAGTCTGGGCAAATTCATAAGTATCAGGATCATCACTCTGAAGCTTCTGCCTGACATAAGCAAGCAAAAAATCTGATAATTCATTTATCCTTTGTTGACCGAAGTTTTTATCTTCTTGCAATCGCTGCAACAGCAAATTTCGCACTGCTAAATCCATTTCATAAAGTTCATATCCAACTTCATCGCACAAGTTAGAAAGTAGTAAATCAGCTACAGCTATCCAAGGAATATTTAACATTTCGCCGTGAATATCTCGTTGGAATTTAGCCCATAAACGATATAACAAATCCGGTGTGAGTGCTAAAGGAAAAGCCGCATGATACGCCAAATATAGGTGCGCTTTGCCGAAGCGGTTTTGGTTTTCAAAAGACTCAATACGTCGCCTGGCAACGTCTGTCCTAATTTTGCTCATATTCTCCGCCCCTCAAAATTAGTCGGTCTTCCCCGCAGTACACCAATTGCATCTAGCACACCTCTGCGGCTAACTTCAAACATCGGGACAAGACTAGCAATCTCATCGGCGGTTGTACCAAACCAACGTTTTCTCGGCATAGGGTTAAGCCAAGCAATGTAACGCACCCGTTTGTTCAACTTCTCCAAAAATTCTTTAGTAAAAGCGTACCGTTCTTCGCTATATCTACTACGGGCAGCACCAGCATCACTAAAAATTAATATAGTAGTTCTATTTGTGCAAACATGGGTAACAACATCGGTGATTAACTCTGCTTGCTGATGGTACGAATCTTCGTAGAGATATTCCATAGGGCAATTGTGAAAGTAGTAAACCCCAGATTTACCCAAACGACCACCATGCAAAGCAGTTTCTGCCAAACGCCGTGATAGTGCGTGAAAAGGCACCATTGAGCCATCTTGGTCAATTAGTAATAGCAATTCCGCCTTATTCACCCGACGCGGAACTAAAACAGGTTCAAGCAATAAACCTTGGCTGACAATCTGGTTGACTGTTGCTTCTACATCCAACTCTGTAGGTGAACCTTCACGTACTGGACGGCGTAAATAGCGCCAAATCTGTTTCATTTGCCGTTCAGTTACAGGAAAATACTCAGTGTTCACCATGAAGCCACTATAAGGAATGTCCTCATCTCTGCTGGTAGCGTGTAGGACAGCTTGAGCCACTTCTACTTCATCTTTGACTACTTGTATAAATTCTGAAGCAATTGGCGAATTAGTTTCTTTTAAAGTTGCTGTGGCAACAGAGGTACTGCGATTAATGGGTTTTTCCTCAATCTTAAACTTAGCTGCCCATTTTAAACATATATATAGATATATAAACCTTGTGATAAGTAGCAAACTCCAAGCAATCCAATCTGGTTTTTCTGTGTTTGTTGTGTCAGGTAGCTTAGGGTTTGTTGATGGTGTAGGATTAACTCACATCTTGCCATTGTTGAGGTCAACTTTTTTGGCAGTCATAATGCTTTGCCTCCTGATAATCTTCGCGCAGTACGCGACGCATGACTTTATTGGATGAAGTTCGCGGTAATGTATCAATAATGACGATGTCTTGAATTTTAAATAAAGGATTGAGTTGCTTACGAATTGCGGTTTGTAAGGAATTTTGCAGTAATTCTTTGTTTGGCTGGATGTGACTTTCTAGCACAGCGTAAACGATTAACTGACTCGGCCCGCCTTCAGGGGGTGAATAAGCGATCGCAATAGCTTCGCAAATTCCCTCTACAGTATTCAAAATTTGCTCAATCTCCATCGAGCTAACTTTGATACCGCCTAAATTCATCGTGTCATCCACACGTCCATGAGTCCGGTAGTAGCCGTTGCTTAATCGCTCGATTTGGTCGCCGTGACGACGTAAGGATGAGCAGGGAGTATGGGCGAAGTAAACTTGATGGTGGTCTTTGTTAATTAGCTCAGTAGATAGCCCGATGGCAGGAGCAATGATAAATACTTCGCCTTTGTCACTGGGATGACCAGCTTCATCAAAAATCGCCAAGTCTAAACCTAAAGCTGGTGTAGTGAAAGTTGAAGGTGCGGAAGGCTGTACCACTGTACTAGTCAGATATGCGCCGCCAACTTCTGTACCACCGCAGTACTCTATGATTGGTTTGTAGCCAGCTTGAGACATCAAAAACAGCATATCTTGGGGATTAGAACATTCACCTGTGGAACTGTAAGCTTTGATACTGCTCCAATCCAGTCCTTGCATACAGGCGGTGGTTTTCCAAGTGCTGACTAAACTTGGGACTACACCCAGCATATTCACAGGAGCATTTTGAATAAATTCCCCAAATCCCCGTTCTGTGGGCGTGTCATAGTAAAGGGCGATGGTTGCTTTATTGATTAAACTGGCGTAAATAAGCCAAGGCCCCATCATCCAGCCTAAATTGGTAGGCCAAGCTACCACATCACCAGGGTGAATATCTTGATGTAAATGTCCATCTACAGCGCATTTTATCGGGGTGGTTTGCGTCCAGGGGATTGCTTTGGGTACTCCGGTAGTACCAGAGGAAAACAGGATATTTATATGGGCTGCTGGGTGGGAAATTACAGCATCAAATTGCTCGTTTTGACTGAGAAATTCCTGCCAAGTTACATCGCCAACACGTAATTCTACAGATGAACCCAGGACGATCGCTCTTGGCGCATTGGCATCAACTACTTTGCTATATAGGGGGAGTTGTTTACCGCAACGCCAAACATAATCTTGAGTAAAGATAGCTTTAGCCTGTGCAAGGTGCAACCGCATAGCAATTTCCGCAGGCGCAAAACTATCAGCGATGGAAACAACTACACAGCCAGCTTTGACAATACCTAAATATATTGCTACTGATTCTACAGTCATGGGTAGAGCGATCGCGATCGCATCTCCAGTCACAAAGCCAGCTTGTACTAATCCATTAGCGACGCGGTTAGTTAAACTGTGGAGTTCGCTATATGTAAGGGTAGATAACGAACCGCCTTCTTGCTGAAAAATAATGGCGGTGGCGTTTTCATCGGCTAAAAAACAACTCTCCGCAATATTCAAACGCCCATCTACTAGCCATTGCGGTGATTCTACACCTTGGGATAAATCCACAATTTTGCTGTACGGTTTTTGGAAACGAATGCCTAATCGTTGAATCATTATCTCCCAGAATTCTCCACGATGCTGGGTTGACCAAGCGTGTAATTCTGGATAGGAGTTTACGTTGAGCTGCTTCATCAACGCCGCGATGTTGGTTGATTGAATTTGCTCATCGCTGGGAAACCAAGCCGGAGGTTGTCCGGTTTGCCAATCAGCAAAGGTGGTTTGATAAAGCAGTTCGTGAAAGTGAAAGGGTTGATCGGGTTTGAGGATATTTTGGGTGAGGTGCTGCCAGCATTTTGCGGCAGGCAGGGAGGATAACCACTGATTGATTTGTGGTAGCATGATGGCGGCGGTTTCTTGGGATATGCCGCAAGCGGTTATTTGTTCGAGCGATAACTGCTTTGTCATCGCTTTTTACCTCATATATGAATTTTAGATTTTAGATTTTGGATTAAAAATCCATATCCTCTTGCATAAATATCTTTTTGTCTCACGCATAGACGCGGAGCGGCTTCCCGCAGGGTAGGCGCAAAGACGCAAAGAAGAAGCTAAGAATAAGGACTTTTGCAAAAAGTCTAGTAACTTTCTTAACTCTGTGTCCTCTGTGCCTCTGCGGTTATAAAAAGTTTTTGAACCACAGAGACACAGAGAACGCGGAGAGAATTAAGAGTTTTAAGTGGAAATTTGGGTTAATTTGTCTTCGTTGAGACCGTACCAAAAAATAGCGATCGCATCTAAAATTTCTCGTCCTCCTTGAATGAATTTACTTTGATCAAAGTGGGGTTTAAAGTAGACTTCCTCTAGTTCCTCTAAGGTATGTCCGGCGTGTTGTCCTTCGACGCGGTTATGCCAAGTGAAAAATGCTAAATGTAATTGGGGATGTCGTGTTTGTTTAATTTTTGTGAGTCCGTCTTCTAATTCTTGCCAAAAGCCTGCCGCAGCCCAATTTTCAACAGCAAAGCTAGCGCCTTCGGCTATTTGCGGATCGTCGCTACCATAGAGGCGTTGTAATTCATCGCAAAAATGTAAAGTTGAAGGGCGTCCGTGTTTGCGTTTACCTAATTCTTCGTAGTGTAATCCTAAATCCTCAGCTACATTCAGCAACCATTCAAAATGAGCCGCCCGGAAACGACAAATACCACCGTCTACTGTACCTTCTGTACTGATTAATTCGGGGTCGCCTTCTCGGTCTTTTTGTTCTTCAGTTTGGGCAATTTGTTGACCTGAATTTTTGCCTGATTGGCGATAAATTACGCCCAATTCATTTAATAAAATCTCCCGACTAGCCCGTGATTGTTGCAGGGTTGGTGAATTAATTGCTTTGAGTAAAGCTGCAATTAAAAATTGATTGGAGAACACCGAGAATTGTTTGAGAAAGTGCTGTAATTCTGCATCTGTTGCCGTACCATTACTAAACCAGCGAGTATAAGTATTGTTAGTAATGATGCGATGCTGCAAAAATTCCCGTTCTATTTCATTCAAGAAATCGCGAAAACTTTCAACTTGCGCTTGAGTTAATTCGCCTCGTTGTAAGCGTTCTTCAATTCGTGAGGAAATCGTTAAATTATTTGGTTTGGTAATAACTTGATTCATAAATATACCTCATTTTGGAGGCAGAAGGCAGGAGGCAGAAGGCAGAAGGGCTTAATTTATGGTTAGGACTTTTGCAAACACCATTTTTTCACTCTTATTTCTCTGCGCTCTCTGCGTCCTCTGCGGTTTTTTATAATACTAATTCGTCACACTCCACCAGTAAATTTCAACCATCAAACTCAGATATAGCAATCCTATTTGAATTGCAAAAATATTTTTAAAATGAACCGCCAAGACGCCAAGTACGCCAAGGATAAGAGAAAAAATAGAGAATTAGTAAATTTCACAAATGATTTAGGATTGCTATAGAATTTTTACCCTTGTATATGTTCTGCTGTATGTGGATGTGATAGCCAACTGTAAGCATAGTTTTTATCCTCTAAACCCAAAGCATACTTCGTTAGTTTCAACGGACGGAAAGTATCAACCATCACTGCTAACTCATTTGTCCGTTCTTTGCCAATTGAGCCTTCATAGGTTCCTGGATGGGGGCCGTGGGGAATACCGCTAGGATGAATGGTAATCGAAGCCTGCTCAATTCCTTTACGTGACATAAAGTTACCTTCTACGTAATAGATAACTTCATCAGAGTCAACGTTGGAATGGTTATAAGGTGCAGGAATTGCTTGGGGATGATAATCGAATAAACGCGGTACAAAAGAACACACCACAAATCCGGGGGCTTCAAAGGTTTGATGTACTGGCGGTGGTTGATGTAGTCGCCCTGTAATTGGCTCAAAGTCTTCGATATTGAAAGCAAAAGGCCACAAATGTCCATCCCAGCCCACCACATCTAAGGGATGATGGCGATATAAATAACTGGTAATGCGATCGCGTGCTTTGACTCGGACTTCAAATTCCCCAACTTCATCATGGGTAATTAGCTCGTCTGGTGGGCGTATATCCCGTTCGCAGTAGGGCGAATGTTCTAAAAATTGTCCGTAACGATTGAGGTAACGGGCTGGGGGTTCAATATGTCCCTGTGCTTCAATTACCAGCATTCGTTGCTCAATTCCCGCGTCGGGAATAATTCGCCACAATACTCCTGTGGGAATTACTAGGTAATCTCCTACTTGATAACGCAGAAGACCATATTGGCTTTCAAGGATACCGCTACCTGCATGAATAAAAATAACTTCATCGCCATGAGCAAAGCGATACCAGTATTGCATTGCTGCGGTAGGACGAGCCACGAAAATGCAGACATCTGTATTCGCCATCAGGGGAACACGAGAGGCGATCGCATCTCCACCAGTTTCTACTGTCGCTGTTCGTAAGTGGCGATGTAGTAAAGCACCTGTTTCTGCAAAAGGAATTTCTACCGTTTCTTCCAGCAAAATCTTCTCAATTTGCGTTGGTGGATGCAGGTGATAAAGCAGAGATTGCACGCCAGCAAAGCCGTGAATACTAATTAATTCTTCATGATATAAAGAACCGTTAGCTTGACGAAATTGGGTATGTCTTTTATGTGGTATATTACCCAATTTATAGTAATAAGTCATATCGCTATGCTCCAATTTTTAATTCGTAATTCGTCATTAATTACGAACTTGTACTGAGCTTGTCGAAGTATTACGAATTATTTCTACACGCTCACAAGATTTCCTCGCTTGGCTTGTTCGCGTTCAATGGCTTCAAATAAAGCTTTAAAGTTTCCTTCGCCAAAACCTCGCGCGCCGTGTCTTTCTATGACTTCAAAAAATAATGTCGGTCTATCTTGTACGGGTTGGGTAAAAATTTGCAGTAAATAGCCATCTTCATCTCGGTCTACTAAGATACCTAATTCTGCCAACTGTTCTATGGGTTCGTCAATTTTTCCTACCCGTTCTTCTAAGTTATCGTAATAAGTCGGTGGGGGAACTAAAAACTCAACGCCTGTTTGTTTCATGCCGCTAACTGTGGCAATAATATTATCAGTTGCTAAGGCGATATGTTGCACTCCCGCCCCGTAGTTATATTCTAAATATTCTTCTATTTGCGACTTGCGTTTACCATTAGCAGGTTCGTTAATTGGTAATTTAATTTTTCCCGTACCATCCTGCATAACTTTGGACATTAAAGCAGAATATTCGGTAGTAATGGTTTTATCATCAAACTCTACTAAAAGATTAAAACCCATTGTTTCGGCAAAGAATTCTACCCAACGTTCCATTGCGCCTAATTCAACGTTACCAACTATATGATCTATCGCTTTAAGTCCCAAACCTGTACTTTTGAGATGCGCTTTATTTTGCGCCTCAAAACTAGGTGCAAATACCCCTGCATAATCGCTGCGATCGATAAATTTAATGATGGTGTCACCGTAACCGCGAATGGCGGAATAACGGAATATTCCATAGGTATCTTCTTCTTCTGTAGGTGCGATCGCGCCAATTGCACCTCGGCTAGTTGTTTGTTGATAAGCGCTGACAACATCCGGTACTTCTAAGGCGATAATCCCCACAGCATCACCATGTTTCAACACACTTTTGGCAATGGGATGATCTGGACTTAAGCCTGAGCTTAAAACAAAATTAATATTTCCCTGTTGCATCACATAAGATGCTGTTTCGCGGTACTTGGTTTCTAATCCGCGATAAGCTGTGTTCGTAAATCCAAAACACTGCGCGTAAAATAGCGCTGCTTGCTTGGCGTTACCAACATAAAATTCTAAATGGTCGATGCGTTTAATTGGGCAGAAATCGGTCATTATCTATTCCCTCATTTAAAATCAGGCAGAAGGCAAAGAACAGAAAAAGAAGAGTTGTAAGATATTTATTTGTGTTTCTTTCAGAATTAATATGAAACATTACCAAATGTTTAATTTGGTGAAATAAGAATCTAAAGCAAAATAGATGAGAGACAAACCCTCATTAATTCTGACTTTTATAAAAAACATCTCTCTTCTGGCAGATTTATATAATGCCTTGTGCAAGACTCTGTCTTTAGCTATCAATTTTTGAGTTGAGATTATAAACTCTACTCTCCTAATTTAGATTATAAATTTTACTAACGAGTATCTACAAGTGTAAGATATTAACTTTTAAGATAATTTTAGAATGTATTTTTGACTACCCTAGATAGGTATATTCTGAAAACATAACAATCAAAACCGCCCTTTCCTTCTACGTAGAGGAGGAAATCAGCTTTGTGACTGTCAATTAATACTTCCTTCTGCCCTCTGCCTTGCATAATAAGACTGGAGACTATCAAAGTGAAGCCAACACTCAAAAACTGGGAACACCTGCAACAATTGGATGAAATAGATCGACAACTGTTATGTCTCTTACAAGAAAATAGCCGTATTACTTTCGCGGAATTAGCGCGTCACGTTAATCTCTCAACGCCAGGGTTGCAAAAGAGATTGCGCAAGCTGGAAGAAAAAGGTGTGATAGATCGTTATGTAACTTTGGTGAATCGCGAGGCGTTAGGTTTAGATTTGCTATGTTTTGCGCAGGTTACATTAACTAATCATCAACCGGAATGCGTGGGTATTTTTTGCGATCGCGTCAAAGAATTACCAGAGGTTTTAGAATGTCACCATCTTAGCGGCGAATTTGACTATTTATTAAAAATGGTTGTCCCTAACCATCAGCACTTAGCCAAGTTACTCTCAGAAAAAATCACCCGCATTCCTGGTATAGATAGAATCCAGACAAATATTGTGCTGAATGAAATTAAAGCTTCAACTTCATTACCATTGGATTAGATAGTCATTTGTCATTTGTCATTTGTCATTGGTAGGAGGTGAAATGTAATGGTTTCATCAGTAAAGGCGCTGCTGTCGTCGGTTGTGGATTATGCTGGGTTATTTCCGCCTGCAAAATTGGAATTACAGCCAGCAATGGCGAATTATGCTCAATATCAAACAACAGCTTACAATTGGATGTTAGGTCGGTTTATTTTACCAATTTCTCGCTTACAGGAATTTGAGCAGCTTTTACCCGATTATCCAGCGCAATGGTTACTCAGCATAATTATGACTGGAGATGTGCAAAAAGCGATCGCTATTTTAAAATCACTCAACAATCCCAAAATTGCGATCGCCTCTTTAGAATTTCCCCCCCTTCCAGCAACAGAAATCAAAAATATCCTTCCCTTAATTCCTCCCGATGTAGAATCATTCTTTGAAATTCCCTTTAACAGCGACTTACAAAGCTATTTACCCTTATTGCAACATCCTCGCGCAGCCGCTAAAATCCGTACTGGCGGCGTCACAGTTGATGCTTTCCCTAACTTTGCGCAACTTTACCAAATTATCTTCGCCTTTGCACAAGCGCAAATTCCCTTTAAAGCCACCGCCGGACTGCATCATCCATTACTCAGTAAACATCCTGTAACCAGCGAACCAAACAGCCCAATCGCCCTGATGCAAGGCTTTTTAAATGTCGCCGTTTTAGCCGCACTAATTTATCAGCAAAAAATCACACCACAAATCGCCGTAGAAATACTACAAGAAACATCTCCAGACAACTTTCACTTTACAAGCGATCGCCTTTCCTGGAAAAATTACCAACTAAATATTGCAGAAATAAAGTCAGCCAGAACCCAATTCTTTCGTTCCTTCGGTTCCTGTTCATTTCAAGAACCAATAGACGATCTCAAAACACTCAAACTCTTACCTTAACAAAACAGTTCATCAACCCCTAACTCATCCTCCGCGTACCTCCGCGTTTACCTTAGCGCCCCTACCCTGCGGGAAGGCGAAGCGCCTATGCGTTAAAAATTCACCTTTCCAACACAATCTTCGAGTCATTCGAGGAAGCCGTACTTACCATTGCTGAATATTCCCCGTTATAGTTAGTAAATTCCGCCGGCGCTTTGCGAATATTAGACAGACGAATTTGCCAATCAGAAACCTGCTCGTAAGTAAGATGACGAGTATTAGAAGTAGTCGTCCATACTCCCCAAAGACAAGTATCTTCAAACTGGAGCATTCCGGTTTTGCGTAAATTAAAAGATTGGGGAGTTCCAGGTAAAGGAATAATACTGTAACAAGAAGTTTGAAATTCCAACTTGGGATTAATCTTTACCAATTCATCCACCAGTTCTGTAATCGCTTCCTCCAGACGTAGCAAGTCCTCATGGTCATCATCAGGTAGCCCAATAATAATGCCATAAGTCACCACAGGTACACCGGTTCTGACTACAGCTTTCATCAATTCACAATGCTCTTGCCAAGGTACCAGCTTTTTGTACGCTTCTCGGCCAAAAACCGGACGTTCCGCCGGAATATAAGCCAAAGGACAACCCACTTTCCCATCCCAGCCAAACAAAGCTTCAATTAGTTCTTCATCCGGTCTGAGGTCGGTGCTATCATAGTTGCGCCCAGCACCAAGAGTAGTTTTCCGCAGTTCCAAACCATTCGGCCACATGAGAGTGATTCCCATTTCCCGCGCACCATTGGTAATTGCGAGGATTTCTTCTCGTCCTCCGGGAAACAGTACGCGGGCGAGAAATTGATCGGAACCGATATTAATTGAACGCGCCCCCACCTGTTTCTGAATTTCTAACCATTTTAAGGATGTTTCTGGCGACATTCTGCGAAAACCAGTACCATAGGTAGGTGTCATGCAAAAATCGCAGGTGCGATCGCATCCAATATCTGCAACCAAAGAACCAACAGGTACAAATCCCTGCACATTGGGAAGCGTTCCTAAACATTCTTGCGCCACTTCTAATGAAGGTAGCGCCCACTCATCAGGACTTTTAGCTTTAGTTTTTCGCGCATACTGTTTACCATCTGCGAGAATCACCCCTGTGAGTTCTTCCCGTGGAGTTTTTCCGAGTACATAATCGAAAATCGCCCAATTTGCGCCCCCCGATTTATCTTGAACCACTGCGGTTGCGCCAGCTTTGAAGTAATGCTGCGGTTCCGCTAGCGCATCCGAACCACCCACAACAATGGGGCGATCGCCTTTTGCTAAATGCTCAATCACCATACAACTGACTTGACGATCTTGGGAGAAATTGACTGTAATACCCCAAGCATCGTAAGCTTCCGGGTCAAGAGTAGAAATTTTACCTCCGACGTAGGTTTTCCGCAGAGTCATTCCTTTCCAGTCAATCTCGCCAAAGTCTTCGCTATAATTGTCATCTCTGAGGTTGACTAAGCGCGCATCAAATCCACCTGCTTGTAAATCAGCAATTAAAACTTGCTTGCTGATTAACGAACGATGTCTATATAAAGAAGTCCAATTTTTACCGGCTGCATCGTATAATCCCGTAGCTGGCGGTTCAATCAATCCAATAGTCGGACGCTTTTTGTTTGCCATAGTCGAGGTTGCAGAATGAGAGATAAACGCAGAGTTATTTTGCTGTGTCATAATTGGCACTCTTGGGCGAAACAGTTTGCGAATTCAATATCCAGGCGATCGCTCAAACTTTGAAAGCGGCGGGAAACTGCATACTCTTGTGGGTGGAGAGGGACAACTGCCCCGCCGCTTGGGGCATTGGGCATTGGGCATTGGGCATTGGGCATTGGTATGTTCTTTCCCATACCCGATTCCCCATGTCCAAAAACTCCGATCCGTGGATGGAGTTTTGTATTTTTCACCACAAAAAATAGCTGATTATTTAGCTGTTAACATAGTTAATTTAAGATTTTGATGCATAACTTAACATAAACAAATATAAGATTATAAAAATTTTTTTGTGAGCGAAATCTAAACAATTCAGTTACAAGAAATGGCAGCAAAAACGCTAGGTTATACCAATGGGAGAAAAGAATGCGACAGATTGTAGGGGCACTGGCACTGCCATGCCCTCTAGAATATTTTGATGTGTCGCAAAGATTATTGAAATTGGTATTAGAGTGTGGATAAAATTAATTTTTAAATTTTAGCTTCCTTCTTAGGGAGTATTTATAAATAAATTTAAAATGAAAAACTCCACCCCCAAGTAGATTGAGTTTTTGAGTATGGGGAATAGAATATGGCGAATAAATTCAATATAGTAGCTGAATCTCGCAGCCCAAAAATGCTTAAACACAAAGACCTAGACGTAGGGTGTGTTGTCGCGTAGCGCAACGCACCAAAGCAGAGAATAAGGTGCGTGGCTACTCCTGCGGGCGTTAATGTGCAGCAATAATGCGATCGCACTTTAATGCAATGGGTGCGCAGTCCCTTGTCTGACACATCACACCTCGATATCGATTGCAATCAACACAACATTGACGACAATCAACGCAACATTGATTGCAATCAACACAACATTGACGACAATCAACACAACATTGATTGCAATCAACACAACATTGACGACAATCAACGCAACATTGATTGCAATCAGCACAACATTGACGACAATCAACGCAACATTGATTGCAATCAACACAACATTGAAGCCAATCAAAACGACTGCGAGAACTTGCTATTTATAGCAAATTGCCCTTAATTGCCATACCAATTTTAAAAAAGAATGCCAAACATGGTAGGGGCACTGGCACCGCCATGCCCTCTAGATTATATTGATATACCGCAAACAATATTTAAATCAGTATCATTTTTAACACAAAACTAAAAGCGATCGCCCCATCACAAACAGACAACCCCCAGCCCTAAGCTAATGCGCGTCTAAATTGCCTAACTACTAATAAAAACAGTCAACCGTCAACCGTCAACCGTCAACAACCCTCACCGACACACCTTCAACCTCTCCCGCACCTCAGGATGGGTGACAAAATAATCTTGCAGCCAGTCGCAACCCCGCGCCAGCAAATCATCCAACCCACCAACCCGCCACACCTTGGCGGTGTTGTCATCTGATGCAGTGAGGATGCGCTGTCCATCCGGGCTAAAGCTGGCGCTGCTGACCAAATCTTGATGCCCTTTGAGGTCAGCGAGCAACTTGCCATTGCTGTCCCACACCTTGGCAATTTTGTCATCTGATGCAGTGACGATGCGCTGTCCATCCGGGCTAAAGCTGGCGCTGTTCACCGAACCTTGATGCCCTTTAAGTTGCACCCGTTCGCGGATATTATCAACAATTGTTTGCAAAGCCAAAATCGGGCTACTAGCGGGGTATAGGTCTAAAGGTCGTCCATCTTTCACCAGTTCTTGTAACCTTTGTCCCCCATCCATAGCCGCAACTAAAGCATCTAGTTCTTGATTTTGTTTCTCAAACTGGTTTAATGCTGAAACTCCTGTTTGTTCCAGCTTTGTACCTTCCTGGGCTTCTTGTGCTTGCTTAATTGCACTAGCTGCAAATATTCCAGCAATAATTGCTCCAACTATCGACACAGCTAAAAGAATTGTACCAATGCGAATTTGTTGCTTGGCTTTTGTTTGCGCTTTATTTAAAGTCTCATTCGCTTGTGCTAATATCCTTCCTTCTTCTTCTTTAACTTCTAAAGCAATTTCAATTTCTCTTTTATCTATTCTTTCGCTAGCAGCTAAAAACTTATAATCTTCATCAATCAAACTTTTATCACTTGCCCAAGCTAAGGCATCCCGCAAAGCTTGCCCTCGCAATAAACGCGATTCATCTTGATAACCTGAATCTACCCAAGCTTTTAGTGCTTCTCCATAGGGGCGTAAATCAGCCAGTGCTTTTTCCAGCCAATTCAGGTTAAACACAGCAGCATATATCCGGTTATAAACTCCCAGCTTGCCCTTGCGCCTGACGACCAATCCCGAAAGCCGCAATTGAGTTTGCTCTAAACTATTATTATCTGCAATTTCTTCCTGTTGCAAAATTTGCTGATATAACCCTAACAATCTACCTGTACGCTGTCCACCACTGCGTAAAATCCGATCGCGAATTGTCTTTAAATGCTCTGGTTCATCCTGCGATTCCCAATTAGAAATTACTTTGGTTTGCACCAATTCCTCTACCCACGCCGCCACCCTATCCTCTGGAATGGGA
Organism: Calothrix anomala FACHB-343; assembly: GCF_014696435.1. Lineage (GTDB taxonomy): Bacteria > Cyanobacteriota > Cyanobacteriia > Cyanobacteriales > Nostocaceae > Aulosira > Aulosira anomala_A. The sequence goes on along the minus strand of NZ_JACJQG010000015.1, from coordinate 131,168 downwards.
GAATCATGATTCAGAATTAATTTACAAATTTTTTGAGTAAGAAATGGTTGTCCCCCTGTCCACTCTAAAATGGCTTCCATTACCAACTTGGGATTTTTACTTTTCGTCGCCAAACCCCCAGCTAATGGTTGGGCTTCTTGTAACTTAAAACCAGTCAGTTCAATTGCCCTACCAATATTAAATGGTGTACGTTGCCTATCTTGAATTAAATCTGAGGGAGTCGCCACTCCAAATAAAGCAAAACTCAACCTTTGATATTCTGGCTGAGTTGCGCGACTGTTATAAAACTTTCTAATTAACGCAAAAAAATCATCAATATTAAATCCCAGACTCAATACGCTGTCAATTTCATCAACAAAAATCACAATCTTTTGTGAAATTGAATTAAGCAGAACTCTTTCAATAAACTCGCTAAATCGGTTAACAGAAGACAATGAACTGTGACTAGTCCACCAATCATCTAAATCAAAGCTATCGTAAAGATGGAGACTGTTAATAATGCCATTAATCACCCCTGCATACCATTGTTCAGAAGTGATATCAGCAGTGCCAATTCCTGTAATATCAATATCAGCACAGGCAATACCCTCTGCTTGCAATCGTTGCATCGTCTGTACCCGCAAACTCGACTTACCCATTTGCCGCGAATTCAGCACATAACAAAACTCTCCCGCTTTTAATGCTTGGTAAAGTTCAATATCTGCTTGTCGTTGCACATAAGTTGGGGCATTAACTGGTAAACTGCCCCCTACTTGATATTCGTAAGATGGGCGGGGTATGGCATTCATTTAGTTATATCTCAACTTTTGTTTAAAATTTTGCATTAGCTGTAGGTTGGGTTGAGGAACGAAACCCAACATTTGTCAAAATGTCAACCTACAAACTTTTTAGACATCCTCATAAATTCACCCCAAATGCTCATCAAAATACTGACGATACAACTCACACGAAGAAATAACATTATTCACCTGAAATTTCACCAACCCCATACTGAATAATTTACAGATATTTTCAGGTAAATAAACCACGCTGTAGGGGCACGGCACCAGTAAAATTATTGTATGTACGAAAAGATTGTCGGTGCCGTGCCCCTACGACCCAACTACATACTACAAAATTTTTAGACATCCTCATAAATTCACCCCAAATGCTCATCAAAATACTGACGATACAACTCACAGGAAGAAATAACATTATTCACCTGAAATTTCACCAATCCCATACTGCGTAATTTAAATGCCAAACCAGAATCTATGCGTACTGAACTACTAGCTGCAACTACTTGTTTCATCGCACTAGCTAAGTTAATATCCTCCTGTAAATTCGATAAATGTCTGCGTAAATGGTCGCTGTAAAAACCTTCTTCTGTAGGCGCAATTTGTAATAATTGTGATAAATTTATCCTGCCACGAGCAATTTCATAAATAGCTTTTCTCACCAAATATGGATGTCCCCCTAACATATCCATGAATTGCTGAATTTCTACTTCATGCCAATGTAAATCATGGCGTTGCAGCAAATCCTCTACCTGTAATTTATTAAACTCTGGTAACTCAATTGGCAATCCCACATTAAATGGTGATTGATTAATATTTAAAGGAATATACACTTCCTTAGAATGAACAATCGCCAAGCGCAGCTTTTTCCAAATTTCTTTATTCTTAGAAGTTTCATGCCAAGCTCGTAACAATGCAAAAAATTCCGAGGCTACTTGCGGATATTGAAAAACTTGATCGACTTCATCTAAACCTAAAACAATCGGGTGAGGAATTTCTGCAAGCAAGTATCTTTGAAAGTAGTTGGTACACTTGTCTTTACTACCCAAAACACCTTGCCAATATTCTCTTAATTTATCTGGGAGATTCAATTCTTGAGCAATACTCACACAAAACCATTGCAAGAATTTATCTAAGTTAGTAAAAAATTCTGCATCTGCTGATTGAAAGTTTAAATAAGCAGCAGAATAACCTTGTTTTGTTCCACAATCAAGAATCCGCGTTAACAGTGAAGTTTTACCCATTTGTCGAGGAGCTTTAATCCGAATCAGCGCCCCTGATTGTAAAATTTCTTCATAACAGTCACTCTCAATCGGTGGACGTTCTATATAAAAAGCTGATTCTAAACTAACCTGTCCTTCTGGCTGTTCAAAATGTATCTGTTTAGCAGCAGAATTAAAAGCAGGCTGAGTAATCGCAACAGTTGATGCAAAAGAATTATCCGGTGTACTTTCACTAAATAAATCTTGGAAGAATAGCCTAATTTTTTGGAAAATCGAAGCCTCACCACCAGACTGAGAAGAAATTAGCCTAGCTGTTGGTGGCGCTGGCACCAATGTTTGAGCCTGAGATATATTAAACTGTTGCTGTAAAGCCTGCAAAGCTGCCGTAGCATCTTGGTAACGCTGGCGATAGTCATAGCGCACCATTTTATCTAAAAATTCTGCAAAGCCAAGGCTGATATTAACTGTGCCTTGGAACAAAGCACAACATATCTCACCATTAACATTTCGTGGTAGCTGGAGAGGTTGTAACCCAGTCAAAGCCTGAAAAGCAATAATCCCCACTGCATAGATATCGCTACTAAACTGGGGATAAAGCGCCTGTTGTTCGCTAGGCATATAGCCAGGAGTACCAATTGCTACTGTCAGGCTACTTTCACCTTGAGGATTAACTTGCAAAGCACCAATTTCTTTAACTGCGCCAAAGTCAATCAGTACAATTTTCCCATCTTTGCGCCGCATTAAATTCATTGGTTTGATATCTCGGTGGATAATACCTTGTTGATGCACAAACGCTAAAACTTCTAAGATTTCCTTGGTAAGTTTTAATACTTCAGCTTCGCTTTGACGGTAACCAGGAATAATTTCTGATGTTAAGTTATTCCCATCAACGTATTCTTGAACTAAATAAAATTTTTCGTTTTCCAGAAAATGGGCAAATAATTGGGGAATTTGCGGATGTGCGTTCCCAAGTTTGTATAAAATTTTTGCTTCTTGGTCAAACTTTTTTTGAGCAATTTCTAAAATCGTCGGATTTGCATTTTTAGGTTTGAGATGCTTGACTACGCATGTAGGGTAGTCAGGTAAATCCAAATCATAAGCCAGGTAAGTCTCACCAAATCCACCAACTCCCAATTGTTTAAAAATTTGATATCGATTCCGCAGCGTTATCCCAATTAAACTCATTTTGCATCCTCTATTTTTTTAACTGATAATTGGTCAATCATGGAAACCGACAAAAAGAAAATGGTATATTTTGTAACTATTGATTTTTAGCTAATCTACGAATTTATCTGTACACATAAAAACTATAGAATATCGACATCTTGGGGCAAAAACCGCTATTTTAGCTATTATCATAGTAATTTACATCGAGTTTATAATCAAAATCAATCTTTACTAGTTTTGTTTTGGATTTGATAACAATCACTATCTTGCTCATTAAGATTGATAAAAAATTTGACCCTGCGACTTTGCTCAGGGTCAATAGATGTGAATAAATATAAATTGTTTGTAGGAGAGTTAAGCTATTGATTGTGCTTTTACAGCTATTTTCAGGTAAATAGACCACGCTGTAGGGGCACGGCACCAGTAAAATTATTGTATTTACCAAAAGATTGTCGATGCCGTGCCCCTACTACGACAGATGTGGTTCAAATAGGTGAAAACTGCTGTAAGTTGCAGAATCTATTGTCGTCAATAGTCAACACTTCGACAGGCTCAGTGCGGCGCAGTCAACAGTCAACAGTCAACAGTCAACCGTCAACCCGTGTCATTTCAAATAATTGCTGGGCATTCTTACCCAAAAAAGCATCAAACAGTCTAGATTTACCCGGTTCTATTTCTACAGGATAACGCTGGGCAATTTCATAATAAGCGTAAGTCCAAGGAATCTGAATTTCCGCACCACTGTTATCATCTAAAACCGTAACCATTTCCTTAACAGCTTGAGTAGCAGTTTGTCGCAAACCGCAAGCAATATTACCTTCTATCTCCGCTTTCATCGGTACACCCAGATTAACTAAACCGCTAACAGTAGCATCAATATCTGGATATTTTGGTGTATTTTGCCGATTCACATAGCCTGTAAAATGGTTAACAGCATAACCATGTAACAATACCCAAGCACCATATTGAGTTACTTCGTTAACTTCTTCCACAACCAAACGTTGCGGAGGTAGCCAAGGACGAGTAAATATTTTGTGTAATTCTTGAGCAGTTGTTTCTACGTTTTTATTTTCTAGTAGAGAATCAGTTAGAGAAAATATCAGTTCTTCCTGAAATGAAGAGACTGTTTTTTTAATAAGTTGGACAATTCTCTCCGGTAATTCCTCAACAATTAACTCGCTGATAAATAACTTAGGTAAATCAAATTCTGCTTCCTGGGGATGAGTATAATGACGGGCATACAAATGAGTTTCCGGAAATGTATATTCCCCTGCGGCTACGTAACCTAAAGCTGTAGCTAATTGTTCCAGATAGTTAATCCCCAAGTTAACTAAACCTTTTGGGGTATTAATAGACATACGTAAAGACCGCAAAGCAATGTGATCGTTAGCTACAGTCCCACCAGCCGCCGTAATCATTTGCTGATAGGTGCGAGCATAACTTACTCTGGCACTATATTCTTGCCACAGTAACGAGTAAAGATGAATAGCAAGTTTGTCATTTGTCATTTGTCATTTGTCATTTGTCAGTTGTTAGTAGGGGCGGGTTTATGGGAAATCCTTATGGATATTTGAGGATATCTGTGAACCCGCCCGTACATTTGTTAGTTGTCAGTTGTCAGTTGTTATTTCCCAATGCCCTATGCTCCATGCCCCATGCCCAATGCCCCATGCCCTATGCCCCATGCCCTAAAATATCCGCGAGAATATCAAGGGCGATTTGAATTTGGTTGCTATCAATTATTAATGGTGGACAAAAACGAATTGCGGCTTTACCACAACCAAGTAATAATAAACCGCGTAGGAAGGCTTCTTGAATTATGCGATCGCGCATGGGACGATCTAAATTACCTTCTTCATCTATTAAATCTATCGCTACCATTAAGCCTTTACCTCTGGGTAGGGAGACACGGGGAAATTTCTCATGTAACTGTGTTAACCCAGCTTGTAATAGCTCTCCCATCTCTAAAGCGTTGCTCATTAAACCATCTTCTAACAGTCGCAGGGTAGCAATACCAGCAACGCAAGCTACAGGATTACCCCCAAATGTGGTAGCGTGGGCACCAGGAGGCCAAGTCATTAATTCTGGGCGAGAAAGGATTGCACCTAGAGGTAAACCGCTAGCGATACCTTTAGCTGTGGTAATAATATCTGGCATGACGCCCCAATGCTCAATAGCAAATAACTTACCAGTGCGCCCCATACCCGATTGCACTTCATCAACTACCATTAAGATGCCATAGCGATCGCATATATTGCGAATTCTTTCTAAAAAGCCTGACTCAGGAACAATATAACCGCCTTCCCCTTGAATTGGTTCTACAACAATGGCGGCGATTTCCTCTGGTGGTAATAGAGTTGGGAATAGCTGTTTTTCTAGATAATCTAAGCTAGCGTGAGTGCCGTAGGGAATATGAGTTACTCCCGGTACAAACGGGCCAAAATTAGCTCTTTGCACAGCTTTAGAACCAGTCAAAGACATTGCGCCATAGGTACGCCCGTGAAATGCACCTAAAAAAGCGACGATGTGCGATCGCTTGGTGTAATATCGAGCTAGTTTAATTGCCCCTTCGTTAGACTCCGCCCCTGAGTTAGTAAAAAATACCCTCGCACCTTGGGGAAAAGGGGCGCGAACCGCTAATTTTTCCGCCAGTTCTACCATCGGTTCGTAATAAAAATCAGTCCCCGACATGTGTAACAATTGGGCTGATTGGGCTTGAATTGCGGCTACAACTTCAGGGTGAGCATGTCCGGTGTTGGTAACAGCGATACCTGCTGTCATATCTAAGAAAACATTGCCATCAACGTCTTCCACCATACAACCTTCACCCCTAGCGACAACTAAGGGATAGTCTCTAGTGTAAGAAGGAGAAGTAACATTGCGATCGCGTTCTATAATTGCTTGAGCGCGCGGCCCTGGTAAAGCAGTCACCAAATTAGGTATGCGCGGTAAACCCAAATTAACAGAAATACTTAACATACTTTTTTTAGATTTTTTTAAGATAATTTTTGATTAAAAACTGATATTTTAGCGCTTGCAGTATCAATTGATTCTCTTTGTCAAAGATTTATACTTGAATCGCCAAACACAAAATACAAGCTTAAATATCAACTTTTTAGTTAACAGTTGAGTCTGGCATCAACAACTATCCTGACAAATGTTTCTTGTCTGGTTATGGCAGAAAATCTGATATTATGTCCATTAAATTTAGCATAATCAAAATTTTCCGTGTTGCATATTTGCGGTATGATTTACCTCACCCATGAAGCAGAGGCAACCCTGAGACAATCAAGATTTTCAACGTTTCATGACAAAATTTATCTTCCGTTTTCGCCACACAATCAACTGCGGTAATTTGGGACATCACACAGCAGTAAAAAAGCTTAAATTTGATAACCGATCCGAACCTTAATCTCTACAATCCTCTAAACATATGGATTTGGCATTTTGGCAGATATTTTAATTGTCATGTTGGTATCTTGAAATTCGCGAATGTCTTTGTGCGACAATACCGACTTGCAGAATCCCTCGGCTAATTACCGGGGGTCTTTTTTTTGTCAAGAAAAAATCTTTTTCCCAGTCAACAGTCAACAGTCAACAGTCAACAGTCACCAGTCAACAGTCACCAGTCAACAGTCACCAGTCAACACACCCTAGCCCATAATCCTCTTTTTGTGTATGCTTTGTGACCAAGCCTCAAAGCAGTAAATTCTGGGGATTTATTATGGAACGTGCTATCTCTGCCTTTGGTATCTTAGTTTTTCTAGGCATATCTTACGCTTTGTCTGTGAATCGCAGTGCTATTCGTTGGCGAACAATAGCCTGGGGGTTGGGTTTGGAATTTACATTCGCCCTATTAATTCTCAAAACTCCTGGTGGTTTGACTGTATTTAAAACCTTAGGAGATGTCGTCAGCAATTTCTTAGCATTTTCTGATGTGGGTGCAAAATTTGTCTTTGGCGAAAATTTCAAGGATCACTTATTTGCCTTTCAAGTATTACCCACAATTATCTTTTTCTCTGCTTTTATCAGTGTTTTATATTACTACGGAATTTTACAGCGCATAGTCAATGGACTTGCCTGGATAATGATCAAGACAATGAAAACATCAGGTTCCGAGTCCTTATCCTGTGCAGGAAATATCTTTTTAGGGCCAACTGAGTCAGCATTAATAGTTAAGCCCTATGTAGGTAAAATGACCCAATCAGAACTGCACGCTGTAATGACAGGCGGTTTTGCTACCATTGCAGGGGGAGTATTAGGCGCTTATTTATCATTTGGTATTCCTGCTGAACATTTAATAGCAGCTTTCTTTATGACTGCACCCACATCTTTAGTTGTGTCAAAACTGCTATACCCAGAAACCGAAGTATCAGAAACTGCTGGACATGCCAAGCTAGATGTGGAAAAAAACTATATTAATGTAATTGATGCTATCACCACAGGTGCAATTGATGGCGTCAAGCTAGCAGTAAATGTTGGGGTGATGATCATCGCCTTTTTGGGTTTACTCGCAGCCTTCAATGCTTTTTTAGCTTGGTTAGGAGCTTTTGTTAATTTACCCCAGTTATCATTGCAGTGGATTTTATCTTTTATTATGGCTCCTGTAGCTTGGTTGATGGGTGTACCTTGGGCGGATTGTCTGCAAGTAGGCGCATTATTAGGTACAAAGACTATTCTTAATGAGTTTATTGCTTTTTTAGATTTAAAAACATTAATTGCTAGTGGCAAAATTTCCCAAAGAGCGATAATCATTGCTACTTACGCTTTATGTAATTTTGCGAATATTGGCTCTATTGGAATTACCATAGGTGGACTTGCCGGTCTAGCACCCGATCGCCAACACGACCTAGCACGGATGGGTGTAAAATCCATGATTGGCGGCTTACTGGCAGGTTTTATCACCGCTTGTATTGCGGGGATGTTGGTGTAGAGACGCGATTAATCAGAAACGCGATTAATCAGAAACGCGATTAATCAGAGACGCGATTAATCAGAGACGCGATTAATCAGAGACGCGATTAATCAGAGACGCGATTAATCAGAGACGCGATTAATCGCGTCTCTACAATTGTCATTTGTCCCCCTGCCTCATTCTTTCCTCACGTACCCCAGGCTCCAATTACTCGGTTGTTGTAGATGATCGAGTTGACCTTGTACCATGAGCCACAACGCTAATCTAGTATTGACATATCCCTTAACTAAATAATTACCTGGTTGGGCAGTAATTCCATTGAGATTGGGATGTATACTAAAGTACGCAGTCCCACAGTAAATGGTGTTTGTTGGTAACCGTAATTGCAGCAAATAGTCATGAATATAGCCGTTGGGAATCTGAAAAATCCCATAAACATGATGTTGACCCCGCCAAGGCTGAATCACGATTTTTTCGGGAGAAATATAGTGTTTTTGGTTGGTTGAAGCAATAAATCCGCGTTTATAACATCTCCCAATAGGCTGCTCTGATATGTAAGAAAAGCCGAGAATTCCCACTAAGCTAATGGCAAACAAGGTATAAATGAATTGACGATTTCGCACTTATTCATATCCAACACTATCTTTTGTGTTTATAGCTTAACTATTGTCTTTTTAACTTTGGTTTTTAGCTTGAGCCGCAATCATTCCATGATGCAGTCAAGCTAATAGCTTGATTGTGAAATAGTTTCAGCAACACATACCTATAGTATTTGTGCTAATGGATATTAAACACTGTTCAAAAAGCGATCGCCTCCGGAGCGATCGTGTATCAATGTGAATTTAAAGTTATATAGACATACTAGCCATTCTCCAGTTACTGAAACAGTACATTTGACACCTGTAAATATGGTTACTGATAAACAAAGCCTGATCCTGATTGTTGACGATAACCCAAACAATGCCAAATTACTGTTTGATTATTTACAAGCTTCCGGTTTACAAGCCTCACTGGCGGAAAATGGCGAGATAGCTTTGGCACAAGTGCAAGAAATTTTGCCTGACTTAATTTTATTAGATGTGATGATGCCGGGAATTGATGGCTTTGAAACTTGCCGACGCTTAAAAGCAAACCCAGCTACTCAAAATATTCCCGTGATTTTTATGACCGCCATATCAGATGTGGTAGATAAAGTCAAGGGTTTAACCCTCGGTGCAGTAGACTACATTACCAAGCCATTTCAACCAGCCGATGTATTAGCGCGGATTAATCTTCATTTGAAATTATCTTATCTCAACCAAAAGCTAGAACAACGAGCAGCAGAATTAACTGCGACTGTGGAACAGTTAAAACAATCTCAACAGCGTTTGGTACAAAGTGAAAAAATGTCCACTTTGGGCGAATTAGTCGCCGGAATAGCCCATGAAATTAATAATCCGACTAGCTTTGTGCAAGGTAATCTCACCTTTGCACAAAAATATATGCAAGATTTAATCGATCACATTCATCTTTATAAAAATCAAGCCTCAGCAACAGAAATAGCCAAACACGCAGCCAAAATAGATTTAGAATATATTTTCAAAGATTTTCCCCATATTCTCGATTCTATGGATGAGGGAGTAGAGCGTATTTGCGATATTAGTATGTCTCTACGCACCTTTGCTCGTGCTGATAGTGCTGTGAAAATTCCTTTTAATATTCACGATGGCATTGACAGTACTATTTTAATTCTCAAACATAGATTAAAAGCTTCTAATCGGCGTCCGGCTATTGAAATTATCCGCGATTACGATGATTTACCAGACATAGAATGCTTTCCTGGGCAATTAAACCAAGTATTTATGAACATTTTAGGTAATGCAATTGATGCTTTAGAAGAGTCTAATTTAGGACGCAGCTATCAAGAAATTGCCAAAAATCCTAATTATATTAAAATCAAAACTCAATTAATTGCCGATAAAAATAATATTTTAATTACTATTCAAGATAATGGTTTGGGTATTCCCGATAAAATTAAATCACAAATATTCGACCATCTATTTACAACTAAACCTGTAGGCAAAGGTACAGGTTTAGGTTTATCTATTACTCAACAAATTATTGTTGATAAACATGGGGGAAAAATTGCAGTAAATTCTGTTTTTGGTGAAGGCGCAGAATTTGCGATTACTCTACCAATAAATTCGCAAAACAAGTAATGGATAATTGTTGTGAGCAATTACCCATTACCGACGTTCAATTTACATTTTCTCTGGCTGCTCGATGTTAACGGCACTTGCCTGAGTGCTAACAGCAGTAGTTCCTTGCAATATTGCAGTATGGGAAACTGAATTGTTAGCTAAAGTAAATAGAGGATTTGACAAAATCCCAGAAATAGTAGTGGCGATTAAAGTTACTATCAAACCCACTTGCAAAGGTCTAAATCCAGGTAAATTCCATTGCACTGGGGGATAATTTTGCACTACTTCTGACATTTCTTGAGGTTCTTTGACTACCATCATCTTAACTACACGAATGTAGTAGTAGATGGAGACAACGCTGGTAACTAAGCCTAACAGGACTAACCAGTAAAGGCCAGCTTGCCAACCTGCCCAGAACAAGTAAATTTTCCCGAAAAATCCTGCTAGTGGGGGAATACCACCTAAAGAGAGCAGGGAGATACTCAAGCCTAATGTCAGCAGTGGATCTTTTTGATATAAGCCAGAGTATTCGGCAATTTGATCTGTTCCGGTTCTCAGGGAGAACAAAATAATGCAGGTAAAGCCGCACAGGTTCATGAACAGATAGACCAGCAAGTAAAAAATCATACTGGCATATCCGGCTTCAGTACCAGCAATCATCCCAATCATCACAAACCCAGCTTGGGCGATAGATGAATAGGCTAGCATTCGTTTCATGCTGGTTTGGGCGAGAGCAACTACGTTACCCAGCACCATACTAAGAACTGCAAGGGCAGTAAAGACGAATTTCCATTCGTCAGCGACTAGGGGGAAGACTGAGGTGAGTAAGCGGATAGCTAGGGCAAAACCTGCTGCTTTGGAACCTACAGATAAAAAGGCAATCACTGGGGTAGGAGCGCCTTCGTAAACGTCTGGAGTCCATTGGTGGAAGGGAGCAGCAGAAATTTTGAAGCCAATACCGGCAATTACAAAAACCAGAGAAATGACTATACCCAATGACTGCCCAATGTGTGCTTTGGCAATGCCATCGGCGATCGCACTTAGTTGAGTTTGTCCGCCAGATAAACCATAAAGCAAGGACACGCCATATAAAAATACTGCTGTACTGGAAGCCCCAATCAACAGATATTTTAGTGCTGCTTCATTTGAGCGTGGGTCACGCTTGGTATAACCTGTTAACAAATAAGAGGAAATACTCAGGGTTTCTAAGGAGATGAAAATCATCACCAACTCACTAGCCCCGGATAAAAACATTCCCCCCAGGGTAGCGGTTAACAAAATCGCGATGAATTCTGCTAAAGCGGTGCCACTCTGCTCTACGTAGCGAATGGACATCAAAATAGTGACGGCGGCAGATAAGGCAATAATACCGCGAAAGACAATACTGAGGTCGTCACTATTAAAGCCACCGCTAAAAGCAATGGGATTAGTAGCATCCCATTGCAAGCTCAGGGCGACAATCGCAGCTAATAAACCTGCGATCGCTAGATACCCAATCCAGCGTGAAGATGTACGCCCCAAAATCAAATCAACAATCAAAACCCCCAAGAGGGTGAGAATGACAATACCCTCTGGTAAAATCGTTCCCGCATTTAGCTGGGATGCAAGATTAGCAAAATCCATGAGTTGTATAGGTTTTGGCGATTAGACATCAAGGCTAACTTTGTTCATTCTATCTATTGTTCTGAACCAAAGTTCCATAAACCTTTTTGTCCGATTCCATAGAGTAAATTATATTCATTTTCTCTACTGCCAATCCATTATTCAATATTTCACGCAAAAATAAGCAGTTCAGCGATATTTTGAACTGCTTTTTATATAAATCAGCAGTCCAGTATGCTACCGAAGCTGCTAAATATGGGATAATTTTTTTAGCTAAAGGCTTTTTATCTTCCTGCCTTAATGCATCGCCTCAAGTCTTAATATTGTCTTGAGTATCCGCTAGCATTTCTTCCCCAATTGCCACCGCCAGAGCGAGCACCTTTGTCCTCCCGTGGTCTAGCTTTATTAACTTTCATTACACGCCCCATCCATTCAGCACCATCTAGAGCTTGAATAGCTGCATCTTCGGCGGCTGATGATTCCATTTCCACGAAACCAAAGCCCCGCGCGCGTCCAGTTTCCCGATCTGTGGGTAATTGAACTCGCTTAACAGTACCGTACTCAGAAAATACTTTGCTGAGGTCGTCTTGTGTGACGCTGTAGGATAGGTTACCTACGTAAATAGACATGAAACTCTCCCGAATCCATTGATGCAGAGATGCTTATCCGGAGAGCAACTTGCAATTATAAATAAAAACAAGATTTTGACCGCCGAATTTAACTTCTCCGATTTTATGCTAGCACAACTTTTCTGTGATTTGGCAATATATCTTATCCATTTGTCATCATGTGTGCTAAAATACAAAATTTTTTATTATTTCGACTAATATATTTATCTGCACTTAGGTTTGAATACTGCTCGGTTAAGGAAAATTGTAGGTTGGGTTGAGGCTCTGCGAAACCCAACAGAGCTACCCAAATGTTGGGTTTCGTTCCTCAAACGCCACTTGCTTCAAGCCGGGAAACCCGTCCAACGCAGTGGCTCCCCAACCTACGCGGGTTAAGGTTTTTGAGCTTAACCGAGCAGTATTGACTTAGGTTTGAATAGCAAATTCCTCTGGCGCAATCCCCCAATTTACCCAGCAAATAGCTTGATGTGCTGATGTCATATCTGGTGGAACACGCAAAGCATGGATAAATCCAGTGCTGGGACAAGTCATTTTTAATAAGTAAATTGGCTCTGCATCTACATCAGCGTCAATTTTTAATAGGCTGTATTCTCTCCAGGTATCTAATTCAATTGCTTGTAATTCTTGGCAAATTCGGGCATAACCAATACCTTGAATTAACACTCGCCGCCATTCCGCATTATCTTCTGTTAATAACCATTGAGCTTCCCATTGTTGCGGGTGGAGTTTACCGTATTTTTCTGGTAAAGTGACGCCGTGATAGGAGTAAAGGCTAAATCCATCAACGTACTCTATTGCAGGTTCTCCTTCTGCGTGGAGACGATTTTGATTATCTAAACGCAGATGAAGCGGGCGATCGCAGATAATTACAGCTTGATCAAAAGTAAAAATCCATCCACACTCTTTAATTAAAGATTGATATACTAACAATTCTGGGAAAATTTCTGCACACCATACACAAGTAATAATAAAATCCCGAAAGCTGTTAATTTTGCACTCTTCTTCTGGCTGAAAACATAGCCCAAAGAAATTATTTATGTAAGAGTATAAACTGGCTTGGAGAGAAGATGATAGCCGACTTCCGAGTTGCAGGTTTATTTGTTGCCAATCTTCACTTTGTAGTTGTTCATTCAGATATATTCTGCTGTAATTTTCCAGTACAAAACTTAGCCTAAAACCTAAAATATCGGAAAAATTGTTATTTAATTTAGCATACACTAGTTCATCGAATAGTTCTTCATCGATGTTGATATCCTGAAAAACTTGAGGATATATTGAATAACTCAGATCTTTGAAAAACGAAGTTTGTCTTCCCAATTGCTCTAGTGGCTTTTCTAGCAAATCCCGTTGCAGCTTTTTTAGTTTACTAATTGGTGAATGATTTAATTGGCTAACAACTTTGTTATTTAATTCCTTTTTCAAGTAATCAAGCTTGTCAAAGATAGTATGTTTTAGAGCTAAATAAGGACTTTCATAAAAAATAATGTTAGGAGCATTCTTACCAATTGCTATGTAGGCTGCTTTTACTGCTTCCGCAGCTTTTTCTCTATCAATTCGCTCAGTTGAAAGTGCAATATTTCGCCACTTATCCCGATAAATTGGAATTAAAGCTTCTTGTTCGGGTGTTAACTTGTCAATCATAATTGCTAATATAAAAATGTACTTAAATAAAATCTAAAGGTAGATTTATCCTTAAGTTTTGCATCTGATATTCAATAATTCAGGTTTGAATAGCAAATTCCTCTGGTGCAATTCCCCAATTTACCCAGCAAATTGCTTGATGGGCTGATGTCATATCCGGTGGAACGCGCAAAGCGTGGATAAATCCAGTGCTGGGACAAGTCATTTTTAATAAGTAAATTGGCTCTGCATCTACATCAGCAGCAATTTTTAATAGGGTATATTCTCTCCAGGTATCTAATTCAATGGCTTGTAATTCTTGGCAAATTCGAGCATAACCAATACCTTGAATTAACACTCGCCGCAGTTCTGCATTATCCTCTGTTAATAACCATTGAGCTTGCCATTGCTGTGGGTGGAGTTTACCGTATTTTTCTGGTAAAGTGACGCCGTGATAGGAGTAAAGGCTAAATCCATCAGCGTACTCTATTGCAGGTTCTCCTTCTGCGTGGAGACGATTTTGATTATCGAAGCGAAGATGAAGCGGGCGATCGCAGATAAAACAGAATCCTTCAAAAGGAAATATCATCATCCCCGCCACTAATACCTGCTCAACAACTTGATAAACTTTATGATCGTAGTAGCAGTCTATCTCGGAAATAAAAAAATCAAATGTAGCAGCAATATCTATCCAATCAAATGAGTAAATAGCTTGTGCAGTCACATTGTTACTCCAAAGCTGCCAAACTAATTCAGATTGGTTGATACTAAGAACCCTGCCTAATAAATTTAAGGTATTTTCTTGCCTAAAAGCTGATTCTAGGTTATCTAAATTATTTTCTCTAAAAACTAAGCTAATTGGGTTGAAGGATAATTGTTTCCAAAAATCTTGTAATTGATGTTCTATCAAATCCTCTACAGAATCTACTAGATTATTTTCTAGTTTATTTTGAGATGAATTCAGTAATAGCATTTCGGTAATAGCCTGATAAGGACTATTACAAAAAATAATTTGCGGCAGTTTCTTTCCCGCAAATAAGTACACAGTCTCAACAACTTCCGCAGCTTTATCTCTATTAATTCTTTCAGTTGAAAGCGCAATCTTTCGCCACTTCTCCCGATAAACTGGAATTAAAGCTTCATGTTGGGGCGTTAACTTTTCAATCAGCGACATAGCGCCAACCTTCAGGCTCGTATTCTCTTTGGATTTTCACCATCCAATGACCTTGAGGAACTGCGATCGCCTTGTGTTCCTCATGACTCAGTAAAGCCGTTGTAGAATAAACACGTAGATAAAGAGTATCATTTTTCAAGAATAATTTAGCATCGCCTTCGGTAATCCTGTGCTTATGCCCAGTTACCTCACCTTCTGCCAAAGTTAAATGAGGTATCTTTTCTCCCTCAACTTGTGGCACAGGTTGTAGAATGACATCACCTTGACGAATTGGTTGCATAGTCTCGGCTCCAAGATAGGTACAAAACCCACTTCGCTTTTGCTCTCAATTTTGATTTAATTTTGGCACAACCTTTTGCAGAATAGGGAATGAGAGATAAGGTAAGGGGACACAAAGGAAGCAGGAATCATGAAATCAACTCACCTTCATCACCTGCGATCCCTGACTTGCGCCGAAAACAAGAGCGATCGCTATATTACACTTTGGGGGTATTTTGAAAACTGTAGTCGCCAATTTTGCTCTTGATAAGTTAAAGATGGAAATAGCTGGAAATTCACAGCCAGCGTTTTCCTAGCTTATTATCTGGAAAGGACTGTGCCCAAACTGTAGCGGATTTTTACCCTCATGGGCATTTTGTGTGAGGATAAACTCACATGCAAAAGCGCGACGTATTATTGTCACATCTCGCCGAAATCATTTAAATTTTTCTGTTTAGCTGAACGGCTATTCTTTTTTTTTAAATTTCCATGTCAACTCTCGTCATCGTCGAATCTCCGACCAAAGCTCGTACCATTCGCAACTACCTACCATCAGGCTTTCGGGTGGAAGCGTCTATGGGTCATGTACGTGACTTACCCCAGTCAGCTAGCGAAATTCCCACCTCTGTCAAAGCAGAAAAATGGGCGCAGTTGGGGGTAAATGTAGACGCCGACTTTGAACCGGTGTATGTTGTCCCGAAAGACAAAAAGAAAGTTGTTACCCAACTCAAAGATGCGCTGAAAGAGGCTGATGAGTTAATTCTAGCAACTGACGAAGACCGGGAAGGTGAGAGCATCAGTTGGCATTTATACCAGTTGCTCAAGCCCAAAGTCCCGACTAAGCGGATGGTGTTTCATGAAATTACCCAAGACGCGATTAAAAAAGCGTTGAAAAACTGCCGAAATATCGATGAGCAGTTGGTTCGCGCCCAAGAAACCCGCCGAATTTTGGATCGCTTGGTAGGTTATACCCTGTCTCCCTTGCTGTGGAAAAAAATTGCCTGGGGATTATCGGCTGGGCGGGTACAATCTGTAGCGGTGAGGCTGTTGGTTACCAAGGAACGCCAACGCCGCGCTTTCCGTGAAGGGACTTACTGGGATTTAAAGGCATACCTAGAGCAACAAAAATCGCCATTTACTGCCCAGTTGGTGAACTTAGGTGGCAAGAAAGTTGCTAATGGCAGCGATTTTGACCCAAATACCGGACAAATTGCGGCTGGACGCAATGTGGTGTTGCTGAGTGAAGCCGATGCAGCTGCACTCAAAGAACGGCTCGCAGATAAAACCTGGAATGTCAGCGAGGTCGAAGAACGTCCTGTGACCCGCAAACCAGCGCCACCGTTTACCACCTCGACATTGCAACAGGAATCTAACCGGAAATTGCGTCTCTCAGCCAGAGATACGATGCGGATTGCGCAGAATTTGTACGAGCAAGGCTACATTACCTACATGCGGACAGATTCGGTGCATTTATCTGAGCAAGCGATCGCAGCTGCACGCAGTTGTGTAGAACAACGCTATGGTAAGGAATATCTCAGCCCCCAACCGCGCCAATACACCACCAAATCCAAAGGCGCGCAAGAAGCCCACGAAGCTATTCGTCCAGCAGGTAGCACCTTCCGCACGCCCCAAGAAACCGGTTTAGGCGGTCGGGAATTGGCTGTTTACGATTTAATTTGGAAGCGTACCGTCGCTTGTCAAATGGCTGACTCTCGCCAAACTCAAATCACCGTCCAGTTACAAGTTGAAGACGCTGGTTTCCGCGCTTCCGGAAAGCGGATTGACTTTCCTGGCTATTTACGCGCCTACGTTGAAGGTTCCGACGATCCCGAAGCTGCGTTAGAAGACCAGGAAGTAATTTTACCTAGTTTAAAAATAGGCGATCGCCCCGATTGTCGAGAAATCGAAGCAATTAGTCACGAAACCCAACCGCCAGCTAGGTACAGCGAAGCTACTCTCGTCAAAACCTTAGAAAGTGAAGGAATTGGTCGTCCGAGTACCTACGCCAGTATTATTGGCACAATTATTGATAAAGGATATGCCCAATTAGTTAATAATGCTCTGGTTCCCACTTTTACAGCCTTTGCGGTAACTGACCTGTTAGAGAAACACTTCCCGGATGTTGTCGATCCCAGCTTTACCTCCAAAATGGAGCAAACCCTCGATGACATCGCCACCGGGGAAGCTAAATGGCTACCCTACCTCAAGGAATTTTATTTGGGAGACAAAGGTTTAGAAACTCTAGTCAAGGAAAGAGAACCACAAATTGATGAAAAGAAAGCCAGGACAGTAGAACTAGAAAACCTACCAGCTAAAGTCCGCATTGGTAAATATGGCCCTTACATCGAAGTCGAAAACGGTGAAGGTGTAGTTACGGCTTCCATTCCCAAAGACCTCACCCCAGCTGACCTTGACCCCAAACAGGTAGAGGTGCTGCTGCGACAAAAAACTTCCGGGCCTGACCAACTCGGTCGCCATCCCGACACAGGCGAACCAATTTATGTGAAAATTGGCGCTTACGGCCCTTACGTCCAATTAGGCGACAAGACAGATGAAAATCCCAAACCTAAACAAGCTTCCTTACCCAAAGGAGTGACCCCAGAAACCGTCACCCTAGACATCGCTGTTGGGCTTTTAGCTTTACCCCGGACATTAGGCGTTCATCCGGAAACAGGCGGGAGAATTCAAGCGAGTTTAGGACGCTTCGGCCCTTACATTGTCCACGACCAAGGCAAAGAAGGCAAAGATTACCGTTCTCTGAAAGCTGCTGATAATGTCTTAACAGTTTCTTTAGAAAGGGCGTTAGAGTTGTTAGCAGAACCGAAAAAAGGCCGCAGTTCCACTACCAGCAAATCGAAAGCAGCTGTGCGCGAATTGGGTAACCATCCCGAAGATGAAACCCCAGTGAATATCTATGATGGCCCCTACGGCCCTTATATTAAGAACGGTAAAACAAATGTCAGCATTCCTGAAGGTGAATCTGTGGAAAGCATGACATTGGAGAAAGCTTTACAATTATTAGCAGGTAAAGCAGCATCAGCAAAATCAACGCGCAAATCAACTAAATCTACAACTTCTAAATCTAAGACAACTTCTAAGTCAACTTCTAAGTCAACTTCTAAGACTGCTACCAAGACTGCTAGTAAAAAAAGTAGTGCTGAAGATTAGTAGTCTGTGACATTGGTTTTCCTCCATACCTAACCTAATCAGGATAAAAGTCCTGATTAGGAAATAATTTACCCAGGATGAAACAACTTTCTTAAGAGTCAATAGTCAATGGTCAATAGTCAACAGTCAATAGTCAATAGTCAATAGTCAACAGTTCAGAAATTGTCAAATTTTGACTAATAAAGGACATCAAGCAAAGCGATGGTTTCATAGCCGTATGATTATCAGAATGTGATACTCTAAGAAGTAAGGCAGATCACAACACAACATTTGATAGAGTGGGTCACTCCCGACATTAAAGATTGCGATCGCCTCCATCACAAACCAGAGGTGCCAAAGTACGCCAGTTTCTGCGTAGCTGTGAATCAAAATTGAGGTAGTATCTCAGGAGCAGTCATTTCAATGGACTATATAGAAAAGGTACTGGAAAAGCTGAAAGAATTGGCGCGAAAGCTGATTGAAGCCCTACTCGGGCCAGAAGCAGAGCCGGAACCAGAACTTATACCGATTCCTGTAAATGAGCGTTCGCGTCGTCGTTAAGAGATAAAAAGTGCCGGATTTGACGTTGCAGCCTTTGAGTATTTTAGTGCTGCACGGGCCAAACTTAAATTTGCTAGGAAAGCGAGAACCGGGAATATACGGTTCATTGACACTGGCGGAAATTAACCACCTGCTAGCCGCAGAAGGACAAAAACTACAGGTGAGTGTTTTTCCTGTGCAGTCAAATCATGAAGGCGTTTTGGTTGATACTATTCATGAAGCCCCAGGAACATATCAGGGGATTTTAATTAACGCTGGGGCTTACACGCATACTAGTGTGGCTTTGCGAGATGCGATCGCGGGTGTTAATTTACCTACAGTAGAAGTACATTTAAGTAACATATATCGTCGGGAAGAATTTCGACATCATTCTTATATAGCACCGATAGCAATTGGGCAAATTAGTGGCTTTGGCGTCCAAAGTTACATATTAGGTTTACAGGCTTTAGTACATCATTTGCGGAAAGATAAAGTATGAATAATTGTTGACGGTTGACGGTTGACTGTTGACTTCTGTACGGGCGGGTTTCACCGACATATCTGTTTTCTGTGTGAATATCTCACAAAACCCGCCCCTACTGACTATTGACTGTTGACCATTGACCATTGACCATTGACTCTTAAGAGAGATTTTTATTTTGAATTTTGAATTGATTCATGCTTGGCTGAGAGATTTTTGCGTGAGAGACTAGCTTCATAAGAATTATCTTTGATGTATGCGCTACTCTGTTGTTAGTCGATTTCGCGGGACTTTACTTGGGGCTTTAATTGGGCAAAAATTAGCATCGAGTCAGGATCGAACATCCTCCCACAGCTATGACCTCGATGAGATAGCAGTTATAGGTACTAAAAGTTTAATTAAACTAGGCAAATTAGATTTAGATGATTGGCAATATCTACAACAACCAGCATCTACTAATAATTATCCTTCTATGAAAGTGATACTGGCTACCTTACCAGTAGCACTTTTTTTTCATGAAACCCCGCAAAAATTGCGCCAAAACTTGCTGCATGTGTTACAAATCTGGGAAGATAACCCAATCATTCGTGATGGAACCTTAGCTGTAGGATATGCGATCGCGCAAATCCTCACAGAAAAACTTCATCCCCCTAGCCTTATTCCCGAAATTATTGCCTTTATTGGGGAAACTTCAACATCTTTACCACAGCAATTAAGCAAAGTTCATACTTTGTTAGAACAAGGAGCAAGTTTACAACAGGTTCAAGCTGAGTTAAGTAAACAAGAAAAACTGACTCAAGGTATTGCTATGGCGTTTTACTGCTTTCTCAGTACCTTAGAAGACTACCGTTTAGCTGTTTTATTAGCTCATCAACAAAGTAATATTTGGCAACAAGACAATTGGCGTTTACACTTACATAATATAAGTGCAATTACTGGTGCTTTATCAGGGGCCTATAATAGCATTGCGGGTATTCCTTTAGGTTGGCAGATCTTATACTCGCAAGCTGATTTAGCAACATGGAGACTAAGCAATTTTGCTGAAATGGTGAAATTAGCTGATGCACTTGTGGCTGTTTGGTCAGGGTTGTATAATCATGCCTTGCATTCAGAGCAGTTAGGCACACAGGGAGATTTCTCAACTGAGGAAGAACTACCATTACCTTTATGGTCACCAATTTCCCAAAACATTGATGATAACCCTAATTTACAGAGTCAACCATTGTCTCCTCTCTGGGTTTTTGCCGCTCCGCGTGTCATTCGGTCGCGTTAATGCTATTTATACTGAGCAATATTGTAGACGCGACACCAACATGCCATTTGCTTTCGCAATTGACAGATACAAAATTTAGTAGTTCTTTATACTACAATTTCCAAAGAAACTCTTAACCTGACTCTGTAGGTAGGTACTGTGGCTCACCAGCTACAAGCAAACCCCACCTCCGAAGTTCTGAGCGACTTGGGTTGCTCCTGCTTGGGCTTCCCTTAGGTTTGTCTTGTTTTGAGCTTATCAAAGTAAGCAACTATAGGCAGAGGGAATGAAATATCAGCGATTTTTTAACTCTTTGAACAAGCAATTAAATCTTTGGCGACAACAGTACAAGCATCGTCAAAAACAAGTGCTGCAAAGCAGCCAAAACTGCTTGGACGACTGGCAAAAAACTTTGGTGAAGAATATCCAGATTTATGTATCAATACCTGGTAAAAATCGCCGAAAATCAGCAATAACACGGAAAATAATCGCCAAATCAGCGACATCTCCCAGTCAATTAAATACAGTTGGGTTTAGCTGGGTACATGAAAATCGTTCGACAATGATTTTAGCGATCGCAGTTGTCTCGCTCACAGGTGTAATTGGCCATAAATTATATAATCAACCTAACTTAAAAGAAGGAAATATTGCACCAGAGACAATTAAAGCCCCATATACAGCCAAGATTGTAGATCCGGTAGAAACAGAAGCCCGACGCCAAGCGGCGCGCAAAAAATTCTGGCCTGTTTTAATGGTTGATAGCCAAATTAATGCCAAAATCGAGCAAAATTTGCAACAAATTCTAGATCTGGGCGATGAAATTCGGGCTACGGCGGGATCTTTTCCGTTCATGGAAAGTATAGATTTATCTGTTGCTAGCCAAAGTTATCTCCGCGCTTGTAATGAGTCAGAGTGGAAAAATATCTTACTCTCCTTAGAAAAATCTCAAAAACAGACATTGGGATTATTACCACTCAACCAAAATAGTAGCTCGTTGACCACACCAGAACCGAGTAAGCCATTAAACATACCAGGGAAATTATCTACCGCTACACCTAGTTCCAGCAAATCGAGATTAGCCCCATCCGCACAACTGGAGAAAAAGCCAGTGAAGATTTCTCCTAATGCGGACTCATTTCAAGCAGTGACAGAATTAGAAATTTACCGAGTCACAAATTCCGAACAAAAATATGCTGCACTGATTGCTCAAATCTCCCAAATTAGGAAACAATACCAATTAGCTAAAGCTAAATTAGCCATGTTAGCAGTTGGTAGTTCATTAGCGATATATAAAGAACATATTTTTTTAGAGTTATCAGATCAAGATTGGGCAAGAACCAGAAAATTAATCCGCGATATTTCTCAACGCATTCTCGCTCAAGGTATCCCCTATGGATTACCAGAGAACGCTTTAAAGAATACGGTGAATTTACAAGTTGACACATTAGAACCATCAGCCGCTCAACCTTTGGTTAGCAAATTGTTGTTAACTGTGCTGGAACCAAATTTGAAGAAAGATGATGCGAAAACCCAAGAGCAAGCACAAAAAGCAGCTAATGGGGTTAAAGACATCATGGTTGAGGTTAAACAGGATGAGCCAATTGTCAAGAAAGGAGAAAAAATCAAGCTGCGGCATATCCAAGTTTTAGAACATTATCAATTAATTGAGCGCCAGACTAACTGGGCAGAGTTAATTAAATTAACAGGGATTGTTACCACAGGAATTGGTATTTTTGTCGGTATAGAACGACGACTGGGGAATAAATTACGCCAACGCGATCGCATTTTAGTCTTGCTCCTAACCCTGAGTATACCGGGAACGATCGCGATCGCTACTCCGAAGCTGATCGGTTTTGGGATGTCAAATACTACCTGGAGTGCGGTAGGTTTACTAATAGGCAGCTTTTATGGCCCGGCTTTAGGCGTCACAGTTGTCGGGCTAACCTTACTAGTGCTACCCGTGAGCCTGGAAATTAGTAAAATTGCGCTGGTAGCTGGTGCAGCTGGGGGAATTGTTGGTAGTTTAATGGCGAAACGACTGCGATCGCGTGAAGAATTAGCTTTATTAAGTTTAGCGATCGCTTCCACCCAAGGGGGTATTTACTTAATTTTATCGCTGTTGTTAGATAGTCAAACTTCTTGGTATGTCATCCTGCAAAGTTCCGGCTTATTTGCTTTATGGGGCTTGGGGTGGAGTATTGTAGCTTTAGGCTTGAGTCCTTATTTAGAAAAAATCTTTGATTTAGTTACCCCGATTCGGTTAGCCGAATTAGCTAATCCTAATCGTCCCTTATTAAAGAAACTAGCCACAGAAGCACCGGGAACCTTTCAACATACTCTATTTGTCGCCACCTTAGCGGAAACTGCGGCTAAACACCTGAAATGCGATGTGGAACTAGTCAGAGCTGGTACGCTTTACCACGATATCGGTAAAATGCACGACCCCCTTGGTTTTATTGAGAACCAAATGGGCGGGCCGAATAAGCATGAAACAGAAATTAAAGACCCCTGGAAGAGTGCAGAGATTATCAAAAAGCATGTCAGCGAAGGGTTAGCGATGGCGCAGCAACATCTTTTACCTACGGCAATTCAGGCATTTATCCCCGAACACCAGGGAACAATGCTGATTGCTTATTTCCACCATCAAGCCCAGCAAATGGCTAAGGAAGACCCAAGTATAAAAGTAAACGACGATGATTTTCGCTACGACGGCCCCATTCCCCAATCGCGAGAGACAGCAATTGTGATGTTGGCAGATTCTTGTGAAGCAGCGTTGCGATCGCTCAAAGATGCATCTCCAGAACAAGCCTTAAATATGTTAAATAATATCTTGCGGGCAAGATGGCAAGACAATCAACTAGTAGATTCGGGATTGACAAAGGAAGAAGTTAGCCAAATTGCAGAAATATTTGTAGAGGTTTGGCAACAATTCCATCACAAACGCATCGCTTATCCTAAATTTAAGTCAGGTAAGTCATAGAAAAAGGTAGATTGGGCAATCTAGACTCTGGACTTTTGACAACCTGAGTGCAAAATATTCAATTTAAATGCGTCACAGATGATGAATGACCTAATTCTCAACTTACGCCCTACTATCGAGCTAACTGATGAGCAGTTCTTCCAAATCTGTCAAAATAATCGAGATTTGCGTCTTGAACGGACAGCTGAGGGAGAACTAATTATTATGCCACCAACAGGATGGGAAAGCGGAAATCGTAACAGCAGACTGACACAGCGCTTAGGTAATTGGGCTGATGCTGATGGTACAGGTTTAACTTTTGACTCTTCTACAGGTTTTAAACTCCCTAATGGTGCAAATCGTTCTCCTGATGCATCTTGGGTAAATCGGGAGAGATTAACAGCCTTAAACCCAGATCCAGCGAAGTTTTTACCAATAGCTCCAGATTTTGTCGCAGAATTACGTTCGGCTACCGATAGCCTAGAAACACTGCGACGGAAAATGCAGGAATATATTGACAACGGCGTGCGTTTAGGTTGGCTGATAGATCCGCAGAATCAATGTGTAGAAATTTACCGCCCTGGACAGGAAGTGGAGATTTTGCGTAGGCGTAGCCCGTCGGAGACATCGCCTACCAGTTTATCAGGTGAAAATGTCTTACCTGGATTTGTGCTGGATTTAGCCAACATTTTGAGTTAAATATTAAGTTAAAAACCGTTACAAAAGCAGTCTATATAACTATTGATTCAAGAATAAAAACACAGTTTGACCTAAACCGACAATCACGCCTAAAACACCACCTAAAGTCACAATTGCTTGTAATTCATTTTTGACAATTCCTTCAATTGCTGCTTCTAAATCAGCAGGTGAAGTTGATTTGACTCTATCTACAATTACCTGATCTATAGACAAAATCGGAATTATCTGAGAAACAATTGCTTCTAAATCTTTCTCTAAATATCGCTCTAAAACTAAAGCTAATTCTTGACTGACAACTTCTAAAGAACTGCTAACTACAGGCGAAGTACTCAGACGATTAAGTAACACAGAAGCAATATTTTCCCAGTCCACCGAATCAGATAATCCTTGTAACAAATCGCTCCCGCTTGTTTGCAGGTAATGACGGACGCTTTCTCTGGTGGTTTTGCGCAGTTGTCTGACTGTACCTACAGGTAAATTTTGCAATGATAAATTTTGCAATAATTTTTTGATGCGATCGCGCATTCGCAATTCTTTAATTAATTCCTCTAAGCGCTCATTGGTTGCTTCTTTTTCATCCAAGCAAAAAGCTCTCAATCTAGCCAGAGTATTGCGTAAACCGAATAAATTCGCCACTACCCAATAAGTACCGCTAGTCTTTTCGCGAAAGCTTTCATCAATAGTTTGAATTGTGCGATCGGTTAAAAAGTCAATGATAGTTTGTCGCAGGACATCTGGCGGTAAGACTACTTCTAATAGCCAATCCGCCAACCTTGTAGACTGTTCTTCACTCAGTTGAAATTCTAAGAGTACTTGGTCAAAAATTTGATTTAGCTGTACTTCTAAAAAGTCTTCCCGCCTTGCTAAAACCTTGAGGAGTCTTGGTAAAGATTCTCCCAATAAATCACGGAGAATATTACCAACAATTTTGGCGCTTTTGTAATTTTTTTCCTCAGAATTAACTTGGTCGAGAGCTAGTTTTAACAACCATAAAATTGCCCCTTGTACCCGTTCTGTTTGCAACAAACGGCGGGCCAGATTTTGCAATTCTTCTGGGGTTAAAAGTGACCCCATGATTGTATTAGAAATTTTTAGCGCCAACCGTTCCTGATTGCGGGGAATCAAACCAGGGGTAAAGGGCACTCTTTGCTTACCGATATAAAATGCTCGGTAAGGACGAAATAACATTTTGATGGCTATATCATTTGTGAAATAGCCAATAATACCACCTATCACCGGGGGTGATAGGTAAAGCCATAGATGAGACCAATCCACAGAGTTTTGGAATTACCAATTTTGGATTTTATTTACTGACTACCAGCACTCCCATCATACCGTTCGCGATGGGGTAGTGTGTGGCGGAAGCAAAACCAACTTCATAAGCTAATTCTACCTGCTCTTTGCCCCCAGGGAAGCGGTCTAAACTGGGGCTGATGTAGGCATATTCTTCTTTCACGCCCAACTGAGTTGCAATTGGTACCACAACATTATCTAAATACCACTGTTGGAACGATCGCAATTGCTGATTTTCTGGGCGATGGAAATCTAAAATCGCAGCTTTCGCACTCGGTTTGAGAACTCGGTACAACTCTTGGAGACTGCGAGGAATATCCTTAACATTTCTTAAACCATAGCCCATTGTCGCCCCATCAAATTGATTGCTGTCAAAGGGTAAATTCAGAACATCGGCTTCAACCCAAGTAATAGTTGATTGATAAGGATAGTTTCCCTGGGAACGTTCTTGAGCCATTTTCAGGAGGTTAGCGGAGAAATCTACGCCATATACATGTCCTGTCGCGCCTACACGCCTAGCTAAACCTAAGGTAATATCCCCACTCCCGCAGCACAAATCAAGAAAAGTATCGCCAGGCTGAGGGTGACTCCATTTAATTGCCATTTCCTTCCAAATTCGGTGCTGTCCCAAACTCAACCAATCATTCAACTGGTCGTAAACAGGAGCAATACGATCAAAAATAGCGCGAATTTCGTGAGTCATGAGTCAAAAATCAACAATCAACAGGAGCCAGTGCGTTTATCCGGTTTTCCGACTGGCAAACGCCTGTAGACGCATGAAGCGCCGCCTTCCGTAGCGTAGCATTTAGCGTTCCCCTGTCATACCAATTTAAATAATCTTGGCGGCACATCAATATATTCTATAGGGCATGGTAATACCATGCCCCTACCATCTGTCCCATTCTTTTTTCAAATTGGTCTAAGCGTAACCCGCCCCTACTAATTTTTGATTAAGCGCAATGACTGCTAGTAAGAGCGATCGCAACTAATTGGCCTGATAAATGAATTAGCTTAAGTTCATCATCGCGCAAAGTATGTGGTTGTTTCCACTGGAGAGACAACAAGCCCATAACTTTGTTACGGTAACTAATGGGTATAACTAAGTGTGCTTGAATACCAGATTTTTGGTAATGGTCTACACCAGATAATTTTGGGTCTTTCAGTACATTTAAGCATAATTGTACTTTTCCCGTAGTGATCGCCTCGCTCACCAGAGAATCTACGGCTAACCAGTTTTCTACAGTACTACCGTTACCGTAATCTCCCTGAACCGCACTGAGATTATTACCCTCAACTAGTTGCAGAATACAAGCATCAGCGCCAAAACTTTTACTAAAAGCTGTAGCAATTGGTTTGAGAGTTTCTTCTAAACTATTAGCTGCTTGGGTTACCTCTACCAACACCGTCAGCAGGGCCATTTGAGCATTAGCACAGCGTAGTTCTTCTGTACGTTGCTTGAGTAAATCGTAGGTTTCCGCAGCCCTTTGGACTACAGCCTTGAGTTCTCCAGGGTCCCAAGGTTTAGTAATATACTTGTAAACTTGCCCAGCGTTAATTGCTTCTACCAAATCTTCAATATCTGTAAAGCCAGTCAAGATGATTCTGACTGTATCGGGAAACTGAGGTACTGTCTTGCTGAGAAATTCCGTACCTTTCATTTCCGGCATCCGTTGATCGGAGATGATCACCGCTACTTCGCCTTCAGCAGCCAACATTTGCAAGGCATTCATGCCACTATCTGCTTTGAGAACTTGAAAATCGCGGCGAAAGGTACGATAGAGCAAATCTAGATTATCTGGTTCATCATCAACCACCAGAATTTTGAGTTTTTTCGGTCTTTCTAAAGTTCTTAATTGACGACGTTCTGTATTAAATTCCAGACCTGCATTATCCATAAATACCTTAAATGCCTTTAAATATTTACTATCTTGTTATATTCCATACCAAGTTTATTCGATAAATAAATAACCAGCCTTGCGCAAATTTGCGGATGTAGATTAATAATAGGGAACAGGGTATGGGGCATTGGGCATTGGGCATTCGGCATTGGATAACAGTCAGTAGGGGCGGGTTGATTGAGAATTATCGTTGATCGGTGCGGATATTTGTGAACCCGCCCGTACAACAGTCAACCGTCAACCGTCAACAGTCAACCATCATCGGGCTTTACTGGCTGTTTTCCGATAGAATAAGACTTGCCTATCAGGTATTAATTTTTGACGTATGACTGACCTACCACCCAACGCTCAAAATCCTCACAACGCTGATTCAGATACCGCCCAAGAGTTGCTGCGGAAGTTACGGCAAAAGCAAGGTAACTGGGTGGAATGGGGTCAAGCGATCGCTCATTTACAAAAAACAGGTTACAATCCTCAAGATATTTTTGAAGCTACTGGATTTGAGCCGATTCAACAAAATCAGGTGGTTGTTGGTTCTCAAGTTTACAGTTCTTTAGAAACAGGTGGCGCGTCAGAAGCGACGCGATCGCATTATGCTACACGCGGCAGTGATATTTTATATGAGTTACGCTTGCTCACCCATGAAGAACGAGCGGCGGCGGCGGATTTGACTTTTCAGCATAAGCTAGACATGGATGAGGCGCGAGAAGTCGCCAAAGCGATTAAAGAGTATTCCCGGTTCCGGACTTTCCCGGAAGGATTTTCCGACCATCCAGGAGATGCTGTAGCATATCATGCATGGAAACTCGCCAAGCAAAACTCAGATTTACAAGAGCGATCGCGCTTAATTGCTAAAGGGTTACGCTTCGCCCATACGCAAACAGCCAGGAAACAAATAGAACAATTACTGACAGATTTTTCAGTCGCGCCAAAACGACCAGCACCACTTTTACCCTTTTACCGCCTGGAATCGGAAGACGAATTACCCCGGATTGTTCCCGTAGCTGGGGAGTTACCATTAACACCAGATGCTTTAAAAGCTGTGCCTTTGGTCACTGAAATTGAACCATTCCGTATGGTTAAATTTACAGGGGAGCAAGCTTGGGTACCATTACCAGGTTGGCAAGTACTTTTAAGTGCAGAAGACCCAGTAGTAATTGTCGCAAATAGCGATCGCCTACCCAACCAAACCCAACAGACTAAATTAGAAAAAGTTTTGGTAATTGTAGATCGTGCCCAACGTCAATGGGATGCTTCTAGTTACTTTGTTGTCGATAACTCTGGCGAACTTGATATTCAATGGTTTGACACTGCAGCTGAAATCCCCTTATTAGGTAAAGTAATTATCATCTTGCGTCCTAAGAAAATCCTGGATGAAGAATTTACCAAAGATTCTTGGCAAATTGACGAATAAATCAATATTCCTCTTCCAGAAAACCGCATTAGCTAATTTCACTGTATATCTATTTAATAATAGATGTAGCAATAGTTACCCCCTGAGTCAGCAGAGGGGTAATTTTTTCGCTACTCAGTTAATTAGAGCGCAACAGCTTATACCAATTAAAAAAAAGAATGCTTAGATGGCAATGCCATACCCTCTAGAATATATTTGTCTTCCTAGTCCTTTTTGTTGATATATCAAATAGGATTGCCATAAAATGCATACTATAACCATGGTATAAAATTACACAAAATATTATCCTTGCCGATGCAGGAGAAACTACTTTACTGCCGACGGCCTCACAGATTAATGATTATGCTAACTGGTAATAGCTGCAGACTCATTCTGCTGTTAATTCGTCCAAATTCACGTTAAATTTATAAAAACTTAGGTAATCACGCTATAGGCTTGCTTAAGCGTGGTTTGTCATGATGTATTTAATAATTATTTATGCAAAGTTAATTCAATTGTCAGCTTGATTGGCTAAAGCTGACAATTGAACTTTCTTTGAAACTTAAATTGCACAGATAGTTATTAATTCTCCAGTTAATTACTGTTTTATTAACAAAAAAATGCTTTATTTATAGGGAGCAAATACAATATTGCCCTCATAGTATTCTGCTTGTCAATTAGATGGTTTTGTATTCATGACTTTAGTATTTTCGTGAAGAAATCAAGTCATTACAATATTCTTCAACATAAGTAAGTCTGCTGGAATAAACCAAACTATATTGCGCAACGTAAACATGCTTGAAACCCTTAGCAATTACCAATGAAAGACCTCTCCTGTCGCAGACGCTACGCATAGCTTACTTCCCCAGAGGGGTACGTCAGTTGTCTTTAATTGCGCCGACCTAGTTATCTTCGTTGTGATTAAAAATTACATTGTCAGCAATCTCTGTAAACTTTAATAATTGGAAATCATTTAACTATGTTTGAAAACTCCCAAAATCACATTGACTCCTCATTAACAAAATTGAATAATACTTTAAATTCTCTAGATAATAATTCACTTAATATTTTTCCACAGAATAGACTAGGCTTGGATTCACAGCAACTTTTGTCATTAGCAGGTGAGACTTTAATCCAAGCATGGTCAAACCATACCGATCCAACCCAAGCATTAATTTACGCAAGAGAGGGCAATTGTACATGGTATGCATATGGTCGTCTAAAAGAATTAGGTTTTACACCAGAAGATATACTGCTGCCACCTGGACAACGTAATGCGAACCAATGGGGAGGAGTTCTCTATAATGGCGCAAGAACTTTCTTAGGAAGTAATGAAACTCCTCAGCTTGGGGATGTAGCTCAGTATTATCTCAATGGGCAAAATCACGTTGCAATTGTTGAAAAAGTTGAAAATGGGCGAGTATACTTGTCAGAATCTCACTACAACCAGGATTTTGACGGCGATAAAGATGGTGATGGTATTACAACTGATGGAACATTTCACCGCATCGTTAACTATACCGTAAACAACCCTCATCGCTATATCCGTCTAGTAAGACACTAATTTGTAACTTCTGCAAATGGCGCGGTAGTTTTAGAAGCGATCGCCAATCCACCCTCATACATAACCAAGCGCGATCGCCTTTTTCAATACCCAGAGTGCGATCGCAAATCCATTCTCATACATATTCAATTGGGATCGCCTTTTTTACTACCCAAAGTGCGTTGGTGCAGCCCGCCGCAGGCATCGCTCTTTTTTGGTTGTGGATGAAAGCGCGATCGCTGAAAATCAGGTTTTGCAGACAAATCCCAATAACTCCCGCATTATGCAGATGAATTCTTCTTAAGTAATTTCCACAGGTTGAGATGATGTAAATTTGCAATCAAAGGTTGTATTTGCGATCGCAAGTAGAACACAATAGCCGAAAGCTTACTAGATAATTTACTTTTTTGTCTTCCCGAAGCGGTTTTTATCTATTTTTCATCTAATTTCAGTTTTTTATACCTTTTTCGACTGACCTCACTCACATTAAATTCATCGCAATTTAGGTAATCACGCTATAACTACACTTCAGCTTAACTTGTCATGATGTAGTTAATAAATATATCAGCAAATTTAATTGCGTTTAAACTTTGCTAAATCATGCTTTAAATGAAGTATGAAATACTTAGTCATAGATTGATTTTGGCAAGTTTAATGTTTCAGCATTTCTGTTAGTTTTCAATATTCTGAATCAGGTTAACTATGTTTGACAATCCTGAATTTAACATCAATTCTTCGTTTCCAGACTTAGATAATAATTCGCTTAATCCTTTACAAGCTGATTGGCAAGGATTTAGTTCACAGCAACTTTTATCGTTAGCAGGCGAGACTCTCATCCAAGCGTGGCAAAACGAAATTAACCCAACTAACGCATTAGTTTACGCTGCTGGAAGTATTTTTAAAACTAACTTTGCTGAAGTAGCTGAGATTGCTTTCGGAGAATCTTTTGATATTAATAAAGCAGAAGCATTAGGTGCAGAGATATTGGGTGGAAACTATGGTGTATTGCCAGATGTGCAATTTCTCTCTAATGCCCAGATGAATGGTGCATTAGGTGCATATGCTAAAAGTACAAACACTATTTACATTAACAGTAGTTTTCTGACAGAAAATGCAGATAACCCAATCGCTATAGGCAAAATTATTGTCGAAGAAAAAGGACACTTTTTAGATGCTTACGCGAATGCTGTTGACTCCCCTGGCGATGAAGGTGAGATATTAGCAGGGCAGGTTCAAGGGAAAATATTCAATGAGGCAGAACTCATCGCATTGAAAGCTGAGGACGACTCTTCTGTTTTCACAATTAACGGACAATCAGTATCTGTTGAACTTGCCTCTCCTTCAGATTTTGGCATCAATTTAAACTCTAATTCTTACGCACAAGCAGGCGGTAATGTATTCAGATATGGTGTGCTCGATCAGTGTACAGAATTTGCCTATGGACGTGCTTTAGAGAAAGGCTTAATCAATCCAAATAGTGGCGTTGGAGCAAAAATTCGGGGTAATGCGGGGCAATGGGACGAGCAAGCAGGCTCTTGGAGTAAAGAAGCTAGAGCCAATAGTTTTGTAGTATGGGATGCTAATCAAGGTGGTGCAGGTACTGTTGGACATGTCTCTTTTGTAGAACGTGTGAATAGTAATGGATCTTTCGTAATCTCTGAGTTCAACTGGAACTACGGCGATGGTAAATTCAATTCTCGCACTATTAATCCAGGCACAAACGCTTTTAACACTGCTAAATTCATTCACTTAGAAAGTAGCACTCTATCTCTTAACAACAAAAAAGAAATTGTTTTGGGAACCAAGGTTGACTTCAACGGCGATGGCAAATCGGACTTTATCAGGCAAGAAAAAGGTAGCTTTGCCACGGATAACTACCGCATGTTTGAAACCTATCTCTCCAATGGTGATGGTTCCTTCAGAAAAGCTTGGGAAATCTCCAATTCTAATAATATGCATGGGGATCTCACCAATCTGTTTATGGGAGACTTTAATGGCGATGGCAAAACAGATTTTTTAAGGCAAGAAAAAGGTGCATTTGCGACTGATAATGCCTGGATGTTAGAAACTTTCATCTCCAATGGTGATGGTTCCTTTACCAGCCGTTCTGCTATGCATGATGGCGCAATGCATGGTGATTTAACCAATTTGTTTATTGGTGATTTCAACGGCGATGGCAAATCGGACTTTATCAGGCAAGAAAAAGGTAGCTTTGCCACGGATAACTACCGCATGTTTGAAACTTATCTATCCACTGGTGATGGTTCCTTCAGAAAAGCTTGGGAAATCTCCAATTCTAATAATATGCATGGGGATCTCACCAATCTGTTTATGGGAGACTTTAATGGCGATGGCAAAACAGATTTTTTAAGGCAAGAAAAAGGTGCATTTGCGACTGATAATGCCTGGATGTTAGAAACTTTCATCTCCAATGGTGATGGTTCCTTTACCAGCCGTTCTGCTATGCATGATGGCGCAATGCATGGTGATTTAACTAAATTATTTCTCGACGATTTCGATGGTAATGGCAGAGCAGATTTCTTGCGTCAAGAAAGAGGAAGCTTTGCCACGGATAATAATCGAATGCTGGAGACTTACACCTCTAACTCAGATGGTTCATTTACTAAGCGTTGGCAAGCTGATGATGGAGCAATGCATGGTGATTTAACAAATTTGTTCGTTGGTTTCAATACTCGTTATTCAAACAACGAAGGGTCAATTCGCCAACTGTATATTGATATTTTCGGTCGTGAAGCAGATTCCAGTGGCTTGCAATACTGGGTACGACAGATGGCATCTGGTATGACACTCTCCCAAGTGCGCTCTGAATTTGCTAAAAGTGCAGAAGGCAGAGACAAAGTTAACACAGCCTACCGCAAGATTTTACTACGTGATGCCGATCCAGGTGGTTTGCAAAGTTATACAGATGCCTTGGCGCGAGATTGGACATTGCGGCAAGTCTACGAGAGTATATCTGGAAGTAACGAGGCGCGATCGCAGTTTTGGGTAGCCCAGTATTTTAACAACACTGATAGAACTGGTAGTCCGGTTTTTGCCGAAAGCTTTGGTCGTACTAATACAGGCTTTGACCGTAATTGGGGAAATGGTTCACCTTCAAATTGGGTGTCCACTGATAACTTCTCCGCACGGATATTTGGACAAGTATCTTTTGGTGCAGGTCGTCAAGAGATTCGTGTTCAGTCTGACGATGGTATAAGAGTGCGAATCAACGGACAAACGATTATTGATCGCCTTGTCGATCAGCCATTTGTAGTGAATACAGGAATTTTTGATGCTGGAAATGGTGGCAAATTTAATGTCGAAATTGACTACTATGAACGTGGTGGTGGTGCGGCTTTAAACTTTGCAACTAAAGCGCTTACAAATGTACCTATTGGAAACTGGAAAGCTGAGTTTTTCAATAACATTAATCTTACAGGAACACCCGTAATTGTTCAAGATTGGGGCAGTGGCAGTCAAAACTTCTCGCGTGACTGGGGTAACGGTTCTCCGCATTCCCTAGTTTCAGCTGATAATTTCTCTGCCCGATTCACAACTCAACGCTATTTTGCTAAAGGATGGAACCAAATTCAAACTACTTCGGATGATGGTGTGAGAGTTCGTATTGGTAATCAGGCAATCATAGATAAGTGGTTTGATCAGGTAACAAAATACACTAATGGTTTTTACTCGGAAGGTGCGTACTATGATGTTATAGTTGATTATTATGAACGGGGTAGTGGCGCAAATATAAAGTTTGAGGTTACAACAGATGATCCATATAAAGGAACTATCTTTGGAACCAATGTTTTTGGACAAACACTACAGCATTCAATTAGCTTTAATAGGGTTGACAATAACTACTCTGATCCTGTGAGTTCAAACAAGAAAACATGGTTAGTTATTCATGGAATGGATAACGATCCAAATTCTACTGATATCAAGTATTTAGCGTCTGCAATTGATGGTTATGAAGATGGCGATCAAGTTTTTGCCCTAGATTGGTCACAAGCAGCAAAAAGTTACATTAATCCAAACATTGGAGGGTCATGGATTGAAACTGCTGCTAGCTGGGCAGCAAATAAACTAAGTAATTGGGGAATTAGTAGCTCTAACATTAACTTGGCAGGTCATAGTTTAGGTGCTTATGTTAGTGCTGAAATAGCAGAGCGAATTTCCGGCGGTGTCAATCGATTGCTTGTTTTTGATCCAGCAAGTAAAACTTTGGGACTTGGAGGTTATGATTCAGAGTCTGTCAACTTTAGTGCTCATTCTCAGTGGTCATGGGGATTCTATACCAGTTCATTTGGCAACTCTGGACGAACTACTACGACCGATGATGCTTTTACAATTGGTTTTGGTTACAATAACCCAATTGATAATCATGGAAATGGTCTAGATCTATTTGCTTCTATGCTGACAAGAAAAGATAGTGTTAGCAGTTTGTTTAAACTAGATAAAATGGGGCAAAGACCTTGGAAACTTGATGAGTTTGATGAAGTTGGAAAGAGATTTAATCTAGGAGGAGGGAAATACGAAGGACGTATAGAGGCCACACTTAAGGATGGCCGCTGGATTCCAAACTACTTAGTGTACAGAAAGGCTGATGCACAATGGTGGGAACCTGAAACTATCCTCTGGGCGTAAACAGAGGTAATGGTTGATCGCCTTTCTAACTACCCAGAGTGCGATCGCTTTTTTGTCATACACGATCAAGTGCGATCGCTTTCCCATTTCATACATCATCAAGTGCGATCGCCTTTTTGTAATTGTGGATGAAAGTGCGATCGCTGTCGAAATCACGTTAAAATTAAATCAATCTTTCTTTTACTCTCAGCAAATATTAATTATGAAATGGGAAGAAGTTTGTGTCAATAAAAATTTACAGGATTTACCCTTCAAAATCGAATTAAATAAATGGGGTCAAATTGTTATGAGTCCCGTAAAAATTAAACATTCTTTTTACCAAGGGAGAATCCAACGTTTATTAGAATCTTTAGTAGATACAGGAGAAGTGATGCCAGAATGTGCCATAGACACATCCGATGGGGTGAAAGTTGCTGATGTTGTGTGGTGTTCTGAGGAACGATTTGCTCAAATTGAAGATGAAGTGTCAGCCTCAATTGCACCAGAAATTTGTATAGAACTTAAATCAAGTGGTAACAGTTTGGAAGAAATGGAATTTAAACAAAAATTATATTTAGAAGCTAAAGCTATAGAAGTATGGATATGTAACGAACAAGGTGAAATGAAATTTCATAATGAACAAGGTGAATTAGAACAATCTTTATTAGTTGCAAATTTTCCTAAGCAAATTAAACGCTAATTAATTAAAAAGTCATAATCATGGGTAAAATTTACCCTAATAAGAATAAATTATATTCTCATTACTTAATGATTTGCAATTGCCGTAAATACATCAGCTTTTATAGCTTTAGATCGAATATCGTCAAAAGTCCAAGTCAGCCTTTGACTCTGGACTTTTGACTTTTGACAAACTAATTGCAAAATATCCAATTTAAATATCTCTAAGGATAGGTGTAACCATTAATCTGAACGCCACCATAAGGCGCTGGTGTTGGGCGAGGTAGAGAAATTCGCGATTGGGGTAATTGAGTAGGTTGCTGTACGCCATAATTACCATACATTATGGGATTTGTAGTATTGACAACACCTGGTATAGAACTTGGCGGAGAATAGGGCGAAATATTATTGCTCGTAGCAGAGGTAACAGCTGGTGTTACTGCTGTTGTTGTTGGTGTTCCATTGATTAATGGCTGACTACTATTAAAGTTGGGATAAGAATTTTGGCTGAGGTTAGTTGCAGTTGGTTGATTATAAATTATTCCCGGATTTAAGTTATTGTTATTGGGTAAAGTCTGAATAGGTAAGCTATTAGGTGATGGTAATTTGGCTCCATTATTTACTGCATTGTATGCCGCATTACCCATAATATTTGTTTGGCTAGTTGAGTTTTGATTGATTAATTTTACACCAGCTTCTGAATTACTCCCCATAATATTTACAGTTTGAGAAACTGGAAAATTAGAATTATTTTGATACTGTGATTTATTAATCGCATCTGCTAATGGGCTGATATTTACAGAATCGCGATTAATTTTAGCTTGGGTTGCTAATGCTAATCCTGAGTTATTAGCTGAAGCATTTGCGTCAATTTCTTTTGCAGAATTAGTGAAAGATTTAGCGCCTGATAATGGACTATGACTATAACCAGAGCGCAATAAATTATCTGCTTGGACAACAAAGGGGTTATTTTCTGTCAAAGTGGATTTGGTATCAAAGATTTCCCTGTTAGCATCAGATTGAGAAACATTGCTAACAGCAGGTTTTTTACTAACAACATCATCAAATAAGTTTTGGTTGTTTTGATTGTTGCGATTCTCTTCCGGGAGAATTAATGGTGCTACTACAGTGACTCGTCCTAAGTCTTGAGTCAAGGCGGGAAAATTATCAACATCAGCGATCGCAGCTCTATCTTCAGTTGACAGTGAAGATTCACCTACCTTGGAGACATCAGCATCAGGATTTGGCTTTTGTGTCAACATATCTGGATCGGAGAGATATTCCCAACCAACCAACCCAAACACAGATAACAAAATTGCTGTTACCCAAAAACTCGGCCTTCCTAAATTCAAGAGTCTGGCTTTCAGGTAACGTAAGTATGCAGGGGGATAATGTTGATTTGACATAAGTTTAGCTATGGAGAATTTACTGAGAGGCGGTAATAATTTAGGTAATTTCCGATAATAGATATTGCTTAAGCGTGAATTTTGAGAAAAGATAGCAAATAAATTTTCAGTTTGATTTCATCCTAACTGCTCAATCTTCATGAGTCATGGGCGATAGAGAATTATTTGTAAAAAATTTACTTTTCCCGATTTACTTTATTCAATAAGGTTTTCCTGATGTAATGAAATAGCTGTTTATCCGCGATGGTTACTTTAGATATCATCAGAAATTAAAACCTGGTCTAAGTTTATGGTTGTAGCTACTTTCTAGTTACTCAAATGTGCGTTGCTCTGTTCGATATGACGATAAAGGCATTGCCAGCCTTGTTCTCGCATTGCATAGTACTATTTACCAGGAGACTCCGGCAATGATGAAAGCTGAAGATATCATGACCAAAAATGTAGTCACCATCCGTGGTTCAGCAACTGTTGCTGAAGCGGTGGGACTAATGAAGGAGAAAGGATTGCGTGCTTTGGTTGTGGATCGTCGTCACGAGCATGATGCCTATGGCATAGTCACAGAAACAGATATTGTCTATAAAGTAACAGCTTACGGTAAAGACCCCAAGCAAATACGGATTTACGAAATCATGAGCAAGCCTTGCATTGTCGTGAATCCTGAGTTGGGTGTGGAATATGTAGCGCGGTTATTTGCTAATACTGGTATTCGTAGGGCACCTGTGATTAAAGGTAAGCTGTTAGGGATTGTTTCTATTACCGATATTTTGACAAAAAGCGACTTTGTTGAAGCTCCTACAAGCCTAGTGCTAGAAGAAAGAATTCAAAAAGCGATCGCATCAGCTCGTGCTATTTGTACCGAACAAGGAGCCTATTCCAAAGCTTGCGCCGCCGCTTGGGATGAAGTAGAAGAACTCCAAGCAGAAGCAGCCCATCAAAAAGCCGAAAGTATGGAATCAGCCAAGCTGTCTTTTCAAAAATACTGTAAAGACAACCCAGCAGCCCCGGAATGTCGGCAGTATAGTTAGGGCTAGGGTGCAGAGGGAGCAAGACAATTCATATTAATTGTAGAGACGCGATTAATCGCGTCTCTGTCCAATGCCCCATGCCCAATGCCCAATGCCCAATGCCCAATGCCCCATTTCAATCTACCTCTGCGCAACTCGGAATAATAAAAATAGCCCTGTACCCAAACCGATAAAGTTGGGTAGCCAAGCACCCATAAAGGGGGAGAGAATATTGGCTTGGGCTAAGGCTCCAGTGATAAAGCTGAGGAAGTAGTAAGAGAAAATGACAATGACGCTGATACCAAAGCTGGTACCGCGTCCAGTACGCTGGGGTATGGTTCCCATTGCTGCGCCCACTAAGCCAAAAACTACACAGACAAAGGGTAAGGCGATTTTTTGTTGAATTCGGACTTCGAGTTTACGGATCTTTTGGCGATCGCCTCCTAGTCTTTCTACAGCTAGTTGTTCTATGGCTTCGGAAATGTTCATTTCGCCGTAGTCGCGGCTTTTTTCTGCCAAACTGAGTGCTGTACGGGGAAGGCGCAGTTGTTGGTGTTCAAATCGCAGAATATTGCGATAAGAGCGATCGGGAGCAACTAAATAGATAGTACCGTTATAAAAATCCCAAACGTTTTGTGATGCGTTCCATTGCCCTGATTCTGCTACAACAATTTGATTGAGGTTTTGTTCAGAGCGATCGATAATTGTCAAACCTGTCATACGCTTACCATCAAATTGGTCAGCGTAAAACAGGCGTGTCAATATTCTATTGGTCGTTCCATCTTTTGCTTTAATATCTCGATATTCTGGGTAGAAAATATTTTGTTGTTTTAAAATTGGCTTGTCTGACTTTAAGGCGTTGTTTAAAGTTGTATTTGCTTGATAACTTGCTGCTGGTGCTATATGTTCGTTAAACACAAATGTTAGCCCGGTAACGACTAAACTTAACATCACAGCAGTCATTACCATGCGATAAACACTTACCCCACAACCTCTGAGGGCGATCAGTTCACTTTCGCTAGAAAGACGACTGTAAGTCATCAAGGTAGCTAATAAAGTGGACATGGGAAAGGCTAAAACAATGAAAGTTGGCAGTTTTAGAACAAAAACTTGCAAGGCAATATCTATGGGTAGCCCAGATTCTACGATTTTTCTGACTAAATCAAATACAGCATCAATTGTTACCCCAATTGATGAAAAAGCTCCCACCCCAAATAAAAACGGTGGTAGCAATTCGCTGGTGAGATAGCGATCCATGATCGTAAAAGGCATCAGCGAATTGATGGTGTAAAAAGATGTGAGCTTTTTTGAAATCATACGCCAGTTTATACATTAAATATTTAGAACCCAGACACAGCCAAAGATTTATATTAAATACAAGGCGTGAAACTAAAATCCCAGGCGCTGAAAAAAATTAACCTTCTGGATTAAACGTAACCATAAAGACTCAACAATCTCCAGGAATATGCCTAATTAATTAATTTTTAATTAATTTAATTAATACAGTTTCAAACTTGGAAATTATCGCCTAAATAATATTGGCGCACGAGTGGGTTATTATAAAGTTCGTTGGCATTACCAAAAGCAAGAATTTGCCCTTCACGCATGATATAAGCGCGATCGGTAATTGCCAAAGTTTCACGCACATTGTGATCTGTTATTAAGATACCCATACCGCGATCGCGAAGTCGCGCTACTATTTGTTGAATCTCGGAAACTGCGATCGGATCGACGCCAGCAAACGGTTCATCCAACAGCAAAAATTTTGGCCCTTCCCTCCCAGCAGCTAAAGCTCTAGCTAATTCTGTCCGGCGACGTTCGCCACCAGACAGTTGAATTCCTTTACTGTTAGCTACCTTTTCCAAACGAAACTCCCGCAGTAAATTGTTGATTCGCCCTGACCATTCCCAATGTGGTACATTGGTTTGCTCTAGTACTAACAATATGTTATCGCGGACTGAAAGCTGGCGAAATACGCTTGCTTCCTGCGCCAGATAGCCAATACCCAACCTAGCTCGCTTGTGCATTGGCATTGCCGTAATATCGACATTATCTAGCCATACTTTGCCCTGATTCGGTTTTTCTAACCCTGTGGCAATATAAAAAGTTGTCGTTTTACCTGCGCCATTCGGCCCTAATAAACCAACAACTTCTCCTTGAGCTACAGAAAGGTTAACGCGATTAACAATCTGTCGTTTACCGTAAGATTTGTGGATATTCTCCAAAATAATTTTCACATTTAGATGCCCTTTGTCTATTTTTCTATAAATCCTAATTAGAACGTTTGAGATCTGGTGTCTTGGGAGCAGGTCTAGCAGATTGTCCCCCTACTTCCGAGTCCTGTACCATGTAAATAGACTCGACTTGACGGTTAGATTGGGGCAAAGCCACAAATCGTCCTTCATCGATGAGATAAGTTACTTTCTCTGCCCGAATACTATTGCCACCCTGTTGCAAAATATAGACATTACCACTGAAATCAATCCGGCGTTCCTTGCTGAAATATTGCGCTTGTGTTGCTGTGGCTTGAATTTGTCGCGCCGGATATAACATTTGCACATTCCCGCGCGCAGTTACCACTTGGCTTTTGGCATCATATTCTTGAACATCAGAACGAATTGTTAAAGGGCGATTTCCCTCCGCCGTTTGTGCAGTCACGGTTTGCATTTGGGGAGGAATCACTATTGCACCCAAAAGTGTAGCGGGTAAAACTAAGCTTAAAGCCAAGCGACGGATTGGTGCTCTGGGTAATTGATAGAAGGGCAGCATAACAATTTACAATTTAGAATTTCAACTTGTATTTATAATTATCTCAACAACTTCATCCAAAGGGAAAAAATCCCATCGGGACTAATTTTCGATAAATACTCAGGTGATAGACGCTGACTCTGACTTTAAGGTTTCGCGTAAGTTAGGATTCAGGACTAGCTGGAAAATGGGCATTGGGCATTGGGCATTGGGCATTGGTTAAGATAGATTTTCTACTTAGTTGTGTCAAAACCTGGGATTGATGACTAGCTTGACAATCAGAGCTAGGAGCTAGAGCATGTTTGCAAACCCCTCAAGCTTTCAGGCTTGAGGCTGAGGCTATATTCACAAATCATATAAGCTCAAAAGCCTCACCTCTCGTAGTCCGCGCAGACGGACTTGGTAGAGTTAGCTGCATCCTTTTAGGGTGAAGGCGACTTAGAAAACACGCCCATGCCCCATGCCCCATGCCCCATGCCCTAATCCCTAGTCCCTGTCACCATGACTTGCGATCGCTCGTCGCGCCATAATTGATATAACCGATTTGCTGGCATGGTCAAATATAATATATCTCCTGGACTCAGTTGAGTATCTAATAATTCCCAACCATGCAGGGTTTTATGTGTGGTTTCTACATACAAGGGGACAAAGTCTGCTGACATAGCAACATCTTTGACTATTTCGCCGCAAAAAGGATGTACTTGGGTAATCATAGTTGCAAAGGCTACCCAAAGACTATCGGCGGTGATGCCATTACCCAGGATGCGTCCGCCTAGTGCGGCGGCGGCGAAAGCTGGGGCGGCTAATTCTGCGGGACTGAGTACGGCATCGAAATCAAATACTTGTTGTGCCATACCCGCAAAATCAGGATCGGCATAATGGACAATTACGGGAATGCTAGGCGATAATCCTTTGGCTTTCAGGGCAATTTCTAGGTTAATCGCATCGTTACTAGTCACAGCTAGCACTGCGGCAGCATTATTAATATTACTCGCTTCGAGAATGGCGCGGAAACTCGCGTCACCTTGAATTACAGGTATACCCAGTCCGCGAGCAGTGTTGACAAATCTATTGTTACTATCTGTCTCAATTACTACCACCTCATGTCCGCTAGCATGGAGTTCTTGGACAATTCTCACGCCAATGCCGCTTAAACCGCAAACTATATAATGATGACGCTGGGGTATTCGGGCTGCATCCCAAAATTGTTTGAAGCGATTTCCCAGGACAAAATCGGTAAGCATGGCGTACCAGATACCAATCACCCCTGCACCAACTAGCATCATGACGACGGTGAAAAGTTTGATACTGTTGGGAGCAA
Organism: Calothrix anomala FACHB-343; assembly: GCF_014696435.1. Lineage (GTDB taxonomy): Bacteria > Cyanobacteriota > Cyanobacteriia > Cyanobacteriales > Nostocaceae > Aulosira > Aulosira anomala_A. Next base: position 88,636 of record NZ_JACJQG010000015.1, on the reverse strand, counting down.
ATTCGACTACTTTATCATTGCCACCTGCTCCAGTAATCATACCGACAGCAAAGTATAAAGCATCAACGAAGGAGATATTTAAACTCGCAGAAACATAAGTAAGTGAGGCGAGCAAAATAATTACTAATAACACCGCCGCCATCACTAATACTGATTGGGCGTGTTTTTGAAATTGCTTCAAGCTAGTACAAACTTTCAGCAATTTTCTTACCCATGATTTGCGGGTAGAACGCACGCGGGGTTGGATACCAACAATAATGCGATCGCCTACTTTTAACTTTTGTTCTGACAGTAAGGCAGATACCAAATTCATTTTACCTTTAACAGGTAAATAATAAATCAGCATCCGCGATCGCTCTTCCCATAATTCGCTGAGTTTATGTCCCAGCCAAGGATGGTTTTCATCTATATATTCTTCTTGAATCGGCCAAGTTTGTTGAAATAACTTAATTTGACCGATAGCTTGATTACCTAATGCAGCAAAGGTAAACACCGGTGCAGCTAAACCCACCACACTCATACTCAAGTGATTTGGCAAAGTCTGATCCAGACGTTCCGCCAAACTTGTATTATAAAAGCGATTAATAATGCGAATATGCGGATTTAACACCCGCGCTTGCAACATAATTGCTAAATTCCGCGCATCATCGGAACTCGCAATTACTAATGTATGTGCTTGCTCAATTCCTGCTGCTGTCAGGGTAGCAGCCGTATGTAAATCGCCAATAATTACATCTGGAGCGGATTCACCAGGGATTGGTTTGTGATGAATACCAACAACAAATGCACCTTGCTGTCTTAACAGTCGAAAGACTTTATATCCTGTACGTCCTAAGCCACAAACAATAATACGAGGTTTCATGAAATCGCAGCATTATGGAACAAGGGGCTGCATTTGGAAATATTAATTAATATTGTTGCCTATTTCTTTGACTAAGAACTGTAACTGACAACACGGTAATCAATTCAAAATTCAAAAGTCAAAAGTTAAAAGTCAAAATTAATGATTTGGCAATAAAACTAGGGTGAATAATACCTAGCATATAAGGATTTTGTTGATTATTGTCTACTTTACAGATAGCGATATTTTTTGCGAAATCAAATTGTATTTCTAGAGATTGAGGCGATATCTCATTTTATGAGCTATTGTACAACACATTTCCTTTAAGCATTAATTCCTTCTCTTTCTTCTCTTAGCGTCTTGGCGTCTTGGCGTCTTGGCGGTTAATTAAAATAATTACTACCAATACAGCGTTTTATCTTAAAAATTGATGGTGCGTTGCGCTACGCGACAACACACCCTACTAGCTACTGATATGTCAATCGTATATTTTACTTAAATTGGCACTTTGTCCTGATAGGGATAGTCAATATTATTTAGATAGCTGGAAATTAGAAAACTGAATTTTATGAAAAACTTAGCAAAATTAACTATTCTGGGTGGAATTATATCGCCTCTAGTGGCAGCAGGAATTATTTCGGCTACTGCGCAAGCACAGCAAGAATCGCCTCCTGGCCCCCTTGCTGCACCCAATGTGACATTAAATATACAAAGTAGCGCTGGTAAGTGTCCAAAAACAGTGGGCTTGTGGTGGTTAATCTTGCCTTATGAAGGTGGTGCAGAACATACAGTAATTGCAGATACGAGAGCATTTGCTGATTCTGCAAAGTTAGTATCATCAACGAAGCAGTCTGTAGAATTTGTTTCACAATTACGCAGTGATTATGCTTCTTGCGTTGGTAAAACCCAAGGTCAAGAATATAACTTTTACAGCGTGCAATTTAAGAATAAGCAAGCCTATTTTCGGGTAGATTTGCGCAAAATTAATGCACCTGCGAAGGAAATCACCTATAAAACTGTAGCAGCTTCTCGTCCTTATGTGCGCTGGGCGATCGCGGACTAAGATCATCTCAACTAATCAATCTCTTTTCCCAGTCAACAGTCAACAGTCAACAGTCAACACTATCTTCCAGATAGCATCAGGTTTATGACTTTAGTAATGGTTGATTCATGACTTTTGTCTGTATGATTCTTTGGTGAAAACAGCTTTAATTACATATGTAAGGGCTAAACGCGGCTACTACTTAATAATGGGTCAGGACGTTATCAAGTAGTAGCTGTTAATCCCTTGGTTAAAGCTAGTTTACTCCTCATTGCAGATTATAGTTGCCATAATCACAGCTATATCAGCAGAATCAACAATCATTTCTCATTGATTTTCTCTAGGAGCTGCGTCTGTAGCTTCTTTTTTTTGGGCATGGGGCATTGGGCATTGTAGAGACGCGATTAATCGCGTCTCTACAATAGTCAATGGTGATGATTGCATAGAAAAAATCTCAATGCATTTGCCAGTGTTGTGACAGAGGTAACCGCTAAATTTCTTGTAAAATGACAGCGACACAACCTTTCACAGAAGAGGAGATATAAGTGAGTATTTATCTCGATTCGGCAATTGTCGCTGAAGCTCAAGCTGCAAAAGAATTAGGCTGGGTAAAAGGGATCACAACAAACCCAACTCTGTTAGCGAAAAGCGATTTACCTGTAGAAACTACGCTGAAACGATTGACACAATTAACTACAGGCCCGGTATTTTATCAACTGATGTCCTCAGATTTTGATGAAATGTTAGCCGAAGGGCGAGCAGCTTTTGACATCATAGGTAAGCAAACTGTACTCAAGATTCCCGCATCTATGGTAGGGTTTCAAGTAGTTGCAGCATTATTCGGAGAAATTTCCTGCGCGGTGACAGGAATATATAGTGCTTCCCAAGCAGCAGTGGCTAAAGAGGCGGGTGCAAAATATGCGATCGCTTATGTGAATCGAGCTACTAAACTTTTAGGTGATGGCATTGCTTTAGTTAAGCAAATGTCTAGTGTAGTTGCTGGTAGCAATACAGAAATTATGGCAGCTAGTATTAAATCACCTGAAGAAGCAGTAGCATCTCTCCAAGCTGGCGCACAACATCTCACCTTACCTTTAGCTATGTTGCAAGCCATGACTACCCACGAGCTATCACTGCAAACCATTGATGAGTTTAACAAAAATGGTCGTGGTCTTTGGGTATCTTGTCATTTAGAAATTGGTCAGTAGAGACGCGATTAATCGCGTCTCTACAATATGATGAATCGCGTCTGTACAATTGTCTGTTTTTCCTAGCCCCTAGTCCCTAGCCCCTAACCCCTAGCCCCTAACTCCTATGTCACAAAAAATCACAGCTGTATTTGATGGCAAAGTTTTTTATCCTACTGAACCGCTAGCTTTACCAGCTAATACCCGCGTGCGGTTGAGTATTGAAGTGTTACCGGCACAGAAGCAAGAAAGTGTATCGTTTTTAGCAACGGCGCGATCGCTCCATCTTTCGGGGCCAGCTGATTGGTCTAGTAAAATTGATAAAAATTGACGAAAATTGACAAAAATTTAGAAATACTAGTAAGTTTTAGCATCTACAGCATGAGGTCAGAAGTCTTTTTAGATACAACATTTGCGATCGCTTTATCTACACCGCAAGATAACTTGCATCGGCGTGCTGTTCAATTGTCTGAACTTTTAGAAACAGCAGGCACGCGCTTAGTCACAACGCAAGCTATATTGTTAGAAATTGGCAATCTTTTATCTAAACAACCATTGCGTCATGGCGCAGTTACCTTATTAAATGCCCTAGCAGCAGACTCTAAGGTAGAAATTGTCCCTTTATCTCCAGAACTGTTTGACAAAGCTTTTCAGTTATATTGCGATCGCTCTGAGAAAGAATGGAAATTTATTGATTGCGTATCTTTTATAGTTATGCAATATAGTGGCATTACAGAAGCTTTAACAGCCAACGAACATTTTCAACAAGCTGGATTTCGAGCCTTATTAAGAGAAGAACAAAACTAAATAGCAAAAATACTTATTTAAGCCTGAAGTTAATTTTTGTGGGTGGCGATCGCGTGGTTTTTTGGTGGTAATATAGTAGCCCCAATTCGGAATTTTACTAGCCCACAAATTGCCAAAATCACTTGCGCATACTTTTGAAGATTTAACCGACATTTTTTAAGGACTATCTCCCACAAAAATGCTCTTGGCAAAACAATCCTGAAGATTTACTTTATATATTGTCTCTCAAGCATAAATATAATGTATGACTTTTTTTGCTGACAATTAACCTGTATTTATCCTCACTTAATATCATAAGTGATTATACTAGCTTAAGAGCAAAGGTGAGGCTATATAGCCAGATCCTTGGCTGACTAGGTTCATTTACTTGATGTGAGAAAAACAAAGGCAAAGTCTAGAACCTAGCTATAGTTGGAAGTTCACGCATTTAATTCTCATTCAAAGCCTCAAATATTTTGGTTAATCTTGTTTGAATAGCACGTTTTATTAATTTAAAAAACTATCTTTAGATAGATGAAAATAGATTCTTGAGTCTGCCAGATTAAAAACATTCAATCCACTTAAACGCTCACTGGAGATGAGTTTTCGGTTCGGTTCACCTAAATTGCGCAAGTCTGCGGCAAGGCGGGTGACAGTCATTGCAGATATCGAGGAAAAATTGGTTTTCCCATATCTACAAAGAGGAGTCCATGTGACAAGGACTTTTGACCGCTGAACCCTACACATTATGAAAATCGCACAAATCGCACCCCTGTGGGAACAAGTTCCGCCTGTTACCTATGGAGGAACTGAGTTAGTCGTGAGTCGTTTGACCGATGAACTGGTACGTAGAGGTCACGAAGTCACGCTATTCGCTTCGGGTGATTCCCAAACTCTAGCTCGTTTAGAAGCTGGGAGTCCGCGTGCATTACGCTTGGCTGACGATATCCAAGAACCGATGATGTACGAGATCATGCATGTTGGTAATGTTTATCAACGTGCTAACGAATTCGATATTATTCATTCCCACGTAGGGGTTTGGTCTTTGCCTTTAGCTAGTGTGGTCTCAACACCAACAGTGCATACCTTACATGGTATCTTTACTCGCGATAACAACAAAGTTTTTCGCCAGTACAGCACGCAACCATACATCAGCATTAGTGATGCCCAACGTCTGTTAAACATTAATTATGCGGCTACAGTCTATAATGGCATCAGCGTTGAGAAGTTCCCCTTCTTTGCAGAACCGCAAGATCCGCCATATTTGGCATTTTTAGGACGCTTCTCCCCTGAAAAAGGGCCGCAACACGCTATAGCTATTGCTAAAAAAACCGGTTGGCGCTTGAAGATGGCTGGTAAAGTTGATGTGGTAGATAAGGAGTTCTTTGAAAAAGAAGTTGCTCCTCATATCGACGGTAAGCAAATCGAGTTTCTCGGTGAAGTTAACCACGATCAAAAAGCCGAACTTTTAGGTAACGCAGCAATTACTCTGTTCCCCATTACCTGGTGCGAACCTTTTGGATTGGTAATGGCTGAATCTATGGCGACAGGTACACCAGTCATCGCCATGAATATGGGTTCTGTTTCTGAAGTAATTGCTAATGGCGAGACAGGTTATGTTTGCCAAAGTTACGATGAAATGGCGGCGATGATTCCCAAAGCCTTAAAACTGAATCGCCAAAAATGCCGCGAACACGTAGAAAATAGATTTAGCGTTACCCAAATGGTTAACGGCTATGAAGCAGTCTACGAGAAACTGGTTGGCGATCGCAACTGGCGTCATTGGTTCAACTCTGCAATCAGAAATTCTTTGGAATCTCTAACATCTTTGACCAAATAATTACTAATTTGGAATTTCACTTAATGGGATAGACAAAGAGGTTTTAGGTATTCAATTTGTAAATAGTTTACTGATGCTCCCTAAATCTGGGAGCCTTTTACTTTGGCGATGAGTTTAGATAGGAAATGCGGCTGAAATTGGCTCATTACGAAATAACATTACATCAGAATGATTCAGTGCTTTATCAATAGCAGTGTAAAGTTCATTTTTGGCTATTGGTTTAATCAAATAGGTAAAAGGATAGATACTTTGTGCGCGTTCTATCGTAATTTTATCAGCGAATCCTGTAATATAAATAATCGGAATCTGCAAATTACGCCAAATTTCTTCTGCTGCTTGAATACCGTCAATTTCACCATAAAGTCGAATATTCATCAGAATTAAATTTGGTTGTAATTGATATGCTTTTTCAATCGCTAATTCTCCTGAATGAGCAATATCGATGACTGTATAACCCCAATATTCTAAAATATCTTCGATGTTGAGAGCGAGGCTATAATCATCTTCAACTATCAGAATTTTAACTTGATTATTGGGTTCTGAATTTAAAAGTAAATTCATCATATTTATACTCCTAATTTTGGCAAATTTATATTGACAGTAAAAGTCTACAACTGAGAAATTGGTAGAGAATGCCAACCCAAAATTTGAGAAATCCGATCGGACAGTGTTAGTGGATTAAAAGGTTTGAGAATGACACCTGAAATTGCATACTGTTGCAGAAAATCTGGCTCTAACCATCGCGCCGCAGCACTCAACAGCACCACAGGAATTGCTTGGGTTTCTGGATTATTTCTGAGTTGATTCATAAATTTAAAATAATCCATACAGTGCATTGATAAGTCCATCACAATTGCATCAGGATGGTTGAACAAAGCTTGCTGAAATCCTTCAACCAAAGAATTGGGAATTACTACATTCCAACCACCTAAATCTGTGAGACATAGTTCCACAAGCTCTCGCACATTGAGTTCATCGTCAATGAGTAAGATAGTTTTATTGGACATTATTAACTACCTCTAATGTCCGCATTGAAAAATACTCTAGTAATAAACATTGATAAGGATTGATTAATTTAATCAGCCAGAATGCATTCGCTAAAATTTAATTTGTGACGAATGTTTCTCATACCAATTCAAAATTCAAAATTCTCTCTTGGAAAGTTCTGATGCCTGCGGCAACCCCTTCGGTGTACGGAGGAAACCTCCGCTCAGACTTTCCGCAAAATTCAAAATTAAGAATCCAGATAGGACAAGGGTTTATGGTTGTGTATCTGTCGCATTCTCTTTTTAAATTGGTATCAGCTGCGCTTTGATTTACGCATCAGTAGGGCTGTAAAATCCCACAAGTATAAAGTATTGAGCCGTAATTTTACGGTCAGTAAAAGTTGGCGGTGAAGATAAATCAGCCTTGAGACATGTTAAAAATGGGTGAATTTGAAAAGTTTTCATATATCCTGCTGATGTTCTCCGGGATTTTCATTACACCAGCAAGGTAAATGACAAAAATAAAGAACTGATAAAAACCACAATTTTATTACAAAACTTAACAATAACAATATTTAGAGACGCGATTAATCGCGTCTGTACAATTATCATTTGTCCTCTACGTCCTCTGCTTCAACTATTGGTAGTGTGAAGAAAAATGTGCTGCCGACACCAAGGGTACTCTCAGCCCAGATTTTGCCCCCATGTTGATCGATGATGGTACGACAGATGGCTAACCCTAAGCCTGTACCGCCTTTGAGGCGAGAGTCGGAAACATCTACTTGCTGAAATCGTTGAAAGATGGTTTCTAACTTGTCTGCGGGAATACCTCTACCGCGATCGCTAATACTAAACAATACCTTATTTGTTTGCTGTTCCACCCTGATAGTAATAGTGGAATCAGCAGGAGAAAATTTTAAGGCGTTACTGAAGAGATTGGTGAGGGTTTGAATTAAAGCATCGGCGGCAACCCAAACTTTAGTATCTGTAGACTGAATATTAAAAGCGATATTTTGCTGTTTAGCGATCGCTTGTACTCCGGCTACTGCTTGTTCAATTAAATCGGCGGCGGTGCAGATGCTTCGTTTTAAAACAACTCTGCCTGAATCTAAGCGTTCTAAATCTAAAATATCATTCACTAAACGCACCAAGCGATCGCTTTCGCTGGCAGCAATATCAATCATTCGCTGGAATTTTTCTGGTTTTTGATCGTAGATCCCACTTTGCAATAAACCCATCGAGGCGCGAATTGAGGTTAAAGGTGTACGCAGTTCGTGACTGACAATGCCGATAAACTCACTCTTCATTTGCTCAATTTTTTCCTCTTCGGTAATATCTTCTGCTAGCCCTGCAAGGCGAATAATTTCCCCAAGTTCATTTTTAATCGCAAATGAGCGATCGCGAATCCAACGAATCGAACCATCAGGGCGGATAATGCGATATTTTTTCTCAAATTTCCCGGCTTTAAGCTGTTCTACCATTTCCAGCTTCACGCGATCGCGATCTTCCGGATGCACTGCTTCTAACCAAGCGCTAACGTTTTCATAAAGTTCTGCACAACTGCGGTGCCAAATGCTTTCATAGGCTTTACTCACATAGAGAAGTTGCTGATAGTCAATATCTGTCATCCAAAATACTGCTTGGATATTGTCTGCCAACTGGCGGAACTTTTCTTCACTTTCGCGCAAAGCATCCTCAATTTGTTTGCGAGCGGTAATATCTTGATGAACAGCTACCAAAACATGGCCATATTCAGGATGCAGAAATACAGAAGTTGTCGCACTACACCAAAATGGCGTCCCATCTTTTTTGACGTTGTGGACTTCATAGCTAGCTTCACCTTGTTGTAACACCGCAGAACGAATTGCTTGATTAACTTGTTCCGCCATTTCCGGGTTGTTAGCATAATTAACAATGGAAACATGTTGACCATTCAGTTCGCCATAGTCATAACCAAACATCTGCTCAAATTTAGGATTGGCATAAACAATTAAGGCATCACTAGCACTAACTAAACAGACTCCTTCCGCCATATTACGAGTAATAACAGCTTGCAGTTCCAGCATTTGTTGGGCTTGTTGCTGCTGGATGATTGTTTTTGATAAGCGATCGCTTGTTTCTTGGAGTTGTTGTTTAATCTTTTGTGTACTTTGGCGAAAATAGTTAGTTAGCAGGTTAATAGTTAAACCCACTACGAAGAAAATTTCTAACTCTAATACATCCCCTACTTGAGCTATTTGCAATCCATGAATAGGAGAAATTAAAAAATAATTACTTGCTAGCCCAGAAAAGATGACTGTAACTATCCCCGAACGCCAGCCACCATACCAACTACTGATAATAATACTTATATAGAAAACAGCACCAACAGTATGAGCGAGGAGCATTTCTAGCCCCAGTGATAGCAACAGAGCGATCGCAGTTGCGCCAATCGCAATCCCGTAGGGTAACAATTGCCGATAATTTTTCATTTTTCCTAACCTCTGCTGGCTCTACCTGCTTGTAACCGCGATCGCACTTGCTGAATATAATTGTGTAATCGGGTTATCAGTTCCGTCCCCTGTAACGGCTTGCTATCAAATCATTACTCCAGCCCCAAAAGCTTGCTGAAGAGACTCTGCATTAGTATAGGCTGTCACGACCAAAATCAGTAAAACTCCTCGCTAGGCATCGTAAATCGTGGCGTGACACAATTTTTAGCCGTTAATATTCAGCTACATCCTTGGTTGACTGACATCAATACCAAGACTATGCAAATATTTTACTTTTCCTAGAAGCGATCGCAAATGACAAATGACAAATGACAAATGACGAATGACCAATGACAAATGACAAATGACAGCCATCGCGCGTTATCTTTAATTACACAGACCTATTGCCGTAAAAAATGGTTGATATCAAACAGAAAGTAGATTTTCTTGCCAGAAAATTCGTTCCATCTCATCGATTTTTGCGCACCCAAGAATCCACAATCGATCGCAGCCATATACTGCAAACAGCACTCAACCCTGCATCAATCAAAGTCCTCAACTGGAATATCGCCAAAAAAAGTTATCACGAAAATTGGGTGCGGGATTTTTTAATCATCCTTGAGCAATATCAACCAGACTTAATTTTTCTTCAAGAATTCCGTCTTGATATAGATGCCAAGAATATCGTGGAATTGGTAAATATGAGTTGGATCTTTGCCCCTAACTTTATTGATGCCCATCATCAAAGTTATTCGGGCATTTTAACCGCAGCTAAAATTAGCCCACTACATAAAAGAGCCATCATTACTAAACATTATGAACCAATTATTAAAACTCCTAAAGTCTCGCTCATGGCTGAATATCCCTTATCTCACAATCCAAATAGTCTTTTAACTGTTAATAGTCATTTGATAAATTTCGTCAATCTGCATAAATTTAAAACCCAATTGCATGAATTAGAGCTAGCACTATCTACCCATCAAGGGCCGATTATCTTCTCAGGAGATTTCAACACTTGGAATCGCCAAAGAGCCTTACTTCTTTATAAAGTAGCTACCCGATTAGGATTAATGCCAGTGTCTTTTACACCACACCACAGCAAGAAAATTAAACGCTTTCTCTTATCACCACCATTAGACTATATATTTTATCGCGGACTCAAAGAACATAAAACCAATGCTAGGGTATTAGAACATATTACTTCATCAGATCACAAGCCATTATTGGCAGAATTTTCTTATATAAATACTTAATAAATTTATTATATTTAGGTGCGCTATTTGCTGATAATATTTGGTGTTTAATAGTTAATTAACAGGAAATTTACCATATAAAATATCAGCCGCTTAAGCCTTAAATACAACTAAAAATAGACCCGAAAAAACTATATAAAATTACAAATGTTAATAGATAGTAGTGCCATAACTATTTATAGTGCGGCTACAGTTATTGTTCATGCTTTAGGAATCGCCCATGCAGCCCACGCAGTGATGACAGTGCGTTCTTCACAAGGGGCGATCGCCTGGGGAATTTCCCTAGTAACTTTTCCCTGGTTAACTATTCCCTTATATTGGGTATTAGGCAGAACTAAATTTCATGGATATGCTGAAGCTTTGCGCTCAGTTTACGCAGAACACTATCAGCTAGTCCGTCAAACTTACAATGAGATTGCCCAATTTCAAGTAGCGCTACCAGATAATTTAGCCAGGTTGCAACCATTAGCGAAAAAGTTTACCGGTATACCCTTCACATCCGGTAATGCAGCCGAATTGCTAATTAATGGACAAAAAACCTATGAAGCAATGTTAAGCGCGATCGCCTCCGCCACAAATTACATTTTGCTGCAATCATACATCGTCAACGATGACCAAGCTGGAGAAGAATTCAAACAAGCATTGATAGAAAAAGCCCAGCAAGGAGTCAGCATCTACTTCCTTTATGATGAAATTGGTTCTAACAAACTATCTCGTAGTTATCTTCAATCTCTACGCAAACATGGTATTGAAGTTAGTGCATTTCACACAACTAAAGGTAAAGGTAACCGCTTTCAACTCAACTTTCGCAATCATCGCAAGATTTTAGTCGTAGATGGTGAAGTCGGATTTGTCGGCGGTTTAAACATCGGTGACGAATATCTAGGCAAAAATCCCCGTCTCAGTCCTTGGCGCGATACCCACATGAAACTACAAGGGCCGACAGTCCAAAGTTTGCAAGCTTCATTTATGCAAGATTGGTATTGGGCGACGCGAAACTTGATAGATGTCAATTGGGAAATTAAACCTCACCAAGAAACCAACCAAACCGCATTTGTTTTACCTACAGGCCCCGCAGATCGGCTCAAAGCATGTAACCTATTTTTTGTCAATGCAATCAACGAAGCGCAAACCCGGCTATGGATTGCTACCCCTTACTTTGTCCCCGATGACGCCACCTTAACAGCCTTGAAACTAGCTGCAATGCGGGGTGTAGATGTGCGGATTATCTTACCCAATCGCCCCGATCATTTATTTGTTTATCTTTGTTCTTTTTCCTACTACAGCGAAATGGAAGCGATTGGCATTAAATTATATCGTTACAAAAATGGATTTATGCATCAAAAAATCATCCTCATTGATGACGATATGGCAGGAGTAGGCACAGTTAATTTAGATAATCGCTCATTTTTCCTCAATTTTGAAGTTATGGGTTTTGTTGTTGCACCCCCATTTGTAGCCAGTGTTGAGAAAATGTTAAAGGACGATTTAGCAGTTTCTGTGAAAGTTAATTATGCTGAATATCAAAAAAAACCTTTGTGGTTTAAGTTAGCGGTGAGAATTTCTCGCTTATTAATGCCATTGCTGTAAATAGCGATGTCAGATATCGCAATTCATCTAAGGCGATCGCAGTGTTGTCATATTTTAAAGTAGCAGTCGCTTACAAGATAGTAAAGTCATTATTGCTCAATTTCAGCCACTTACTGAGAGTAGCTATTTGAACTTGACTGCTGCTACCAGTTCCGTCCACATCAAACCACAGTTTGCCATCAGTTTGATTATAGATAAATCGCTGATATTGTGTAGTGCGAGTTGTGCCAATAATAAATTGTTCTGCTGTCAGTGCGACTTCCTTGGTTAATCCTCCACCAAAACTAGCGGCAGAAATAGCAATTTTATCTTCTCCCACAACAAAGTCGTTAATTCTGTCAATTCCTTGATTGGGAGTGTTAAAGGTAAAGTAATCAAACCCGCTACCACCAGTTAGCGTATCATTATTTAACCCGCCAATTAAAGTATCATTTCCTGAAGCTCCGTTTAAGCTATCATTGCCATCGCCACCATTGAGCTTATTATTACCACTGTTACCGACGATGATATTATTGAGACTGTTACCCGTGCCGTTAATGTTGGCTGTACCAGTCAAGGTTAGCCGTTCTAGGTGATTTTCTAAGGTGTAGTTAATTGCAGATTTAACGGTATCTGTACCTTCATTGGCATTTTCGCTGACGATATCACCAAGGCTATCAACTACATAAGTATCGTTGCCTAAACCACCTGAGATTGTGTCATTACCAGCTTTTCCATCAAGGAGATCGTTACCATCGCCACCAGTGAGCTTATTATTACCACTGTTACCGACGATGATATTATTGAGGCTGTTACCTGTACCGTTAATGTTAGCTGTACCAGTCAAGGTTAGCCGTTCTAGGTGATTTTCTAAGGTGTAGTTAATTGCAGATTTAACGGTATCTGTACCTTCATTGGCATTTTCGCTGACGATATCACCAAGGCTATCAACTACATAAGTATCGTTGCCTAAACCACCTGACATAATGTCAGATCCTGCTTTGCCATCTAATGTATTATTACCACTATTACCAGTAATCAAATTATTAAGTAGATTACCGTTACCTGATAAGTTGCTGGTACCAGTTAAGATTAAATTTTCCAGATTATTACCCAAGGTATAGCTGATAGATGACCTAACAGTATCTGTGCCTTCGTTAGCGTTTTCGACTATCCGATCGCCACTATTGTCAGATACATAGATATCATCTCCTGTCCCCCCAGTCATGGTGTCTTGGCCAGAACCGCCATCTAAGGTATCGTTACCTGCTAAACCAAATAGGCGATCGCTACCACCTAATCCTTCTATTTTGTCGTTGTTGGTTGTGCCAGAAAGGGTATCATTACCGTTGGTACCAATGGTAATGTATTTTGTACTAGAAATACTTTCTGTCCCATTCTGTAATTCGTAAGCCTTAGCCACTAAGACATGATTGCCTACTAATTGATTCAAGGGAAGATTGAAGGTATAAGGAAATAAAGTATCAGTGGCAAAGTAACTGCCATCTACATATAAATCTACTCTTCCTAATGCCCCATCCACCGAGGCATCTGCTAAAATTTCAAATGTTCCTTTTCCCAGATTCTTCTCTAGAGTCTTAATAGCGACAGTCGGAATACCTGTGGTTAAATAAAGGTTGCCATTGCTGAATTTGAATTGGTTGATATCGGTAATATATCGCCACCAGTTGTTGAGATAATAATCTGTTCCTCGTCCGCTAAAATGAGGTAAATGGTCATACCACCAATTCAAATATTCCCGTTGGGGGTCTGTTCCATTGGGTGACCACTCACGGTAATTAAAAGAGCGAGTTATCCCTTGAAAATTAGGATAGTTATACCAATCATCAGCATTGCTGTTGACAAATTTTGTATTGGCATAATCATAGTCGCTGACTCCATTAACAGGAAAATGGATATTTCCTACACCACCTAATCCTGTTTGATAACGATCCTGAAAAGTAAATTTATTCCAATTATTATTGAGATTCGGCGATTGGGGCCCATATATATGATCCATCACCGATTCTGCGCGGTGTCCAAAGGAGTGTAAGGCTTCTCCTACCCCGCGTTCAAAGTTAAATCCCATAATTGGGTAAGCGCGATCGCTATTAGCATTTTGCACTGGGCCGTTAATCCAGTAAGCACCCTGCCCCGCCATTGTCGATTCCCACAACCCAGCGATCGGGCCAGCATAAATCCAAACTTCATCAATTTCCCCACTATCAATCCGCTTGGTTAGGTTGTTTTCTTGAATAAATCGACTATAGTCAAACTGAGAATTATGAAAATCACGAATGTTCCAAGCTTGGTCAAAACTTTCATCAGTATGCTGAAATCCATCCTCAAAATAAGGATGTTTATCTACAATTTGAATATCAGCTAGTTGATAGTTAACTAATCCATGACTACTGGTTTGTAAATCTTTAATCACCTGATTGGTGAGCAAAACCGGATCGTCCCATCCATAGGCTTGATGCTGTCGCTGACCGCCTTTATTTTCCATAATTGGATCAAAGACGTATAGCAGAATTTTCGGGGCGATCGCATCAGGATTAACGTTTGCTGGTGGTGGCGGCCCTTGGGGAGGTAGATAATTATTATCAAAATTGACAAATTCTATTCCGTCATAATAAACGGTAAATCCATAGTCCCAAGTATCTTGATGGATCTCAAAAGAAGTCACTTTTGAAATATCGGGCTGACCTGCGATCGTTTTTACCCACTGACTGTCTCCATTTAAGGGGATAGCATACTTGCGCCATCCGTCATTTACCATTAAATTATTTTGGGGTTCGTAGCGAATCGAACCAGTCGGACTGTTGATTTCAATAATTGGTTGGTTACCCTGGAAACCGAAGGGATTATTATTGATTGCATAAGCCCAGAAAAAAAGGTAATTTTCCTGGCTAAGATCTAAATAACTATTCTGTGGGACATTATATCTAATCCCGGTATCAAAACCACTATTAGTCACAAATTTCAGGGATTTTGTTCCAGCTTTCAGATAGTTACTGTCATAGCTGATTTGAGTATTTGCCCCATCAGAAGCAAAGGTAGTCCATAAATTTAAGTCGCCTTCTGTTAAGTCACCTTGGGAAACAATATTCAATGCTTGTGCCACTAGAGATTGTTCTAAAGAACCTAATCTAGTTGGAACAATGATATTGGAAGACTCTACCAATAGGTTGTTATTGAGCTTGTGAGCCTTGTTCATATTTTTAGTTCAGCTTTTCTCAAATAAGAAAGATTAAAAACTTTTAAATCTCTAAAAATCCGATTAAATTTTTGTAAAAACTAGCTACACTTAAAGCTTACTAAAGCTTACATTTAGCTATGAATATGCCGTACATATGCAGGTTTTGTAAGGCATTTCCATTACCATTTTTCATGTTTTATATGGATGGGAAACTCAATATTTATTTTTCGCAAATAAAAATTCTGATTTGAGCGAAGAGAATGGTCTTAGCATGTTTGGCAGGAATATAAACTCTTATTTATCCACAATTTCCCAAGAAACAAGGAAATTAGCAAGCTGATTGTGTAAATAATTAACAAAATTTTAAAATCTCTGAAGAAAGCTTTTGAGATAAGTGAGGTACACCAATTTTAGAGATGCTTTTTAAACTTTGAATTTGCTTCAGCTGCTATAGTTCATAAACATCGAATCTGGTGTATATAGATTTGAAAAGCTCACGCCCAGACGCCCAGACCCAGAGAAGAATGTGAAAATTAGGACTTTTGCAAGAGGTATATTGAAGCTTTGCAATTATGATGCCAAAATATTCGCCCTTATGAAGATATATCGGTGTAGTTGCGATCGTCAGATCTTCACAAGTAGCATGTTAAATGCTGTATATTAATATTGAGAGCGATCGCTTTCCTGCTAAATTTTCAACTAAAGCTAATCACTAAAAAATCCTTTTCCTCTAGTCTCTAGCCCCTCGTATGGGAAAAACCCACAACAAAAGATAAAAATTTGTTTTTCCCATGCCCCATGCCCCATGCCCATTTATCTATACCCCTAGATGACTGCTGTTTTCTCTCAACAGTTAGATGTAGCTCAATTTTCCCCGTGTAACTCTATGAAAACGAGCTATAAACGATTGGGAACATTAAATTTGTGGATATTAGCAGACGAGATTTATTTAAAGTAGCTTCTACTTCTGGTTTAGTTGCACTCGGATTAGCAGGTGCAGAAGCATTGTTTTCCGAAGCCTCAGCCCAAACTAGACCAGCTTCCACTCAAACAACAAGCCAGACAAGAAGCGGCGAAATGATCTACAGAACCTTAGGACGCACGGGCGAAAAAATATCTGTTATTGGTTTAGGCGGTCACCATATTGGTAGACCAAAAGAAGAAGAAGAAGGTATCCGCCTTGTCCGCACTGCCATCGATCGCGGTATTAATTTCATGGATAATAGCTGGGACTACCATAACGGCGGTAGTGAAATTCGCATGGGGAAAGCCTTAAAAGACGGTTACCGACAAAAAGCTTTCTTGATGACCAAAATTGACGGACGCACTAAACAAGCCGCTACTCAGCAAATTAACGATTCTCTCAAACGCTTACAAACAGACCGGATTGATTTATTACAGCATCATGAAATCATCCGTATGGAAGACCCAGACCGCATATTTGCCCCCGGTGGCGCAATGGAAGCTGTATTAGAGGCACAAAAAGCGGGAAAGGTTCGCTACATTGGCTTTACTGGACACAAAGATCCGTTAGTGCATTTAAGAATGCTGGATGTTGCGGCGCAAAATAACTTCCGCTTTGATGCAGTGCAGATGCCGTTAAACGTTATGGATGCCCACTTCCGGAGTTTTGAACGTCAAGTTTTACCCAGACTTGTCAAAGATGAAATCGGTGTATTGGGTATGAAATCAATGGGTGACCAAAATATTCTCAAGAGTAATACAGTAAAACCCATAGAATGTCTTCACTACGCGATAAATTTGCCCACTTCAACGGTAATTACTGGTATGGAAAGTATGGAAATTCTCAACCAAGCATTTGAGGCAGTACGTACTTTTCAACCAATGAGTCAACAACAAGTCAGGGAACTGCTCAATCGGACTCGTGAAGTCGCGTTAAAAGGTCAGTATGAGCTATTTAAGACTACTAGTCAATTTGATAGTACAGCAAAAAATCCTGAGTGGTTAGGTTAAAAATTGGTGCGTGAGTTTGCATAGTAGAGGCGTGTTAGCTATGCAAGCCAGGCAGAGAGTTTGAATTTTTATACTAGTAATCTATGATGCAATTAGTGATTGAAATTGCATCATAGATGAACGTCGGTACTTTAATATTATTTTTTATCCTTGCTGCTATTAGTGGAATTCTTATCCTTTACCTCATTCTTCTGGGTATGGCACCTGGAGTAAAACCCTTAGATTGGATGGGATTTTTTCTCTATAGCCCTGGGCTTGGTTTTTTTATTCTAATTGCATTGTTATTTCTAGCTACAACCTTGCAGATTTTTGCCTGGATAATCAAGAAAAGCCAACACCCTATAGCTAGCAAACGTCTCAATCTCATTTCTTGGATTGCCTTAGGATTACTCCTACTGATTCAGTTATTAATGATTATCGATTTTCGTTTTTAATAACAGAAAAATCATATAAAAATCCGAATTTGATTTTTGAAAAAATTTCAGCGAAAACGGTGCGTTACGCTTCGCGGTAACACACCCTACGTTTTATGCAAAAATTAGATAGCAATCACACTAATTAGAATTTAGCGTTGCACTGAGTTAGAGATATTGCTACCTGCTTTGGCTGCACTATCCTTAACACCGCCAGCAGTTTCCTTAGCACCTTCTACATAGCCAGAGCCAAATTCTTTAAAAGCTTCTGCCGATTGTTGACCAATCCGTTGTAAACGTTCACCAGGTGCGCCTTTTGTTTCCCGCGCTTCTCGATTCCATTGACCTGTAGTTTTTGGTCTTTGAGCATCATTTTCTGATACTCTTTCGCGAACTTGGTCGCGCAACTCTTTACTACTGCGTCCAGTATCGTCAATGTAGGCGCTATTGCGTCCATGATCTACATTGGTTGTCAGGACAATTAAACCAACAAAGACAACAGATAAAAAACGCTTAACTTGAAATCCTTGAAACAAAGAACTAATATAAGCGATCGCATTAGAAATCACATTTTTCATGCCAATACTCCCTTGGTAAAATTATCGATGATTTCCAGATTGTCGAGATATCCTTGGCTCACTCCAAATTTAGCTAATCCCATGAGAAACTTTAGTTAGTTTCTCTCGGAAATTAACCTATCAATGAAATTATGGATTTAGTGATTAAATCAAGCCAATGACTCTTTTGATTACAAATTAAGACTAACTGGAAAAAATTATTTATCCCTCTAACAAAAGTCAGAGTTTAGTGAAAAATCCGAGTTTATGCGCTAATAAATTAGTTCCCTCAGTCAGAGTGCATGTCTCATCATTGTTGTCCCTTGGGCAGAAGATTTTGATTTAGAGAATTTCTAATATTTGTACTTAATTATGGCAAGTCTAGCCTAGTGCGATTTTTCCTGATTGATCGCTATGGGTTTATGTACTTTCTTCACTGATGTCAGATTAAGTAGTTGGGAGACTCTAGGTTATGCGTTGGGAATTTGGGCGTAGAAGCACCAATGTTGAAGACAGGCGCGGAACTCGGCTTTCGGCTCCTGTGGTGGGAGGTGGAATTGGCGCGGCAATTTTATCGCTAATTGTTGTCTTATTGGGTGGCGATCCCGGTGCTTTTTGGGAGCAAACACAACAACCAAGCGATCGCCCTTACTCCCAAGCTCCGCAAACCCAACGCTCGGCTACAGAAGATAGGCTAGCTGATTTTGTTTCGGTTGTCTTGGCTGATACTGAAGATACATGGCGCAGTCTGTTTCAGCAGCAAGGAAGAACATATCGCGAACCAACCTTAGTTCTGTTTTCCGATGCGGTGGAGTCAGCTTGTGGGTTTACGCGATCGGCTGTCGGCCCCTTCTATTGTCCTAGCGATCAAAAGCTCTATATAGACTTAAGCTTTTACAAAGATTTGAAAAATCGCTACCAAGCGCCAGGAGACTTTGCTCAAGCTTATGTAATTGCTCATGAGGTAGGACACCACGTGCAGAATCTTCTGGGTATTTCCGATCGCGTGCGCTCATTACAGCGTCAAGGCGATCGCTTAGAAGCCAATCAACTTTCAGTTCGCCAAGAGTTACAAGCAGACTGTTTCGCCGGCGTTTGGGCACATCATGCCGATCGCTCGCGGCAAATTGTCGAAGCTGGCGACATTGATGAAGCGTTAAATGCTGCTAGCAGTATTGGAGACGATCGCTTGCAAAGTCAAGCACAAGGGTATGCTATTCCAGAGTCTTTTACTCATGGAAGTTCAGCCCAAAGAGTCCGCTGGTTCCAACGGGGTATACAAACCGGCGATCCTGAACAATGCGATACTTTTATAGTTGCCAATCCCTAAACGTCACTGTTACTCATATTTAGTAATAAAAAATACCGTCCGATTTGTTCTCGATTTCGGACGGTTGCTGCTGAATAAGTAATCAATTGTCTCTTGTAATCAGAACTTACGCGCTCAGATCCCCCAACCCCCTTAAAAAGGGGGCTTTAGACTTTCCCCCCTTTTTAAGGGGGGTTAGGGGGGATCGGGGTTTCAGGCTTCAGTGCGTAAGTCCTAGTAATAAGGCAGAGGGGACAGTGACTCACCTTCTGACTTCTGCCTTTCTTCGGTCAAATTTGCACTTGGCGATCGCTCTTTTTATCTGTCTATATATGTATATAAAAATACTCACATCTGCTTCCATTTCTGAAGTGAAAATGCGAGTTACTCTTAATGTGTATTATTCAATATGAGATATAGGGGTAGTTGCTAACCCTGCTAACCACTATAGTTTGACGTTAATGTACATCGTCATATTCTGCTGTTTCTACCCGTCTTGCTTCCATCCGTGGCGGTAAAAACTCAGCCCGACGTATGGGAACTAAAGGCGATGTTTGCCCTTGGTAGGGGTGAATTACTTGTACAGTCCGGGCAGAGCGCTGTTTTGGAGAAAACAAAGCCAATACACCAGCAACAACAACGCCACCACCAATGGTTAAAGTCATACCGCCTACCGCCCAAACTATAGGTGAAGACCACCAAGGATTTTGCGGTTGTAGAGCGTTTTTCTGATTATTTTGTTGGGCGAATTGCAGTTGTTGTTGCTGCTGATTGTAGCTTTGGAATTGCCACTGGAGTTGTTGATTTTGGGTTCTCAACTGCTCGTTATCGCTTCTTAACCGCGCCATCTCCGACTTTAGCGTTTCTAATTCAGCTCGCTGATCTGAATTAGGAGCAGTTGGGGGCTGGTTATTGGGATACATCGGTTGCCCATAGGGATACTGGGGCGGTGTCATCACCTGAGGTGCTACAACAGTAGGCATCTGTGGGGTAACCGCAAAATTAGGTTGTAGAGAATTATTACCTGCCCCTTTGAGCAATACTAGAGCCGCTAAACCAGCTACGGCGACTCCACCGATAAATGCCATACTCTCACTCATCGCCTAAGCCCCTCAACTGCGACGTAATAATTATCATTTTTAACTGACTCACTCTCACACTCATATTTTTTAGTTTACTTACACTTCACATAATACCCAAAGTATCAGCGATGTTCCCAGGTAGTTTTAGCACAGCATCATATGTGCTGCTTATATTCAATATTATATCTGTTAAATTATCTACCAATCTCCAGCAAAAAAACTACACTGTTATATATTTTTAATCTACTTTTCCCTAGTCATCAAGACTAGTATTTATACTAATGCTATTTTGCTTGGAGATTTGCTTTGAGACTTTGGCAAAATTCCGCGATCGCATTTAACCCTGCTTCCGGTGTCCCTTCGGCTAAACGGTTGACAAAAGCGCTGCCCACAATTGCCGCATCTGCGCCCCAATCTCTGACTTGACGGGCTTGCTCTACTTGCGAAATTCCAAAACCTACGCCAATGGGCTTATCTGTAAAATTACGTATTTCTTTGAGTAAATCTGAAACTCGTGTTTCTATCTGCGCTCTCATCCCAGTGACACCGGTAACACTGACTAAATAAATAAATCCTTGGGAAGCGCGAGCGATCGCTTCTATGCGTTCGACAGAACTAGTCGGTGCTATTAATAAAATTAAGTCAATTCCCATCTTGCTAGCTGGTTCCAGTAACACAGCAGCTTCTTCCAAAGGTAAATCTGGTACTACCAAACCGGCTACCCCAGCCGCAGCAATTTCTTCGAGAAACTTATCAATTCCCCGATGCATAATTGGGTTGTAGTAGGTAAACAGGACAATAGGCGATTTTAAATCTGGAGTAGTTTTTTGCAACATTTCCAGTACTGCATCGAGGGTAGTTCCCCGTTCTAAGGCGCGGGTAGCAGCTGCTTGAATTACCGGGCCATCTGCCAAAGGATCGGAGTAGGGAACCCCAAGTTCAATAATATCTGCTCCACTGCGGTCTAGTATTCGCAATGCGGCTGCCGTTGTTGCTAAATCTGGATCGCCCGCCGTAATAAACGGAATCAGCGCGCATTCTTGATTGCGTCCTAGAGTTTCAAAGCAGTCGGAAATAGCAGTCATTGGTCAATTGATTTTGGATTTTAAATTTTGGATTTTGGATTTACCCCGAACACTAGCGTACAGGGTTTCAACATTTTAAATTTTGGATTTTGGACTGGTTTCACCCTTAAGTGTCGGCTTTGGCGAAATAATCTAAAATCTAAAATCTAAAATCTAAAATTAGTACGGTCAAGATTCAAGAGTTAGTTGTCATATCCTACCAAACAACGTACACCGAACCAACGACCAATCAACCTAATCAGGAAACTCAAAAAAATCAATTATTCCCTTCAAGTCGTCAACAGTCAACAGTCAACAGTCAACAGTCAACAGTCAACAGTCAACAATACCTTCGGTAATATTTTTTACTTATAAATTCCTAACGTTGACTTTGTCTTTCCTGTTCAACTTCTGCTTGCAGTTTGGCTAGTTCTTCGGGGGTGAGTTCGTCTAGCCGCTTTTGGAAAAACGCCTGTTCATAATCTTCGCGTTGTTGATGGTAGGTCATTTTTTTACCCACCGCACGAAAAACATAGGTAGCTAGCCAACCCAGCAAACAACTGACTAGCAAGACTTGGCTCCAAATACCAGCTTGTTGATTATCTAAACCTACTAGCTGTAAGCCTAGATATGCTATGCCTCCAGCAACAAAAACGCCAAAGCCGATTCCTATAGCATCAATGCGTCGCATGAGAATTATGACCTACCAATGTTGTTAAACTTCAATTTGTCGGCGCTGGGGTCGAATATTTACAAATGGCGATAAAACCAACAATCCTGGAAAGAAGAAGAACACCAGAAAGTACATGATGGTGCGCTCTATAGAACTAGCTGCATACCAGCGCAGTTTGAGATAAAACAGCACAGCCACTGGAAGAACTAACAAATAAGCTCCAGCCAAAGCCAGATACAGCAGGGCTACAATCATAATTTTCGCTTCTGTGATAGACAAGATGGTTGATTACATCTATTTTCCATCATAGGCTGAATGGCGAAATATGGATAATGGGGCATTGGGGATGGGGCATGGGGCATGGGGCATGGGGCATATAATTTTCTTGGGGTTGGTATTAGATATTGTTATCGACAAATTATTTGGCGGTGGTACTTGCAATTCATAATTTGATGTGTTAATTTTGTTAAGGCTTTTGCGAAAGGAGTTAAAGCTACCTAATTAAATAGGGATGCTACTCTTAGGTGGCGATCGCAAAAAAGCTAGTAAATACTGTTGTTAGTTCAACAACTATTTGGCATAGTCACCAATTCAGTACAATTGCTTTTTGTGAACAAAATTATTAAATCTAGTTGCACAAAAAACGTAATTAATGCTGAAATGTATGAGAGAGTATTTACTACCTCTCAATCAAATCAACTCCTAACTCAAAATTAGGGGGGTGTGGCGGAATGGTAGACGCTACGGACTTAGAAAACTGAGCCTTGCTAGAGAAATCTTGTAAGTGTAAGCTCTCAAACTCAGGGAAACCTAAATCTGATTACAGACATGGCAATCCTGAGCCAAGCCCACAAGAACAGATAATGATTTTTAATTTTTGATTGGTGACAATCCAAAATTGAAAACTCAAAATCTCTGATTGCGGGAAGGTGCAGAGACCCGACGGGAGCTACCCTAACGTTAAAGTCGAGGGTAAAGGGAGAGTCCAATTCTCAAAGCCGAGAGTTATGAAAACTATTAGGCAGTAGCGAAAGCTGCGAGAGAATGAAAATCCGTTGATCGTAAAAGGTCGTGTGGGTTCAAGTCCCTCCACCCCCATGAAAAAATTAAATTATCAGTTTTTTGTCACTGTGACTGGAACCATAACTTTGCCGCAACGGCAAGCTTATGTTTCCAATAATGTGACTTAAAGGAATTGTTTGCCGTTTTTTAAAGTAAAAGCTTGCCGCAGTAAAGGCTGAAACTCTTGTTATGTCGATTAATTCTGAATTAATGTCAAATTTCATTCAAGAATAAGTCTGCCGCGAGTCCCACGCTAAATGTAGGCTTTTGGAGGATTTTTATGCTTTGCGATCGCACTCTCGCAAGACGGGTATTTGACCACGAAACCAGTCTGGCTATAGGTTCGGCAAGCTTATCCTTTAATTTTTGGCAATCTTTTCCTTTAAGTCACAAATAAACAGTGGCAAAGTTATGGTTCCAAACCAATTTCTCTTCGTGCTGCTCTAAGGGCATTGCGAACTTCTTTATCACGAAAACATCCAGGTTTAGCCAATAGCCTTGAAATAGCTGCTTCACTAGGATAAATACCTTCAGTGTAAAATTGCTTAACCGCTTGTTTTACCTCCTCACAGCACTGTTCAATTCGTTTGATGCGAGATTCTTTCATATACTTAACATACTGGGCTGAAATTGCTCGGCATAGCTCTGGGAAATGTCTATAAAGAATTCGCTTAGGATATCCAAGGCGTTTGGCTACTACCGTCATAGGTAACGGTTGTTGATTATTTTGAAGCAAATCTTCAAGTAACTGTTGAGTGCGATCGCTATCGAATTTTACTTCAAGCTTTTTTGTAATGCTATCTCCTAGTTGGTTTTGAGGTATAGCAGGAGATTGACTATAATTCTCCTTAACAGTCTCTTGAGTAAAGAAATCCAGCACAGATACCTGAAGAGTAAAACAGATCTTCAAAATTACATTCAGTTCTGGCAAGACTTTTCCCATCTGCCACATCCAAACCTTGTTTTTGGGAATGTCGAGCATACGGGCAAAAGCAGCTGTGTTTCCTTCAGTAAATTGGTTTACGTATCTACAGAACGCTTGAGCAACTATTTCCCTTTGCAAAGGTTTTGGTAGGTGAGGGGTATTAGCAATTAATTCTCCAATAGTCTTGATAACCCACTTTTGCCAGATAATCTCTTCCTTACTCGGTAGGGCTTTATCGGAAAATGGGTAATTATCAGTAACGCCCAGCCATTCTAAGCAATAGGGGCAATAACCTGGTCTCGAATAAGACGCAAGAGGAGGAAGCTGTCGTTGGCAATGAGGACATTGTTGGCATAAAGACTGATTGTGCCAATGACAAAATTTAACTGCCTCAAAAAACCAAATTAAGGGTTCGTAAATTACTTTGTCTTTCGAGGAATACCACTCCTCATAACAGTAGGGACACCAAGCTCGTCTAGCACGAAGTAATCTCCTTTGGGGAAAGATACCAGCCCATGTTAATAGAGAGAGAAAACGCAAATCACTACGTAGAGTTAATGACTCTAGCACTGTAACTAAATCAAGAGCCATCGTACCTATTCCATTGAGTGCCCCAGTTAAACTTCGCATTTCAAAAAGATTTGTAGTTTTGTAAGTCTTGGGTATAAAGGACACAAGTTCTCTGGATATTAAAGCTTTTGGGGTTACACAATGGGCTTCTGCTAGCCGAGATATATAACCAGTTAAGCTTTCTACCAACGGAGTACCAATACCAACAGGCTGTAATTGATACAAGCGACTACGAGATGGAATAGAAAGCTTTTTTAAATCCCAAGATTCGTATGTTTCTAATGCACTAGCTAACATCTTGTTGCACTCCGATGGGATCTCTTTTTGGTTTGCGTTTACCAACCTTTCCTGGAGGACGAGTAGTTTTTGGCGTTTCTTCGGGTAGCACAATTGATTTTGTTCCAAGTCCTAATGCAGAGCGTAAGTTTTGTATATCTGTTTCTGTTTCAGATAATTGTCGTTCACCCTCTTGAATTTCCTTGAACATTCTCTGACACTGAGCAACCGACCAAGCACGTTTTTGTAAGTCTTTGAGCGTGACTGTTGTTGCTTCTCGATCCAAAGCATCTTTAAGAGCGCGTGTTAACCAATTTTTCAGTATGCCAACACATCCTAAAGTACGTTCGTAAAAATATTCCCAATGACTAACTAAATCTGGAGCTTCTGCAAGCGGCATCTGCTGCTGGAAGGTTAATAATACACTTTTGAAAGCTTGTACATCCTCTGGATTTTCAGCACAATAACGGCGGAAATGAATATCGACGCTACGGCGTGAGAGTTGACCGCTTAAATTACGGAATGTCAGTAATTCGTAAGTTCCTAATAGACAGTGTAAAATCCCTGTCATATTTGCTAGAGATTTGAGGCAGTCTAATTGATCTTGCAGCTTGTACCCGCTTGCCATCTTGCCAAAATGTTGGGCTTCATCTACAAAAAATACGTCGGGATGACGATGGATGAGAGCATTTTCTAAAGCTCTGCGTAAAGCAGGTGCAACTACTTTTGGCTCAACATTGATTTTGCCAAAATTATCGCGAGAGATACCACGCACACCGTAATCAAACTTGTGATCGATTAAAGGTTCTTCTAAGGCGATTAAAGCGCGTGTGTAGTAATCTTTCCAGTTGAAGTTTCTTGATTCTGGGGCTATAGCTTCAACACCAACAACAGGAACACGACCGCGGTCGCTTTCCAGTAATGGTAATACTAGTTCTGTTAATTTCTGCTCAACACGCAATCGTAAAGTTGTTTTACCAACACCGCTAGGCCCATAAACAAAAATAAATGATGCCCCTGCGGGTTCGGCAATTGTTCGTATGAGAATTTCATAGACTTCTTTAAGCCGAGGATGCGCTACGGTGTAATTCTCAAAGTAAGCCAGCCTTTCTGTAGCAGGTCGTGTGAGGAGTTCAAGCGGAAATCCAGTAGATTTTGTCACAATTAAAACTCCTCATACACTACAAGTGTTTCTGGGACGAGCGCTTCATCTTCAGCCACTTGAGTATCAGTATTTTCAAAAGGAACTTGAATAACCTTTGGTTGTTCGTTGCGGCTTGCTGTCGCTTTTCCACCCTCAATTACCCTAAAGACTTCCCTGGCTTCTGCGTCATAGGAACGCTGTTCTAGTAGAGCTTCTTGTGCTTCTACAGATGCTAAAAATTTTGCTAGATTCTTAGCCGAAACTTTAGATTGTTGTGCATGATTTGAGGAGCGTTTGCGTAACTCGATACTAGCTAACTTCAGTTCTTTTTCTGAACGACCTTGGAATTCTGCATAATATTGAGAAATACACTGTACCCACTGTCCGCGAACAAAGGCGTAAGCGATGCCAATATTAAACGGGTCATATCTGATTGGAACAGAGGTATTTTCAATTTGCGGGTCGCGGAAACTATTAGACCAGTAGTAGATGTAGTTAATTTTTACACCGCGTCCAACTTGAACTTTTGCTTTCCCCTCTGAGGTGGTAGGTAGGGTAAGAATCTGAAAGTTTTCATCGTAAGGAATCATGCGGTGAAGCCGACTGCCACCAATCGCCATACCTGCTGCAAACGCATCCCTCGGACTTTGGAAAAGTGCTGGATGTTCGTCTGTATCGTAAACTTCGTAAGCCCAAGCACAAAGATATTCATAAAGTAAACCAAGTGTCCATACAGCTTTATTTTTAGGGTTAACTGACTTGGTGACTTGGCGGACGTTACGAGTTATTTGTGTATTAGCGCGTAAGTTATAAACAAATTCAGTATTGGCAGTCCCAAATAGGCGTTCGCAAACCGAACCAAAACGAGCTTTGGCTGGGGGTCTTTGCTTTTTTGTACATTCAAAAGTAGCTAGTAGTGTCTCGAAGTAAACGCTGTGAAACTCTGTACCGTTATCTACGACTACAATTTGCGGGAGTCTACCGTGACGTTGGACACAAATTCTTAGCACCATTAAGCAAGAACGATATGAGGGTGAGTCAAACGTTAGGTAAACTGCCAGCAATCGCCGCGAATAAGCATCTACGAGAAATGTTGCCCAAGGTTTGTTAAGATTGCGACCTGTACGTGAGCAAGCTAGCTCTACATCTAACGGGGTATGGTCGATATGTCCAATTTCTAAGGGGCGATCGCCGTGTCTTGGGGTAGTTTGGGTAAGCTCCCAATAGAAAGATTCATACTGATAAGCAGCACGGCGACCTTGGCGTTTTTTAGTCTGTTGGTAACCAGTACGGCGTTTTATTTCTTTAGTAAATGTTTTATAGCTCGGAGCAATTACAGCAGATTTTTCGCAAGCTAGAACTAAAGCCCCGTAAACCTCCCACATTTTTTTTTGTTTCAGAGTTTCGTAGTCTTCTAAAATAAATTTCTTCATGATTGCTAAGGTGTCTTCGGGCAGCTTGCGCTGACAATTACCTTTGACACTGCGATGGGACAAAAGCCCAATGTAGCCGCAACCGTATTTTTGAAGTGCAGTTAGATATTTAGCTTTCCAGTCACGAATGGTACGAGCAGGTATTGTTTCGTTTTCTGGGGGATGACCGTTTAAGTAAGGCTCGATAGTTTTGTAGCGTTCAAGAGCTTCTGCTTGGTCTTCTGGACTAGCTTGATAAAATCGCTGCCAAGATTCTGTGCTAATAGCTGTTTTTTCTGGTGTTTGGAGACTGGTGATTTTTCCTTGACGAACCAGATTCTCAAATACAAATTTTTTGAGTTCAATTAACTGATTATTTTCTGCGCCAAGTATAACTTCTGTTTCGCCAACATGGATGATATTTAAACCTTTGCCGTCCCAACTAACAGGGGTTCCAGTAGCAAGATTGATTACAGGAGAGATAGCCGGAAGATTTACACTTGGCTGCTCCACCATTAATCTATAAGCACTAGCAGTCTGTTCGTCACGGAAGACGAGACATCTTTCTGGTTCAGCAAGTGGTGCAGCATTTAAATCAAAATAGATTTGCCCAAGAGCAATTAAGGTGTAGATATTGTCAGATTTAGCTCCTGTTGACTGATTGAGTAGTTCTGCTAAAGTGATTCCTGGTTGAGACGACACAATTGCAAGTAATGATTGAGCAATTGTGTCTTCCACTGCTAGGGATTCTGAGCGATAATAGTCTTCTAAAAATTGCAGATTACGTTGCAGAACCCAGTTTATTTCTCTATCAGAACGAATTTGGTAATAAAGCCCAAACTGGTCAGCATAGGCTTCTCCTGGCGGACAATGCCATTGATTATCTTCTTGAGAGTAAAAGTAACGATTGGGGCTTTTCTCTGCTAGTTTTTTCAAATCCTGCTCAGTTTTACACTCTTCCCAACCAGCCGAATTGGTTCGGATGACAAAGAAATCTGGGGTGTGTAAAACGCCTAATCTACGTCCGTTACTTGCTTGATAGTCCAGTTTAATTTGCGGTGGTTGATCGTAGAATTCTAGAACATCTTCATCATGTTCTAACAGATAGATAACTGGCAGTTCAACCCGATGAGACTCAAATTGAATCGTGACTCCCATCTTGCGACTAGGGTAGCGTCCAGAAACATTCTTACTACCGCCACCAACGCGACGGGATGGTTCAGATGAGCGAACTTTCTCAATAATTTTTTGCCCTGCCTCGGATATCTGCAGGCGAGCAACCCATTGTTCAAATTGCTCTTTCATATAGTCCTTACTAAGCGCTTTGCACTTGATTTTATGAACCTATCAAAATCAGACCATAAAGTTAGGAACTTGTTTAGCAGATGCCATACTACTTAACTTTGTAACACTTATAGTGTGCAAAAATCTACTAATAGTGTGTGGATTTAACCGCGATACTGGTTCAGTATTGTTTTGTGACGCAGAAATACCCCAGTATTGAGTACCGCTTTGGCAAAGCGATTAGGCGGCGAAGGCGAGAGCTAGATTTATCCCAAGAAGCACTGGCTGAAAAGTCAGGGCTTCATCGCAATTACATCTCAGGTATCGAAAACGGGGAACGTAACCCTTCGTTAAAAAATATTGTTAAGTTAGCGGCAGCTTTGGAGATATCTGTCTCCGATCTGTTTGTTAATTACGGCATCGAGGTTAAGAGTGAATCGGAGACTAATTCCTGAAATTCGGCTGTTAAAACTAAAGTACCAGCGTAATGGTTAATCCAAAAGGGATGACTATTTACTTAGAAAATTGGAACCTAAAACCTTTAGAAATACCGCAACGGAGTCGGTTATTCTCTCTTGAACCTGTGGCGGTGGGAACTCCCTACGCAGAAAGTCTTAGTAGCTATCTCCATCGTTTGGCGCAGGCGCATTGTTTAACCTCTCAAAAGCTCGTTATGGGAGAAATTGCGCCACTTATCCTCAAAGATGAGGATAAATCTGAGCTATTGGCAAAAAATCTGAGTCACCTATTGGGAAATAGCGATGCGAAACCTGCTATCAACGGAATGCGAGAAATGACAGGGAAGTTAGTCACGGTCTTAGAAGAGTTAACAATGCGTCAGGATTTACGTTTCTTGACCCTTTTAAGCTGGAAAGGAATGATTTATGACAAAGGGTTATTTCGGAACTATCGTGCTTGGTGTCCTTGTTGTTGGCAAGAGTGGATGCAGGAGAACAAAACTATCTATGAACCCTTATTATGGTCATTTAAGGATTTAGAATTTTGTTTGATTCACAAACAGCGATTAATAGAAGAATGTTCTCATTGTGGTTCACGTTTACCTGTAATGGCTAAGTTTTCGCCTGCAGGATTTTGTTCTCGTTGTGACGGGTGGTTAGGACAGGAAATTAAAGGTGAAGAGGATATAGAGAAATATAGAGTTAATATTCAAGGAATTAGCGACTTAATTGCACTTACTCCCCAATTAGGATATAAACCTATCCCTATTGAGTTAACCCGAAAATTACAATTAATTTTGTTAGTGTTTGAACAAGCAATTGGCAAGGATTTGCAGCTATTGGGAGATTTAGGGGGAATCATGGAATCGTTGAGGATTGCCTCAACAACAAATCAAAGTCAACCTTATCATTTGGTGAAGTTGATTATTCCTGTGTGCGAAAAGGCGAAGATTAGTATAGCCCAGTTGTTTGGGTTAGATTTTCAGGAATTGAGCAAGATATTGTTCGGGAATTTTAGTCTGGAATTAAAGTTGTAGAAGTGATGCAACGCCCTAAACCCCAATCCAACTGCGACAAAACGGTGGATCTTGCTCAGTTTTGGTAGCACGCTCTCTACCCAATAGAGTGACGGATTATTTAACTAAGCTGATAAATTCTTGATTACAAATTCTAATCTTTGTACATTGCCTATTGAATCTTGGCTGTAAATCCAATCCTTATTGGCAATTGGTAATGTCCTAACGACAAAACCCAAACTTCGGTTAGCTGTAGAGATTTGCGATCGCCACTCCAATCCCCTGAATTTGTTGGGTTAACTCTTGCGGTTCAACAACTTTCACCTGATCCCCAAAGCCTAAAATCCAGCGACGGAGATCGATATCGTCTAGTGACCAGCGGGGTAACTTTACTCGAAATCGGTTTGGATGAGTAGGATCTGAGCTTTTAGATAGGCTAAAAAGTGAAGCCAGTCCCTGGGGAATTTGACTGTCAGACAGCCGTGGAGACATCTTCATTTGTGTGATAGGAAATCGTTGGGTTCCTTCGCTGATGAATCGAAATGCGTAGTCATTGAACCAAAGTTCTACAGTTATACAGACTGCATCCCTATTGCTTAGGGATTTGCTCAAAAATTGACGCTGATCGGCTACGCTTTTACCGAGGTAAAGTCCCCCACAAGCTTGGTAAAGACACTGGAGCTTTTTAAGAGACTTTTCCTGCTGACTGCGATCGCGTTTATTTGATTGAGGATAGCCTCGAAATAAGCGATCTAGGCGTTCAAATTGTAATAGCCCTTGGTTTTGTCCTTCAGCGATTTCAAAACCGAGATACCAACCAATGTTATGAAACACAATTTGCAGGGGCCAGATGCGAAAGAATTCTTCTTGCTTTTCTGCGTAACGACCAACTCCGGAAAAACGTTTTAATTCTAAGAGTTGCCCCTGTTCAATTTCATCTTCCAGTTTCTCGATTTCTCTAGCAAGGGCAGATTGAGGCAGTAGCTGCGGGTCAACAATTGTCCGATTGCAGATTGCACGGATAGGGTAGATAGCTTGAGTACTCAATTGGCTTTGCCTCATCCGTTCGTCAAATATTTCCAAAATTCCCAAGGCAATCGGGTCTTGTAAATTTTTAGCCTGGGCTTGCAGAACATGAAAAACCTTAGTTAGTTGGGATGCTGATAAAATGCCTGTTCCAATAAAGTAGCCACGTTTTAAGGCAAATTCTGGTAGAAGCTGAAACGGCTTGAGTATACGTTCAATATCTTTGCGGATTGCATCCGTCTGGTTCCCATCAATTAATCCTTGCTTTTGCATAGCAGAAACCAGGCTTCTCAAGCTGCCCTGATCAGAATTCCATTGAAAGGGATTTTGAAGAATGAAACGTATTGTTGTTAATAATCTTTTGAATGCTTCTCGGTCAGAATATGGATGGGTTGCAGTATTAATAGTTGCGACTTCAGCAATTACCAATTCTTGGTTAACAGCAATGGGGCTGAGAAAATTATTTGCTTCCAGCCATTCCATATCTGCGGTGATAGCATTAGGATCTGCATAAATAGAGCCGTACAAACGCTGCAAAATAGCACATATTTCCGATATTTCTGTTTGGAACTGGATTTCTTCCCCAATGAGCTGCTGGAGGATATCTGGATTTGTACTCTGTAAGTTACCAATACCGGGGTAGCGAATCAGCAAACTAATCAAATGCAAAAGGCGATCAAAATCCAGCAATTTAGAGTAGGGATGTAAGACAGTCTGGCTATGCTGAGTGCGGTTTGTGCGATTAGTGACGCTACGAGGAAGGAGGTTAATTTTGCTTTTGACTTCACTGATTAAATCTTGAAACTGGGCTGGATTTAACTCGTAAATTGCAAAAAATCCCTCCGCGGCTAAAGGTGGAAAGTGTTTTAAGCTCTGGAATAAATCATCCAGGACTGTTGGAGAGACTTGCCGTCCCCGTTGCATATTCCAGTTCTGGCAAAACTGACGTGGAGTTTTAAGATGCCAGGCAACCCACTGAGCTTCAAAATCAGCTATTTTCTGAAGCAAACCCATCCGCCAAACACGCTTGGCATTCGTCGCGTCATAAATAACAGGTTGCTGCTGCGCGATCGCCGCTTGAATTTCTTCTAAAATAATTTGTTCAATTTCTGCCCAATCTCCCTGGATTTGTTCATCTCCATAAAGTTTTCCCCGAATTTGATCACTCGAAATAATTCGGCTATTGGGAATAAGCTGGCTCATCTGGCCAGCTAGGGTAGATTTACCACTGCCTGGTGGGCCAATTAAATAATGACAGATAAGAGGAGCAGGCATGAGGACAAATCTCCCGCAACCACAGAATTCCAAATTTCGTATTTATGAGCGATTCAGGTCATTGTACAGGCTTTCGCAAAGAGCGATCGCACTCATGCAGAAAGAGGCAGCAGTTCCTATATTTATAAAATCTCGGCTTTCTCGATGTTGTCCAAAGTCGCCGACTGACTTAACATGATTTACTAATAAGTAGGTAGATTTGGTAACATATTTAGTAACAAAATGGGAATTTTGTGTACCAGTTGCAAGGCGCAAAATGTTACATTGCTCTCCACGACTTCTAGGAAGCCGTTTGCCTGAATCTAACAATTCTTCTTTCCACTCGCCGGATTTTTTCCATTCGTTTATCCAGTTCGGAGGAATTGAGCGATCGCGAGGCAATTCCTTTTCCCAAATCAAGTCCAGTGAACGTTCTGCAATGTTTCGCATCCAAACGAGAGAGTCTCGAGGTGATGGGGAGATATCTCGAATTGCTTTGCGTACATAGTTGCTGATAGTTTGATCTACCTGGGGAATTTGAGCAAATCGCAGTTCCAGTGTACCTTGAATATTTTCTTCAAAGACATTTGTATTCCCAAACAAGCCACGAAGATTGTTAACTCCTGGCGTTCTCACACGAGCATACTTCTCCATTATTTTGCAGGCTGGTTTTAGGGTGTCTCCCGTGAGTTGGAGAAAACCTCGTCTTTCTAATTCAGATTTTCTACTATGCGGCAAAAGATTTTGAGGAATTCCTTTTGCCGCAGCAGAAGCTAAATCACTTTTCATTTCATCGCTACAGTCATCCCACAAAGCTGATATGAGTTGGGACTGACTAGCGACCATTTTTTCGGCAATGCGTTCAACATCACTCTGTAATAAACTAGCTCTTTCAGCAGTTTCTTTACAAAGCTCACGCATTAGGGCAGCTGCAAGAAGGGGAACTCCTCCAGTCCAGACAACTATTTCTCGTTTTGCCGCAGGTTCAATTGTAATTTGTTTGTCTAGCATGGGTTTGAGAAACCCTTCCCAGTCAGCATCTTCAAGCTTGTTAATTTCTAATGGTGTGTCATAAAAAATTTCCCAGAAGTCAGAGGATTTCGATTCTTCAGAAGCACACAGTTCTCGGAGGGGACGACGACTGCCTGTAACTAAAGTCAAACTGGAGTGAAGTGCCAGCGTTCGCATATTGTCCCACAGGGTTCTGGTAATATTTGAAGTGTCCAGAACGTGATCGAATCCATCTAGAACAGCAAGCAAGCGATCGCCTGTATTGTTTAACTCCCCAAATGCAAAATCGAGTAGTTCATGAATGCTACTGCCGTCAGTCAGTTCAATATACTCTGCAACTTCTGGCCGGAATTTTTCAATAGTTGATTTAACACTTTTAGCAAAACAGCACCTAAACTCCTCATCAGTTGTGGGTGTTGCGTGACGGAAGTCAATGTATAAAGAAGTTGTAAAATATTCATTTCCAGCACGGTAATTATCTGCTAAATGATTAAGTAATACACTTTTTCCATAACGAGCAAACCCAATAACTGATACATGATCAGGTGTTGGCTTCAGCAAATGGCTTTCTAAGCTCGCCAGCACTTTTTCTCGTCCAAGCAGTTTTGGAACACTCCCCCCCAACACTTGATAAAACTCAGTCATTACAAAATCTCCTCACTTTCTCTGATTGCTTCCCGTTTAAGGTCTTCAACATCAACATGACGTTGAATCCATTTCTCCATTAGTGGAATAGAGAGAGCATAAGCCTCTCGACCCTTTGTTGAGTCAAACTCAATTAATTCCAATTCTCTTAAAAAGTCCAAATCTTCCCCCAGCCCTCGTTTTTGAGGCACACGAACCCCAAATTCCTCAAATTTCGTTTCTAAAAAATCGAGGTTTGTTGGATCATCACCCCCTACAAAACGTTGACAAATTGCTAAAATCATGCGCCTGCGTTCAGTTCCTGCATAATTCCAGAGTGTGCGGAAATGTTCATTGTCTTCCACCATTGCTGTTGCTGCCGATTCAACCAGGGTAGGCGTAACAGTTCTTTCAGCTTGACGCTTTGCCTGCTCAAAAACACGAGTACACAATGATTGGATTAAAAAAGGTTGACAGGCGCACAGGCTGACAATGCGATCGCGGGCTTCAGGTAGAAATTGCAATCGACCCTTAACTGGTTCAGTTACTAGATTTCTCGCAGCATTTAGCGGCAAGGAACTAATGCCAATCTGGTATCCAAAACCGAACAGCACTGACCAGTATTCTTCTCGCAACCGCTTCAAGCGTCGCGAACCTGTAATGATCGCCGACATATCTGAGTAGGTATGAAGTAGATAACGGATGTTTTCTGGAACTTGAGGATTAGTAATTCCCTTATCAATGCCTTCCTGAAGCTTGTCAAACTCATCCAGCATTAGGAGCAGTTTCCGGGGTTGAATCGTTTTTAAGACACTTTGCAAGTAAAGTTCAAATTCCTCAAATGGATTGTCTCCAGAAAATGTGGCACTTAAAGCTTTCACAAGTTGTAATTGAATGGGCTTGTCTAAAGTGGGCGGTAGCTGGCTAGGCAGCCAAGTTGAAATCCCGACTTCGCTACAAGCCTCCCAAATTTTTCTAGCAAAGAGACGAAAAACGTCACGAGTCGCCATGCTATCTGCCCCTTGCAAAGAGCATTCGACCATCAGCCAGTTGGGTAAATTGTCACGTTGCTGAAGCTGTTTTAAGATTGAAGTTTTTCCAGCACGGCGATTCCCCTCAAGCAAAATTACATTAGATTGAGTCTCATCATTGAGAAGGTCTTTAATTTGTTCGATGACATCATCCCGCCCGTAAAACATCTCCTTTCGTTCAATCGGCTTACCTACTATGTAGGGACTAGCTCCTAAATTGGCAGGAGTAAATGATTCTCGTAGTGATCGAATGGCAAGAGCAAGGGAGATTTCGCCATGAACTGAGGTGCCATCTAGCCGTTGTGCTGTCCACAATACTAAAAAGTCAAATGTTCCTGACACCTGTTGGGGTTCTATGAGCAATGGAATTGAAAATTCTTCGTCTTCTTTTAAATAAGCCGTTGCACCCGTACCTATTTTAGGAGACGTGCGGATATGAAGATTTCTCAAGGCTACAGTTGCAATGTTTTTAATTTTAAGTGCTACTTCATTGGGAATGCCAAGAACAACACTGGTAGGAGTTAGGTTGATTTCAACTTCAAAGTTTTCAAGCAACAAATTTATTTCTTGCGATATCAGTCTGGAAACATTGGAGCTAACTTTTCGGATTGGATCAGCAGAGATAGAGGCTGTGTTGAGATTGATGAGTGCTTCCTGAACAGTGATTTGGGCATTTTCAAGTACCGCAATGCGACCCGTTCCACTGGGTATATCTTGGATGTTTCGCAGGGCAATCGCCGCATCAGCCATCCTGGCCAACCAAGGGGTAATTTCTGGAGAAATCTGCCTAAGTTGGGAATGTGCCCACTGATTCCTGAAATCTAGTAATTCTTTAATAAATTGATTAAGCCACCGTAATCTGTATTCACTATCTTCTGTGTGAATACCAATGGCAGCAACAGCTTTCGACCGCTCCAGCCATTTCAAAATCGGATCTTCGGCTGTGCCAGTAATTCCTTGCAGAAGAATATTTAAAGCATCAATATTTCTTCCTTCTGTTTGCTTCCATAACCAATCTTGCAGGGCTATTGCCGGAACGGGGACGGCAAGGTCTTTCAACGTTTGAACAGATAGATGTTGAACTGACATACCGTGGGCATGTCCTGTCAGCCACTGTTGATAGACAGGGGAACGAAATAAGGTGAATAAAAACTGGGGTGTGACGATTTCATCTTTTGAGCGAATAACCACAATGCCATCAGCAGCTAATGTTTTACGAAAACCTGCTGAATCAGTAAAAAAGGCGACTTTACCAATTTTTCCTGAAGTAGACAGAACAATATCACCAGGGCGTAGCCACGATTCAGGTTTTAACTTACCTTCTAGCCTTGCTTCCCCGAAGCGAGTGAGGAATAACTCAGGTTCACGGATACCAAAATCTCGCATATCCGAGGCACGGAGGATGTTTGCGGCTACTTCAGAATCGCGTGGATTTTTAGTTGTGTAATTTCGATACTGGTGATTAGCAATGCTAAAAAAGACCTCTGCAACATCTCGCAGTGATTGCACTTTAAGCTTAGGATCAGCATTCTGTAAATCTTCTAGTCGTTTTAAGAGAGCAGTATCTCCTGAACGCTTAACTACTAATTCCCAATCCCGTTGAGCCAGTGAATCAATAGAAGTATTCCATAGATTTTCAGTTGTTTCGTTGGCGCGGAATATGCTAACAACTTCTTTTGCTCTTAATTCTAGTTCAATGGGGGTAAAATTTGTCGCTTTTTGGCGATTAGGTAGAAATTCATCAAGCTGGAAGAAACGTACAGAAGGCGCAGGGGTATTACGATGAATAACAATGAGGTTACAAGAAATTCCCGTGTAGGGGGCAAATGCGCCCGCAGGCAGAGCCAAAACACCTTCTACGCAGAAGTCGGTTAGCAAGCGTTCCCGGAGTTTGCGTTCTTGCCCATGACGAAACAGTACGCCATCTGGCAATGCAATAACTGCTCTACCACCAGGACGTAGAGAATACATGACATGTTCAAGAAATAATCCTTCCATACTTCCCACTGGAATAGGGAAGTGGTTCGGATAGCCATAAGTGTTTTGCTTACTACCCCAAGGTGGAACGGCAAGGATACAGTCAAATCCCTCATCTGTTCGCGAGCTTTCTAAATTTCCCTGCATTGATGGCGATCGCCTTGGCCGCTCAAACACAGCTTCTCGGCTGGGGGGGTTTCTGAGTTGGGGAGAACCAGTAAAAGCTTGAGTTAGGGGGCGGTCAAGTGTGTTGCCGAGTTCTATACAAGGGCGATCAATACCTTCAAGTAAGAGACGAGTGAATCCTATTACATAAGGAACAGAATCTATCTCTACCCCAAAGATGCTGTTATCTCGCATATCTAACCAAGTTTTTGGGGGTAGTAAATATGCGCGTTTCATCATGTAACGGACGCTGGCAACAAGTAAACCACCCATGCCAAAGCAAGGGTCATAAATTCGCTCTCCTGGCTTGGGGTCTGCCAGCGCAACCATGAGACTTACAATAGACTGGGGTGTGGTGAACTGTCCACCATCTTTTGCAAAACTAGCCTGAGAGATAAGGCTTTCGAGTGCCATACCACAAGCTGAACGGTCTTCAGGCGTTTCAAAAGGAAGGGAGTCAACCCAACAGAAAAGCTGGAATAAGGGTTCAGCTAAATAGGGAGGATTAAACTCGATCACGTAGGCAATGTGACGCAGTAGTTGCCCCAGAGGTACATGAATTAATGCTTTTAGACTAGCAGGCAATTCGTTACGCCAGAGTTTTTCTAGGTCATATTTTGACAGGCTCTTCAAAGCTGGCCAGCGTAAATGATGAGGCAGTGAGGGATTATACTCAAACCCATCAAAAGCAGCGATCGCCTCCTGCTCTGCCTCGTAAAAATCTGCCCACCTTAAAAACAGGAAGACAGTAGCATGAATGACAATATTCACTCCGACTTTGCCACTAGCTCGGTAGGTGTCCAACACTTTCCATAGCTCTTCTTTGATATCTCGCTGTTTTGAAGAATTCATCTGCTCTTACTACTGGCTAGAAGCTCAAAAGAAACATAAAATAACCTATCTTGCCTAAATGCCTACTAGAGTTCTCCGGCAAATGCTTTCCTCAAGATACCCTGGCGGATTTTCTCCAGTGTCTCAGGCAAATCC
The DNA here is from genome assembly GCF_014696435.1 of Calothrix anomala FACHB-343. Classification (GTDB taxonomy): domain Bacteria; phylum Cyanobacteriota; class Cyanobacteriia; order Cyanobacteriales; family Nostocaceae; genus Aulosira; species Aulosira anomala_A. The sequence goes on along the minus strand of NZ_JACJQG010000015.1, from coordinate 50,168 downwards.
TTCCAACTTTCTGCCGCTTTTGCTTCAAACTCATAAACCTTTTTGAGTTGCTCCTGCACGTCATGGGGTGGAACAGGCATTTTTAGTTTTAGAAATGCCTGCGGATTTATTCGTCTGCGGCGTTTGTTTGATCCAGTGCTGGCATTTCTGACATCCTCTAAGCAAATGGGGGAACGGAAATAAGTATCGAGGACTTCGGGGCAAATGATGCCATCTTTGGTGCGAAAGACGACAAATTCAGGGGAAACCACGAAACCATCGAATTCTTTAGGAACCATGCCAAATGCACCTTCCCAAGCCATGAGTTTGGCATAAATGAAGTCTCGATGTCGCAAGCGGCGCAAGCTTGGATATTTGAAGTCTTGGGCTGTACGGGTTGCACTGTGGAATAGACCTTTACCAAAGGATTTAGTGCCAACAAAATGGTATGTTTCTGTTTCGCTGACTGACTCAGTGTCTTTTATCCAATCTACTAGTTCACCAACTTCCACCCAATCTCGATCAGAGCGTCGTTCTCCAAGAACTAGGCTGCGTTTTACAGAGTAGATCGCATCAATATTATCTTTGTTAAGAATGCCAATTTCCTCCAATCTGCCAAGACAATCCTGGATGCGAGTAACTATATATTCCTGTTCTTCCAATGGTGGAACTTTTACTTTACAATCTAAGATTTCTTTCTGAGATAAAGAAGGCATTACTCCTTGCTTTCTTTTTTCTGAAAGGTTGATGTTTTGCAATAGAAAATACAAAAAATCAAAATTCAAGCTTTCATGAATGTTAGAAACATACATAGCATTGTCTGTAATCCAAGCTGGAGGAAGAATGATATTTACTGCGCCACAAGAGCCTACTCGACCAATTGAGATAGTCTTATGTTTTATATAAGCTTCATCACTCCTTCCAATAACTCCATTCGCTCCATATACAGAAAATACTCCGTCATCTGAAAAATTTTTTTTTGTTAACCCTTTTCCATTTGAAAGGTAAATTAATTCGCTTAGTTTTTTCTCTTCCCAAGCCTCCAGATTTAAATTCATAGTTTTCCGCCAAAGCTTTCTTCAAGCTCACCCAGTAACACAACAATTCTCTCTTCTCTGATTTTGATACCCTGAATTAGTTCAAGTGCTGGGCGATGCTCATAGTCATCTGTGGTATTCGGATTCTTAGGTAAAAGATCCCAGTTCCTTTCTTGAAGCTCCTTAACAGTTACTAGCCAAGAATTATTACCCTGAATTCGCGTTTCCCATTTACTTAAAAAATCAGAGATTTGCTCGCCTGGAATAGGACGACGAGTACTTTGAAGTTCAAAGCCATCATTTTTTAAATCGTAATACCAGACGCTTTCAGTTGTCTTTCCATCCATTCGACGATCAAAGAAAACTATACTGGTTTTAACCGCAGTATAAGGCAGAAAACAACCCGCAGGCAATGATAGAACAGTGTGAACATCAAATTCAGTGAGTAAACGCTCTCGCACTTTGGCATCGGGGCCACCTCGAAACAGTACACCTTCCGGCACTATTACCCCTGCCCGTCCGCCTTTTGCAAGGTTCGCCATAATGTGCTGTAAAAATAGAATTTCAGTCGAACCTGATTTGATCGTGAAATTGGTTTGCAGTTCCTTTGCCATCTTGCCACCATAGGGCGGATTTGCCAGAATGACGCTGTAACGGTGTTTCTCTGGCACATTAGAAGCGTGAATTTCTAAAGTGTTTGCTTGTTCTAGCCGCGCTCCTTCAATTAAGTGTAACAGCATATTCATAGTACCAAGCAGGTAGGTGAGAGGCTTATTCTCAACTCCAAAGAAGGTTTCATCGTTCAACCACTCCAAATCACCACCGCTCAATACGCCATGATGCTGGCGAATATATTCCGCAGATTCCGCCAAAAAGCCTGCTGTACCAAAACACGGGTCATAGATGCGATCGCCCATCTTTGGACGTACTACCTGAACCATAGCCCGAATCAGATGTCTCTGGGTATAAAACTCCCCAGCATACCCAGCAGAATCACCTGCTACCCGTTTCAGCAAGTCCTCATAAATTTCTGACAGCACGATTACATCAGTATCATCACTGAAGTGCAAACGGTTAATCTGCTGTACTACACGGGCGAAACTGGCTCCCCGGCGAGAATGATTTTTAACAGAAGAAAAAATGCGCTTAATCCGCTCGGCTGCTCCATCTCCTTCTAGGTTTTGTAGATGCCCCCACAAACGCCCGTTGACGAATTCCAACATTTCGTCAGGTCTGTCAGTCTTCTTTGACCACTCAGACCACTGAAATTCGCCGTTCAGAAGGCGAGTGTAGGGTTTCTCCTCAAATGCTGCCTCATCTTCACGCCGTTGCTCAATCTCGTCAAATGCCTTTAAGAAAAACAGCCATGCCAATTGCTCAACATAGTCACGAGGAGTTACCCCATCACTATTTAGTTGATCGCAAGCATTCTTCACCGCCTGCTGCACTTCTTGGCGGCGATGATCAACTGTCCCGTTTCCTGTAGTCGTCCCTATCATTCGCTATCCTCATGCTACCATTGGCACATATAAATGATGCTTCACTGCTTCTAGGTCATTCCTCAGAGCAGATGCACCGCCATAGCGTTTCAGCATACTACTGAAATTACCAAATAAGGCAACAAACTGAGGCGCACTGTAGGTAGCTCCCCGCTCCAAGTCGTCAATGCCAAATAAGGCATAGTGATCTAAGCTTGCTTGCCAGAACCGAGACTTTAGCTGCTCCTCCTCTGGAATGCCTTGTTCATCTACCTGATTCAGGAGCCAATATTCTTCCTGATCCCAAAAACGCACTACGCGATCGTGCCGAGTTGGAACTTTTACTAGGTCAAAGCCTACTTTGGCCAGAATATCTACCCCGTCTGTGTGATCTAAATCAAGATAGTGCTGGAAAGCAGAGATGTAAATATCCCGATCCTTCAATTCCTCATAAAGTTCTTTTCGGCTGCTTTGGTCAATCCAGATTTGTAATAGTTCATCTAATGTTGCACTAGAAATGCTGCGAATAATTTCCTTCGATTGCTCACAATAATCATCAAAAGGAATCTTGCGCCCATCAGCTAAACAGACATAGCGTTCCGTATTCGAGAGAATGACTGATACACCCTCAGCCACGGGCTTAGGAGTTGTATCTTCCGCCCTGTGAGTAGATCCAGAGCCAGATGAAGACTTGGACTTCGATTTTGGCTTCTGAGTATTTGCTGGATGTCCATCAAATTCTGAATCCTCAAGCTGGCTTGCTCCAGCGTAGTCAAATAGAGTAAAGTACCGTTTGTCAATGTCCTCACAAAGTCGGGTTCCCCGCCCCTTCATCTGTTTATAAAGGATGGAACTCTTAAGCGGACGTGCAAAGACAATGTTTTTCACATCCGGCGCATCAAAGCCAGTCGTGAGTAAATCAACCGTTACTGCAACACGAGGATTACCTGAGCCAATTTCCGCAAAATTCCGTTCAAGCTGGTGAGAATTACGCTCTGATCGCGTAATCCTGGCAGCATAATTATTATCACCCGAAATTCGGCGGAGTTCCTGCGCCATGAATGCCGCATGGGTATCATCCACGCAGAAAACGATAGTCTTCTCCTGGCGTAGCCCATATCGACCCAAAATTTGCCACAAATCCTCAGCAATAAACCGAGTCCGGTCTGGCAAACGGATCTCTCGCTCAAAGTTATTCGTTGTATAGCGTTTGCCATCAGGCCCCGTGTATCCATTTGCATCTACGTTACTGATCCGCTCTTCCAGCAGATAGGGAACTAGGTAGCCATCCTCAATCGCCTGCTTTAATGAATAGGTATAGGCAGGTTCCCCAAAGTAATTGTAGGTATCCCGTCGCTGCTCCTCCTCCGTTAACGGACGACCACTATCGTCAATTTCCCGTGGAGTTGCGGTCAAGCCTAATTGGTAAGCAGAGCCGAAATACTCTAATACCCCAAACCAGTCGCCAAATCCAGAACGATGGCATTCATCCACTACTACCAGATCGAAGAAATCTGGCTCAAAATACTCGTAAATTTTCTTACCATTGAATTCTTCATCCAAGTTCTGATAATTGGCGAAGAAAAGCTTGCCAACCTGGTGCTGGTTCCGACGTACCGTATTCTTATCAATCACCACCCGTTCATCAGAAGCAAATCCTGCAAACGCCCGGTAAGCCTGATCTTTAAGACTATTGCGATCGGTGACAAATAAAATTCTGTTGTTCTGCAACACATTACCGTGCAACAGCTTCCAGGCTAATTGAAAAATAGTGAAGGTTTTGCCTGTACCTGTCGCCATTAACAGCAGAACACGGGTCATTCCTTGGCTAAAGCGGTCGAGCGTCTCAAAGATAGCCATCTCCTGGTATGGGCGCACTCTGCGGCGAGTAATCTGATCTTCATACCAGGGGTACTCAAATACAGGTTGCCATGCATCCCAATCAATGTTGGAGCGTCCCAGTCGATCTAAAATTTCCCAAGGCGTAGGAACCTGAGTTAACCGCTGATAAGCACCTGTATGATTATCAGTGAGTATGTATTCTTGTCCATTAGAAGCAATTGAGAACCGCAGCCCTAGCCGTTGGGCATAACGCGATCCTTGCTGCATTCCATCAGCAGCAGGCTTATGTTCAGCCTTTGCCTCTAAAATTGCCAAAGGCATCCGTGACAGACGCAGCACGTAGTCAGCAACAATCTTTTGTGTCGGGTCATACATCTGCTCCCCACTCAAATTTACCTTACCAGGGCCAATCTCCACCTCCCTGTCAAACTCCCAGCCTGCCTGGTTTAAGGCAGGTTCAATAATCTCTCGACACGTTTGTTGCTCGTTTCGCGGCATCTTTTGCTTTTTCTGCCTAAAAGTGACTGAGTTTTGCCTTCGTTAGTCTGCCTTTACCATATTCTGTTGTTGGGATCACCCTACCGAAGAATGAGAATTTAAAACAAAACTCTAATTCATTTATACATAACTACATAGATAATTACCAGCCATCTGATGCGAATGACGAAAATTTCTATCAATGGCTGGTAGCTGCTTAATATCTATAAATTTTTGTAACACTCAACCTTAGCTGAATCAGAGTTTGAGGAATAATTGACCAACTTGCCGACCCAGTATTACCAGAAATTGAAATTTACTCAGTACCAGATAACTTGGGTGAACTGTATCAAGTCTGGAATGGTTCTCAACTACTTGGCACTTTCTAACAAAATCTCTAGGGGAAATGGGTAGCACAACCCTGTAATAGGGATGACAGGCAATGCTGTGACACTCCTTTGGCAGCACAAATAATCATCATCGCTGTTAATGGCTTACTTGTAGCCGACGTAGCATAAAACACAAGAACCTATCCCATCGCTTGGAGAGGTGATTCAATTTACCTCTCTTTCTTGTATGCATAGAAATTCTCTCTGCTTCATTTGCACTAAGTAGCTATCGCAGGTTAGAACTGCTTCATCAAATTGAGCAATGGGAAAAATTTCTAGTCAAAGTAGTTGTTGAAGAGGAATTTGTGGTAAACACAACCTTAATTCACCTGTATCTCATTGCTCAACACCTAACGGCATCAAGCCACGAATCACTGGATAGCAACCTTGGGCGAGGTAGGGAACCTTACTTGAGCAACGCCTAACGGCATCAAGCGACGAATCACATATCCCAAGCCTCCCTCAAGGATGGAAAAAGAAATTTGAGCAACGCCTAACGGCATCAAGCCACGAATCACTTAAGCCTTGCACACAGGGAACCAAGGATAAGAAATTGAGCAACGCCTAACGGCATCAAGCCACGAATCACGGACTAACAGCTATCGCGCAAACCTGGGGTTCAACTTGAGCAACGCCTAACGGCATCAAGCCACGAATCACTCTATCAGATTGGTTTGCTGGTGTAGCCCGTTGTTATGTTTGAGCAACGCCTAACGGCATCAAGCCACGAATCACAGCAAAGGTGAAAACCCTTAACTGAGCAAGGCTCATTTACTATCTTACAAGTACCTTTCAGATCGAGAAACCAAAAACACAAAACTTACTAAAGTTTCCCTTACTTTCAGCCCCTCAAACCAAGTGCCGATAAACTTTCCCAAAAATGGCAAGCACCTTGTTCCTTGCCTCAATTACCATATCCCTTACCGCGTAAACCTTTCCACTATTCTTTTACCCTAAATTCCCTTTCCCATCAGAGATACTTGTCAAATTGGAGATTGAATCATCGTCCACGCCAAATCAGGAGGTGGTGAGCTTGGCATTTCCTTAATCCGATACCTCAAAAATCGAGTATTTCTTGACCCCACATGGTCAACCCAATAAGGTAAGGTTAACCTTCCTCGATTATCCCTAATCACCCACTGTCTCACCCCCTGTAGATAATCTTCTGAGACAAGTTTGATCGTTTTAATCAACTGGTCACTTTCTCCCAAAAATAAACAACCAAACCGTCTTACTAGCTCAGGATGGTCAAACGCTAACTGTATTCTCTCCCTTAAACTTGGTTGTATCTTCTCCCCATCAGAACGAACCCAAATCCAACACTTGAGATTAGACAAAATTTCTTGATAACAGGGAATACTATTCTCTGGATGGCTAAAATCTGCATTCTTAAACCGTCTCATTTGACGCAAAATTCGCGACTTTTTGGGGATAGATAACATTGCGATCGCCAATTCTACCCCACAGTGGCGATAGACATCCTTTTCTCCTACCAAAGACAACAACATCCCATACACTGTTGCTGGAGGCGGGACAGGGTAGGTTTTTCCCATTTCCCTTGCATGGGACTCCCGAAAAGTCACAAAGGGAACATCCAAATAGAGAATTAATGGCGCAGTCATTTTGATTCTTCTAACCCCAAATCTTTTTTAATGACTGTTTTCAAATCTTCAAGCAGTTCATTTCGATTCCGATAAATATGCGCCTTCTTAAAAGGAGAACTCTCAAAATTATCTAATTGCTGTAACTGCTTCACAATTGTTCCACCAATCCACAACTGAGTAGGGTCAATTTGTCCGCATTCCACTTCATCTATAAATTCTTTTGTAAATTTTGCTTCCTTACTCTTAGGAGCGCAATATTCAAAGCAATAGGAAATATATGAAGCAAAATGATTTGTCCATTGAAATACCAAACTATCGGGACAGAAAGGATAATTAAAAATATTACTACTTCCTCCTACCTTGGGCAGATTTATAATCCCATCTATCAGAGGTAAAATTCGCGAAAAATCTTTGAGGTGATTGGCATTAATTCCAAAATAATATTGATATCGAGTTGCATGATATTCTGTAAAATGAAGCGATGTGCTATCCTTTTCTCTGCCACTTTTTACCCCTAACTTAATTGCACCATCATAAGGCGTTAGCGAAACAGCCATATTCATCGCTAAAGCACCCATTCGCTGATTCGGAGTACTGGTTTTTGTTTGTTTCTTTTTTCTTTTTGTTGGCGAAGTCTCCGACTCTGTTTCCGCAGACTCTAATAAAGCAAACCCAAAAATATCATCATCATAAAATTGTTCTGGGTCGAAATCTTCACTTATTAACCTATTAATATGTTCGTCTTCATCCCAAACTCGATTTACTAAATAACCTTGCTTTTGAAGATAAAAACGTAACGCCCAACGAATTGCACTTGAACCTACAAAAGAATGAATCTTACCATTCCAATAGCCTTTTTGCAGAGTAGTCTTATTTCCTCGTCTCATGTCATGATTTAAGGAAGCTAAACCGTAACGAGTGAGGACTGTTCCATAAAGATAATAATTGGGAATATTATTATCATTCTTCTTCTGACTCATCATTCACTCCTTCAAGTTTTTGATTACTTGGGAATAAATTATCACCACCATTTGTGGAATTATCTCTGGGTTTATAACTGGCGATCGCTAACAATGACCAAATTCTTAATTCTTGCCAAGATGATTTTTTAATTAATAGTAAAATCTCTTCTTGGTGTTCATTGAAATACTTATTTAATCCTCCTCTTACTAAAAACTCGGACAAATATTCCTTAAACGACAATTCATCATAACAACAGTTTAGCTCTGCTCTTAATCGTTCAACTTTCTTTTTAATTGGAGGGTCTTTCCCTGACTCTGCTTTGGCATACATTTTAGCAAAGTTGCCCTTCATAGCTTGCTGAAATACCTTAATAAAAATAAGATACTGCCTGTCTTCTTCACTATTTTCTGTCATTATTATGAATCCTTCTCGATTAGGAAATATTTGGTTAAATAAATATCCTTTTGAATCCTCTATTACAAATTTTTCCCAAAAATTAGACCACCAATGAATTCCTTGTACTAAATTATCAGCAATTATGGAGCGAATCGGATTCACTTTAATAAAAATTTGCTTAGATTTAAGCTTCTGATAATTGGTTTGAAAGTATTTTTGAACTTGTTGGTAGGTGATTAAATTATTCTTATCAATTTTAATTTCTTCTATACTCATCAATGTCCTTTGACGAGAAGCTTGATTGATTTTTTCATATAACCAAACTTGACAAGCTTGATAGTAATCGCCTTCAGGCTGAATATCGTCTAAGCTGTAATAAAGTAATCCTGCTTCACCAACGCTACTAACATGAAGCTGTTTAGTTTCTAATTGCTGTAATCGCCATCTTCTTTGAGAAGCATCTTCAAAATCCTTGATTTCTGGAATCACCACCAGGTAGCGATGGGGTTTCTTTTCCTTCAAGTCTTCTGATGGAATATGAAGTACGCAATAATGACAAACTACTGGTACAAATAATAATGCTAAGGCGTATTCAGGTTTCTCTTCCAGTTTTGTAGTATTCTGCGTCCTCGCATGGCGAACAATCCCTCCTAAATACAACCAACTGGTTATTTGAACATAATCATGTCTGAGTTGTTGGGTATCTACCTCGCATAACTTCTCTGCAAAGGTTTGATGTGCATACCAACTTAGGGATTTATATTGATACTCGACTTTTTTTTCTTCAACCGTTAGTTCAGTGTTAACTATCTCTCCTGCTTGATAAAACTTATTAAGTCGTAGGAAAATAGCACATATTCCCTCATGAATGTGGATTTTCTGACTTAAATATATTGCATCATTGTCTAATCCTGCTAAATGAATTAAACCTGTATCATCTAATTGAAAAGACTCCTTAATTAACCAAGATAGGGCAACTAAATCACTTCCTTGCCAGAATAATTCAATAGTATCAGCAGTCAAAGACCATGATATATGTCCTCCGCGTTGACGAGATGAGGGATATTGCTTTTCTAATCGCTTTAAAGTCATGTAAAGCCCGGTCATTCCGACGCGGTGCATTATTGTCGTATCCGCAGCATCGAGAGATAGGGAAATTTTGGGTTGGGTAGGGACTATCATGAGGTTTCTTCTTCTTCCTGGCTGCGAGTCGCTGGAACAAATATTCCACACATCATCTTTCGTTTCCCACCAATTCCCTGTTCTTGCAAAGTTAAGGAATCTTCTGGGTTGAGTTCGCTTATTTTTACGCCAAGTCCTCTAACTTTAAACTGTTTACCTTGTTTATTGATGGTTAATTGTCTTTTTTGAGGTATTCCATCTTGTCTGGTAAGAAGTTCAATTTTTCCTTGTATTCCTAAATTATCTAGTTGCCGTTGAACAGCTTCAATAAAGTTAGTAGAATCTTGAAACCCTGTAATTACGACTAATCTGGAATAGACACTTTCTGAAGAAATTAACGGTTTGTAGTCGGGAATATCTAGTTGATAAGAATTTTGTCCTATATGAAAAGCCTGCCCCGCTAAATAAGGATAAATTAAAGGAATTTGTTGATGATGAATCCGAATTTTTAGACGAGATTGAGCAGTAAGTTCAAGCAACTTGTTCCTGGTCGGGATTCCGGCGATCGGATGAATCCCAATAGACTCTAGTTCGTGAAGGATAGGACAAATCCTGGACAATGCGCTATAGATAACATAACCATTATCAAGAGGAATCGGTGCGCCTCTTAGCTTAAACGTTAAGTCTACATATTCCTCACTTTGAATTAATATGGCTGCCATAGATGGAAATTTTGAGAAAAATTTAAAGATGTCAGAGTTTGTTAATACATCAACATTTTCTTGTGCAAAATTGTCCTCATTGTCATCGCAAACACTATTATTAGTTACTATGTATATATACCTGTAATAACAAGTTTTCCTTTAAGAAAACCAAACTCGTCATGTGTCTGATGGGTCTTTTGGAATCCTGGGTGCAGAATTAATGATTTCGTCTATCCATCGCCTGAGAGAATCATTTTCATCTCTCAGGCTGCGATTTTTCCCAAGAGTTCGTTTTGAATTACTGCAACTTGCTGCTTTAAATTCTCTAAGTCTTGATGAATTGCGCTTAAATCAGGTACTTCGTGACGTTCTTCTGCAAGGTAAGAACGAATCCATCCCATGATTAATTCCGAAGCTGTTTTCCCTTCAGACTGAACTTTATTCATAAAAGCTTCCTTGGTCTCATCGTCCATCCTGACGATAATTTGATTGTTCAGCTTTGTTGTCTGACGCTTTGCCATATTAGTTATTGCTTCAAGCCCTAAATCTGTAATAACTCTATTTACCTCAATTTTGCAGGGTTTGGAAAATTTTGTAGTGACGCTCTTGATTTAGTAATAACAAATAACTACAATAGAGTAACAAAACAAAGGCGATCGCTTAGTTGCCAAACCATGCAATCGCCTGTGCAAAAGCCAGCGCCCAACTTTCCACGGCTGACGCTGGCTTTTGGTTTCCCCATTCAAGGAGATTTTATCTATGGTAAACCCTGTGAGTGTTCAACGCGATCGCTCGGATATTTATCAACAGGCTTTAGATGACTTTGGCATTACAGAACTACTATCGCGGTTAAGCAATTTTTCCCATCCAAATTTTGATGCAGCATACTTGGTGGAGAGACAAGAACTAGAAAACCTAGCAGTAATACTCATCCAAAGGTTAACTAATAGCCTTGAAAGTAATTTAATCGCCAGTTATTTAAGCGCTATTGAGCAAGGCAAATCAGATTTGGTGCTAAGTCAAATTAATGTAGAAATCCCGCCGCCGTCGATTGAGCTACCAAATCATTTCCCAAACGTCGAAATACCTCGCTTTTTGTACGGTGACAAACTACGCTGGGTTTCGTCTGATGATGTCACAGATTGGGGAATTGCGATCGGCAGATTTTACAGCTTTGCACCCCATCGCTGTTGTTGGATGTGGCGCTACCTGATTTGGCTGGCTAAAGATAGTCCTAGCGCCGCCTGGACAATTGCTGATACGGCTTGGGAAGAAGACCTCGAACCTTTCGCGCCAGCAGAAGCATCATGAACAAAACTCGTCCCATAACTGAACGAGAGCAAAAGTTGATTCAGCTTTACGCTAACTGTCGCTTAGGAATGACTCCCCAACAGTTTTACTCGAAGTGGCAAGTCAATTATGAAATGCTGGCTTTAATCTGTTCTCGCTCAGTCTCTACCGTGCAACGTTGGTTTAGAAGAGGCCATAATTATCGGTCGCCTCTCATTGTAGACTTGCGCCATCTCGCTTTAATGGACTTCTTGCTAGAGCATTTTGAGGATATTCCTAATGAACTGAGAAATGCACTGTGTTCACTTGAGAAAAAGAAGCGTTAACTCAGAAGTTAAACCAAATGTCAATAGCACAGTGATATGTTTTGAGCCACTCTAGTTGTCTTAGGGTGGCTTTGCTGTGAGCATTCCAAAACCGAAAAATTAGTTTGCATGGAACAGGAACAAGAAGTTGCATTGAATCTGCAACGGCTAGCTGCTGGAGAGAAAAATTTTGTTGGTGCTTCCTTAGTAGCAGCTGACTTGCGTGGAGCTAATTTAGTCGAAGTAGATTTTTCTGGTGCTGACTTAAGAAGAGCCAATCTTTCAGGTGCGAATATGCAAGGCTCACGACTGGTTGGAGCCAAACTCAGGGAAGCCCATCTAATGGGTACTAACTTAGTAGGCGCAAACTTGCAACAAGCCGACTTTAAATGCGCTTTTATGTTTAAGGCTTTGCTAAATGATGCCGATTTAGAACAAGCTAACTTGGCAGTAGCTTACTTGCGGGGTGCAAGATTTACTGCTGCGAATTTGAAGGGTGTGATTGGTGAAAGTGCTTTTCTTGAGGAAGCCGTATTGAGGTATGCCAACCTGACTCTTGCTGACTTCAATCACGCTTTTCTTTCTAAAACTGATTTTAGTTATGCAAATCTTACTGAATCTATACTTACCGACACTAAATTAGTTGCGGCTGATTTAACTCTAGCTCAATTGGATAGAGCTAATTTATTCAAAGCAAAGTTAACTAGCTCTCAATTAAGAGGAGCTTCTTTAATTGAAGCAAATTTAGCCTACGCTGATATTCAAGCAACAGACTTGAGTAATGCTAATCTGCAAAATGCTAATTTAAATCAATGTCTGATTGACGGTGCTAATCTTACTAGCACAAACTTTCAGGGAACGATATATGAAAATTTAGGCATAAATCACTCTTGTTTACTGTTCCCTAACCAGAAAATATATAAATGGAAAACAATGCGTTTCCGTTCTCGTACTGAAATAAAAGTAGCACAGGTACTTGAGAATCGAGGATTAATGTACTTACCAAACAGCTTGATGCGTTTGGGACGATATCATAAAAGCTTTGAGCCTGATTTCTTAGTTTGTTGCCCCACAGCAAAAGGATTCAAGTGGGCAATTTTGGAGATCGATGGTTATTGGCACTTGCCTCAAAAACGGGCAAAGGAACATGAAAGAGAAAGACTATTTGAACACAGTGGGGTAAGAATTCATAGATTTGATGCCGACCTTTGTGAAAATGATCCAGAGACTGTAGTGAGCGAATTGATTGAACTTATGAGCCAATAATGTATTTGGCTATGTGGTTGTTATGGAGAAAGTCCCTGGCATCGAATTGAGTGGCAGTATAAATCAATGTGGAAGTGCGTTAGCGAAGCTTCTCCTCTGGAGGCTGGCTTTCCTACTTCTATGCTTAATTGGACTCACGGCAAGCTTATCCTTCCAATTTGGACTAGCGGCAAAGTTATGGTTCCAAACTGTCAATTTCATCCAAAATTAGCTGAGGTAAGAATGAGGGTTATAGCTTTGTTGACGGCAAAGTTATGGTTCCAGTTGCGGCAAGCTTATGGTTAAAGTCACAGTCACTTTATATATAGATGTACAGTGACAAATTTTTATATTTGAGCCAAATTAGCTGTCGTCGTGACAATTTTTAGTAGCTAATTTGACTTTGAATATAGAGGCTATGTGGTGATTACATAGCTGAATCCTGAAAAATAGGCGAGTCGAGGCGTAGAATTATACTTAGCATCCTCGTAACTGAAAGCCTACCCTTTTATGTCAGAAGCAATTGACAAGAAATCTTTGAGTGAACGTGATATCTGTACAAAGTTTATTACACCTGCTCTAACTAGTCGGGGATGGGATATCAATACTCAGATTCGGGAAGAGGTGACGCTGACAAAGGGTAGGGTGATTGTGAGGGGTAAACTTGCGAGTCGCGGTGAGCAAAAACGCGCTGATTATGTGCTGTATCATAAACCAGGTGTACCTCTGGCTGTGATTGAGGCGAAAGATAATAATCATGGTGTTAGCGCGGGAATGCAACAAGCGATCGCAACTGGCGAACTAATTGATGTACCATTTATCTTTAGTTCCAATGGCGACGCTTTTATGATGTGCGATCGCACTATCACCAAAGGACAGCGAGAACGGGAAATTCCCCTCAATCAATTCCCGACACCGGGGGAACTTTGGCAGAAATATTGCGATTGGAAGGGGATTGACTCGGAAATTCAGCCGATTGTGGCTCAAGATTATTACCCCAGTCCTGATAAAAAACAGCCACGCTATTATCAACAGATTGCCATTAACCGGACAATTGAAGCGATCGCTAAAGGACAAAATCGCATTTTGTTAGTCATGGCGACGGGTACGGGTAAGACTTTTACAGCTTTTCAAATTATTTGGCGGTTGTGGAAATCGGGAGCGAAAAAGCGTATTCTGTTTTTGGCAGATCGGAATATTTTGGTTGATCAAACTAGAGTTAATGACTTTAAACCCTTTGGTGCAAGAATGACCAAAATTAAGCAGCGACAGGTAGATAAATCTTATGAAATTTATCTCTCGCTGTATCAAGCGGTAACGGGAAATGAAGCAGCGAAAAATATTTATCGCCAGTTTTCGCCAGATTTTTTTGACTTAATTATTATAGATGAATGCCATAGAGGAAGCGCGGCTGAGGATTCGGCATGGCGAGAGATTTTGGAATATTTTAGCAGTGCTACGCAGATTGGCTTAACGGCTACTCCCAGGGAAACAGAAGAAGTTTCTAACAGCTTTTATTTTGGTGAGTCACTTTTTATTTATTCGCTCAAACAAGGGATTGAAGATGGGTTTTTAGCTCCCTACAAAGTGATTCGCATTGACTTAGATAAAGATTTGAGTGGATGGAAACCAAAACCAGGACAACGGGATAAATATGGTAAAGAAATTCCCGACCAAGTATTTAATCAGCGAGATTTTGATAGAACTTTGGTTTTAGAGAAGCGTACAGAGTTAGTGGCGCAGATTATTTCAGATTATCTCAAATCAAGCGATCGCTTTGCCAAGACTATCATTTTTTGTGAGACGACGGAACACGCGGAACGGATGCGGGTAGCATTGGTGAATGAAAATACTGATTTGGTAGCAGAGAATAACCGCTACATTATGCGCATTACTGGGGATGATGCTCAAGGTAAGGCAGAATTAGATAATTTCATCGACCCGGAAAGTAAATATCCCACAATTGTGACTACCTCTGAGTTACTGACGACTGGTGTTGATGCTAAGACTTGCAAGTTGATTGTTTTAGATCAGCGCATCCTGTCTATGACTAAATTTAAGCAAATTGTTGGTCGTGGAACTCGCATTGATGAAGACTATGGCAAAATGTTCTTCACTATTATCGATTTTAAAAAAGCGACTCAGTTATTTGCTGATCCTGATTTTGATGATGAACCTGTACAAATTTATCAGCCTAGACCCAACGACCCAATTAATCCGCCTGATAATGGGGATGATGGGGAAATCATAGATGATGGTGAGCTTACCCGCAAGCAAAAGCGAGAAAAGTATGTAATTGCAGATGAAGAGGTGGCGGTTGCATTTATTCGCGAGCAATACCACGGCAAAGACGGTAAGCTGATTACGGAATCGATTAAGGACTATACTCGCAAAACAGTTAGTCAGGAGTACGCTTCGTTAGATGCGTTCTTGAAGAAATGGCACTCTAGCGAGCAGAAGCAGGCTATTATTCAAGAATTACAAGAACTGGGTGTACCTTGGGAAGGGTTAGAGAAAGAGATTGGTAAGGATTTTGACCCCTTAGATTTAATTTGTCACGTTGTTTTTGATCAACCGCCACTAACACGCAAAGAAAGAGCGAATAATGTCCGCAAGCGTAATTACTTTAGCAAGTATGGCGAACAAGCCAGAACGGTTTTAAATGCTTTGTTGGATAAGTATGCTGATGAGGGAATTGAAGATATTGAAAGTTTAGATGTGTTGAAGGTGAAACCCATCAGCGATTTAGGCACGCCGTTAGAGATAATTAAGATTTTTGGTGGTAAGCAGAATTATTTAAAAATTTTGCAAGAATTAAAACACGAAATTTATGATGTCGCCATGTAGGGGCGGGTTCACCAAGATCATCGCTAATAGTGAATAATATTTGTTAACCCGCCCTTACCGTTATCGCCATGTAGGGGCGGGTTCACCAAGATCATCGCTAATAGTGAATAATATTTGTTAACCCGCCCCTACAAAATTCATATTATTCATTGCTAATCATCATTTATTATGTCAATCAGCACTACAATTAAGACTATTCAAGATATCATGCGGAAGGATGCGGGCGTTGATGGTGACGCGCAACGCATCAGCCAGTTAGTTTGGATGATATTCCTCAAAGTTTTTGATGCTCGTGAAGAAGAATATGAACTGCTAGAGGATAATTATAAATCTCCGATTCCTGAAGGTTTGCGTTGGCGTAACTGGGCAGCAGATGCGGAAGGTATCACCGGAGATGCTTTATTAGATTTTGTCGATAATGCTTTATTTAAAACTCTCAAAGAATTGAGAACTACCGCAACTGATGCGCGTGGGCGGATGATTGGTAAGGTGTTTGAGGATGCCTACTGATATCATTGATTATCAACGATGATTCGGGTAGGGGCGGGTTCACCAATATCCTCAATTATCAACGATGATTCGGGTAAACCCGCCCCGAAAACCACGATTTACAACGATGATGATATCCTCAATTATTCACGACAATTCGGGTAGGGGCGGGTTCACGGATATCCTCAATTATTCACGATGATTCGGGTAAACCCGCCCCGAAAACCACAATTTATAAAAATAAATCAATAAGATAAATTATGAAATATAATCCCGATAAACATCATCGTAGATCAATCAGGTTGCCAGGTTATGATTATACACAGACAGGGATGTATTTTATAACCCTTTGTATTTGGCAACGTGAATGTTTATTAGGAGAAGTGTTAGGGGCAGGTTCGCAAAGATTATCCAATATTAACGATGATATCAATGAACCTGCCCCTACGTATATTGAATTAAGTCGTTATGGCCAAGTGGTTCAATATAACTGGAATTTTATGGCTAATAAATTTAGTAATGTACAGTTAGATGAATTTGTAATTATGCCTAACCACATACATGGAATAATTGAATTAAAAGAATCAGGCAGTAAACCATTATCAGAAATTGTACAAAGTTTTAAAACTTCTTCGGCTCGTCGTATTAATCAGTTAAGAGATTCAAAAGGTATACCCGTTTGGCAGCGTAACTATTATGAACGTATTATTCGCAATGAAGAAGCATTACAAAATATTCGTGAATATATAATTAATAATCCTTTGTACTGGGAACAGGATGAATTACATCCAAATAATCCATCTAAATGGTAATGATGTATTAAGGTGTTGTTCACATATATATGGGCAGGTTAACCAAATTAATTTTAATTGTTAATAATCATGTATCATGCATGAATATCGGGGCGGGTTTAGCGATATCATCGTCAATCATTGGGCATATTTGTGAACCCGCCCCTACATTATGGCAATGAAGGTAATTAAACTATGCAAAGTATCAAAATCAACTCTTATGTAGATAAAGATGGGATGCTACATTTAGATATCGCGGTAGATGTGCAAGAGTCTGTAGGGGCGGGTTTAGCGATATTATCGTCAATGATTGAGCATATCTGTGAACCCGCCCCTACTGCTTGTGAGAAATGCGCGAGGATGGGTTAGTGGTAGATAGTCAATTACAAATTGTGAATCCGTTTAAATGAAAGTAGATACATTTTTTCAAAATTTTGAATTGTTGACTGATGCGCCAAATGCAGTTATAAAGCTGCGTGAAATAATTTTGCAATTGGCTGTGCGTGGTAAACTTGTGCGGCAAAATCCAAATGATGAGCCTGCAACAATTTTGTTGGAGAAAATTCAAGCTGAAAAACAGCAGATGATTCAAAATAAAGTCTTCTTAAAATCAGATAAGCTGACACCTATTAATTTAAATGATATTCCTTATAAAATTCCAAACCAATGGGTTTTAACTAGGATTGGTGTTATTTGCGGCTCAGTTGTTCCTAATCGAGATAAACCAAGATCCTTTTCTGGCGAATTTCCTTGGATTACTTTATCTAACTTTGATGATAAGGGTATAAAGCTACTTAATAATCACTCAGGTTTAGGTTTATCAAAAGAAGAAATTATCGAATATAACGCTCGTATTATTCCGCAAGGTAGTGTACTAATGAGTTGTGTCGGGCGTTTTGGGTTGGTTGCAGTTATTGAACAAGATGTAGTTACTAACCAGCAAATTCATGGTTTCGTCATTCCGAAGGGGCTATGTCCTGAATATATTGCCTACGTCATCAAAAGCCAAACAAATTTTTTAGAATCTACTGCCACATCTACTACCATTTCTTACCTCAATAAAAGTAGATGTGAAAGCATCCCGGTTCCCCTTCCCCCCTCGCAGAACAAAAACGCATTGTAGAGAAATGCGATCGCCTGATGTCACTCTGCGATACCCTAGAAGCAAAACTAAAACAAGGACGAGATAGCAGCGAGAAACTGATGGAAGTCGCAGCAAAGCAGGTATTAACAGCCTGATAACTTCCTTGGGTTTCGCCTTCAAGCTGATTGAATGCGATCGCCAAATGCTGTTAACTTAAATCGTTGAAAAGTGCGATCGTACTTTCCCAACTTGTCATGCTTTTGTTTCATTCCCCATTCTCTAATTCAAAGATTTGGCAATACGACCGTGATTGACGCTACCGCCGCTCATGGCGTAAACTTTACCATCGATGTATTCGTGTTTTTCCAGTTGGGTAGCTTCCCAAGCAAAGTAATCGTCTGGGGTGAGGTTGTCTCTGGTTGCGATCATAGTGGGTAAACTGCTGGGTTGATACCAAACAAGGCAAAAGTAAAAAGTTAAAAGGCAAAAGAAAGTAGGGGCACGGCATCGATAATCTTTTGGTACATACAATAATTTTACTGGTGCCGTGCCCCTACGACTACGACAGATGTGGTTCAATTAGGTGAAAACTGCTGTAATTTTGAATTTTGAATTTTGAATTGGTATAAGAGGATGTTTGAAAAGTTTTTGGCTGTATCTTCATACTTATTGATCCCCCCTACCCCCCTTAAAAAGGGGGGAAAAGAATCAAAGTCCCCCTTTTTAAGGGGAGCCACTGCGTTGGGCGGGTTTCCCGACTTGAAGCAAGTGGCGTGGATTTAGGGGGATCTAGATATATGCAACTTCATATTAAATTGGTATTACTTTTTACTTGTTAATCGTTGCTTAATTTATTTGCGAATTGATTTTTTGAAGTAACTGTTCAACGCGCTCAACCATTTCTTTGTTTTCCTGCGCTTGAAACAATGCTTTAGCTTTATTGAGATGAACAACGGCTTCATCTCGTTGCTGTTGTCTGCTGAGAGTGACGCCCAAATTATAATAAGCGAACGCAGAGTTAGGATCTAAACTAATAGCTTTTTTATATTGCGCGATCGCTTCTTGGGGTTTACCTAAATCATCCAAAGTATTGCCCAAACCTGTATAAGCTCGGCTATGATTGGGTTCTAGGCGAATGGTTTCTGTATATTCCGCAGCAGCTTCTGGTAATTTACCCCCCTCATATAAAGCTCTAGCTAAATCATAGTGAGCTTCTGCATACTTAGGATCGAGACTGATAGCTTTTTTGTATTGCGCGATCGCAGCTTCAGTTTTACCTTGAGCGTACAGCACATTTCCTAATAAGTTATATCCTAAAGGCTGTTGCGGTTCTAGGCGAATCGCTGCTTGATACTCTTCTATCGCTGCTTCCAGCTTACCTAAATCTTGGTACGCACTACCTAAATAATAGCGAGCAGGTGTATATTTAGGATTGAGGCTAATGGCTTTTTTGTATTGTGCGATCGCTTCTTCTGCTTTCCCTTGAGCGTATAAAGCATTACCCAATCTTGCGTAAGTTGGCGCATAGTTCGGTTCTAGGCGAATAGTTTCCGTATATTCACTAATAGCCGCGTCTAATTTACCTTGTTCGTAATAAGCAATTCCTAAGCGATAGTGAGCTTCAGGATACTTAGGTTCAAGTTTAATCGCCGTTTGATAATGAGCGATCGCTTCTGGAATTTTACCTTGATCGTACAAAGCATTACCTAAAGCCGTATACCCTAGCGGACTTTTGGGTTCTAGGCGAATCACCGTCTCAAACTCAACTATCGCTGCGGCTAATTTATCTTGATAGTATAAAGCATTACCTAATTTATAATGAGCTTCGGCATTTGTGGGCGAAATAGCGATCGCCTTTTGATATTCTGCAATCGCATCATCTAGGCGATTAAGCCTTGTAAAAGTCAACCCCAAATGCAAGTATGCATCAGGATCTTTAGGATTAATACTAATTGCTTGACGATAACTCGCGATCGCTTCTTGGGGTTTACCTTGATCGTCAAGGGTATTCCCTAAACCAATATAAGCCTGTGCATAGTTAGGTTCAATTTCAATCGCTTTCCGAAAAGCCGCTTCAGCGCCTTTTAAATCGCCTTGTGTATAGAGATTAATCCCCTGTTCAAAACTAGCGATCGCTTTTTTATTTTCCGCCCTTCCTACTTGAGATAAATTCACTAATTTTGGAGAATCTAGGCTAGCATTTGTCGCCCAAGCAACATTAGCCTGAGTCAAACATAAACTAATAATCGCCGCAGGTAGCAGAGTTTGAATTTTGAGCATAGTTGCTAATATACCTATATCTTTAGTTAAGCTGACCTGAGTAATCTGCAAATCATTTCATAATTTAATTTTTTCTACAATATCAATAGAAGATATTTTGATTTATTTAATTAAATATTAATTTTTATAGCAATTCTCAATAATTCGTTAATTAGCACAAATACTAAGGGAACTCCAAAAAATAAATTATGCCAAATTGTAGGGGCGGGGTAACCCCGCCCCTACGAGTTGCGGGTTTTTATCAGCGAATATTATTACTTTAATTTCGCGTTCATCTTGGCTAAAAGCTGAGTAATTTTTTCAGCCTTTTCTGGTTGACGCTGCTTCTGTAATAACTCTTTCGCTTGTTGCAGATTATCTATCGCTGCTTGGCGCTGTTCTTGTTGCATTAGCACATTAGCTAACCGCAAGTAACCTTGAGGATTTTTCGGACTGTGACTAATTGCATCTTCATAACATGCTTTCGCTTCTGCAATGTTACCTTGCTCTCTTAAAACATCTCCTAACAGCAAGCGTACCATATCATTAGTAGAATTCTGGGCCATAACTTGGCGAAAAGCCGCTTCTGCACCTTGATAATCTTGCTGTTGATAAAGATTGACACCCTTTTGAAATAAATTAGAAGTCAGCAAAGTTTTGACAGCAAAATAAATCAGGAAAGCGATACTAGAAACTACTGCAACAATTGCCAAAACATCAGTTACGTGAAAGGTTTCTTGCATTTTTCTAAGCCAAAAGACAGGCGATAGGGAAAATCAAATACTCAATGAAAAACAGTTTCCAGATGAATTGGTAGAATTGGGTAATTGCTCGTTTTTCTTGTACCTCTACAGCTAAACTGCGTACCCACATCAAGCACAGCACTACTAAATGGGTAATGACTAAGAAAACCGGGTTAACTTCAGCTAAACGTAACACACCGACTAAAATCATCCCTAAATAGCAAGTAGTCAATACCCAAAGCGCCAAATTAAAGACTGCTTTCGGCCCTAGTTGAATAGTCAAGGTAGTGATATTGTATAAGCGATCGCCCTCCATATCGGGGATATCTTTAAAAATAGCGATCGCAAATGTAAACACCAAAATAAACACCGTCAGCACCCAGACTGTGCCGGGAATCGATTGGTTTTGCTGTAACAACCAGCTAAAATGCAAAAACAAGCCTAAATTAACAATCGTTCCCCGTACAGAAAAAATACAAACAGCTGCCCAAAAAGGAAAGCGTTTTAAGCGCATTGGTGGTAAAGAATAAGCCGTACCAATAGCTAAACTAATCGCTACCATTCCGAATAAAAAAGGGCCGTTAAACAAAGCAATTACTAATGCGAAAATGCCAGTAATCGCGACAATTAATTTGCCTTGGGTAATCGAAAAAGCCCCGGAAGCTAAAGGAAGATGTGGCTTATTAATCTTGTCAATCTCAATATCTTCCAGTTGATTCAGCCCCACAATATAAACATTGCCACAGAAACAAGCCAGCCAAGCTCCGAAAATATGTGTGAAGGAAAAATTACCATTATTACCAGCAGCGATCGCAATTAAATACAAAGCAAAGACACTTAAACTGGTACCAATAATTGTGTGTGGGCGGGAAAACTGCCAAAAAGCATAAAGCCAGCGACCCCACACCCCAAAAGCCTTTTGTCCAGAAAACAGATTCATTATTTATTCCCACACAACAACCCAAACCGAATCAACCCGCGTTGATAACCGCTACGCATTAAACCTAGTGACAGCGCCCCGACAATCGTTGTCCAACCAGCAGTTAATAAACCCCAAATCGCCTGAGGAGTAAACGCCGAATCAATGACAAAATCCCAAAATGGCGCAACAGCCATTGACCAATCAGCCGTGCGGATATTTTGTAGGGGGAGTTGATCCGCGATCGCTTTATACTCTGGTAAGGAAATTACATAAGGTAAACAATACACCCGGTAAATTTCCTGCAAATGTTTTTGTTCATCAGCAGTCAACGGCGAATTGTCAATCGGGCGATGACACCAAGTCACCATAATTAACTTACCGCCCGGTTTGAGTACTCGGTAGCACTCTTGCAGAAACTTGGTTTTATCCGGCATGTGTTCGCCACTTTCCAACGACCACACCAAGTCAAAACTATTGTCTGCAAAGGGCATTTCTAGGGCATTAGCCACGAGAAACTGACTGCGATCGCTCAAATTTAACTCTTGTGCCCGTTCAGTGGCTCTAGCGGCTTGTACGGGGCTGAGAGTAATTCCTGTAGCCCTAGCTTGAAACTTCTCAGCCAGGTATAGAGAACTACCACCAATCCCACAACCTACATCTAAAATGTTTGTCGCCGTTTCTACCTCTGCCCAATTTAGCAATTCTTCAATTAAATCAATTTGCGCCTGACGACGGTCTTTTTTATGCGTACCATTCGGCCCGTAGTAGCCGTGGTGCATGTGTTCGCCCCAAATGTCTTCCCAAAGACCGGAGGAGGAATCGTAAAACTGCTGAATTTGTTGGTAAATTGTTGCACTCATGAAGTAAGCAGTGTTAAGACGAAACAGAATTTAAATCAACATATTCGTAGGCTACCATGTGTGTTTTTAATTGAATAAGGGTGTTTTTGATTTTTGCTAGGTTAAACCCCTTGCATATACCCCCTTACTAAAATTTATGAATCTTACCCCGGTATGACTGTTGCCCGTACAATTTGTTTAGGCTTTTTAGCTGTCATCGCTGTAGGAACTCTCCTACTGATGCTGCCTTTTTCAACTGCTAGCGGTCAGTGGAATGACCCAATTGTCGCCCTATTTACCTCAACATCCGCAGTTTGTGTAACTGGTTTATCGGTAGTCGATCCTGGTACCCATTTTTCTTTTTGGGGTCAGGTTTTTATAGCGATGTTAGTTCAGATTGGCGGTTTAGGCTACATGACTACCACCACCTTTTTGATTTTGCTGATTGGACGCAAATTTGACTTGCGAGACAAAATCGCTATTCAACAAGCCTTAGACCGAACGGGAATTAGTGGTAGCACTCAAGTAATTCGCTCAATTATTGCTACTACTCTAATTTTTGAAATTACTGGAGTGTTTTTATTACTACCAGCATTTGTCCCCAATTATGGTTGGGATAAAGGATTGTGGCTAGCAATTTTTCATAGTGTTAATTCTTGGAATAATGCTGGATTTAGCCTGTTCAAAGATAATTTAATTGGTTATCAATCATCTGCCCTGGTAGTCTTCACAGTCACCATATTAATTATCTTTGGGGGAATTGGTTATCAGGTAATTTTAGAAATGTACCTGTGGTTACGCGATCGCTTCTTAAAAAAAACAGCCTGTCAAATCTTATCCCTAGATTTTAAAGTGGCAACTAGCACCACATTATTACTTCTGTTTATTGGGACGATCGCCTTTCTATCTATCGAGTTTAGAAATCCTCAAACCTTTGGCGGAATGAGTTTACGCGATCAGTTTTTATTAGCTTGGTTTCAATCTGTGACACCAAGAACCGCAGGATTTAACACAATTGATATTGGTAAAATGACCACTGCTGGTTTATTTATCACCATTGCATTGATGTTTATTGGTGCTAGTCCTGGCGGTACAGGTGGCGGGATAAAAACTACAACATTGAGAATCCTTACCAGTTGTACTCAATCAATTCTCCAAGGTAAAGAAGAGGTATTGTTATATGAACGCAAAATAGCAATCAACCTCATTTTAAAAGCTGTTGGCGTGTTAGTTGGTTCTGTAGGCATGGTGATTTTATCTACAGTTTTAATTTCCCTCACCGATCCCAAATTGGATTTTATCCAAATTCTCTTTGAAGTAGTATCAGCCTTTGCTACAGTTGGTCTGTCAACCGGAATTACAGGAACAGTCTCCACAGCAGCTAAACTGATATTAATTCTTACTATGTACGTCGGCCGGGTTGGCGTTCTCCTGTTGATGTCTGCTATCCTTGGCGATCCGCGCCCTACCCGCATTCACTACCCCGAAGAAAACTTGTTAGTGGGATAATTAAAATCAATCTCGCCATTGATAAATCCCCATAACACCTCAGAAATAACCTGATAAAATTTACACTGATAGACCAAAATATTTTTCAGATATTTTTGGCTATCAGTGTAATTTTTTGCCCTAAACCCAGGGAGCGCTATTTAAGGATAAAACTTGTGAACCTGTCAGCATTAAGCTTTTTTCGCAGTTTACGTAAAGATAACCATCAATTTGCAGTGATTGGTTTAGGTCGTTTTGGTCGCTCTGTCTGTTCTACACTGCATAGATTAGGTTACGATGTCCTAGCTACAGATGTCGATGAAAAGCGCGTCTCCGAAGCATTAACAGAGCAGATAGTTGGTCATGCTTTACAACTAGATTCTACAGAATCTGCAGCGCTCAAAGAAGCCGGAATTTTTGAATTTGATACTGTTATTGTCGCTATTGGTAACTATATTCAAGAAAGTATCATTACCACATTAAATGTCAAAGAAGGCGGCGTTCCCCATGTCGTAGCTAAAGCTTCTAGTGAAGTTCATCGCAAATTATTAAAACGAGTGGGAGCAGATCATGTAGTATTTCCAGAATACGAAGCAGGTTGTGCTTTAGCACGCACCCTCACCAAACCATCAATATTAGAGCGGTTTGACCTCGACCCCGATAATAGTATTGTAGAAGTGATTGTTCCTGATGAATTTCATGGTAAAACTATCACCGAATTGCAACTGCGTAATCGCTATGGGTTGAATTTATTAGCTGTGAGTCATGATGGTAAATTTCTCATTAATCCCGAACCGAATAAGCGCTTAGAAAGGGGTACAGCGATGGTAGTAATTGGCCATAATAAAGATATTAATCGCTTACCTATTTAATCTTGAGTTACAGCGAGCGATCGCATCTAGAATTACTTGCATCTTCATGGGGGACTAGGAATTATCACCAAGAATATCCCCCTTTCTACCTCCATATTTGTGGTCTTTCACCGTAATTTCCGTAATCCTGCAAACCTCATCACAATAATGTGCAGTCAATAACCTGTTACATAACCGAATTTAGCGCAACTTTTGCCTATCTTCAGATTTTCCTCATTTTCATGATTTAATATTTATTTTTTATTTATATTTATTAAATTTTCCAACTAAATATCTACAGCTATTGTTAACTAAACATACTCAGATTTTCTTCATTTTTCCGGCTTAATATGACATCAATAAGGTAATTATCTCCATAAAAGATAAATTTGCCTTCAATCAATAGAAATAGCATCTTTTGGCGTATTTCTATTATTCCAAAAAAAAATATCATTGTTTCTACTGAAGATTATTCAAGTTATACAATGTATATTTTTAGTTACCATAAACAAAATATACAAATATTTTCCGGTGATGTATGAGTGCAATTGTTGATATACCCAAACACAGCACTCATGACTATGGGCAAAATATTTGTGTATATCTGCTGTCATAAAATTTGAGGTTAATCAATAATTAATCCCTCAATTATGCATTCCTAAAGCCAACAGCTTTAGGTTATTTTTACTGCGCAATTTCTCACTGCATTGCAAAAAAGAAATCCTGCGTGCGATCGCAGGACTAGTTTTGATTGAATATATACACTTCCATCATGCCAAAAAAACAGAGATTTATCAAACATTCTTCCCATTTCTCTCGCGCGCTTGTTGCAACAGCATTATTAAGCAATGGAGTTTTCCAGTTTGTTGCGCCAGTCTTAGCAGAAGGAACCGCAGCAGGACAGTCAATCAGCAACACCGCGACTGCTACTTACGAAGATCCTAATAATCCAAATGTACCGATAAATTCTACATCCAACACTGTTACCGTCACCGTAGCAGAAGTTACAGGTATTAGCGTGACACCTGCTGGTATAGAAGATAGCACCGCTGGTACGTCACCCCAAGTAGGTGACGTGTTAACTTACAAATTTGCAGTTATCAACGTTGGTAACGATCCTACCAAATTTAATATTCCTACTGCAGTCACGCTGACACAATCTACAGCAGGTGCAGGTACAGTCGGAACTATAGAATATAGTATAGATGGTGGTCAAACCTGGATTTCCGCTACCAGTGTCCCAGTTACAAATGATCCAGTTCCAGTTCATACTCCAGGTGTAAAGATAGGCTCAACTACAGTTGATGTAGGTACTGTATTAGTTCGTGTACCCGTAACTATTAATCCTGCTGCCACACCAGGTACAACGATTGAAGTAAAATTAGGTAATACACCCGATCCTAACACTCAAAACCAACCTTCCAGTGTTAGCACACCTGCTGAAGAACTTAGCACCAAAGATTTAGATGATAGCGATACGAATGATGTAGATGGCGTACCCGTAGGCGGAGAAAAAGAAGCATCCGCAAAACAAACGGAGACTATTGGTACTAAAAATTATGCTTTAGCAACCTTAAAGAAAACTCAGACCAACTATAGCAACAATAGTACCCCAAGTGTTATCACCGATGACACTATTACCTACGGATTGAGTTTAAAAGTTGAAAATAGCGATCCTACAGGCAAGAATATTACACCTTCTGCATTAAAGGGAAGTCCAATTAGTGTAGACAGTGTGCCATCGGAAAGTCGAATTTTGATTTCTGATGCTATTCCTGCAGGAACAGAATTAGACTTAAGTACAGTACCTACAGCACCTAATGCAAATTGGGAACCTGTTTATACTACCAGTCTTGTAACTACAGATGCTAACGCAGCCCAATGGAAACGCTTTAATAGTGGAGCGTTACAAGCTAGTGATACAGTAGCAGATGTCACCCGTGTAGGTTTCATCAACACAAATGCTATTACTTCTCTTCCAGCTAATGGAACAGATATTACAGGCTTCTCCATCAAAGTCAAAGTTAAATCAACGGCTACAGCACCTCTAACTGTTGCGAACATCGCCCAATTGTTTGGTAGCACGGATGGTAATAATTTACCAGTATATGATGAATCAGGCGACAATAACCCCAGTAACTATAATCCTGGTACATCAACCTTTCCGGGAACTGATAGCAATGGTGACGGTGTTCCCGATACTATAGCGGCTGGTGATGTAGAAGACGGTTATATCGACGATTCTACAGATTTAACCAACACAGGCTCAGAACCTACTAACAATGGTAACGATGGTAGCGGGCCTCTTGGTGAAGCCAATGTTTTGACAATTAATACATCTAGCTTGCTCAATGGCCCTAACGGTCAACCAGGAGCTTTAGGCCCTACCAACGATAATAATACAGACTTTACCAACAAGTCTTCTGCTGTTCCTGCCAATACAAAACCCGGTAATACTATCGATCCATCAGTAGTTAGTTTTACTAACACTGTTCAGAATGGCGGTAGTTCTTCCGCTTCCATTGTCTTAGTACCCACACCACCAGCAACAGCCACAGATTTACGTACAGGTACAACAGTAACGATTACCGATCCTAATAATGCATCGAATACAGCAACATATACTTATGACAGTTCTGGTACTGGTAGTTTTACTCTAACTAGCGGTACATCTGTGACATTGACTGTTGCTGCTAATAGTATAACTAATTACACTGTATCTGTTGACTTACCAACAACAACTCCACTATCTACAGATACAGAAAAAGGTTACTCAGTACCCATTACAGCCTTTGTTGATGCTGATAGTGACAAAACTTTAGACGCTGGTGAAATGACTAATATCACCATTGACCGTGTATATACTGGCTTCCTGAAATTGGTGAAATTCTCGCGAATTTTACAAGGAACAGGCCCTGCGGTGGGTGCTAGTCAAGGTGATTTTGAAAGTACACCTGCTGCAAATGGTTACGATCCTAATACTAGTGTTACTGATGTACCCAGAACTCCAGCGCCTGGTAACATTATCGAGTATCAAATTCGTTACAAGAATATTGCTAGTGAAGATAATGTGAGCGGTACATCTAGTAATAACGTTGTTCTCAATGTCAACAGTTTGGTAATTACTGAAAGTGGCATTTTAGGCACTAACAGTAATTGGGCTTTAGATAATGATATCAACGGAATCATTGATACCAGTAACATTGTTGGTTCTGCTGTTGATTCTGTTCCCGCCAGCGCCACAATTACTTATTTCAAAGGTGCGGCTGGTACTGCTTCTACTGGAGATCAAACAGGTACTACACAGGATACTGACGTTACCAAGTATGTGAATAGTATCAATGTTCAAATTGCTCCTGGCGTGCAAAGAACCTTTACTTTCCAACGGAAGGTGAACTAACAAGAAACTGTAGGTTGGGTTTATTTACATCAACCCAACCTATATATCAGTTGAAATCAGAATTTTTGAAATTAAAGCAGGTATTATCTATGAAAGGTTTTTCTCTGGCTACTATTGGCGCAGTTGCTCTCGTTGCAGTAGCACCCTTTGTTACACATTCACTAGTATTAACACCATTGTGGCAGCCCAGTAGTGCGATCGCGCAAAATGCCACAAAATCACAAATTCAGTTGCGCTTAGAAGCAGAAAAAAAACTAGTGCAACAAGATAGCCAAGGTAAACAAACAGTTACATGGCAAGCTTTGCAAGGTAAAGTTGTTGTCCAACCAGGCGATGTACTGCGTTATACAGTCACAGGTGGTAATAATGGCGATAAAGCCGTCAAGAACCTCACCATCAATCAACCAATTCCCCAAGGAATGGTGTATGTACTAAAATCTGCTACCGTCAACGATAAACAAGGTGCAAAAATCACCTACAGCATTGATGGCGGACGTAGCTTTGTTGAAGAACCAACAATCAAAGTCACCCTTGCTAATGGTAAACAAGAAACTCGTCCAGCACCAGCAACCGCTTACACTCATATCCGTTGGAAA
This sequence comes from Calothrix anomala FACHB-343, assembly GCF_014696435.1. Lineage (GTDB taxonomy): Bacteria > Cyanobacteriota > Cyanobacteriia > Cyanobacteriales > Nostocaceae > Aulosira > Aulosira anomala_A. The sequence continues at coordinate 21,028 of NZ_JACJQG010000015.1, read as the reverse complement.
TTTGGCTCATCTGTAGCAGCTAAAGAAACAGTTAAAGGTACTTATCAAGTTCAAGTACGCTAACTAGATGGGAAATTTTTAGGCGTTGCATCAATTGCTCCTATGCATAAACTTTGAATTATTTTATTTAGCAACGCCGATTATTATCGCGATCAATATCCAAATAAGTCATAGTTGCAATTCAATTTTTCATACTTGTGCTGACTGTATTGCTTGTAATTATTCATAACAAATAATCAATGGCAAATAACCAATTACTAATTACTTACTTCAATTCAACAGGAGAAAAATTCAGTGCGCCGTCAAAGTTTGCAGCATCAGATTTCTGATGGTGGCTGGTTTAAGCGGTTAGCGATAACCATCTTAGCAGGAAGTTTCTTACAAACCCCAGTACCTGTTTTTGCACAAATTAATAATGAGGCTACGCCTCTAGCAATCAATAACCAAGCTACATATACTTATACAGATCAAGATAGTCAATATACATTTCAAGGTAGTTCTAGTCTCGTTGAAAATATTTCTAACTCTAGACAATTAATTGACCCATTAGGAAGAATCCTTGGTTGTGGTGGGCAAAAATTACCTAGTTATCAAGGATTTTCTGTAGCTTTATATGAACCATTAGCTAGCGATACACTAGGTACAGAACTAGGGCAATTAGTATCATTAACCAGAACAGAAGTACCGGATATTCCTAATAATAATATTTCTAAAGGCATTAACCCAAATGCCGACAATGTTAACCCCTTTTCGCTAACAGATGCGACGGAGGGATACTATAATTTCTTATTCGATCAAGACAAGGGACAAGCCGATCAAGGTAAAACTTATATTTTGGTAGTCAATCCGCCTGCCAACTCTATTTATACGCAAAGACGCATTAAATTAACAATTGTTAGTAACACTGGTGATGGTAGTAACAAGTTAGTTCAGTATACTGCTACTTCTATAGATGGTTTACCAATCAGCGTACAAGGTACAACCCAGGTCAGTGATACGGTTTTAATTTCCGATGCTGAACGCATTGGACTAGATTTATTACCGATGCAACTGGATTTAGGTATGTGTCAAACACAACAGTTGCAAATTATTAAAACAGCCGATCGCGCTGCTGCTGAACCTGGAGATACGGTAATTTATCGCCTATCCCTGAAAAATGTTGCTGACAGTACATTAGATAATATAGTAGTTAATGATACTTTGCCTTTAGGCTTCAAATTTCTGCCGCAATCGGTGCGGGGTGAGGCTAATGGTCAAGCAATCACCTTTACTGCCGAAACTAGTGGATCGGAAATTATTCTGCGGACTACAGAAGCGATCGCACCTGGTAGCGTTATTAATATTGCCTACGCCACCCAACTGACACCTGATGCGGTGCGCGGTTCAGGGCGCAATTCCGCAATTGTCAACGCCCAACGCATAGATAACGATTTTACTGTCAAAGACGGGCCAGCTACTCACTCTTTAAAAATTCGGCCGGGAATTGTCTCTGACTGCGGTACTATTATCGGTCGGGTTTTCGTAGACAAAAATTTTGACGGCGAACAACAACCAGGCGAACCCGGCGTACCGAATGCGGTGATTTTCCTAGAAGATGGGAACCGCATCACCACAGATCCCAATGGTTTGTTTTCCCTCGCCAACGTTTTACCAGGAAACCATACAGGCGTTCTCGACTTGAGTAGTCTTCCTGGCTATACCCTTGCACCTAATGTCCGCTTCCGCGAACGCAATAGCCAATCTCGGTTAGTGCGTTTAGAACCTGGTGGTATGGTACGCATGAACTTTGCAGTCACTCCCACCTTTAACTCAGAGGTGAAGAAATGAAAACCAGACTGCACCATACCCATATTTTCAATTTGCAATTAATCGCGGCTGTAGCTGGATCTATAAGTGTAATTTTGTATCCTGTCATTGGTAAAGCAGAAAACACTACAGTTATTCAAGAACAACAGAACTTTAGCGACGGGGAAATATCCTCTTTAGTAACGGACAAGTTAGAGGTTGAAGAAAGCACCAAGTCCGAAGATAAACAACTATCAGCTAACTTTGCGAGTTTGTCTGAGGACTTAAACCGTTGCAACACCAAGGTTACATCAGAAATTACAGAGCAAAAAACCTCTTCCCTCTGTCCGTCATCTGAAACAGAACCTGTTGGTATACAACCGTTTCAACCAGCAGCTGATATTCAATTATCTAGAGGTTTACAGCAAGTAGCATCCGATCAACAATTACCTACTGGTACAATACAACCATTTCAACCAGCAGCTAATATTCAATTATCTAGAGGTTTACAGCAAATAGCAGCTGATAGCGAAAATCTATCTACTACGGCTGGTATCCAACCTTTCCCAGCAACATCTGATATTAAGTTACCTAGAGGCTTAGAAAAAATCGCCAATGGGACACAAACATCTACACCAGATGTTGCTACCAGCGTTAAAATCCTCGCTCCCACACCTGATGAATTAGTTGATGTGGCAGCTACTACGGTAATTCTAGAATTTTCTCAAGGAGCTAAGGTAGAATTACGAGTCAATGGACAGTTAGCCGATCCTTCACAAATTGGACGTACAGCTACTGATTCGGCAACTAAATTAGTTACGCAGACATGGTATGGGGTTTCTTTAAAGGAAGGGGAAAATACCATCACTGCTCAAATTGTCGGTTCAACTGCACCGGCTGTCAGTAGACGAGTGATGGTGCGGGGAACACCCACACAAATAAAATTAGAAACTGTAGAGGCGCGGATTCCCGCAGATGGGCGTTCTACAGCCACAATCAAAGGTAAGCTGTTAGATGCCAATAACAACCCTTCTAAATGGGATACTGTTGTTACTTTAGCCGCTAATGCTGGGGAGTTTATCGGTGCAGATTTTAAACCCGATCAACCAGGATTTCAGGTTGAGGTGAAACAAGGAGAATTTACAGCCAAGCTGAAATCTACTTTAAATGCGCAAACAGTAACTATTAAAGCTAATGCTAATCAGTTAGAAGCTTTTACCAGCTTACAATTTGAAACCGCTTTGCGTCCGAGTATTTTGACTGGGGTAGTGGATTTGCGCTTCGGGGCTAGAGGTACGAATTATTACGGTAGTTTCCGTGATTTTCTCCCCCCAGACAAAGACAATAGTACTCAGTTAGACTTTCACTCAGCAGTATTTGCTACAGGTGCGATCGGTGAATGGTTGTTTACTGGTGCATACAATAGTTCTCGCACTCTCAACGAAGATTGTAACTGTGATAATCGCCTATTTCGCAATAATCAATTCAGCGAACAAAACTATCCTGTATATGGCGATAGTTCGAGAGTAGAGGTAGTTACACCCTCTATTGATAGCGTATTTCTGCGTTTAGAGCGTTCTCCAAAGATTCCTGGTGCTAGCCCCGATTATGCTATGTGGGGTGACTACAATACTGAGGAATTTGCCCGTTCGTCACAGCAATTTACAGCAATTACTCGTCAACTCCACGGTTTTAAAGCCAATTACAACTTAGGGAATTTCCAATTTACTGGATTCTACGGCAACAACTTAGAGGGTTTTCAACGGGATACCATTGCTCCTGATGGTACTAGCGGTTATTATTTCCTCTCGCGCCGCATCTTGCTTGCAGGAAGTGAAAATGTCTTTTTAGAATTAGAAGAATTGAATCGTCCTGGTACTGTTTTACAACGCCAGCAGTTAAACCGAGGCCCAGACTACGAAATCGACTACGATCGCGGAACTTTATTATTCCGTCAACCGATTCTGCGTACAGATGTTGATGAATATGGTCAAGTTTTAGTACGGCGGATTGTTGTTACCTATCAATACGATAGCAAGGACTCGGACAGCAATATCTATGCAGCGCGTCTGCAATATAACTTTTCTCGTAAATTTAACAGTGAAAGTTGGATAGGCGCAACCTACATTCAAGAAAATCAAGGAGTGCGTAGTTTTGAACTCTACGGTGCAGATGCCATTATTAGTTTGGGTTCTCAGGGTAAGGTAATCGCTGAATATGCCCATTCCAGTAATAACTCGGATGTCATGGGTAAAGTTAATGGTGCAGCTTATCGTGTAGAAGCTGAAGGGCAGATTTTACCAGGTATTCAAGGTCGTGCTTATTATCGGTTTGCCGATACTGGCTTTGCTAATAATGCCACGATTAGCTTTGTTCCCGGTCAAACTCGCTATGGCGCGCAAGTTACAGGTAAAGTTTCTTCAACCACAAATGTGCGATTGCAATATGACCATGAAGATAATTTTGGCATTGCACCCCAACCTTTAGATACCTTTGAAGAATTATTTTCACCCCGTGCGCAAGCGGTTCCTGGAAGTAAGGTTGATAACTCCTTAACGACAATTTCCGCCGGAATTCAACAAAAGTTCGGTACTGTTACTGCTGATGTGGAATGGATTCATCGCAATCGGGAAGATAGAATGGCTACAAATAATCTACGTAGTAATTCTGACCAACTGCGATCGCGTCTGACTATCCCCATAGCCAAAAACCTGACTTTCCAAGCGCAAAATGAACTAACTTTATCTGCCTCTAAAGATGCTGTCTATCCAGACCGGACAATTTTTGGTTTGAATTGGGCTGTTCTTCCTGGGATTAATGTTAGCCTAGCACAACAATTTTACAGTGGCGGTCAACTTTCTGGTAACTCTATTACTAGCCTTAGCGTCAACGGAGAACACAAACTCGGTAGAGATACCACTATCACTGGTCGTTACTCAATTTTGGGCGGTGCTAACGAAATCACTACCCAAGGCGCAATTGGTTTGAATAATCGCTGGACTATTGCCCCTGGTTTGCGGTTAAATTTGGCTTACGAACATGTATTTGGTAGTTTCTTCCAACGCACTGGTGCAGGTCAACAATTTGCCCAACCTTTCGCCCCCGGTCAAAGTGCTTCTTCCATTGGATTTGATGGTGGCGATAGTTACAGTGTTGGACTAGAATACAGTGATAACCCTGATTTTCAAGCCAGCGCCCGCTACGAACATCGTAGTTCCTCTGGTGGTTCTAATACCGTCATCTCCGCCGCAGCTACGGGGAAAATTTCTCCATCTCTGACAGCTTTGGTACGTTATCAACAAGCAAATTCTGCTAATCAACGGCTGACAGGATTAGGAGATACAGTCAACCTGAAGGTGGGTTTAGCTTATCGCGACCCCAACAACGATAAATTTAACGCCCTCTTGCGTTATGAATATCGCCAAAATCCCGCAACTACCCCTGACACCATCCTTTTAGGAAGCGGTACAGGTTCAGAAGACCATACTTTTGCAGTAGAAGCTATTTATGCACCTAACTGGCAATGGGAATTTTATGGTAAATATGCTCTGCGTCACAGTACCTCTTACCTAGCTAACGATTTAGTTGGTACAAATACGGTCAATCTGGCACAATTTCGCGCTACCTATCGCCTGGGATACAGCATGGATTTGGTAGGTGAGGCGCGGGTAATTAATCAATCTACTTACACCGAAACAGGTTTTGTCATTGAAGCGGGTTATTATCTAAGTCCTAATTTGCGTTTGGCTGCTGGCTATGTGTTTGGTCGAGTCGATGACCGGGATTTTTCCGGTACTCGTTCTGCTGGTGGTGCTTATTTGGGTTTAACACTCAAACTCAACGAATTATTTGATGGTTTTGGACAGCAAAAAATTGCGCCACCCCAGCAGCAAGAATCTGTAACACAACGATTGAAAAAAAATTCAACATTAGGAAATATCAAGACAAAAATGCTGTAATACCAATTCAAATTCAAAATTCTCTCTTGGAAAGTTCTGATCGGAGGAAACCTCCGCTCAGACTTTCCGCAAAATTCAAAATTAAGAATCCAGACAGAACAAGGTGTTGAGGTTATGTATCTGTCGCATTCTTTTTTCAAATTGGTATAAGATTGTCTATTTTTCAGATTTTAGATGAAAAGTTAAATATATGAAGGTTTTTCTTAAAGTAATCAATTTTTATCGGTCTGTATTCGGGAATGAAATTTTGATTACGGCTGTTTTAGTATTGACATTAGCTGAAGTCGCTGTAAGTCAGTCTGTTTCACCTTCTATGAGAGTAGTGGTAAATAGTAACCAAGATGGGGCGATACAGGCTGATGATGTAGTGACTTTACGAGAAGCGATCGCACTGGTTAATGGTACCTTATCAATTGAGCAGTTGAGCGATCGCGAAAAAACTCAGGTACAAAGCCTTGGTAATAATTTATCCTCTCGCATTGAGTTTAATTTACCACCTCAAGAAAGAGCGATCGCAATCCAAGAATTGTTACCACCCCTAGCTAGTCCTGGTTTGCTAATCGATGGCACTACACAACCAGGATATGATGAGGCTAAATCACCCGTTGTCGCTATTACGCCTATTAACAACGCAGATGTCATCCGTGGTTTTACTGTCGTTGCTGATGAGGTGACTATTCGCGGCTTAAGTATCTATGGATTTAATGCTCGTCATGGCGCTACTGCGAGTCTCCCCCCCGCAGATATTTTTATTGCACCACTTTCGGAAGTTTTCGAGAATAAAAAACATCAAAATCTCTCCTCTACACCGCCGAAAGATGTGGTAATTGAAAATAACTGGCTGGGTATAGCACCAGATGGAAGTATCCCTACTAAAACCTCGGCTTTTGGCATATCTGTGTTTAACAGTGTGGGAACAACTATCCAAAATAATCGCATTGCCCATCATGATGGTAGCGGTATTATTACCTCGGTTCGGGCAGAAAATTTACAAGTTAAGAACAACATTATTACTCACAATGGCTTGGCAGGAATGCCTGATGCGATTCGTTTAGAAGGTATAGTTAATAATACTGAAATTACTGCTAACTCCATTCAATTTAACGCTGGCAGTGGTTTGTACTTATTTAAACCGCAAGGTTCAGTAAAAATTCGCGATAACACCATCACTAATAACGGTCAACAGTTGCAGCGAGCCGCAATTTACCTGATGGGTAAGGGACATGAAGTGGTGAATAACAAAATCACCAATCAGCCAGGGACAGGGGTAACAATCGCCGCTTATCCCCAAAGCCAAGGTAACAAAATTCAAAATAACCAATTTGCCAAACTACAGGGACTAAGCATTGACTTGGTAAGTCAGCAAAATGTTGGTGTGATTGACTACCAACAAGGTGATGGGGTAAATCCAGTCCATGACAGCTACCAGCGTCACCGTCAAGCGGGTAACTTTGGCATTGATGCACCCAGCTTTCTCAGTCGAGAGTTTTTTATTTTACAAGATGAGTCAGTAACCCTGGATGGTTTAGCGGCTCCTGATTCCGTAGTGGAAATTTATAAAGTCAGTGAAACGAGTGGCAATATAGGCACATTAAACGAAGCGATCGCCACAGTAAATACCGATAGTGATGGTAGATTCTCTGTGAAATTGGGAAATCTAAAAGAGGGAGAACGAGTAAGTGCGATCGCAATTCATTCCCAATATGGAACATCTGAACCAGCAGATTTAGCCCTGATTCGCGCTCTCAAGTGATTACCCCTAGACTAGCTCTCTGACGAATTCATAATTGATAAATAGACAATCGCCATTCCATGACACAGCACCCAGACAATCACCACTCTTCCATTTCTTGGATTCCTATTTTTACTCAGATAATTAGTACTATTTTGATGGCGATCGCTTGGTTGGTATCTGAGTTCATTACTTTGCGTCTGGGAAATAAAAAACGTAAGTCTGGGAAAAGACTGTTAACTTGTCTTTTATTAATATTTTGCTTCTTGGTTTCTTACTTAGTTCCCTTACGAGAGCAAGACTCTCGTGTTTTGGCTCAGGTAACTTATCCCTGTGCAACTCCTGGTAAAGATGGGCCTGGGGGAACTCTTACTAGTATTATCAACACTTATTACCCTGGGACTGCAAATGCCAGTGCTGGGACAAAATCTATACCAGTAGGTGCTGCTACTCCGTCTACCAATACAGCGATCGCAGCTGGAGATTTATTACTAGTTATTCAAATGCAAGACGCTACTATTAACTCTAGTAATAGTGATGCCTATGGTGATGGTACTAGTGGCGATGTTCCTAATATCACTAATCCTCAACCGAGTACGGGGGCCAGTGGCTGGACAGCAACTACAGCCGGTACTTATGAGTTTGTTGTCGCTACAAGTGCAGTTAGTGGTGGTGCTGTTGCAATTACCGGTGCTGGTGCGAGTAACGGACTAGTGAATAGTTATGTTACTGCTACTGCTAGTGGTACTAAGGGTCAAAGTACCTACCAAGTAATTAGAGTACCGCAGTATTCTAGTGCAACTTTAGGTAATGCGACTGCGTTTCCTTGGAATGGTTCTATAGGCGGTATTCTTGCTTACGATGTTGCTGGTAATCTCAATTTAACTGGCACTGTCGATGTTAGCGGTAGAGGTTTCCGGGGTGGTGGCGGTCGTCAACTTACCGGAGGTGGCGGTAATAATACAGACTTCCGTACAAATGCCACAGTTAATAATAACGGCGCTAAAGGTGAAGGAATTGCTGGTACTCCTCGCTATGTGCTGAGTACCTTTAATACATCAGGTAGTTCTACATCTCCCACATTATCAAATACGGGAGTTGAAGGTTACCCCAATGGTAGTAATGGCCGTGGTGCTCCTGGTAATGCTGGCGGCGGTAGTACCGATGGTAACCCTGGTAGTAATGATCAAAACTCCGGTGGCGGTGGTGGTAGTAATGGTGGTCGTGGTGGTCGTGGTGGGAGAGCTTGGTCTTCGCAAGTCACAACAGGTGGCTTTGGCGGTAAGGAATTTCCTGCTTCTACTACTCGCTTGATATTAGGAGGCGGTGGTGGTGCTGGAACTACCAATAATAGTTCAACTTACCCACCTGCAAATGACACAGGTACTAATAGCGGTTTGAATAGTAGCGGTACTGCTGGTGGTGGTATGGTGATGATTCGGACTAATACAGTTAGCGGTACAGGCACAATCAATGCCAATGGAGCTACCGCTCTTGATGTCACTAGAGACGGTGGCGGTGGTGGCGGCGGTGGTGGCACAGTGTTTATCACCAGCAAAACTGGTACTCTTGCTGGTTTGACTATCAGTGTTAAGGGTGGTAAGGGCGGTAATGCCGTGTTTAGCGAGGCGCACGGGCCCGGCGGTGGTGGTGGTGGTGGGGTAATTGTCACTAATGCTTCTCCAAATTCAGCCACTGTAGCGGCTGGAGGATTAGATGGGGGTGATTCTGGTCGTACTGGCTCAACTATGGCGCTACCTTTTGACTCAGAAGCAGGTACAGGGTTAGTAGTGCCGATAGTAGCAGGTGTAGTTCCTGGGGTAGCATCAGGTGCAGAATGCTCGGCTCAATTAACCGTAACTAAGACTACCTCTACACCCTCAATCAGTAATCTCCCAGCAGGTACTACAGCTACATATACAATCACGGTATCTAACGCTGCTAATAAAGCGTCTGCGACTCAGGTGGCAATTTCTGATACGCTTCCCAGTGGCTTCACTTATGCTTCCAATTCAGCACCTGTCCTGACAGGAGGTGCTACTCGCACTTCAGTTAGCAATCCTAGTCCTAGTAGTACGAGTCCTAGTTGGGGAACATTTTCCATTCCTGGTGGTGGATCGGTACAAATTACCTTTGTCGCCAATGTGCCAAACACTGTAGCGGCTGGTCAGTATCAGAATACTGCTACAGCAACTTATCTCGATCCTCAACGTACCACCACCACCGGAACAACGAATGCTACCTATAGTGCTACTTCCAGCACTAGTGAAGATGTCACTGTACTTGGCAAGCCAAAATTACTGCTAGTTAAACGTATTACTCGCATCAATACCCAAGACATTAATGATTTGATCGATGGACGCAGTGATGTAGCGGTAACAGCCTCTAACTATGTAGCACCTGCTTATGCTGCTGATGATAACGATCCAAAATGGCCTAGCAACTATTTGCGTGGTGCGATCAAAACGAATGCGATTCCTCAAGATGAGTTAGAATACACTATTTATTTTCTTTCTAATGGCGATAATAACAGTACTAATGTGAAGATCTGCGATCTAGTTCCTCAAAATACTACATTTGTTCCCAATGCTTTTAATGGTCAAACTCCTAATGATGGTGGTTTGGCAGGAGCCGATCAAGGTATTGCTCTAGCAATTGGTTCTACAAATCCTACAGTTTACCTGAGTAATATCCAAGATAGTAGCGATCGCGGACGTTACTATAGTGCTAACGATTCATCTACGCCATCGTTCTGCGGTAGTAATATTAATGGAGCAGTAGTAGTAAATGTAACTCGTAGTCCAGATTTAGCCAACCTCCCACAAGCAACGGGAACGGGTACTCCATCTAATTCTTATGGTTTTGTGCGCTTCCGTGCCAAGGTGAAGTAATACCAATTTAAATCAAAAATACGACATACAGACAAGGGCACAATAATTTTGTGCCCTTAATCGTAATTGATGTTTCGCAAACATGATGTGAATGGCTAGAGCCTGAGAGCAACTCAGCACCTGTGATGAAATACTTATGCGATCGCATCATAAATTACCAATGATACTGATAGATTCTCTGTGAAATTGGGAAACCTAAAGGACGGAGAACGGTTAAGTGCGATCGCAATTCATCCCCAGTATGGAACCTCTGAGCCAGCCTACCCGGCATTAATTCGTCATATAAATGCTAATTAGATATGAGAATAATCAATAAATCAGTTAAAAACTTTGCCAAAATTATTAATTTATGCTGGATTTTGATATTTAAACTTATCCTCAAATATATTTTCTCATTTTTAGCGATTATATTGATATTTTTGACTAAATTTACCAAATCTTTATTCAAGAAATCTGTCAGGATAATTACTAAAAATGAGAAATATCAACTAGCTAATAGAAATAATCTTGCTAGATTTATCATCACCAGCTTAACAGCGTTCCTATTTACCATTAACTTTACAGGAATTGGCTTATTTTTTGCATCACCAGCTTTAGCCGCAGCCAGTTTAATTATTGAGCCGCTAACCTGGGATTTTGTGGGTTTAGATAGTAATAACGTTAACGTGGGGCCGAATACTTATGTTGTTGGTGCGCGAGTTTGTAACGTTGGAAGTAGTCCAGCTAATAACTTAAAGCTGACATTTAATTCTAGCGGTAGCAGTGCTATTAGTTTACAATTTCCCGCATTTCAAACTATCAGTAAAACCACAGTTCCCGGTATTCCGCAATTAGTTTCCTTGCCAAGCGGGCCAGATCCAGAAGTTGCTTATCCCAACTCAGGCGGAGGACAAACAAGAAGAGCAAAATATAATATTAACTTTACTCCTGCTAATTGCTTTGATGGTTATTACAACATAAAAGTAGCTCGTAATTCTAGCTCTTATAACGCCACATTACCATATCAAATTACAGCTACAGCCGATAATACCAGCCCTGCTTCTACTCCGGCTGGTAGGCAATTATACGTAGAAAGATTAATTTCTCAAGCACGTAATAGCATCTATTCTTTTACTAACTTAACCACTGGCTCTAACACAGTTTACGTCGGTGGAACTTATGATTTTGAACTCAAAGGTGCCACAGCTACAGGTTATCCCCAGTTAACATTAACTTCGGACTTTCCGAATATAGTTTTTCAGTTATTACGAGTTAAAACTACTTATCAAACTCCTACAGGTACAGTAAATAGTACTGTTTATGCAGATGCTTGCGGTTGGATTGCTGACCCTAGTTTTATTGGCTATCATGAAAGTTCTAGCGCTTGTAATGGTATTAACTATCCTAAACAGTATGGTGATGGCAGTGATAGTGATGCCAAAGTTGGTGATAATGTAAGTACTGTATATACTATTAAAGTTTTAGCAATGCCATCTGCTGCGGGTGTTGCTAATCCTGTACCAGTTAGCCACTTAATTTTAGATTATTCCGGTTCTAGTTATCACTACAACGCTGATAATGGTACAGGGTTAGGACTTACATATATTACAGTTGTAGATGCTCCAGATTTAACTATTACCAAAACTGCACCATCTGGAACTTTAACTGTTGGCACAAACTTTAACTACACATTAAATATTTCCAACCTTAGCACCTCAGCCGGAACTACTGGTACAACTACTATCCAAGAAAATCTTCCCAGTGGAATGCAATTTCAAAGTTTCACAGGTAGCGGTTGGAGTTGTAAAAATGCTTTAGGTGCTACCTGTACTGCAGGCGATCGAGGAACATTAAACTTCTCTAATTCTGGTGTAATTCCGGCGAATGGAACCAGCAGTATTACCTTAACTGTGAAACCCACAATTAGCGGTAACAATATTGCCAATACTGCGACTGTTTCCACACCAAATGATAAAGATACAACTAATAATTCCTCCACAGTTAATGTTAATATTAACCCCGCACCAGATTTAACAATTACTAAAACCGGGCCTGTAAGTGTTGGTCAAGGACAAACTGGTGTCAGTTATACTCTAGCAGTGCAAAATATTGGTACAGTCAGCACTTCTGGTACCATCACAGTTACAGATACCTTACCCACAGGTTTAACACCAAATGCGACAAAAATTAGTACAGATAACAGTGCTAATGGTTGGACTTGTAATACTTCTGGACAAGTAGTAACTTGTACGCGCAGCGACATTTTTGCCACAAATGCAAATTTACCCAACATAATTATTACTGCAGATGTCCCAGCTAACGCTACAGCAGGCGTAGTCACTAATACTGCAACTGTCGCTGGTGGCGGAGATGGTAACAGCAGTAACAACACAGCTAATTTATCAGTACAGATTGGTTCCTCACCTGATTTAACTATTAGTAAAACCAGCACCCCCACATCGTTTACTAAAGGTGGGACAGCAACATACAACCTCACGGTTAATAATATTGGTAATCAGGCGACAAACGGGGCAACAATTACAGTTACAGATATTTTACCCACAGGGATAACTGCAACTTCCGCAAGTTTTACTAACAACGGTTGGACTTGTAATGCTAGCGGACAAACGGTAACTTGTACCAGCACAGTTAACTTAGCTGCGGGTACAGGAACTTCTACATTTCAAATACCTGTAACTATTAGTGCTGCTGCTTCTGGTAATAGCTTTGTCAACCAAGCTTTAGTATCTATTCCTGGAGATGGCAATACTAACAATAACTCGACAACCTTAACTACTGGTACAGGCCCGGATGTAACTATTTTAAAAATTGCTTCTGGTGATTTTAGTGCTAATAGTACTACAGCTAAATATACAATTACTGTGACTAATAATGGTGGTTCAACCACAACCGGAGCAATTCAGTTTGATGATACTATTACTGATGCTAAAGTTACTTATCCCGGGCCTAGTGCTTATACAGCACCTTCAGGTTGGACTTGTAGTGCAGGAACAACACCCATAGACTTTTCCTGTAGTAACCCCAGCCCTAACTTAGCACCTGGCGCATCTGCAAGTATTGTTATCCCTGTTACTGTTGCTACAGGTGTAGGGACTGATGTTCCCAACTCAGTTACTATTAACGCCACCAGTAATGGCGGTGACACAAACACCACTAACAATACCTCCGCAACCACAACTGGTAGGAGTGCGGTTCCTGATTTAATCGCCTCTAAAACCCTCACTCAAACAGGTTCAACGGGAAGTTATACGATTACAGTTGCTAATAGTAGTGGAGCGACAGCAGATACAGCATCTAACTCAACAGTTACTATGACTGATACTCTACCTACTGGAGTTACAGTTAGTAGTATCAGCGTTCCTGTTAGTACCTGGACTTGTAATCAAGCTGGTACTCCTGTAGTAGTTACTTGTACAATTAAATATGTAGTTAGTATTGGTAGTAATTTTCCAACTATCACTCTCAACGTTGCTAATTTACCCACTTCTGGCAGCTTTACTAATACTGGCAACGTTAGTTATCAATCTAGTGAACAAAACACTAGCAATAATAGTTTTAGCCTCACAACAACTATACCCACAGCCCAAGATTTAACTATTAGTAAAATTGGCCCCACTACCTTAGCTCAAGGACAAAGCGGAAATTATATCCTGCGAATTAGTAACCTGGGACAAACTGCTACTACTGCAAGTACAGTTTATGTCACAGATACCTTACCCACAGGAATGACAGCAACTTCCGCTAGCGGTACTGGATGGACTTGTCCCACAGTCGGTGCTACTGTAAGTTGTAATCGCAGCGATGCTTTAGCTGCTGGTTCTAGTTATCCTGATATTACAGTGGCGGTACAGGTTGCGGGTAATGCAACTACAGGTGCGAGAACAAATACTGCACAAGTGACAGGTACTAATGTTTTCCCCTCAGCTCCTCCCACTGCTGCGGGTGGGGAAACGAACACAGCTAATAATACTAGTTCTGTTAACCTGACTATTACAGGCGTACCCGATTTAACTATTAGTAAAACTGATTCTGGTTCATTCACTCAAGGCGGAACTGGTAGTTATACTCTGACTGTCACTAATAGTGGTTCTGTAGCTAGTAGCGGTCAAATTACAGTTATAGATAGTTTACCAACGGGAATTACGCCTAATTTTACCAGTCCTAGTACCTTTAGCGGTTGGAGTTGTAGTTACACAGGACAAACTGTAACCTGTACTAATAGCACAGTTATTAATGCTGCTGGTACTTCTAGCTTTAGTTTGCCAGTAAGTATTAGTACTACTGCTGCAAGTACTGTCACTAATAATGTAATTGTTTCTGGTGGTAGCGAATCGAATAGTAGCAATAACACCGCCAGTAAAACAACAACGGTGAATAGCGTTCCTGACTTAACTATTCTCAAAACCCATACACCTAGTAGTTTTACGCAAGGGCAAGCAGGAAGTTATACCTTGAGTGTGATAAATATTGGTAATGCAGCAACATCTGGTACAGTTACAGTAAAAGATACCATACCCTCAACTTCTGGGTTAACTGCTACCACTGCTACTGGTACAGGTTGGAGTTGCACAATTAGCGCGAATCAACTTACGGTAGATTGTACTACTAGCGATGTTTTAAATGGTGGTAATAATGCTTACCCAGATATTACGATTGGCGTCAGTGTTTCCAGTACAGCACCTACATCACCTACACCTGTGAACTCTGCTACTGTCTCCGGTGGTGGCGATACTAATAATGCTAATAATACAGCTACCGATTCGACGCCGATTGTCGCGCCGGCTGGTACTCCAGATTTAAAAATTACCAAAACTCACACAGGTAATTTCGATCAAGGTGGTACGGGTTCTTACAGCTTGACTGTGAGCAATGTCAGTAGTATATCAATAGCTAATGGGACTACTGTTACGGTAACAGATACCCTACCACCAGATTTAAGTGCTGCTGCGCCTAGTGCTTCGGGTACGGGTTGGAGTTGTTCTTCTACAGGGAACTCGACAACTGGCTATACAGTAACTTGTACGCGCAATGATGGGTTAACAGCTGGTAGTAGTTATCCGGTAATTACTTTAGGGGTAACAGTTAGTAATAATCCCCGGAATGAATTATTGAATAGCGCCAATGTAGCTATCCCAACGACAGAAAATAATCTCAGCAATAATTACGTCAATGACACAACCTATATCAATCAAACAGATTTAAGTATTACTAAAACAGCACCAGCTAGTTTAAGTCCAGGACAAAATAGTGCAGTTTATACCCTGAGCGTGGTTAACGTTGGTACTAAACCTACAAATGGTTCAACTGTAACTGTGAGCGATACTTTACCCACAGGATTAACTCCGGTTGCTGCTAGTGGTACGGGTTGGACTTGTGGGATTAGCGGACAAACTGTCACTTGTACCCGCACTTCTGTATTAGCTGCTAATGGCGGTAGTTATCCAGATATTACTTTGACGGTGAATGTTGCGGCTAATCCCCCGACTTACATTGTCAATACTGCTAGTGTTTCTGGTGGTGGCGATATCAATACCAGTAATAATGATAATGGTGTGGGTAGCTCCACTGGTACGGATTTAGCTATGAGCAAAACCCATACTGGGACATTCCTCAAAGGGGGAACAGGAACTTTTAATTTGCTGGTGAGTAATGTTGGTGGTAGCGCTACTAGCGGAACTGTGACGGTGACAGATACCCTAGTAACAGGATTTACGCCAACTACGGCTAGCGGTTCAGGTTGGAATTGTAATATTAGCGGTCAAACGGTAACTTGTACTCGCAGTGATAGCCTAGCATCGGGACAAAGTTACAGTCCGGTTCTGATTAATGTGAATATTTCTGCGACTGCTCCCAATTCATTAAGTAATACGGCGAGTGTTTCGGGTGGTGGCGATACAGTAAATGTCTCTAATAATAGTGAGGGAGATACTGTTTATTTTGGTGCTGATATTACTATTAGTAAAACTCACTCTGGGACTTTTAATTCTGGTCAATCGGGAACTTATAATTTGACCGTTTCTAACGCTGGTGGTGCTGCTAGTAGCGGAACGGTGACGGTGACGGATACTTTACCTTCAGGCTTTACTGCGACTGCTGCTAGCGGTACAGGTTGGACTTGTAGTCCCAGTACAGGCGCGGCTATTAGTTGTACTCGCAGCGATAGTTTAGCTGCTGGTGCTAGTTATCCTGTTATTGCTATAACTGTTTCTGTGCCGACTAATCCTAATCCTTCGGTAATTAATACTGCTAATGTTTCCGGTGGGGGAGATGTGAATACTAATAACAACAGCAGTAGTGATACAGTGACTTTCTCGAATACTCCTAAGTTGTTGTTAGTGAAACGAATTACAGCAATTAATGGTGTGGATTTAACTGGATTTGTAGATAATACTAATGCTGCCGATCCAACTGCTGCTGATGATAATGATGGTAAATGGCCGACGCCGAATACTACCTATCTCCGGGGCAAAATTGATGGCGGCTTTGTGAAACCTGGGGATATGTTGGAATATACGGTGTATTTTCTGTCTAAAGGCGGTAGTGATTCTAAAAATGTGACGATTTGCGATTTAGTTCCAGAAAATACGAATTTCCAAACCCAAGGTTTTAATAGCGATACGGGTATTGCTATAGACACTGGAGCTACGGGTACAGATTTAGGGATTGCTTTGGGTTGGAGTTCTACGAGTTTACCTACTGCTCCCACTCAGCGCATGAGTAGCGATAATACAGATGGCGATCGCGGTCAGTTTTTCCCTGCAAATACGGGAACTGGCGGTGCTACCTGTTCTGCGACTAATACTAATGGCGCTGTGATTGTGAAAGTGGTTTCCGGCGCAAATACGATCCCCAAAGCGACGGGAGCAGGTACGCCTACTAATTCCTATGGTTTTATCCGCTTCCGCGCCAAGGTGAAGTAAGCTGTCATTAATTACTTAATTTATGCGATCGCTTCTTAGTATGGGGGAGCGATCGCATATTTATTGAGATTGAATTTTTTGTCAAAAATCACAACAAAATACAAATATTTATCTCTATTCAAAATTAGAAATTATCAAGTTTTACCAACTATTTAATAAACTTCTTCGCTAAATATTTTGATGTTTTTGCCTAGTAACCTGAAAAGCTTACCCAAACTGAGAAATTCAGACTTTTGCTAGAAGTGTAATCAATATTTCTATCCTGCGTTAGATATGCTATTCAAACTGTGGAGAGATGCTGACAATGCCTGAATTCCACGATTCTGAAAGCTACAGACGTGATTGTTTTCCCAATAAATAGAAAAATTCTGCTCGTGTAATTCTTAATTTCCCCAAATTTAAGCTTAGAAAAAGGAAATACAATGATTCAAAGTACAGAAATTATGCTGGGACTCTACAAACCACTGTTGTGGGTGGCACAGGTTCCAGTAGACTCTACAGGTGTATCGCCAGCACAAGCATCGGTTCTCACTTCTGGGCCGCGCTTTTTTGTGGCTTTAATCTCTGGTGTGATTCTCGCTTTTGCTTTTCAAATAGTATTAACAAATCTCTCGGTGGCTGCGGGTATTTCTTACCTGGGACATTCATCTGACTCAGACTCAGATCGCGAAGAAGCGGGAAGTTTGGGCGGTACTATTCGCAAAATTGGTACAGCTGTAGGCATTTGGACGGTAGTTACTGTTACGGTTGCTTTATTAATTGCTTGTTTTTTAGCAGTAAAACTCAGTCTGTTGGTATTAGATCCGGGATTGGGTGCAACTTTAGGGCTAGTAATTTGGGGTGCTTACTTTTTACTCTTGATGTGGGTAAGTTCAACTACAGTCGGTTCCTTAATTGGCTCAGTGGTGAACACTGCTACCTCTGGCTTTCAAGCAATTATGGGGACGGCGACGGCTGCATTGGGTGCTAAAACTGTGAGCAATCAAGTTGTAGCTACAGCTGAGGCTGCTGCGGCTGCGGTGCGTCGGGAACTCGGAAGCGGGATCGATCCAAGTAGCATAAGGGAAAATGTTGAAGATTACCTCGACAGGTTGCGTCCCCCAGAGTTGGATCTATCAAAAATCCGCAGTGATTTTGAAAACTTACTTAAAGATCCGCAATTTCAAGCGATCGCCAGTAACCCCGATTTACGCAATATCGATCGCCAAAAGTTTATCGATTTAGTCAGCAGTCGCACTGACCTTTCTAAACGCGATGTTAAGCGCATTGCTGATACATTATATAAACTCTGGCAACAAGTAGTCAGCCAGCAAGCACCAGCCCAAGACCGTTTAGGGGAGTTAGTTGACTATCTTAAATCTCTCCCACCAGGACAAACTAAAACTGATGAACTCAACGCCAAGCTGGAAAGGTTAATTGCAGAAACTCGTGGTTCTAAAGAAGCTGACCAAAAAGCAGCCCCAGGCCCAATTCAGAGTACAATCCAGCAAGGACTTTCGGCTTTGACTGGGGTGGTTTTGGGGAGAACCGACTTGTCAGATTTAGATGTAGAAAAAATTTGGCAATCTCTATCCACTGCTAAAGACAAAATTACTGAACAAGCCGATAAGCTAGGTTTACCCGCAGCTTCCCAACCCTATAGTCCGATTCGGGCTGATGTGGAAAACTACTTGTATAATACTTACGCTTGGCAACTCAGTCCAGAAAGAATTGCTCAAGAATTCCGCGATGTTATCTACGATCCAGCCGCCGATCCGGGAGTAGTTAGGCGGGAATTAGAGCGCCTTTCCCGCAATGATTTTGTCAATATTTTGCAAAATCGGGGACTATTGACTCAAGGACAAATTCAACGCATAGCCGATCGCTTAGAAGCCGTGCGCGAATCAGTATTGGTGACGGTAACTGCGGTTGAAGAACGAGAAATAGTAGAAGATTTGCAACGTCGCGTTTCTAGCTATCTACTTGTTACCAGTAAAGCTGATTTAACTACGGAAGGTATTGAACGGGATTTTAGACCTTTGTTGTCAGATCCAGATGCAGATTATGAAACCCTTTCCCGGCGGTTAGCGGCGATTGATCGTCACCAAATGCAGCAAATACTGTTTCAACGCAACGATATTCAGCCTTATGAAATCGACGCGATTCTCGATGATTTAGAAAAACAACGCGATCGCGCTTTAATCGAATCAAAAAATCTCGCAGATCAAGCAAAATATCAAGCTGAAACTCTCTGGCTAAATTTAGAGTCATATCTGCGTAATACGGGCAAAGGCGAACTCAACCCCGATGCAATTCGCGCCGATCTCAAACGCTTATTGGAAGATCCCCAAGGAGGAGCGATCGCTCTCAGAGCAAGATTAGCGCGTTTCGATCGCGATACCTTAGTACAATTGTTGAGTCAGCGCCAAGATATCAGCCAAGACCAAGCAAATCGCATTATTGATACAGTAGAACATTCATGGCACAGTATCCGCCACGCGCCCCAAGCTGTAGTTGATAAAGCGAAGGAACAATACGACTCGGTTAGCACTACCATTGCTGACTACTTACGTAATACAGGCCAAGCTGAACTCAACCCCGAAGGGATTCAGCGCGATTTAAATCGCTTGTTTGAAAACCCTCAAGAAGGCGCTTTAGCCCTGCGTCGTCGCTTATCTCAGGTAGACAGAGATACACTCGTAAAATTACTGAGTCAACGCCAAGATTTAAGCGAACAGCAAGTTAATGAAATCATTGATTCTGTACAACATTCGATTCGCAATATAGTGCGTGCGCCGCGGCGTTTAGCTACCAGAACTCAGCAGCGAGTAGAAACCTTCCAAGCCTATTTAGAAGAGTATTTGCGGCAAACAGGTAAAGAAGAACTCAACCCTGAAGGTATCAAGCGCGACTTACAATTACTACTGCACGATCCGCGCGTAGGGATTGAAAGTTTTAGCGATCGCTTGGCGCATTTCGATCGTTCGACAATTATCGCTCTGCTGAAGATTCGCGAAGATATTACCGATGAGGAAGCAGCCAGAATAGCAGATAACATCGTCTCGGTACGCGAGCAATTTGTCGAGCAAATACGCGGAATTCAGCGCCGCATCCAAGATGTCATTGATGGGGTTTTTGCCCGCATCCGTAACTATCTCAATTCTTTGGAGCGTCCAGAACTGAACTACGATAATATTAAGCGTGATGTTCGCCAATTATTTGACGATCCCCAAGCCGGATTCGATGCCTTACGCGATCGCCTCTCTTCATTTAACCGCGATACCTTAGTCGCCATTATCAGTTCCCGGGAAGATATTTCCGAAGACGATGCTAACCGGATTATTGACCAAATTGAAGGCGCGCGCAACACCGTTCTTCAAAGAGCCGAACGCTTACACCACGAAGCACAACGCCGTTTAGAACAAGTCAAACATCAAGCACAGCGACAAGCAGAAGAAACCCGCAAAGCCGCCGCCACAGCAGCTTGGTGGTTATTTGCAACAGCCGTTGTCTCCGCTATTTTCTCCGCATTGGGAGGAGCGATCGCTGTTGTGCGTCTGTAAATTATCAAAATTGTCTCCGCTCAATTAATTCAGCCTCCCTCAAGGGAGGTTTTTTTATCTTCTAATACTGTCGATGGGGAGCATCCCAATTTTGACGCAATACCCTAGAAGGGTATTGCTATACCAACAAAGCCTGCCTTCGCAGGCTAAAAGTTTGATAGCCTGCGAAGGCAGGCTTCGTATTTCTAGCCCCACCCTT
>NZ_JACJQG010000144.1 GCF_014696435.1 Calothrix anomala FACHB-343 | reverse complement strand
CGACCGACCTAGAGTAGACCATCTTTGGATTTATTTGCTGTTTGCTTTCAATCTCAAAGTTGGGTAGGTCTCCCTAAAAAGGAGGTGATCCAGCCACACCTTCCGGTACGGCTACCTTGTTACGACTTCACCCCAGTCACCAGCACTGCCTTAGGCATCCTCCTCCACGAATGGTTGGAGTAATGACTTCGGGCGTTGCCAGCTTCCATGGTGTGACGGGCGGTGTGTACAAGGCCCGGGAACGAATTCACCGCAGTATGCTGACCTGCAATTACTAGCGATTCCGACTTCACGAAGGCGAGTTGCAGCCTTCGATCTGAACTGAGCTCCGGTTTATGAGATTTGCTTGCTATCACTAGCTTGCTGCCCTTTGTCCGGAGCATTGTAGTACGTGTGTAGCCCAAGACGTAAGGGGCATGCTGACTTGACGTCATCCCCACCTTCCTCCGGTTTGTCACCGGCAGTCTCTCTAGAGTGCCCAACTTAATGCTGGCAACTAAAAACGAGGGTTGCGCTCGTTGCGGGACTTAACCCAACATCTCACGACACGAGCTGACGACAGCCATGCACCACCTGTGTTCGCGCTCCCGAAGGCACTCCTCCCTTTCAAGAGGATTCGCGACATGTCAAGTCTTGGTAAGGTTCTTCGCGTTGCATCGAATTAAACCACATACTCCACCGCTTGTGCGGGCCCCCGTCAATTCCTTTGAGTTTCACACTTGCGTGCGTACTCCCCAGGCGGGATACTTAACGCGTTAGCTCCGGCACGGCTCGGGTCGATACAAGCCACGCCTAGTATCCATCGTTTACGGCTAGGACTACTGGGGTATCTAATCCCATTCGCTCCCCTAGCTTTCGTCCCTCAGTGTCAGTACAGGCCTAGCAGAGCGCTTTCGCCACCGGTGTTCTTCCTGATCTCTACGCATTTCACCGCTACACCAGGAATTCCCTCTGCCCCGAACGTACTCTAGCTATGTAGTTTCCACCGCTTTTATGAGGTTGAGCCTCACTCTTTAACAGCAGACTTTCATTGCCACCTGCGGACGCTTTACGCCCAATCATTCCGGATAACGCTTGCATCCTCCGTATTACCGCGGCTGCTGGCACGGAGTTAGCCGATGCTTATTCCTCAAGTACCGTCATTGTATTCTTCCTTGAGAAAAGAGGTTTACAACCCAAGAGCCTTCCTCCCTCACGCGGTATTGCTCCGTCAGGCTTTCGCCCATTGCGGAAAATTCCCCACTGCTGCCTCCCGTAGGAGTCTGGGCCGTGTCTCAGTCCCAGTGTGGCTGATCGTCCTCTCAGACCAGCTACTGATCGTCGCCTTGGTAGTCCCTTACACTACCAACTAGCTAATCAGACGCGAGCTCATCTCTAGGCAATTAATCTTTCACCTTTCGGCACATCCGGTATTAGCAGCCGTTTCCAACTGTTGTCCCCGACCTAGAGCTAGATTCTCACGCGTTACTCACCCGTCCGCCACTAACTCCGAAGAGTCCGTTCGACTTGCATGTGTTAAGCATACCGCCAGCGTTCATCCTGAGCCAGGATCAAACTCTCCATTTTG
>NZ_JACJQG010000143.1 GCF_014696435.1 Calothrix anomala FACHB-343 | reverse complement strand
GGTGCTAACAAAGGGTGCTAACAAAGTTTCATCCCTTGATTTCCAGACTGCTCTCTAAACTAAACTGTTTAGTTTGCACTTGGTGACAGCTTCGCCAGCTCTTCCCCTTCAAAGCACTGCTATCGCTCGGTCTAGCCTTGAGATAGCGGTCAGTCACCGCCAAATTGGCATGACCCAAAGTTTCCTTCACCAGTACCGGATTAGTTCCCCGCTCAATCGCATGAGAACCATGAGCATGACGCAACCAGTGAACTGAAACCTTTTCACTCAGCCCAGCAGCTTCTGCTATCTCCTTAATAATTGGATGTAGATTTTGACGGTCGAGATGCCCTCCCTTCTGACTCGCAAACACTGGATCTGTCGCTAGTGCATTTCCCTTAAACTCCATCAACTCCACCCATAGCTTCGACTTAATCAGAATAGTCCGGTTTTTACTGCCCTTGGCCTTGCGAACATAAACCTGACCGCTATCTCCCCGCGAACTTAAATCTCCCCAGGTTAACTGACACAGTTCATTAGCCCGTAAACCAGCCTGATACAACAGCTTGATAATCAACAAATTCCGACGCGCCGTGTATTGCCTTTTGGGTGTCTTCACTTGTTCCAATTTTTTCTGTGCCATCCGCACCAACAACTTAATATCTGCCTCATCCAAATAGCGTTCATTGATTGCGTCTGGCATTTCATTGAGCTTGAGTGCCATACCAACATTGAAAGGTAAATAACCAATTTTATGAGCAAAAGAAATCAAACTTTTAGCCGCCGCCAAATACATCCGTCTAGTACTTTCCGCCTGACCCGAAAATTGAGTCGCATATTCCACCAAATCTTCATAGGTTACCTTGTTGAGAGGTTTCCCCAAAAACACCAAAAATCGCTTCGTATAACGCTGGTAAGCCTGCACAGATGACTCTGCCTTCCCTTCCAACCATAAAGCAATCAACTTTGCCTCCCCCTGCCGAGGAGATAGAGTAGCGATCGCTTGACGATAGTTGTTCACATGCACCAGCGACAGAGCCATTTGTTTTACTCACGAATTTATCAGACACAACAGAAGTTTTGTCTGCTTTTATAAGGTCTGATTTTTATTGTCTCTCAATTTGGGTACTTGGGATACATCTATCTTATTTATTAAGTAATATTAAAGCAGTACTTACTTAAGTATTTAATGCTTTAAATGCTAAGTTATATACTTAATTATTCTGACACAAAGCGTCTTTTGCGATTGTTTGGCATTGTGGCATTACTGTCACTGTCATCCCTGAGCTTGGCTAAGGTCGCAGTGCTCAAGGGGCGACCTTAGCGGTGGGAGTATATCTGTTTGAGGAAAATTTGGTCAGCCAGGAATTTTTCCAGCTGAAATGGAATTCATATTCCAAAAGCAAGAGATATGGCGGTAAGTTCTACCGTGTAAGCCTGTGGAGTAGACAAACCCAAGAAGAGTCATCTTGAGACTACGTTGAATCAGGAAGTAAACATCAAAATTACATAAGTCTAGTTTTTACTAGATAATGGTAGTTTTGGGTAGGTTTTACAGAACGGTAGTTCACCAGCTATTTGATGTTTTAATATCTATAACAACTGGAATAGGGTTGAGAAACTGTTGGGCAGCAGCAACCATACAATTGTGTAGTATGTGGCTAACTTGCTCAACTTTAGTCTCCGGACATTCCAGTACAATTTCATCATGTCTTACACAGATAAGTTTTGTTTTGAATTTAGCTAATGGGTTTGAAAGTTTTACCATAGCTAATTTGTTGATGTCGGCGTTTAAACCTTGTACTGGATGGTTAAAGAGCTCTGATAGTCGGGGCTTGTTTACCCATCTCCGTCGTCTATTTGCTAGTGTACGACTTTCTTTAATGCCTCTGGTGTATTCATGTTTGATGTTTTCATGCCATTTAGCTATTCCAGGATAAGCTTCAAAGAATCGTTTCCTAAAAGCTTTTGCTTGTTCTAATGTCATTGCCACCCCATATTTTACTTGGGCGTAAATTTGGAGTTTGGCAGCGCCCATACCGAAAATCAATCCAAAGTTTATTGCTTTTGCTAGTCTGCGGTCTTCCTCAGTCACTTCATTGATATATTTTCCAGTTACTAGGGATGCTGTTAATCGATGTAAGTCAGCACCTTGGCGATAGGCTTGGCACATCTTTATATCACCACTAAGCCGAGCCATAATTCGTAGTTCTATTTGGGAGTAATCGGCTTTGATAATTTTATAGCCAGGGGCAGCAATGAAGCAGCTACGGGCTGTTTGATCGCGGGGAATATTTTGTAGAGGTGGTTTGCGGCAAGAAAATCTACCGGATTTTGCTCCTAATTGATAATAGTTGGGATGAATTCTCCCAGTTTTGGGGTGGATATGCTGCGGTAGTTTCTCGGTAAAAGTGCCGATAATTTTGGATAGACGGCGGTAATCTAGCAATGCTTGAATTATGGGATACTGTGCAGCTAAAGAAACTAATTTACTTTGATTAGTTGAGTTGATTTTGATACCAATAGCTTGTAGAGCAGCCAAAACTTGCTGAGGTGAATTTGGGTTTACTATATTTGTTAGTTCTGGCAGCAATGACATCTGAGAGCTAGCAATACGGAGTTGCTTGAGTTGGTTTAAAGCATCTGTTTTTTCAATTTCTAGTTTTGCACCCAGTATCTGCCATCGAGACAAGTCAAATAGCATCCCGTTAAGTTCCATTTGAGCAACAACAGGCATACACTGAAATTCAAGTCGGGCAATTTTGAGTAACTTTGCCTGCTTTAACTTCTTGAGGAGAATTGGGTAAAGGTCAAGTAATATGGCAGCATCAAAGGCAGCATAGTGCAATTGAGCTTTGGTAAGAGGTTTACACCAATCGCTGATTTGTTGAGTTTTATCTAGTTGAAAGTGTAGTAACTTTTTAACTATATTTTGTAAAGATGAGCTTGTTTTTAATCCTGCGGTTAGAACTTTATAAGCAAGTTGGGTATCAAAGAATTTACCGGAGGTTTGAAGTCCTGCGAGTGTGAGAAATTGCCAGTCGAACTTGGCATTATGAGCAATTTTGACAGCAGAGTTACTCAGGAGTTGTTTTAAAAGTGAGCGATCGCTTTTGGGAATAGCTGGTAAATCTATCAGCACTACCGGATGGTTTGGTGCAGCTATTTGAATCAGTCTAATAGAATCAGTTAGGGGGTCAAGTCCTGTTGTTTCACAATCTATGGCTAAAATTTCTGCCTGAAACAGAGGTTGGAGAGCAGAATTAAGAGTTGAAACATTGGAAACAAGAGTATATTGTGTGGTAAAAATATTGATATTATTTGTATTTATTAAGCTTGTAGACATAATGAATTTAATTTTAATTAATCACCTAGAAGCGATAGCTTGTATATGTAGCAAGTTCAAAATATTTAGTTTTATACAAAGATTTTAAAAACTATTAAAGAGAGGTAATACTATAGCGGTGTGCAGTTGAGGGAGATACAAAAACTTTGCTGTAAAGATTGTACAGCAAGTACTTTGGTCTTCTCATCCGAGCGATAACCGCCATATCAATATTCCTCTCTTTATATGATTAACTGACTTGACGCTTACCTGTTTTTGCAATGCTAGAATGCTGAATATTTTCTCGAACAGATGTAAAAGCAGTAGGAGCCAATTCTCTGATAATGGGTGCGACAATTTCTGGTGCCAGTTCTAAACGATGCTTAATCTGTGCTTGCAACCAGGCTAAAGGAACACTTTTACTGTTGACTTTTTGTTTGATAATTAAGTCAGGATTGGATTTTGAAGCTTTTTTTATGGCAGTGGCAATTTTTCTGGCTGTCCGTAAATCAATTTTGTCTACATCAATGCTAACAAAGTTGTCTGGTTGAGGTTCTGGTTTTGATGTAATCCGGTTAGTTAATTGATTTTGATTTTCCAAATTGAGAAATTTATTAATATTAATAGATTCCATCTGTGATTGTTCAGATGTTGTGTTTTCGATGTTGAGTGTAAGAGGGTGTTTGAAAAGTTTTTAGGGGTCAAATTTTATGCTAGCCGCCTCACCATAATACGGATCATAGCAAGGTAGATAAAGGTTTCTGAAGTTTCGGGTAATA
>NZ_JACJQG010000142.1 GCF_014696435.1 Calothrix anomala FACHB-343 | reverse complement strand
CAAAAAACCTGATTGACGAGGATTGGTTTTTCTTTAGCTTTCAAAGTATTTTTTTGTCTCGGTTCGGTCGCTGCGGCGGTCTCTCGCCTCAGCACTTATTCAAGATAGCAATTGTTTTTCTAGTTCGTCAAGGGGTTGGACAAAAATTTTTTGAGAAATCTTGATTTTGCTTTATCTACAAGGCTTTGTGGCGTTTCCCAGAAGTTTGGAAGATGATTTTTAGGTTAATTGCGCACAGCGATCGCTCAAATTAACGTAGACTTTAGCAATCTCTATCGGGCATGGGGCATAGGACATGGGGCATAGGAAGATTGGTTTTATTGTTCGTTGTGAATGCAGTTGATGGAGTCTGTTGCATAAATATTTTCTTATTTCACGCAAAAACGAGCCAGTGCGCTCTTGCGCTCCACGGACTCGCTCACTGGCGTGCAAAGAATCAGGACTTTTGCAACCAATATATTGAATAAGTGTTGACGTACTCCCCGCAATTGAATTGCGGGGGTTCTGGGTTCAAAAAGCGATTGCAGGCTTTGCCCGTCTTACATCCTTAGCCCAATGGACAAGGCTCTACCCAACAATAATGACTTACTGTGTAGGAATGATTATGTTCCTGGACGAGAACGCAGATGATCGGGTATGTGATGGCGATCGCCTAATATCTCTAACAATGGGCCATTAACGTCAAATTTAACCATACTTACTGACGCGACCAAAATATTCACCCGATAACGATAGCGTCCCAAATCAATTCCCAGTAAGCTGCAAAGCATAATCCGAATCGTGGCTTTATGGGAAACTACCAAAACATTACCTTGGGGATGTTTTTCTTGAATTTCTGCAATTACGGGCATAGAACGGTTAGCAATATCTACCGCAGTTTCTCCACCTAGTGGTGCATTCCAAGCCGGTTCTGTCAACCATTTTACATAGTTTTGGGCGTAATTCTCTTGAGCAAACGATTTACTCTTGGTTTCCCATTCGCCGTAACTACCTTCTCTCAGCCCAGGACGCAATTGCATATCCATACCGATAGCATCACAAATTGGCTTGGCAGTTGCAATTGTGCGCTTCATTGGGCTAACATAAACTGCTTCCCACTGCAACCTGCTGTAAATGTCGGCAAAACTCTTTGCCATCTTCATTCCTTCTGCAGTCAACTCCGCATCAGTTTCACCACAGAAATTACCACTTTGACTAAAAGTAGTTTCTCCATGTCGCAGTAAATATAAATTGAGTGTCATAGCTTGTATCGCGATTGGGATCGAGGAGTTTGTGCAAAAATAAACTAACATCAATCTCGCAATCGGGTATGTACCGCTAGGACAAAGTAATCAGCCAAAAAAGTCAATCAACCACAAACTTGTGAAATCGGGCTTTGCTGATGGCGGTATGAATTACGACAGCAGTTGCAAACTTTAGATATATGCCAGATTGTCTTTATATGTCTGACAGCTTAATCGCTGGGTGGCTCATACCAAACTTGCAGTTTGTCAAGTTTTTCGCCAACAATATTTCTATATAACTCCAGCGATCGGTAAACCCGATCTACGCTAGGTTTTCCATGGGCGAAAATTTTCCTGTAAAAGTTTTGGATTTCTTGATGAGTGATTTTACCGTCTTTAACAGACTTCTCAATCATGATTTTCAATTGTTCAAGTTCCAGAGTTTCTTCTGGTGTAGGTTCTTGAGATAATGGTCGTTCAATTTTCATAATATAGCCCCATTTTAGCTGGTATTTTTATCTCAAAAATGGCAAATTGCTGATTTGCTTGGACTATAAGACTCTTATTGGATTTGGCATCAGCTAAGTAAGACAACTAAAAGTTTGTTGATATCTCCCTAGTAAGAGTTTCTTGTCAGTGTTAGTGCGATCGCATAGCTCAAAAAATGAGTTTCGTATAGATGTTATGCAACAAAGTTGAGGACTTTGTGAAGAAGGTTGTGTGTAATCAAAAATTATGGATGTAGCTACTACAGCGAGCTTACAACTAGTCTGCAACAGCAGAAGTCAGGATTATAGCTGTGTTAGGCTGAGAGTAAAGCTTTTACTTGACCGAAACGGCGATCGCGTTTTTGGTAACTCAACAAAGCCTGATGAAATGCTTCTATATCAAAATCCGGCCAGAGAATATCAGTAAAGTACATTTCTGTATAAGCCATTTGCCACAAGAGAAAGTTACTCAGGCGCATCTCGCCACTAGTACGAATCAGTAAATCTGGTGCTGGAGTATCTGCTGTGTAGAGATGTTGTTCTATAAGGCTGTCATTGATGGCTTCTGCACCCAGTTTACCTTGTTGCACCAGCTGGGCTATTTGACGACAGGCTTTAGTAATTTCGTTGCGGCTACCGTAGTTGACAGCAACAGTAAAGTGAATTGCTTGATTATGTAATGTTTCTTTGATAGAACGTTCCATTTCTGCTTGCAGAGATGCAGGTAAAGCTGATAAATCGCCAATAAAGGAGATTCTCACGCCTTCTTGATGCATTTGGGCTAGTTCGCGGCGTAGCAATCGCTCAAATAAGAGCATGAGAAAGTTTACTTCTTCAATGGGACGTTGCCAATTTTCTGTAGAGAATGCATAGGCGGTGAGGGCTTTGATTCCCCAATCTTTGCAATAGCGTAATAGTTGTTTCAGGGTGCTTGCACCTTGGCGATGTCCGGCGATGCGTGGTAGCCCTTGGCTAGTCGCCCATCTACCGTTACCATCCATAATTACGGCTACGTGTTGGGGCATTTTTTCGGGGTTTAAGTCTGGTGGTAGGGGGATCATGTTGTGAAAATTTTCTTTCGTTAGTACAGCTTTGAGTAAAATCGTGGGGATTTGAGGTAGGAAATTTAAACGCAGAGGGGCGCAAAGGTAAGCGCAGAGGTACGCTGAGAATTTGCGATGAAGTCGTGAAATGCTGTAGTTAGTTTATTGAGGGGTTCGGTATCATAATTTTTTTTCACAGCCTATCTATGATTGCTGTAGTAGATTGTTGAGATATTCTGGGGTGAGACTGTTGTGCCATGTGCAGAGGCGATGTATGGCGTAGGTGAAGGTGTATAGGAGGGTGGCTTTGTTGGTGAAAGTCCAAGCATCCCAGTTGAGTGTTGCCATCATTCGCCGTAGGGTACGGATGAGGTTATTACGTTGGTAGGTTTGGGAACGGGTTTTTATGAGGGTGGTTCCTACTCGGATTAAGCCGGTATTGGGGAAAGCCCAGACTCCAAAGCCCCAAAATTTAGTCATGTGGTTAATTTCATCTTTGGCGAGTTCTTCGAGAACATCTTGGAGTGCATCGGTAGCGTGCGCCATCAGCCACAGGTAAAGGCAGGTGGCACCATATTCTGTAGCTACGCGGTGTAAGCCGTGGCGATATAAATCTTCGTGGGGGTTATCTGTGGGAAGATAGCCCCTGACGGTGCGGTGTTTGGGGGTGATTTTTTCGCCTGTTAATTGGGTATAAATCTTGATTAATGCGGGTGTGTGTTGGCGTTCTTCTTTTTCCCACAAGCCAATTTCTTGAAGTTCGCCGTCTTCACCGACTATTCCACCGACATACCGCGCCATCTGGGGATGTAATTTCTCTAAATACTGGCGGCTGGTTTGGGTGTAACCGCGAATCGGGGCTTCTGTATCCATTGCACCAATTAAGATAGATAAAAATACTTCTGCTTTGATGCCGATAATTTGATTGCGGTTAATAGCTTGCCAATTAATCGGTTTCCAGGGGCGCGGTTGGGGATTGGTAAATTGTAAGGGTAAATTTTGCAAGCGTTCTTGTAGTTTTGCGGTTGCAAGATAGTTATCGATGAGAGAATGAATCCGACGCTGTATTTGCCAGTTTTGTGCGCCCGATGTTTCTATATGTGGGCTGGCGGTATTTAGCATAATTTGTATACTTTAACTCTATGCCCAATAGCCTAAGCGATCGCAGTTTCTGTTGTCAGTCGGCTGAAGTTGGCAGTTTTATCGGATCTATTGGGGATAGTAGGGTAAAAAGTCGGTTACTACATCTTGAGTTCTTAGAGGGTGTTTGAAAAGTTTTTAGGGGTCAAATTTTATGCTAGCCGCCTCACCATAATACGGATCATAGCAAGGTAGATAAAGGTTTCTGAAGTTTCGGGTAATAAC
>NZ_JACJQG010000141.1 GCF_014696435.1 Calothrix anomala FACHB-343 | reverse complement strand
GTTATGTTCATTGGCTTGAGGAGATGATGTTATGTTGACTATTTTAGGCTTTTTAGAATTACTCTAACCAAATATGTAAAGTTTTGTATCGAGATTCAACATTTCTGTGTTTTTGGGAATAACTATAACAACAACCAAGCACAAGTCATACGCCATCAATGGCTAACTCAGAATTTCAGCACTTTACCTGAGATTGAAGTTATCAACAGTAGTATTTTAGGTGATGCAAAGGGAGCTTATGCTGCTAGCACTAACAAGATTTATCTATCAGTTGATTTTCTAAATACAGCTACACCCCAAAGCATCACTGCTGTCATTTTAGAAGAAATTGGGCATTGGTTAGATACACAAATAAACAAGGTAGATTCCTTTGGAGATGAAGGAGAAAATTTTTCTGCATTGGTAAGGGGAGAGAATTTAAGTAATCAGCAATTAGCGCGAATACAGACAGAAAATGACCATGCAGTTGTTCAGATCCAAGGACAAGCAGTTGAAGTAGAAAATGCAGCGCCAATCGTCCTGAAAGTGAATACAACAGCAGATCAGAATGATGGCAGTACGACTAATGGGTTATCTCTGCGGGATGCGATTTTGATTGCAAATGCTGATACCACTAACGATTATGTTATTGAATTGCAAGGGGGACAAACTTATTCTCTGAGTATTAAAAACACTAAACCAATTCATACTGGTGGAGATGAACAAAAAGGCTTTGTTGGTGATTTAGATATTTTAGCTGGTGGTAATATCACTATTAGAGGCATTGGTAACCAAAAAGCAATTATTGATGCTAGTAACTTGAAGACAAACTTTACTCAGGGATATGGTGACTCTGTAATTGATGTCCAACAAGATGCAGCTTTATTGTTAGAAAATCTTACCTTAACTGGGGCTTCTGCAAGCGCTATCAGGATTAGCAAAAGTGGCCAAGCAGAGATTAAGAATAGTTTGATTACTGGCAATTCTGTCACTAAAGCTTCTGGCGGTAAGGATGATTTTACCAAAAGTGGTGGCATTAGCAATTATGGAGTTTTAATTGTAAATAACACCGTTATTAGTAATAATACAACTGAGACAGAAGGGGGAGGAATTTATAATGATGGCAAAGCAGCGATTATAGCCAGCACTATCTCTGGTAACAGTGCTGGCTATGGTGGTGGTTTTTATAATGAAGAAAGCAATGTACGTCAAGGCCCAACATATGATTTTGTTGATGTTGTGATTATTGACGCTAGTGTTATTAGTCAAAATAGTGCAGTAAAAGATGGAGGAGGTATTTGGAATTCAGGTGATGGGGTGACTATTCTTAGTAGCACAATCAGTAAAAATAATGCTGAATCTGGTGGAGGAATCTACCATACAGGATTTATTGAATTGATTTTTAATGGCGACATTTATAACCCATTGTTTTACCCTTACCCCGTCCCGACTGAGATAAATATTAATAACACAACAATTAGTAGTAACAGCGCTACAGTCGATGGTGGGGGTATTGATAATAATCAATTCGGGTTCATTAACCTAAACAACAGCACAATTGCTAATAACCTGGCAGATCAAAATAATGATGGTAAGGGTAATGGCGGCGGAATTTATCAGGGAGCAGAATTGATTGCACTAAAAAATACTATTATTGCTGCTAACTTTGACAGTCCAAATAATAGTGGTACAGGCGATATTCATCCTGATATATCTGATTCTTTAGGAAGTGTTAAAGGCAACAATTACAATCTAATTGGTAATCTCACCGGAGCAAAAGGTACGGTTGGCACAGGAACAGATATTGTTAATCCTAACCCTAAACTTAGCCCTTTACAAAACAATGGTGGCCCTACTCCAACTCATGCGCTTTTAGCTGGTAGCCCTGCTATCAATGCGGGAAATAATGCGTTAATTTTTCTAGATAAATTTGACTCTGATAATGATGGTAACCTAACAGAATCAATACCTTTTGACCAAACAAAAAACCCTCGCATTGTTGACGGTAAAGTTGATATTGGCGCAGTTGAATTTAACCCCACTGTTTCCCTACCTGCTATTTCTGTGCAGAATGTCACTGTGGTTGAGGGGCTAAATAATCAGGCGGTTATCAATGTTACTCTCAGCAATAGCACAACGCAGACTGTGACTGTGAATTACAGCACTACCCCAAACACTGCTAAAGCTAACCTAGATTACACCTCAGTAAGTGGGACGCTAACTTTTACACCTGGTCAAACTACTCAAGCGATCGCTATCCCGATTTTAAACGACAACCTCAATGAAGCCAACGAAACCTTTAAATTAGTTCTTGCTAATCCCACTAATGCTACTCTTAGCCAAACAACTGCTACTGTCACAATTACCGATACTTTAAGTCGCAAGACAACGACTACCTTACCCGCAACCGTAGAAAACCTAACTTTAACTGCTACAGGTAATATTAATGGTACAGGTAATAGTGGTAATAATATCCTGACTGGTAATACAGGCAATAACATCTTGACTGGGGGTAGTGGAAATGATACCTATCGTTATACAGTCACGCAAGTTTTAGGGACTGATACTATCGTTGAAGCTGCTAACGGTGGTACTGATACGATAAACTTTACGGGTACTACTTCCAGCATAAAGTTAGACTTAGCTCAGACTACTCAGCAAACAGTAGTTAGTAATAGACTTAACTTAATTCTCTCCAATTCCATAGAAAACATTACCGGTGGTAGTGGTAATGATACGTTGACAGGTAATAGTCTCAACAACACTCTCAAAGGAGGAAGTGGGGTTGATGTACTCAGTGGCGGTGATGGAGCTGATACGCTGTTGGGAATGTCTGGAAATGATATTCTTACAGGAGGTAATGGAAGCGATCGCTTTTTGTATAGCACAGGACAAGCCTTTAGCAGTAGTACCATTGGGATTGACCAGATTACTGACTTTAACCAACAACAAGATAAAATTGTCCTCAGCAAAAAGACTTTTAATACTTTGCAGAGTGTGTTGGGAAATGGCTTTAGTAAAGGGGCTGAATTTGCAACAGTAGCGAATGATTCCCTCGCAGCTACTAGCAATGCATTTATTGTTTATAGCACTAGTACTGGCAAACTTTTCTATAACCAAAATGGTAGTGCTAGTGGATATGGAATTGGTGGACAGTTTGCTAGTTTGGATCTATTCCCTCTTCTGACAGCAGCTAATTTTGAGCTTGTCGCCTAGTATTCTAGTAATGGGGAAAAGGCGAAGGGGAGTAAAACCTTTACCTTTTCTCGTCAAGTTTACCTCTACTTTCTTGTCCATCAAGTTGGAAAGTAAGTAAAACAAAAGGTTATGATCTAGCGAAGTACTTGAAAATTCTCAATTGTCAGATATAGTTCTTCATCAGCTATCTGGGCATTGTAATCGATATTAATTTGAGTTGGGTAACCGTATCTTGCAGAATAGTTGACATCTAGGTTGAAGGCTTGACGCGCGATCGCATCTTGAATTACATTAAACAGCTTAGGAATAGTATTGTAATTTTCAAAATATTCTGGATTTGTAACTGGTAAGCCTGTCTCTACAGAAGTGATAGATCTTGTTTTACCGTTCCTGACTTCAATAACTACTGGCCCTCTAGCATCAGGGATGCAAAAGCAACCATTACTAAATGTATAGCGATAGTTAAGAATATTTTGTTTCTCCCACAAACGGCGATTGAATTGTAACTTCCGTTGATTCAAGTTAGTACGTACTGGTGATTGTGCTATCTCGATGGGAGGTTGAGACATTACTGGCAGGTTGAGACCGAGTAATATTAAGTATCCAGCACTGAGAATGATTGATAGGCGCATATTATTTGACTTGATTACAAAACCTGGGATAAATATATCCCCTTAATATTTTAAATTTAGGTTATTTTGTGCTTAAAATTAGCAAAATGCTGATATTTTTTGGCAAAAATTTTCTCTAATAAATCCTTAAGTCAGTCTTACCAAGGCTTTACAGCGTTTACTTCCTATTCCAGTCCACGAACATGAGTAATCTAGCGCTTCTGGTATCGTCCCTTTTGACACTCACCGCCCTATAAGTGCGGTGATTCTTGCTTCGCGGGGATTCCAATGAATTTACCCTCAGCAAGCATCTTGACCGTATGCCCTACGGATGCAAGTCCCCGATTGAGAACTACTTGAGCGGCCGCCACATCTCTATCAGTGGTATAGCCACAATTCGAGCAAATATGAGTACGTTCTGATAATTCTTTTTGACCTGTTTCAACACCACAGTTAGGGCAAATTTGACTAGTTTTGCGGCTGTCTACTTTCTGGAAGTAAACACCACGCTGAAAACAAGTTTGCTCAAGGATGTGGAAAAATTGACCAAAACCAGCATCTAAACAATGCTTGCCCAACATAGAGCGAGATAACCCGACTAGGTTCAAATCCTCAAC
>NZ_JACJQG010000140.1 GCF_014696435.1 Calothrix anomala FACHB-343 | reverse complement strand
AAACGCCCTCACCCTATAAGGGTGGGGCTAGAAATACGAAGCCTGCCTTCGCAGGCTATCAAACTTTTAGCCTGCGAAGGCAGGCTTTGTTGGTATAGCAATACCCTTCTAGGGTATTGCGTCAAAATTGGGATGCTCCCCCGTCAACAGTCAACCGTCAACAGTTATCCGTCAACAGTCAACCGTCAACAGCAATACAAAAAAATTCCCCAATAAATAACCCCATCTCCGAGAAACTTCAAAAGATGGGGTTATTTATGTTGAATCGTCTAGGAATCGCCCTTGATTTGTTCCGCAATCCATTGCAGGTAAGGTTGAGAACCCGCAATAATGGGTAAAGCGATAATTTCCGACAACTCATAGGAGTGCAGTTCGCGAATTTTGGCTTCCAAGGTAGAAAATTGTGCCAAATCAGCTTTAATGAGTAACTGCCATTCATCTTCTGTGTGTATTTTCCCTTGCCAGGTGTAAATCGAGTGGATTGGCAATAGACTCACACAAGCAGCGAGTTTAGCTTCCACCAGGGCATTAGCGATCGCTTGTGCCTCTTGGACATTGGCGGCTGTCGCTAATACCACACCGTAGCCAGCAGGTATTTCCATAACTAAACCGGAGATAAGGAATATACCTGACCATCAATCAATAGCCGCGTGATGCCTTTAGCTTGGAGATGGGTACGCGCCTTGTGTAGCATTTTACTATCAGGCACTTTAATCACGCGATCGCGCTTGGTAGAAAAACGCTTGGCAACGCGATGGTTATCGAACACTGGTAAAGTTCTTTGCTGAGTTTCTAGGTTCGGAATTTGACCTAAATCGCCAAAGTCTCTCAGTGGTCTGGTAATTAATTCTGAGGATCTATCAATCACCAAATAGCAAGTTTTCGGCAACTGCGCTGAGGACAATGGTAACACCTGTACTGGTGCTTCCCCTGGTCTGCGCCTGGTGACTAAAGGTCTTGCTTCCTCATAGTCATCGTCCTCATCCTCATCATAGAACTCATCGTCTTCGTCTAAATCGTCCTCTAAATCGTCCAAATCCTCAGATTCATCCAACAAGTCTTCGCCTAGCATTTGCGCTAAAACGTTAGCTTGTGGCGGCTCATCATCTAAGATGCGGCTAGAAATATTGCCAACTTCTGCCCGCTTAGGAATCGGCAGGTTAGGAACTTCTGTTACTTTAGGAGTAGGCAGGCTGACGATTTCTGGTAGTTTCGGACTGGGAGCGCTAGGAACTTCCGGCGGCTTTTTGGGGATAATTTCTAGCTGTTGTGCGACGGGTTGCTTTTCTTTTGCTTCTGCTGAAGAACGCCGCCTTACCCGTCTATTAGCCTGATTGGATTCTAGGCTATCGTCTTCTTCTGATGCAGCTACTACTTTTTCTGGCTCAACCTTAGGCGACTCCACAATCGGTTTGTCGATTGTCGCAGTCTCTGGTTTAGGTGGTTGCTGAGTTAAAAGTGGTAACTGTTCGTAGTTTACCTGTGCCCTACCTTCAGGAGTTCTCGCAGCCCGTTTCAAAGAAACGAGATACTCGTACTCGTCTTCTGGCAAAGTACTTTTCAGTAAGCGGCTAATTGTCGAGTTACTCACGTCATAACGTTCTGCCAAAGTTGAGGTGGTTTCGGCAGATTCTCGATATAACTTAAGAATTTCTTGTTTGTCAGAATCAGTTAATTTTCTCACGGTAGACACCAAAAATCTTTGCTACGCTCTTTTTCTTCCTCGCTCCCGCCGCGATCGGCTCAGTGATGTGTCATATTCTAAGACAGCGCCCATACCAAATAAAACTCCACTAAAAACCCAAAACACTTCTAATATCTCTCCACTTTGATAATTGGGACCTTGAGCATATTTAAACCACATATCTGCAATGTAGAGCGAAAATGCCGCAGCTGCAATCATTCTCCATGATTGCGCAACTTTTCCTCCCCAAAAGGCTAAGAGCAAAGTTGTGGCGATAATCAAAATCGCTACATCGCTGACTATGTAGAACCAATTCAAAATGGTGCCTAACAACTCTAGTTCTTTGCTCTGTTGCAGCGAAATCCACCAAGCTAACAAACTACCAAAGACGCCAATGGCTAACACAATTAGCCATTGCCATTTTTCGAGATTGATTCGCCTGTGAGCTGCTGCTAAAATCATACCTGTACCAAGACACAGATAGGTTACTACAAAAAACACATCGCCAATCGAAACATCCGGTTCTTCTTTTAAGATTATTTCCGTATAACCGAAAAATATCCCCCCAAGGAAATAAGACAGCATACCTATGCCAATGGCGAGCCAAACATTGCGACCACTGACAATTTGCGGACTACGCCAATTCCTCAAGCATAAGATACCGGCACCCAGGTAAGCTAACGCTTCAAAAATATTTGTCCCAATTACATACCATTCGGCACGACTTTCTCCGCCATTTGCTCCTGGGACTTTAGCGCTAAACAATAAAAAGTATAGCAGTGCCAGTACAGCCCAGCCAATGCCAGCTAAAATCAGGTTCCCGGTTGAGAATATAGATTTAGAACGGTAAGAATTTTCGTAAGAACTACCCATAAGGCTTGATTATCTAAACAAAATTTGGCAGAATTTGACTTGCATGACTTTATAGGCAGGAGTTTCTCTAGAAACCAACTAGTCAATTGCTCTTGCCAAGAATGCACAATTAGCTGCCAAGAGCAAGTATCCGTGGCAACAGTTTTCCTAACTTGTCTATGCTATTGCCACAGTTTACTCATTGGAGATTGATTTAGCCAACTGATAAATAGCGATCGCTCTTCATCTGACATATCCTGTAACCTATCGACTACTGGATGAGCAAAGTTAGCATTACCAAAGTAAGTTTTACCCAGCTTATGGAGTTCTTGTAAAAAGGTAGTTACATGATTTTCTTGCCAATTGGGCAGGCTGTGGATGTCTAGCGGATCTTGCTTGAGCAAGAATTTTACTGCTTCTGGCGTAGTTGCTTGGGGAAGTTGCTTTTGTCGCAATATCTCCGTGATATCTTTTTCAAATAAAGTTGCTTGTTTAGCACCTAAAAAATCTTCAATGTCCATATACACAGCTTGCAATAGCAGCAGACTACCTTGGGTAAAAATTCCTGCTTTGCTGTGACTACCTGTATCACTTAGCTGTTCTAAACGGATTTTGCCCCAGACGCTAAAACGATCTGGTTCTTCCAACAATACACAGGCTTTACCTCGTTGATCCGTTAAGTCTCTCCACAAAGCTCTAGCTTCTTCCTCTTGGCTAGCTTTAAAAACACTAATCAAGCGAAATGTTTGCCCCTGATAGTGGATAACTGGCACTGGCTGATCCCGCTTCGGGTGCTGAATGCTTGATATTTCTACATCCTGCCGTTTGAGAATAAACATGGCACTAGCAAATAACTCCTCTCAGGGGCGTTCTCAATATGCGATCTATAATCTGATTTACCAGCATCGCCAAGAGTGCGATTACCTAGCATACTGCAGACGAAAACCTCGCGATCGCTAGAGGTTACTCTACAATAGACTACCCAGTATTGATTTATTCCAATACCCAAATTAGCCATTGACCATAAAATATATAAAAAAAATAGTCCATTTACTTGGTTTTCAATGTACATTCAGTAACCAGCGACTAGCATCTTAGCCTTCTTACTGGGAAATCTGCAATTTTCAATTGCTTATTGGTAAAGGAAAAGATATAATTAAACAAATGACTCTTGCAAGAGCCATCTTATTATTTTGGGCGCGTAGCTCAGTGGATAGAGCAATTGCCTTCTAAGCAATCGGCCGCAGGTTCGAACCCTGCCGCGCTCGTTTTGGTTAAATCCGAACCCTTAAGCAAATATCCATGATACGCTGATTACAGCGATTGAGGGTTCAATTTGCTGCATCACACAAAAAATAAAGGTGATATTGCTGCGATAAAAGCGATCGCAGATCTAACAGTCAAAGGCTATTTAATTCTCACACCTGTAGTGTGTGAGAATTTACCATTTGATTTTGTTGCTTATAAAGATGACAAATTTTATAAAATACAAGCTAAATATGCAGGAGACAACAGAGTAGTCAAGAGAACTATCTGGGTAGATAAGAATGGGATTCATCAGAAAAAATATCAAGCTGAAGACTTTGATTTTTATGCTGTTTATCTCCCTGATATCGATCAAGTTGTTTATCCTTCAGTTAACTTTAGTGGTTGCTACATAACCACCCAAATACCTAATTCAGCTACGCCGTTTTACTGGTGGGAAGATTTTATAAACTTTACTGAAGAAGCACCTAAGCGAACTTACAAAGAATTTGGAGTGGATTTAACAACTAGGAAAGTTAATCCAGACTCTAGAATTAATACCAGAAAAGTAGAACGACCATCAAAAGAAGAATTAGAAAAATTGGTGTGGGAAAAGCCTACAGCACAGATAAGTAGAGATTTTGATGTATCTGATAAGGCTGTAGAAAAGTGGTGTAAGGCTTATGGCATTGAAAAGCCACCTAGAGGATATTGGGTAAAGAAGGCTTTTAAGGGTAGTTAGATCGTGGTTTCCTATAGGAACCCAAGCTATATCTTACAGTAATCAAAGCCAGAAGCATCAACGCTATTTAATAAAAAGACAATTCTGTCTGAATAAATAGTTACTTTTTAGCTGCTTATCTTAGTGTTAGCTTGGAATTTCAAGTCATAGATAGCAACCTA
Organism: Calothrix anomala FACHB-343; assembly: GCF_014696435.1. GTDB lineage: Bacteria > Cyanobacteriota > Cyanobacteriia > Cyanobacteriales > Nostocaceae > Aulosira > Aulosira anomala_A. Next base: position 732 of record NZ_JACJQG010000140.1, on the reverse strand, counting down.
GTAGAACTTAGAAATATTATGTGGGTAAGTGCGATCGTTGCGTATTTGCATTACTTAAGCTTTATCTTGTGTTTTGGTGCGCTGGTGTTAGAAGCATTTACCTTAAACAAAGATTTGAGTCTAAAAGAAGCTTGGAAAATTGTCATAGCCGATGCGATTTATGGTATATCGGCAATTGTTGTGCTGATTACAGGTATCTTGCGTGTTGTCTATTTTGGTAAAGGTACAGATTACTATTTACACAACCCAGTTTTTTACGTCAAAGTAGCAGCTTTTATCGTTGTGGGTTGTTTGTCTATTTATCCCACTGTTTCTTTTTTAGGTTGGTTGAAAAGTCTGTTACGAGGTGAAGTACCCAAGTTAGAATTAGCAAATCTGAATCGGATAATTTTGTTAATTAGGGCTGAATTAGTTGGCTTTATTCTCATTCCTTTATTAGCCGCGATCGTGGCTAGAGTAATAGGCATAAACTTCGCCTAAATAAATTTACAGCAAAATGCCAGTTGGTGAGGTACAGATAATAGTTAATTGTAGGGGCACTGGCACTGCCATGCCCTGAAGTGCGTACTATATGAACAATGATTTCTCTATAAATAACGAGTGCGATCGCACCGATTACCATGAACAGAAATGTTGAATCTCGATACAAAACTTTACATATTTGGTTAGAGTAATTCTAAAAAGCCTAAAATAGTCAACATAACATCATCTCCTCAAGCCAATGAACATAAC
>NZ_JACJQG010000014.1 GCF_014696435.1 Calothrix anomala FACHB-343 | reverse complement strand
AAGGGTGGGGCTAGAAATACGAAGCCTGCCTTCGCAGGCTATCAAACTTTTAGCCTGCGAAGGCAGGCTTTGTTGGTATAGCAATACCCTTCTAGGGTATTGCGTCAAAATTGGGATGCTCCCTTTTTCCATAGACTTCAACACCGTAGTGAACACCATTTTCAGTAATGCTTTCAAAGCAACCCTGTTGTTCAAGGCGATCGCTCAGGATAAAATCTTCATGGTCGTATCGGGTAGAAATTCGCCAAAGTTTTCCCGGTACTCCACGTTGTTTTAGCCATTTTTTGAGGGTGCTGGCACATTCTTGACAGTGAAGTAGGGGAAATCGGATAACAATATTGCCGATGGTTTCGTAAAGTTCTGCGATCGCTGCATCGTCTACAGGTTCTGTCAGGTAAAGCACCTCCTGAACAAAAAGTTGGTTTTATTGTAGCGTCTGTGCGATTTATGAGCGATCGCCTTGTTTACAAAAACACTTCGGGGCGATCGCATTTTTGGTGATTATGGAGAGAGCGATCAAATTACAAGATCTGCGATCGCACTACAATAACAAAGCTCGCCCAAGCACAGCTAACGCACTGCCGCTACGACGCATCATGTCATGTTGATCCCAAGTTCATAAACTTATCAAACACGCCATCCTTCGCATGATGTTGACGTTCCACATGCATAGCTTCAAACAACGTTATTACCTGCTGCTGGTATGCCTGTGGTGTTATAGCTGACTCAGGTAAGTCGAGTGCACATGAATTTGCAATATCAGTAAACACATCCGCCGTATCCACCACGTTGACTTTCCCGTCGTTGTTAGCAACGGACTGTAACAAATCGGTTGTAACCCCTATAATCAAATCCCATGCCGTTTGAAAGTCTTTCCATGCAGGAAATGTCGGTTTCGCCTTGTCATTCATGACACGAAATACATTTTGTAAGTCAACATTTCCGTATGTGTCTGCCATATTCACAATGGAATCCGAGATGCCAAACATAGTGCTTTGAATAAAGCCTATTGCACTATTCGTCCCACCTTTACCTACCCAAAGGTTATGCAAATTATTGTGAAGAATATTGTAACTGTTATTTCGTGCGTCATGTTCCGAATCAGACGATTGCCCGCCCCATCGTTCATTGAAATCATTGATATCATTAAGCGGACTCGTGCTCATCGCCGCCGCCTGACCCAATGTATGCGAGGGGATCACATGTCGGCGATGCTCTTCTTCTCCCACAAGCAAATCCTGTTGCACCCGGGTTGTGAACTTAGCTCGTCCCAACGGGTTGGTCGTCCAATGGCTATTTGCTCCCCTGCGTCTGGTGCTTCCGACCTGCGTCAATTGCTGTCCGTAAGACTCAACAACATATTGCAAAAACGCCGAATCAGAATCAAAGATGTGGTTGCGCTCGTCGGTCACCATGCCTTTTATTTTTTCCATGACATCATCGGGTGCTCGTTTCCCAAACATCATCTCTAGAGATCGACCCAATCGAAACTTTAAACGTCGTCCACCCCGTTCGCTCTCATACTTGTCCGATCCTATGGTTACTTTGCACTGAACAATCGTGCCTGGTGTCGAAGAAGTTGCAGTGGAGAAGCTCATCTTCTGTTGCTGGATGGTTGCTTTTATACTTGGCTCTGCTCTATACAAATGTAGCGTTGTATCCTTTTGCAACTGCGATCGCATCACTGCCCCACCATTCTGCTGTACCACATGAGTCAACTCATGGGCAATCAACTCCTGCCCCCCGCGACTCCCTGGGTTATATTCCCCCTGCCGAAAGAACACATCCTGCCCCGTTGTAAACGCTTTCGCCTGAACCGAGCGATTCAACTGGTCAGCTTGAGCATCCGTATGCACCTTCACCCCACTAAAATCCGCCCCCATAGCCTGCCCCATTGACTGTTGCAGACCCGCATCTAAAGGCTGTCCATTTCCCCTGGCAGTATTAATGGTTGATTCCAAATTTGTTGAAGCTTCGCCGCCTCCCTGGGCACCCCGTCTTTGTAAGATTGACTTAGCTTGTAATTCTTCATCTTCAGGCATCGCTTCTAACTGTACCTGGGTTGGTAAAGGCGATCGCTGGAGGACAGAAATACTCGGTTTCGTCTCTAGTTCTTCGTCTGGTTCTTCCTGACGCTGTACCGACTGTCCTTGAGTTGACTGTGCCGCAGATGGTGTATTTATCTGTTGTACTACCTGGGATGCTACCCGATCTGCTTCCTGCTCATACTTGTCTCCAGGCTCCCCAATCGTCAATTTTGCCTGGAAAGGTGGTAGATGAGGCTGTATCGGTGCTGATACTTGTTTATCTGGAGCATGAATGGGAATATTCGCAAAGTTGTGACCTAAGTGCGATCGCTTTTCCCATCTCTGCACCCAGAAGTCATCCATCTTGGCTTGCAAAAGGCCTAATCTTTCTTGTTCTTCAGGAGCGATCGCGCCATACTTTTCCTTAAGTTGCAGTCCAAAGGCTTCCTGCTTGTCTTGGTTGAAAGCTTCGTTCTCTATTTCTTCCTGTGTAGGAGGTTTTTGGGAATTCTGTTTTGCTTGGATATTATTCGGGCGCAAAGCTAACTGCGAAATACTTCCTTCCTGAGTTGCGGGTTTCCTGGAAGAGGATTTGTGGATTTTTTCATGCTTCATAATAACGCCTTGTTTGGGCTACTTGGCGACTTATGTCTTGTGTAATAATCCCGTCATCTTGGTACTGGTCGCCATAAATATTGATTATACATACAGTATTATATTTAACTGTTAATTATTTTTGCGTATCAGAAATTAAAACTGAATTATCAGCTAGGCCATCGCCTGGGTTAACAACGCTATCACAGCATGAATAGAGATAATCCTATCCATTAACAATTTCATTACATAACTGCAAATATTTTTTATCAATTACTCCTGTCCAAAGCTTTAGGTGTTTTAGCTCCGCAAAAGCAATTTTTCTTGTTGATAGCGATTTCTCAATTCTGCTAACTTTTCTGCATTAAAAGCAAATTGAATCGACTCAACTAGTTCTAGCCAACGATGTAACATAGCCTCTGATTGTGCTTGACAGAATTCATCAATAAAAAATTCTCCCCACCAATGAGGCGCTTGCTTGTGGCGATGGGGTTCATGTTGCTTGCGCCAGCGTCTACGCCATTTTGCAACATCGCTTTGCGTCGGTGCTTTTACACCCAAAATCGGCGGAAAATCAGCATAGCTCACAAATTTACTCACGCCTTTACCATGAACGTAAATTATGTAGCGCCAACATTCGACTGTATATATATCTTCACGATTAATTTGGAATCTTAAACAAATAGCTTCTTCGGTAACAAATCGCGCTAACGGATGAACGATCGCTGATTTATGAACAATTTTTGATTCACGGATGACAAGCGCTTTGGGCTTGAGGGATGATAACATAAGACTAAATTTCTGTTTAAAAAGAATGGGATTTCTGCTTAAAGGGAATGCCTTCTGTTTAAAGGAAATGCGTACTGTTCTCACACAGAACATCTCTGTAAACAGAATGTACGCGATCAACTTCAACACAATCGCCCTTTAGTTTTCCAGGCCAGAGGGCGATTGTTATTATTTAAGCTATAATTATTAAACGACTCATATAAGTCATTTGTCAAGTAAATTATGGGAATGGTTCGGTTAAAGATTAGAGAATTTGCTGCGGAGAGGGGTTGGACGCTGAAAGAGGTATCTGACCGTTCTGGTGTGGTGTATAGTACTCTCAGAACCTACGCGCGATCGCCTGGACTGGCAACTGTAGATTTTACCGCAATCCAGAAGTTAGCACGCACTTTTGACGTAATGATTGAGGAATTAGTTGAGGTCGTGCAGGAATAATTGATGCTGAAATAAGCCTAATATTAAGGTAAGGGTGGTACATCAAAATCATTAAACAAGCAAATATCGAAAGATGAAGTACTTAATGCTCTGACTAGTTTACCGTCGAGAGTCAGCAAAGTAGCACCTACTTGTTGTGAAAGCGCAACATAAGAAGCATCATAGGCTGAAATGCCATAATTTAAAGCAATAGTAACTGCATCTGCCATCAATTCGGCTGTGGAGACAACATGTAACGGGAAAGCTTTAAGAGTAGCTAAATCTGCTTGTACCTCACTAGCAGTATACATCTTAGCACGGACGTATTTCCACAAAGCGTTGGCACACTCGATGTAAAATAGGTCTGGGATATAGATTTCAGTCTGTGGATTAGCGAGATGTCCAAAAAGTTGATTAATTTTAGCAGTTAGTGGGTCAGCAATAAAATACTTGATGCACACACTAGTATCTACCACACATCTGAGAGTATTTGTCATCTATCGCGATCTTCTCGAATCAGTTCAGTACTATCAGGTAATCCAAAGTCTGCTGGATTTAAGCGACGACGACTACTACTTTCCTCTAAAAGTTTTAGGACGTTTTTTCGTCTTTCTTCTTCTGTTTGCTGTGTCTTTGTTTCCAAAGCATTCTGTAATATTGTAATGACTTGATCGTCAATTGAGCGATGTTCAGCTTGAGCTAACTCTTGCAATCGTTCATATAAATCATCGGGTATATGTAGAAGATTTAGAGTAGCCATTGTTCTACCTCACAAAGGGATTTATCAGTAATAATAGCATGATTTAATTTAGCAGCGTATTGCTGTATCTAAACATCAGAAATTAAAGTTGTTTCTAGTAATAAAGCTTGTTGTCTCTTCGGCTGAGTATTTCTTGTTCCTGGTAGTAATCCAGCCGCATACAGAATTGCTCCGATCGATAACACACCCATGATTGTATAAAGAATCATATTACTTGTGGATTCATTGCTTGTTTGATATATATTAATCGATGGTGCGATCGCTTGTGTTGGTACTAAGTTTGTTACAGATTGATTTGGATTTAAATCTCGTTTTATCTCGATAACTGTTTGATATCTAGTACTAAATTCATAGCGAACCATTTTTGATAATATATTTGCTAACCAATCGCTAACTTCTGCTTTATCTCTCCAGACAATTTCTCCGTAAATATCCAAGGTTAAAGCTTGAGGTTCTAAACCTGTGAGTGCTTCAATTGCTGTCATTCCTAGCGCGTAAATATCACTATTAAATCGGGGATATCCTCGCATTTGTTCTATTGGTGCATAGCCTTGGGTATATATTTGTGTTCCTGGTTTTTGTAGCTGAGTATTTTGAGCAATAAATTCTTTGACAGCACCAAAGTCAATTAAAAATAAATTATCGTCTTTATCTATAATTATATTATCTGGCTTAATATCTCGATGAATAATATTATTTTCATGGACAAATTCGAGAATATTAATTACTTTATGTATCATTTCGATAACTTCAGACTCTGCGAGATTTTGCCGAGATTGGATTTTTTCAGTTAAAGTATTTCCCTGGATATATTGTTGAATTAAATAGAATTCTTGATTTTCTTCTACATATTCAAAGAAACTCGGTATATTCGGATGTCCGTTTAATTTTTGCAGAATATTTACTTCTCGTTGAAAGAGATTTTTAGCTGTAGTAACCGCACTTGGTTTAGTACTAGAAAACGTAAAATGCTTAACTGCATAATGCATTCCAGATTGTAACAAGTCATTCGCTAGGTAAGTTTTGCTAAAACCACCTTCCCCAAGTAATGCAACAATCTCATAACGTCCACCGATAATTTTAGATATCCCTGTATTCATCTGACAGTACCCTAGCAGAGATTGTCCCTAAGTAATTTCATGAAAAAAATACTTACTTTGTCTGCCGCATCAGCAAATATATTTCACTACTGCACCCTAACTATCTATAGTTAGCATGGCTAAAAGTCTACTGATACAAGCATTGAGTCAAGTATGTAACATATTTTATACTACAAAATACATGTTATGATGAATTTTACACACTGAGAAGTTTTATTACATATAGGTCATCTACTAATATACTTTTAAAGTTGCTAAATTATGAATCAACTTTCAATTCGCTCTGGTGTATTAATAATTGGTGCAGTTTTATTATTACTTTACTTAATTAAGCCTTCATCTATACCTTGGTTTCCTTATTTAATAGTTTTGGGTTTTGTGACTTTAACTATTAAATCTACGATTGATGGTGTCAGACTGAAGAAAAATTTACTTCAACAAGTAGATACAATCGAACAAAAAATTCAGGCTGAATTAGTCCAGAAAGTTCAAGGTATTAGCAAATACCAATTAGAGAAAATTAATAAAGTAGCTTTAATAGAAAAAAGATGTAGTGAAAACCCAGAATTAAAAATTTGGGAAAGACATAAGCGTTCCTATCAGTTACTTCCTAACTCTCTTTTAGCTCTCGGTTTACTAGGGACATTCTTGGGAATTACAATGAATTTATTCTTAATCGGTAGAAATACTGGCGGCGAACTGCAATTACAACAAGCCTTACCAGATATTATCGGTTCAATGGCGATCGCATTTGTGAGTAGTCTTGCAGCTTTAGCAGGAAGCGTGTTTTTGACGAAATTTCATCCGACTTATGATTTAGATTTAGAGAAAGATAAACTGCTGATTTCTTTAGAAGATTACCTAGATAACGATTTTTTGTTATCGCAAAATCAGCCAACTGTAGTAGAAAAAATAGAAGTTTTAATCAAGTCTATCGATAAATATTCCCAAAGCTTAAATAGTTTTATCACCACTTTACCAAAAAGCACTCAAGATTTTCAAAATGCTGTGACAGCAGCATCAAATACACTTAATACATCTGCGAATAACTTCCAAGCTGTAGCGAATCAATCTTCGCAGTCGATGCAAACAGGCGCTAATGTTTTAAGTAGTGCAACTAACAACTTAGCAAAGTTAACTAACACTTTCTCCGATATCACAAATTCTCTACGTAAATCGACTAATTCTTTTGATAACGCCATAGATAAATTACAAGACTATGCAGATAATCTAGAAGCTATTGGTCAGACTTTGGTTAATAATTCTTTACAAATCCAAAACTTAATTCAAACTAATCAACAAAACCTCACGCAAGTAAGCGATCGCCTGGTGCAAAATGCCAATACACTGTCAACAAGCAGCCAATTTTTCAACACTAATGTATCCCAACTAACAACATCTTTAACGCACCACACTGGCGAAGTTGGTACACACAATAATCGCTTGCAAAGTTTGGTAGGAGTTATTGAAAATACTACACAAGCTTCTCAGACGAATACAACGCAATTAGTCTCAGCATTAAATCAAAATGCATCGCTATTAAATAATCAAATTAATCAATTACAAAAAATTACTGAAAAATTTGAGCAAAATAATCAAGCTATGCAGCATATTCAAACTAATATGACTAATTTAGTAACTGCATTAGCAAGATTACAACAATCTTGAGTTAAACCTCAAGGGAGAACATAATATGCCAAGAAGAACAAGAACTGTACCGATGAATGATACTTTTAGTATCTGGACTTCTTTTACTGATTTAATGTCTAATGCTTTTATGATTATGACGTTGCTGCTATTATTAGTAATAGCCAGAAATTCAAAAAATAATGATGCCCAGATAGGAACTGGTGCTGATGAAAAGCCAACAATTATTGAACTACCATCGGCAAAATATGAATTTCCTTCGGGTAGCGCAGTATTACCACGTAATTTAAAAACCGATATCGGTCAAAATGGCATAATTTTAAAAGAAATTGAAAATAATATTAAGCAAATTGAAAATAGTAATAAAAAAGTTGATGTTATTGAAGTTATTGGTCATACAGATGGTGAAGAAGTTGGTTATTTAAAATGTAGTAATCAAAACGGTGGGAATTTAGATACAAAATTAGAAGAAGTTGCTACTCGTAATCGCGATGTTTCGATTTTATGTCCAGGTTCTAATGCTGATTTAGGCTTAATGAGAGCCTTAGCAGTAGTTAAAGAACTGCAAAATGTGCAACGTCAACAAAAATCAGGACTTTTCAAGCAGCTAAAATTTCGAGCCTATTCTGCGGCGCAATTGCTATTACCAGATGATAGAGGATTTGCGCCACCAGACAGAAGCGATAATCCCAAGCGTCGGCGGATTGAAATTCGCTTCGCTCAGTTGGGACAGTATAAGACTATAGGTAATAAACGCTAATACTGATGATTTCGTGCAAAAATTCTAAATCTTGGGAGAGAAAGTGGCGATCGCTTTCATTACACACGTAACATGAAAAACGGCAATTCGGAATATAAAAAAACCGAAAATATCAAGAATATCTTGAAGTGAGTAATATTATGCGTATAATCACTCCCTTAAGTTATTATTTATTAAATTCTTAGTTAAAAATTGAATCATTAGTAGAGTGCAACATTATCTATCATTTCATCCTTACATTGCAAGTGCATATACTGCTGTACATGATTGGCTAGAAACAAAGTCAGAGGCAGATGGGTATAAAAAGATTCATTTTAAAGATATTACTCGTTCCTTGAGTCAAAATACTCTCAAAAGTGCAGCAGCTCAGTATTATGCCTTGTTTCCAGCGCACTATTTCAAACTTACCCATACCTTAAGAGAGATTATTGGCTTAGAACAGTTATTAGAATGGATAAAATATAACCCACATATTTGCCTTATTGATGTTGGATGTGGCGCAGGTGCAGCTTCTGTTTCCTTTATAGAAACAATCCTTTACCTACAGGAAATAGGTAATTTCAATCATTCACCAAATATTTTTTGTTTAGGTGTAGATATTAATCCCGGGGCTGTTGCTTTGTACAGTCAATTGATGGAACAAGTCAAGGCTAAGGTTGTTTCATCAAAAATCAACTTGGAGTATGAAATAGTACCTTATGGTATACCAGATGCTATGTCTAGAGTGATTAGACGTTGCAAGCAAAAGTGTGATTATTGGCAACAACCTTGTCTAGCCCATGTTTTGATCATGCAGGTTAATGTAGTGTCTCTACTGAGTAGCAATCATGAAGATTGCAAGCAACTCTACAGCAATCTTAAGGCTCTAGGCGTTAGCTCAGATGTTTTAGTGGATGATTATGAGGAGTTTGGGCATGTAGAGGCACTCGCATACAAACAATTATTTGAAGAAGTGCCAATAGATCATATGCATGTGATTACAATTGGCACTGACTATTCCTTACTTCAAAACCGTGTTAGAGAGATGGGAAATGCTTTAAAAAACGTTTTCAGTCGTAGCCTCCACACTGTAAAGCAAATAGGTGAAGGTACTTATAGAGTTGACTATGCAAATCCTGATAGTAGCTATTGGATAGAAAAGCATCAGCAACAATATTATTATTCAGAATTTCATGTTGATATCAGCACTATCAATAGTGCTGGATTAAAATCTGACCAAGACTGGATTGATGTTACAAGCTTAGAAAATCTTAAACTGGCTTGGGTAAGGGCACGTCATAACTTCTTTACAGAATCGCTATTCGATGAGATAGAAATTCGTCTATTTGAGAAAAATCTGGATGCAAACCTAAATAGGCTACAACAGCAATTAATTGCCTACACTGAGGATGTAGCCCATACTCATGAGCAGATATCATACAAATTTATAAAACAACATTCATCTGGTCGTTTAAAAATATTATCGCGGATGGAAGAAGAAATATTATCAGTAGCAATTATTCAGAAACTAGGAGATAAAGCAGATAGTTTGCAAAGTAGTAATGCTTATCGTCTAGCTCGAAGAAATGGAAACCAAGAAACAGAATATTTATATGAACCTTGGTTCAATGCATATTATGATAGTTTTCTTGCTGAGGCTCGTAGGAGTGCAGAAAAGCATGAAAATGCTTTGGTTCTAAAGGTTGATATTAAATCTTATTATACAAAAATTATACAAGACCATCTAATTGAGTTAGCGATGGATGAATTACGTACTGAAAGTGAACGTATTAGATGGTTGCTACGAATATTACTTTCACAAAAGTTAGATGAACATGAAATTGGTCGAGGTATAACTCAAGGGGGTAGTGCTTCAGGATTCTATGCAAATATTTATTTAACATCTATTGATGCTAAATTTAGAGCAAATAATGCATGGGATGTTGAGTATCATCGTTATCTAGATGACATTATTTTAATTATTCCTAATCCACAATATTTTCAGAATGTCTTAGATACTCTTCAAGAAGAGTTATTCAAACTTGGTCTGAGTTTAAATGAGGAAAAAACTCAGATATATGAAGTTACTGAATTTATTCAACAAACTCAAGATGATAATGTTTTAAACAAAATTAATACGAAATTTAATAATTTAATGACTCATGTATGGGTTATGAATGAGCAGTATAGAACTGAATTTAGAAACTATTATGATTCAGATGAAAAGTGGTGGTACTTTTTAGAGCAATATCGAATTTGTTTAGAAAGTATTGGTATCTATATCACTGCACCTGAACTAAGCCGAAAAATATATAAGTATATCTTCAAACACAAGCGCGAAGTAAACCTTGAATCTTGTTTAGTTTTAACAAGCCTACCAGATAACAGTACTCCAGAAAATATTCACTACTGGAGGTTGATGTTTAATTCTCTTAACCTAGATTGGACAGAGACAAAATATAACTTACATTTGCAACTAGTAGATTTATTTTATGAAGTTCAAGAGCAATTAAAATATTTGAGTGATATTAATCCAGAAAGAGAAATAGCAGAAAGACGAATACGTTTTGTAATTAACAAGTTAATTTATTTAGGATTTGCATCAATCAGCAGAGAACTTATTAAAATTTTATGTGATTATCCTTGGCTGATTCGCAAACCTTTACCAATCGTAGAAAGTTTAGCACGTCAGGGGCATAGATCTGAAGTGATGAAGTTGTTAGAATATTATACTAACTGCACAGCACCAACTGCTGAATATATGCGCTCTATTACTCTGCGTGCAATACGCTTCTTGCCTAGTATTGACGCACATGATTGGAATACACTAGTTTATTTTGCCACAAAAAGTAATTCTACTGTAGAAAAAATTATGGCAACGGAGACTTGGTTGTACCTCATTAATTATTTCCCTAATTTAATCACTCAACTTGTACAAGAACAGCACATAAGTTCTGTAGTAAAAGCTTTAAATAGCAACCCAGCACCTGTTAATAGATTAAAGAAAAACTATTTGTTAATACTAGGACAATATAAGCGAGAAGATATTATTTATGAAGTGTTAGAAAATGAGACTGACTATATACTTGATGAAGCAAGTAATATGGCATTAGAAGGTGGGTTAGAAAATTTATTTCAACAAGAGGAACCTTCAATTATTCGCCATAAATACTATAGTGGCAAACGCCAGTCTAGTTGGAATAGTGAAAATAATGGATACTAAAAATTAACACGATTGTTATTTAAGGCTATTTGTAAATAAGCTCAAAAGTCTTAACTAACAATCGCACAATGTTTAAATCACCAATTTTCCAACGGAGAGGGGGAGATTCGAACTCCCGGAACCCTTGCGGGTTCATCTGATTTCAAGTCAGACGCAATCGACCACTCTGCCACCTCTCCAGTAAACTGTCTAGCATTTTGTGTATCTGCTATGCACAGGCTTTCATAGATTAGCACAAAAGCTGACAGATAATACTATATCTCACATCTACGCAGATTGCACTACTGGACGCGATCGCTCGTAAAAAATTTCCTCGGACACTATCTGGTAATCGTCGCCTACCCAAACTAGGGAGGCTTGGGACACCACACCCGCCTCTAGGGTAACTAAAGAGAAATTACGCCGCTTTTTGCCTTGAATTTCCACTATCCTGGGTACGCTAGCCGCATTTAAGTAAATTGTTCCTTCTGGACTTTTTAGCAAAGGCTTGCGTAACTCCTTTTTCGTGTGCCGCAGATTATGGTGCATGTGTCCAAATGTCACCAGAGGAATGGTTTTACCAGCGTTGAGAGTCTGGGAAATTGCTTCGCCCAAATCTGGATCGCCAAAATCGCCGCCAAGCGGGAGCCAGTCCTTACCACAGGGATCTTCGGGGCGATCGCCTAAGCCACTAGGCCCGTTGTGTCCCAGAAAAATAATCGTATCGTATGCCGCACTTTTGACCGCAGCCACAATTTTATTTGCTGATTCTTCCAAATCCGTTACACCGTAACGTTCTTTGCAGATGTCAGCATATCTCCATTCTGGCCCGCCCCAACTAAAAGGACGACCGCCAACTACAGTTAAATTCCATTGGGGAAAATCCAACTTACCATAACCGACATGGGCGGAACCTAATAAATCGAGCTGTTCTTGAACCCAGTCTTCCTTGGTGCGGTCGTAGGGACATTTTTTCCGTCCCCATTCTGTGGCAGTGTACCATGCATCGTGGTTGCCCATTACAGCAGCTTTGGGAATATCAATAGAAGCGATCGCTCTCACCACTTCCACCGACTCATTACCAAAATCCCCCACAAACAGCACTAAGTCCACACCCAAATGCTTGAGTGCAATTCCATCGTCATCTTCCCATTGGTCGTGAACGTCGCCAACTACAGCTATTTTCAGGTTTGTTGATTTTGTTATCTCACTGGTCATGCCACTGTCCTTGCTGTCTACTTTTAGGATAGGCAACTCAGCAGGATTTGCACACATATTGGGGCATGGGGCATGGGGCATTGGGCATTGGTAGTTTGTTGACTATGCCCCTAGTTATTAAATTAAGCTAAAAGCCTTGGAAAATCCAGTTTCTTGCCTCTTGCTAAAAATCAGCATAGGCAGAACGTGGAATAAGAGTTGTATTTTCAGTTTAGGGACTTCCAAATAAAAAAATATTCCAATCATTAACTTACCAAACCCGCAACTCGTAGGGGCGGGGTAACCCCGCCCCTACAATTTGGCATAATTTATTTTTTGGAGTTCCCTTACACCAATGCCCTATCCCCTATGCCCCATGCCCAAAGCGGCGGAGCGACTATCTCTGTTTCCCCAAGCAAAGATAAAGTTCTCCGCCGCTTCCATAAAGCTTCTAGGATTTTTGGTGAAAACCACTATATTTTTTGGTAAAAACTACTATAATTAATCCACAGCACAAATACTTGCAACCTTAAGTAACCCCTAACTGTGTTTAAAACTGCACTTGTCGATCGAGAAACAACCCATCCGGGTGTACTACCACTGGATTTATTTGCGGCGATTGAAAGCCTCAAAAAAGAACTCAACGCAGTGATATTAGCCCATTACTATCAAGAGCCAGATATCCAGGATATTGCAGATTTTATTGGGGATTCATTACAACTAGCTAAAGCCGCAGCTAATACCAATGCAGATGCGATCGTTTTTGCTGGCGTTCACTTCATGGCAGAAACAGCAAAAATACTCAATCCTGATAAATTGGTACTGCTACCAGACTTGAATGCTGGTTGTTCTTTAGCCGATAGTTGTCCGGCGGAAGCCTTTGCAGCCTTTAAAGCTGCCCATCCCGATCACCTAGTGGTTTCTTATATTAATTGCTCTGCGGATATTAAAGCCATGAGCGATATTATCTGCACCAGTTCCAATGCTGTGAAAATTGTCCAGCAAATCCCGAAAGATCAGCCGATTATTTTTGCTCCCGATCGCAATTTGGGACGGTACGTCATGGAGCAAACCGGACGAGATATGCTGCTATGGGATGGTAGCTGCATTGTCCATGAAACCTTCTCGGAAAAGAAAATAGTCCAGTTAAAAATAGCCCATCCCGAAGCAGAAGCGATCGCTCACCCAGAATGCGAAACTAGCATTTTGCGCCACGCCAACTATATTGGCTCTACAGCAGCTTTACTCACCTATTGTCAAAACAGCGCTGCACAGGAATTTATCGTAGCTACAGAGCCAGGTATCATTCACCAAATGCAAAAACTGGCTCCTCAAAAGCGGTTTATTCCTGCGCCACCAATGAATAATTGCAATTGCAATGAATGTCCGTTTATGCGGTTAAATACTTTAGAAAAAGTGTATTGGGCGATGAAAAATCGTACTCCGGAAATCACCATGTCTGAAGATATTAGATTAGCGGCTTTGCGTCCAATGCAACGGATGTTAGAGATGAGTGTTTAGGTAAATTCATCAATTAAGTTTTCATATTATGTAGAGACATAATTCTCTTGTGTCTCTACATACAGCATATTTGCAGTAAATAAGGTACGCGCTTCGGGGCATGGCAGTGCCAGTGCCCCTACAATAAACGATAATCTGTACCTCACTAACTGGCAATCTGCTGTATTTTTTTGCTTTGAAATAGTTGGATTATAAGCATCAGTCTTGTGTTTATACCAATTTGAAAAAAGAATGCGACAGTAGGGGCATGGCAATGCCATGCCCTCCAAAATATATGGATAAACTTTGGCGAGAATATAGGTTCTGAAGTCAAATGTAGTGTGTTTTGTCTCACAGAGTAACGCACCAACAACAATTCAACCTGCCATACCAAAGAGCGATAATACAAGCTACAGGCTGGTAATTTATGGTAAGTATCTATGAAATTAGATAATGTTGTCCCTTGGGGTAGAACTCTTGAAGAGTACAAGCTGATGTTTGCTTTATCAGATGCAGATCTGAATAAATCGATTCTTGGGTGTGGTGATGGCCCTGCAAGCTTCAATGCTGAAATGACAGAACTCGGATATTCAGTTGTTTCGATTGATCCTATCTATGAATTTGCTGCTCAACAAATCAAACAACGAGTTCAAGAAACTTATGAGTCAGTAATAACACAAGTTAAACAAAATTCAAATAACTACATTTGGAAGAACTTTCGCAATGCAGATGAACTTGGTTATGCTCGTTTGGCTGCAATGGAGAAATTTTTATCGGACTATGAAACTGGTAGAAAAGAAGGGCGCTACTTACCCCTATCTTTACCACATCTAGAACTAGCCAACAATCAATTTGAGTTATGTGTGTGTTCCCATTTACTCTTTCTTTATTCTGAGCAACTATCGTTAGATTTTCACCTTGCATCTATTGATTCTCTCTTGAAAATCTCTCCAGAGGTGCGGATTTTTCCCTTGTTGAAACTTAATTGTGAAATATCACCCTATCTTAAGCCAGTGATTCAAAGGTTTTCCAATCAAGGATTTGATGTTCAGGTTCAGCCTGTTGCTTACGAATTTCAAAAAGGGGGTAACCAGATGTTAATTATTAGAAAAAAAATTAAGGTGCGTTAGCCTACGGCATAACACACCCTACGAAAATTGATATTTTTCATCGCAATTTTTTTTACTTTATTTATCTAGCCACAGCAATCTCAAATTAATTATTAACTCCATATTTTCTCTGCGCCTCTGCGTCCTCTGCGGTGCAATTTTAAAAGATGGGGAGGTAAATTTCCCCATCTTGAGATAATTCCATTACTGACCTTTTTGCGCTTTCGATTGAGCCGCCTCACTAAATTGCTGGTATAACTTAACACGGCTTTGCGCTTCTGGATAACGGCTATGGCTGGATGATACCTGACTCATGAAATCCGAAGCTTGTTGCCATTGTGCAGCTAAAGCTGACCATTGTTCGGGAGTTGTCGCTGTTTTCCCAGATGCAGAAGCTTGATTAGCAATCCGCACTGCGACTGCAAATGGATCGTCTGCGGGAATGGTAACAGTTTTGCTGACATTTGGATTTGCTGCTGGTGCTGCTTTTTTATTCGCTATGTTTTGAGAAGCATCTGCATATTTTTTATATAGCTGAACGCGGGTTTGTGCTTCTTGAAAGCGACTGTGGCTAGGTGACACCTGATTCATTAAATTAGAAGCTTCTCGCCACTTACTAGCTAATTCTGAATGCTGCTGTGAAGTTGTGGCTGTTTTCCCCAATGCAGAAGCTTGATTTGCAATCCGCACTGCGTCTTTGAAGGGGTCTTTTGCAGAAAGAGTAGTATTTTTGGGATTGGAAACAGTTGCGCCTTGGAGTTTAACAGATGAGGGTTGAGAAGTTTGTGCAGAAATAGAGCTTTCCTGTTTTCCTTCTAACCAACTGTAAGCACCCCAAACTAGCAACAGCAGTGGTAAGCATAAGCCAGAGACTTTTAATACCTCAATTGGCAAAGAGCGCTTTGGTATATTTTTACTCAAAAATCTATTTTGGCTTCTGCGGCGATGTCTTCTTTTAAAGATGACAAATCGCAAAGAATTTGGCTTCGGTAAGCTGACTTGAGCTAGTTCACTCTTAGTCTCTTTGAGGTTTTGAAAATCATTAATTAGTTGCTGAATTAGACCTGGTTGTGGTAATGTAATTTCCTCTGACCAAAGCAATTGACCATCGCGATCGCGATAAATTTCCGTCAACCAAAGTAATTGTTGTTCCCTGACAATCCGACTATTAATATTCACCCGGCGAATATTACGCGGTGCAATAGACTCAAGAATTTGCCGAATTTTTTGCACTACAGTAGATTGTTCTAGTTGATCGACTGTTTGAGCCTCACACAGCAGTTGTAAGACCCCATCTGAGAAAATAGCTCTGGTTCGCACGCCAGAAGCAACTAGTTTTTCGTTCAATATTTGAATGATCGCCGCAACGCTACCTTGGTGTGCTTGCCAAGCGATATCGTTTATTCGATCTGCCATTTTTAATTTAGTGATAAATTTTCCACCCTGATTTGTTAAGGAACTCATTTAATTTATTTAGGCTAGTATGTTTATGCAAAACATCGCCTTATTTTTGATTTTATGAGTAAAGCTACAAGGTTGACACATAAAATCTTTAAAATAAGGTCGAATTTCTATCTTTAGGCAGAAGGCTGAATCTGCACCAGTTAGTTTAGTCCTCATTTTAGGTAATTGTCCACCTGTTGATGATGAAATATTACCTGTTTTAGGACATCTATTTGCTGCTTATCATACAGCTAAAAATTGATTTCTGGCTTGTTCTTAGGGTACGTAATTATACTAATTTTTTATGTAGATAAATATAGATAAAACTAAAAATTATCCGCATCAATACTGATAATTTTTGGTACTATTCATGTACTAGTTAAATTTAAAGGGTGGTAAACCCACCCCCTCTGCTTTACTTACGTTCTGGATGACCTGTTTCTTCGACTGTATGCACGCCCATTTGGTTAATTGCAGCAATCATCTGATATAAGCGTCCCAAATCCCGTTGATTGAAATAGAGAACAAGACGAGGTAATCCTAATGTTTCATCCTGTCCTTCTTGGGATAACGCCTGACTTTTCTCGATTTTATCTTTCACGAGAATATCGCTAAAGTCAGCATTGAGTTTTTCTACTTCCGCTTCCGATAGATCTGTTGTCAGACGAATGACCAAGCGATCGCCTACATAGCGGCTAGAGTGATAAACCTGGTAAAATCTGGTAATTGCCTCGCAAGCTACATCTACACTATCTGTAATCGTGTAAAGACTAGGATCTTCAGGACTGACAAGACCTTTTTGTACTAGCTGTTCATCGATATATTCACTCCAAGAACGCCAGTAATCGCCGCCAGGACGATCTATTAACACAAGAGGAACAGGGCCAAATTTACCTGTTTGGCTTAATGTCATGCATTCAAAAGCTTCGTCTTGGGTGCCAAAACCGCCAGGAAATAAGGCTACAGCATCGCTTTCTTTTAATAGAAATAATTTGCGCGTGAAAAAATATTTAAAGTGAATCAGCTTAGAATCGCCTTCAATAAAAGGATTCGCTTGCTGCTCAAAAGGTAATTGAATATTTAAGCCAAAGGAATTTTCTCGTCCTGCACCTTCATGGCCTGCTTGCATAATACCGCCGCCACCGCCGGTCATGACCATAAATCCCAGCTTGGTAACAGCCTGCGCAAACTGCATAGCCATGTGATACTCTGGGGTTTCTGGCGCTAGGCGAGCCGAACCAAAAATAGTTACTTTACGGATGTGTCGGTAGGCATAAAAGAGTTGAAAACCCCGTTCCATGTCTGCTAAAGCAGCCGACAATATTTTCCAATCCAGACGCTCAATATCACTATCAGCTAGACGCACTATGGTAGCCAGTGCCTGTTTGATGAGTTGCTGATTTTTTAACGTCGGTAACCGATCGATTAATTCAGCGATGTCCGCTTGGAGAGACTCTAATGTATCAAACGACGCAGATGAAGCCATGATAACCGCTGCCACAATGGTACTATATTTTATCTAATTTTGGAGCGCTATGTATCAACTGTTGCCAGGTTTGTTGATGAATAACAGTTTTGATATACCGCACTAAAAAGCACCTGTGGTTAAGGATTAACCAAGGCGCTAGTAACGCTTCTCTATGAGATGCTTGGCGATCGCTAAAATCAAAATTCCTCTGGGCAAATTTTGATTGTAGAAATCTCGCCAGGGACTTTCAGCAAAATAAACAATTAAAAAGCTGGTTAAGTAGCTTTATGAACTGCGTACACCAGAATACATAAAAAATTCATTAATCTCCCTCGATCTCCTGCTTTTTTAACCTTTCTTAGCCCCTAACCTAAGCGCTCCTATTTTCCAGCTAGTCAATCATGAGAAAATCTCACAACCAAATATGAAAATCTCTCTTTCCTAGCTCCTAGCCTCTAACTACTAGCCCTTATTTCCAAGCTAGGTAGGCGTTTCATCTCTTTTCAATGCTAGCTAGGCGATCGCAAAAGGCATTAATGTTTCCGCTAGTTCTGCTCAGGATAGGTTCAAAAACAGCAATAATTACGTTAAACAGTTTGATAGAGACGCGAAATTTCGCGCCTCGCAAACTTGTTTACAAAAATTGACCTAAAAATTAGAACCAAGGGAAAAATCAACAGGATTTTACTACCAATTGAGATTCAAGAGGAGGGACGAAGATACTTTTCCAATGTGCTAGCTAATGTACTTTTAGGCACGGCACCAACGACCATATCAACTTTTTGCCCCTCTTTAAAAATCATTAATGTGGGAATGCTGCGGATGCCATACTGACTAGCAACATTAGGATTTTCGTCAGTGTTGACTTTAACGACTTTTATCTGACCTTTGTACTGCTCGGCGATTTCATCCACTACAGGAGCTACCATCCTGCATGGGCCACACCAAGGTGCCCAAAAATCAACTAAAACAGGTACTTCACTGTCGAGTACTTCTTGCTTAAACGTAGAATCTGTGACTTGTGCGGCTGCTGACATGCCTAAAAACCTTTGCCAATTATATTTCTGAGTTTCGTGAAAATTCTACCATAGCAAAAACAGCTGCTTAAAAGCGAAGGATGTACATTTGCAAAGAAGCTATGGAATTTTATTTATAAAAACATAAGGAACCGCCCGAACATAGTCCGGGCGGAGTGTGGTGTGAGGAGTGAACGGAAACATGCGTCTCCGCTATCTCTATTGTAGGCGACATATGTAATTTTTCCAGTAATTGTTTAAAATGCTGGAAAAATTTCCTGAAGGATTTGGATATTAAGTTTGGACTTTTTTAAGAATTAAGAGTCAAGAGTCAAGAGTCAATGGTCAATGGTCAATGGTTGTTTGTCAACAGTGATTTTTTCCATATCCCTAGTCCCTAGCCCCTAGTCCCTTTATTTGCCCATACCTAGTTGTTGGGCTTTTTGGTAGACTTTGCCTTCAGTCAGTAAAGAAGGAGCAATCACAACTTCAACTTGTTGCATTTCTTTGATATTTTTGGCTCCTAAGGTGCCCATACTGGTTTTTAAGGCTCCTAAAAGATTATGAGTACCATCATCTAATCCGGCAGGGCCGATGAGAATTTGCTCTAGAGTACCAGTAGTAGCAACGCGAATCCGGGTACCACGAGGTAAGACAGGGCTAGGAGTAGCCATTCCCCAATGATAACCCCGTCCTGGAGCTTCGGCGGCTCTAGCGAAGGGAGAACCAATCATTACACCATCAGCACCGCAAGCAATGCATTTGCAAATGTCTCCGCCAGTGATTAAACCACCATCTGCAATTACAGGAATGTAGTTACCAGTTTCTTGATAGTAATCATCCCTTGCGGCGGCACAATCGGCGATCGCAGTTGCTTGAGGTACGCCTACACCCAACACGCCACGGGAGGTACAAGCCGCACCAGGGCCAATTCCTACCAGTACGCCAGCCGCTCCGGCTTTTAATAGATTTAATGTCACTTCGTAAGTTACACAATTGCCCAAAATTACGGGAATAGGCATTTTTTGGCAGAATTCTGCCAAATCTAAGGGCGCAATCGACTCTGGTGAGAGGTGTGCTGTAGAAACTACTGTAGCTTGTACAAAAAATAAATCGGCTCCAGCTTTGGCTACTACTTCGCCATATTTACTGGCTCCAGCTGGCGTAGCACTGACTGCTGCTATCCCACCTTGTTGCTTAATTTCCTGAATACGCTTTTCTATTAATTCCGGCTTTACTGGTTCAGCATATAGTTCTTGCATCAGGTGGACAAATTCATCTTTGCCCACAGCCGCAATTTTATCTAAAATCGGATCTGGGTCAGCATAGCGAGTTTGGATACCTTCTAAATTGAGAACTCCTAATGCTCCTAGTTGGGATAACTTTACAGCCATCCGCACATCTACTACACCATCCATCGCACTAGCAATGATGGGAATTTCCCGCTCAATGTTACCAATCTGCCACCTGGTATCTGCCAAACTCGGATCGAGTGTTCTATTACCAGGTACTAGTGCAATCTCATCAATTCCGTAAGCTCTCCGAGCTGTTTTGCCCCGCCCAAGTTGAATGTCCACGCTGTAACTTTTCCCAAATCTTTGTTTAAGCTAGGGTATCAAATTGTGGGCGAAGTTGGTGCAATTTTTTTTCAAGTTACTGTCACTATCCACAGGGACAAATATCACGGAAATTTGTTAATTAGTTTCTGTGCGATCGCTGTTGCAGTTGACTGTTAAGGCTGCTAATTAGAAAATAATTAGCTTGATGTGCCAGTTGTTACCAATAAAGCTGCTATTTTAGCAGTGAAGGATGAAAATAGGGCATTGGGGAGCCAGTGCATTGCGCGGGTTTCCCGCGTTGAAGCAACTGGCGTCATTGGGCATTGGGCATTATTCGTGTTCTTGACTTTTCAATGATGAGAAATGGCTTTGTCTAGGTTAATTTTCCGAAAAATATAATTTTTACCTTGAGGATATAGCTGAAAGTGGTAAGTATTCTACATGGAATTTGAATGGAACCCAAACAAAGCAGCGCTCAATGTTGAGAAGCATGGTGTTTCCTTTCAGGAAGCTGCAACCGTATTTAACGATCCACTATCTGTAACTTTTCCCGATCCGGCTCATTCCATAGGAGAAAATCGTTACATTATCATTGGTATGTCTCGATATAGAGAACTTTTAGTAGTTGCACATACTGATAGAGACGAAAAGGTACGAATTATCAGCGCCCGAAAAGCTACCCGACAGGAGAGGAAGTTTTATGAAGAAGGAAGTTGAGAACGAGATGGAAGACGAGTTAAGTCCTGAGTACGACTTTACCCAAATGACAGGAGGTATTAAGGGTAAGTATGTTGAGCGATATCGTACAGGAACAAACTTAGTGCTTTTAGATCCTGATGTTGCTCAAGCTTTTCCTAATGATGAAGCAGTTAATGAAGCATTAAGATTATTGATGCAAGTTGCCCAACGTCAGCAGATAAACACTACGATGCCGCAAACAGAATAAAAGCTGCTGGTAGCCGTTCTAGCTCTTTAGCCCTTGATATCTTCTACTAAAAATATTTTTTCTATTGCCAATAACTGCAACAAGGTTCAGCTTTAAAGTAGCCAGAATTGTTACCATAGATTGAGATTAGATAATGAAGCCTTGATCCAAGCTGAAACCTTAGAACTATTAGAATGGAATCGCCTCTGCCAGCATCTTGCGACTTTTGCGGCAACTAAGTTAGGGGCGATCGCGTCGCGTCAGCTAAAAATTCCCGACTCTCAGGCGGAAAGTACGCAGTTGTTGGAGCAAACAAAGGAAGTTTACCAACTAGAAAGCCGTCTCTCGCCCAGTTTATCGTTTGAGGGAATTCAAGATATTGGGGATTCTCTGGAACGTGCAGAACTGCAGGGAATTTTAGCAGGAGATGAACTGTTAGCGATCGCTACTACACTAGCTGGCAGTAGGAATTTACGGCGGATAATTGACAACCAAGAAGATTTACCTATCTTGACGGAGTTGGTTGCCGATTTACGCACTTATCCCGAACTTGAGCAGGAAATTCACCGTTGTATCGACGAACGGGGACAGGTAACCGATCGCGCTAGCCAAAAATTAGGGGAAATTCGCACGGACTTGCGGAGATTACGCAGTCAAATTACTCAAAAGCTGCAAAATATTTTACAAGCAAAATCTAGCGCCGTCCAAGAACAATTAATTACCCAAAGAGGCGATCGCTATGTCATCCCGGTAAAAGCGACACACAAAGACGTTATCCCCGGTATTGTCCACGATACCTCTACCAGTGGCGCTACCCTGTATGTGGAACCGAACAGCATCGTCCCTGTAGGTAACCAATTACGCCAAGCCATTAGAAGAGAGCAAACAGAAGAAGAAGTCATCCGTCGCGCTTTAACAGAACAAGTAGCCGCAGTTAAACCAGATTTAGAAAGGTTATTAGCAATTGTGACTACCTTGGATCTGGCTACAGCTAGGGCGCGTTACAGTTTTTGGTTAGGTGCGAATCCTCCCAGATTTATTAGCTGGGAACAGCAAGAAAGTATTACCTTACGCCAACTGCGTCACCCGTTGTTAGTGTGGCAGCATCAACACGAGCAAAGCTCACCAGTAGTGCCCGTAGATTTGCTGATTAATCCGATAATTCGGGTAGTGACGATTACCGGGCCAAATACTGGTGGTAAGACTGTTACCTTAAAAACTTTAGCTTTGGCAGCCTTAATGGCGAAAGTGGGTTTATTTATTCCCGCCCGCGAACCTGTGGAAATACCCTGGTTTGACCAAGTATTAGCCGATATAGGCGATGAACAATCATTACAGCAAAGTTTATCAACCTTTTCCGGTCATATTCGCCGGATTAGCCGGATTTTAGATGCTTTAGGAAGCGTGGAACCAGGGACTGCGGACAAAGAAGAATCATCAATGCCCCATGCCCAATCTCTAGTATTACTAGATGAAGTAGGTGCAGGAACCGATCCAGCAGAAGGTAGTGCTTTAGCGATCGCCCTTTTGCAGCATTTAGCTAACCACGCCCGATTGACAGTAGCTACAACTCACTTTGGCGAGCTAAAAGCGCTGAAATACGAAGATGAGCGCTTTGAAAACGCCTCAGTCGAATTTGACGAAAGTACCCTATCGCCAACTTATCGCTTGTTGTGGGGCATTCCTGGACGTTCTAATGCCTTGACAATTGCTCGGCGCTTAGGTTTAAAACTAGAAGTTGTCGAACAGGCGAAAACTCACCTGGGAGGAGCAACCGACGAAGTTAACCAAGTAATTGCTGGGTTAGAAGCGCAACGCCGCCGCCAAGAAACCAAAGCAGCCGAAGCTCAAAAATTGTTGCAGCAAGCAGAACGGTTATATAAGGAAGTATCCAGCAAAGCTGCCAATTTAGAAGAAAGGGAACGGACATTAAAAGCTTCTCAAGAAGCAGCAGTACAACAAGCGATCGCCCAAGCTAAAGGTGAAATTGCCCAAGTCATCCGGCGGTTGCAGCAAGGTACACCCACCGCCCAAGATGCCCAGCAAGCAACTAACGCCCTCAATCAAATAGCGCAGAAATTCCAGCCAGCAGCGCCAGCCAAACCCAAAGCGGGATTTATGCCCAAAGTAGGCGATCGCATCCGGCTGTCTCAGTTTGGGCAAACAGCAGAAGTATTAGTTGCTCCTGATGAGGATGGAGAATTGACCGTGCGTTTTGGCATCATGAAAATGACAGTCAAACTAGAAGACGTAGAATCTTTAGATGGTCAAAAAGCTGAAGCAACTGTCAAATCTAAACCAGCACCCGCACCAGTTACCCCAGCCGCACCGCCAGCTTTAGCAATTCGGACTTCTAAAAATACAGTAGATTTGCGCGGAAAACGGGTACCTGACGCTGAATTATTGTTAGATAAGGCAATTTCCGAAGCAATAGGCCCGATATGGATTATTCACGGACACGGTACAGGGAAACTACGGCAAGGCGTGCATACCTATTTACAACAGCACCCCAGAGTCAGCAAATACGAAGCAGCAGAACAAGTAGATGGTGGTAGCGGTGTTACCGTTGCCTATGTGGAGTAGGAGGACAAAAAGGCAGAGGAAGCAGAGGAAGCAGGGGAGCCAGTGCGTTGTGCGGGTAACCCGCGTTGTAGCACCTGGCGTGTGCAGAGGAGGAAAATTATACAGATACTCTCCTTCTTGTCACTATTCGCCCAATGCCCAATGCCCAATGCCCAATGCCCCATAATATACTTCTACTTTGTAGAAAATAAATTTTCCTTTAGAGTAAGACAGAGATACAAGCTGATTACCACAGTGAGAAAGCAAGCTAAAGCTTCTGACTAAGATAGCTAGAGGAAACTAACCTAAATGCTTAAGAGTCTGTTTCAAAATGGGTAACAGCAACCGTCCCTATTAGCCCGATCACCTATGCTAAAAGTTATGCACTCGGCCACTAATTCAGCCACTCCAAATTCCCAGTGGGAGGATTTAATTAAACTCCCAGCCCCGAACACGGTTCAGTGGGACAACATTAAAACCCAATTGGACTTAGTGCTGTTGGCGCTCGAAACATTGACTGGCATTGGTTCCGAGGCGATGCTCTCGGCCGCAATCGAGCTGAATTTGGAGTCAAGAGTGCCGGATCGCGTGGCTTTGTGGCGATTGCGCCAGTCAAATCCGCTACGCAAAGGACAAGGAGGACGCAAAAAACTTGATGTAGAAGAAGCGCGATCGCTAGTTCTCATCATTTGCTACCTTGCCAAACAGCACCAAGAATTAATTCGTCGTGCTGTTGGTTTATTAGAACAAATGGCGGAAAATCACCAGGAACCTCACCAAACCGCTTTACTTGGCGATTATATTGATGCTTTTTGCAACACTTACCAAGAGCGAATGGAAGAGGACGATAAAATCTCCACTGATTTACTCACCCATTTAGCACTCAAGCTGCTGGTAGATTTACTGTTTTACAGCGCCCCCGGTGGGCATCGCCGTTTGTGGTTAGCACTTATAGATCGTTCCACGCAATTTTAGATTTTCGATTTTAGATTGCTCCTCCAAAATCCCAAATCCAAAATCACCAATCATCTCCTTCGCAGTTTCTGCCATGCCTCTATCAAATTCTGTCATTCGTCGCTACACACCCCCCACTTGTACGCTAGAAGTCTTCGCGCAAGACTCAGCTTTGTCTCGGTGGATGGGCAAAACTGTCCTCAAGCAGTTAAGCTTTGAGTTGCGTTTTGACGATCCGCGACTGCCAGAAGAAAGCAGATTCCCAATTCGGGGCGATCGCGATCAACTTGAAGCTTTATGTGATGCTGTCACTAGTTACGTGCAGCAATTTCTGCACCAATCTCCAGAAAGTTTTTGGCTCAGTTTTACCGGGCCGCAAGATTCTAGTAAAGTAGCTGATAATTCACAATTATCAGATTTTGCCGCTTCTTCTGTCCCAGCTACTACTAAATCAATCAAATCTTTTCCTACTTATCTACCACAAACAAAAATATATTTAGAGCCAAGTAGCTATTTAACTCACAATCTGTTCCTTGGTTCCCTGGCTAATCAGACATCCGGGCCAGTAATACAGCTTAGTTTGCTGCAACTATTTGATTTAGCAACTGCTTTAGATGAATACTCAGCAGATATCATGGCGTTGCCAACTCTCGAAAATACTCGGAGTTCAACTGTGCGTTTCCCTACTTGGGCACCCGCAGCAGCAGTATTAGTATTAGGTGTAGGTTTATTACCTATTACCTGGCAATATGTGAATAATGCCAAGCCAAAACAGCAAGTTGCCACAAAAACTACTACAGATTCATCAGAACTCGCTCTGCAACCCTCGCCATCATCCCTCAATCCAGAAGCTAGCCTTTTACCCCCAGACAATTTACCACCAGTACCGCCCATAGGTTCTACTCAACCATTACCTGTAGTACCTACCGCATTGCCAACAGCGCCTAGTTCTACCCTTACCAATCCATCAGCCACATTACCGAATTCTAGCTTCCCGACCGCTCAAACAACAGCTAATTCCAAATTACCTAAAAGCAATCAACCATCTGCGGCTTCTAGTGTATTTGGCATACCCGAACCAACTAGCCCAACTCTGACGGCGAATTCCCCCTTTAAAGCCTCTACTGGCGGACAGCAAATCGCCATTCAACCAAATCCCACAGCCAACCGTCCAGGTACAACTAACCCAGCAGAACTAGCTCTACCTAAAAGGCGAGAATTACCACCCAGCTTAACTGCTAACAGAGGCAGCGTTAACCCAAATGTTGTCACAACAGCGCCACCACTTCCCACCATCCCCAATGAAACTGCAAGTTCCACCAAGGTTGATGGAGATTATAATCCTGCATCTACTACCTCTACAGTCACAACTGGTAGCTCCTTAGCTGAGAGATTGCGGAATCAACGCCAAACAGTCTCATCTAACCAGCCAGCCAGCGATAGCACATTATTTGATACACCTCAGATATCAGAAGCTAGACAATATCTTCAAAAACGCTGGCAACCACCTTCTGGATTGCGACAAACCCTAGAGTATAGTTTGATGGTAAATGTTGACGGTACCATTGAACGCATTTTTCCTTTAAATAAAGCAGCCAGAGAATTTGTGGAAAACACTGGAATGCCTAATATCGGAGCACCTTTTGTTTCAGCTAATAAAGCTGGGCAAAATATGCGAATGCGAGCTGTACTTACTCCTGATGGTAAAGTTCAAATTTTCCCAGAAAACTAATAATTTAGGGAAAGTCTAATTTCATTGAGAAAATCAGTTTTTCTTAGTAGAAGTTTGAGCAATTGCGGTAAATTGCTTTACCATTTAGCTATTTCTTACAGTTAACTAAAGTGGTTTGAAATTTTCCGTAGACTCAACTTTTACTTCGGGAATAACTAGTTAATACCAATTCAAAATTAAAAATTCAAAAATAAAACATCGTTATTCAAAGGCAGGCGGCAAAGGGCAGAAGGCAGAAGGAAAGAAACTTTTTTCATCTATTCTTGTGTACTCAGTTCATGACGGCTAATATATTCCTTGTCCTCCTTGTCTCACCTTCCCTTGTCCTTTTTGTGCATATAGAGCAGATTGCTAGTTGGTGAAGTACAAATTATATCGTTGATTGTAGGGGCACTGGCACTGCCATGCCCCGAAGCGCGTACCTCATGTACCTGAAATCTGCTGTATCAAGGGTTGGGATTCGATATAATTAATACAAATAAAATGGGCTGGGAAAACCAGCCCTTAATTTTTCAATTGCATTTGATATTTTAAAAATTTGGAATTCTTAATTGAATTCTAGAAGATTGGCGGATAAATAAACAGATTTAAGTTTCCCAGTAATTGATGCCGAATCCTTAATTATGCATGAGGAATTCTCATTTAATAACGGGATTTTTTGATTTTTGATTTTTGCTTTTTACGCCGCCGTTCTGTAGAAGCAACAGCATGTTCTACTGGATAACCGACAACAGGAATTACCTGATATTTGCGTTCTTCTTCTAATTTTTTGATTTCGGTGTAATCCACCCAGTGAATGCAATCTACTGGACAAGTATCTATTGCTTCTTGAATAACTTCTTCTGCGTCTCCATCCTGACGAACTACACGCGATCGCCCATAATCTGGTTCAATGTAAAAAGTATTACGGGCAACATGAGCGCAGTGCTTACAACCAATACAGGTGATTTCGTCAACATAAACACCCTTTTGACGCAGCATTCCGCCTAATTCTGGTTCTAAACCAGAGCGTTCGGGCGCATCTCTTAAAAAACCGCCTAACTCTGGTTCTAAACCGGTGCGGTTGTCTTCTTGTCCTTCCGGTGACGGCAGAAAGTCATCCATTACGCACTCCAGCGTTGTACTACCAGGCGAATTGAACCATCTTCTTGTTGTTTTTGTTCCGCAACTTGAAAGCCAACACGAGCGGTTTCTTTGACCACTGTTTGATAAGCATAACGCTGAGTTACTTGGCGCAAAAATCCATCAACAGAAAGATTTTGTTGCCAATATTGCAAGTCAGCCACCAATTCATATTCTTGGCCATTCCATCTAAAGCCGATATCGTAGCCATTTTCTTGCTCAATGGAAATTTCCGCAGGATGAGTTTGACCGCGATAGCCACGTACCTCACGGGGGCCTGGTTTCCAGTCTATACCTAATTCAGTTAAAGCATCTTTTAAAGATTCGAGGTTACGGATTTGAGTTTTAATTTGGCTAAAATGTGACATGGTGGTGGTGAATTAACGACACTAAACTATTTTGAACAATTACCAATCACTCAAAGCGGTTTGCGTATTAGCCACACCGGCTTGCTGTACCATAGTGGCAAAAAACTCAGAGGTTGGCTCATTAGTAAGTACCTGTCCCAGCTGCTCTTCTATAGCGGCTGTGACTTCAGCACAAGAAGCACCTATAATGCCAGTGACTTTCTCTTGTACCCGACCATCTGGATAGATTATGAACTCTAATGTCTCCATGCTCTTGGCCAACCACGATTAGTACGCTTGAATTGTACTGCTTTAGTAGAGGGCTATTTATATAGCCGTCGGAACATTTTTACTTTAGATACAAAGTTGCCATTTGTTAACTAATGTTCCATCTCTCAAAATATATATCTCAGAAAATTTACAAAAATTATTAATTTTGCAAGTCTGTACATTGGTCTTTAGTAAGTTTCTCTTAACCTAATCCATAAGTCAAGCTGAGAATTTAGCTTGTCAGGGGTGGAAAAAAAGCCCTAAACAGAGGCTCTAGCGGTAGTATAGTCTGCTGGCGGATTTATAAAAATATAAGATTTATTGAAAATGTTTATCATTATCATTAAATTGTTACTAAGTATGGGGTATGGGGGTTTTAAGTGGTGAGAGCGATCGCATTTTCTCCACTAGGAAGTTTATGTATTAATACAGATAATGCAAGTATGAATAATTAATTAACTAACACTTAGTAAGAAGCTATAATTTTGAGGAAAAGCGATCGCCTACGGAGTCCAGATTAAAAAACAGCGATTACCTTTGTGTTCGGTAATTTTTGCACCTAACCGATGATAAAAACTTAAACCGCGACTGTTGCGTGCATCAGCATTCCAAGCAATATGAGTACAATCGTTTTGCTTGGCTATTTCCGCAAGACGACTCATCAAAGCTGCTCCGGCTCCTTGGCTTCTCATGTTATCATCCACATATAAATCATCTAGCCAAATACTCGGTTGTCCTGCAAATGACGAGTATCTAAATCCGTATAAAGCAAATCCAACTTCGCGTTGTGAAATCTCTGCGAATAAAACGTAAGCAAAGGGAATTGCACCAAAAAGCGTTTTGTGGATTTTGTCTTCTGAAACTTGCAAAACACCAGAAAAAGCGCCAATACTGCGGTCAAATTCGGCTTTCTTTTGAATGAATGAGAAAATCAGCGAAACATCTTCAGGGGTAGCGGTTCTGACTTTCATCGATTAACTGTCAAGCTGCTTAAGGATTAGTTTTCTAATAGTTTAACTCTTTCACTGATTGTATTCAGGATTAATTATATTTTTCCAGTTATCGGCTTTCTTATTCATCAGTGAGGAGTCATTAACAGTCACTTCCAAGATTCCAGAAATGAAAGCTTCTTGTCCATACTGCTGATAGTCATCAATGAATTGTTTGTGTCTGTAACCAAATGTACCTCTTTGAAGTTCTAGCATGTTGGCTTCAAAACGATACTCAAGATTTTCACTATAGCCGATATATCTACGCCCGTTAATTTTATTAGTCATTATATAGATACCGCTTGTCATGGCTAAATTTTATATTTTTTTCAAATCCTTAATTTAGCCATTATAGGCGGTGTAAAATATATATCTCAACCGTGATTATAATGATGTGAAAGGCTGGTTGATTTGTCACGCGATCGCATGATGAGCCTCATGCCAATTTAAATAGGATTTCTGGCACATTAATATATTCTAAAAGGCATGGCAGTGCCATGCCCCTACAATCTGTCGCATTGTTTCAGGATTTACGCATCT
This sequence comes from Calothrix anomala FACHB-343, assembly GCF_014696435.1. Taxonomy (GTDB): domain Bacteria; phylum Cyanobacteriota; class Cyanobacteriia; order Cyanobacteriales; family Nostocaceae; genus Aulosira; species Aulosira anomala_A. Next base: position 127,218 of record NZ_JACJQG010000014.1, on the reverse strand, counting down.
TCAGGATTTAGCTGTCTTAACTCATCGGTTGTGTATGTCCCGATAGGACTCCATACTAAATAAGGAACCAGTAATAGCGCTGCTAGCCAAGAAATTGGGAAAACAAAAACCGCCAAAACCACGCTGAAAATTAAACCTGCTAGTCCAATCTTTTCCCCTACATCTAGACTACGTAACCGCAACATTAGAGGTATATAAGCCACGGTAATTATCTCTAATAATAGGTACAAACCCATTAGCAACCAAGTAATTGCACTTCCTGGATTTTTTTGCCAGACAATATTAGCTGAAGCTGCACCGCAAACAAAAATTATTGTCCAAATTAGGGGAATTAATGGCTCAAAAATTAGCCATTGGGGACGGCTTAACAATGCAAACCATTTAACATCACGAGGGGTGATGAAGAAACTACCAAGTGCAATAAAAAATGTGACAGCCCCAATTACTATCCAAGATTCAACCATGCTGTTCACCTCTCTATGCTTGTAAATTTTGACAAGCTTACATACACTGCAAGTTTGGCAATTGCAGATAGAGGTTAAATCAGTCGCGGGTGGGAATGTTCACATCTATAGATGGGAACAGGGAACAGGGAATAGGGAATAGGGAATAAGAAACAGCCTTTTAAGCTTGTAATCAACCATCCAAAATCCAAAATCCAAAATCTAAAATCTAAAATTTAGATTACTCTTGCGCTCCTACTTTTTGCAGACTCCGCACGATAGTTCTAAATCCATTAAAGTCAGCAATCATTAAAGCAGTATAACCACCGCGATTTTTTAAATTGACATCAGCCCCAGCTTCAATTAATGCTTGTACTGACTGCTGGAAACCGCCTGAAGCCGCCCACATTAATGCTGTAGCCCCAGCTGAGTCTTGAAAATTCATATTCGCGCCTTTGGCTATTAATAGTCGCAAAATTGCTGGATGATTCCTTTGTGCTGCTTTTAACAAAGCGGTTTTTCCGTCTTCTGCGGGGATGTTAGGATCGGCACCGTTATCTAATAATACTTTTACTGTCTGGCTGTGTCCTTGGAATGCAGCTAGGGTTAAAGGTATCTCACCCAAATTTTTGTCATGAATGTCTCCACCGTGGCGTATAAGTACTTCTACGATTTGGCTGTGTCCTTGTAACGCAGCTAACAGCATGGGTGTATCGCCCAAGTTATTTTTAAAATGTACATTTGCGCCTCGATTTAGCAAGGCTTGCGCTATATCTAAATAGCCTTCCACAGATGCAATATGTAAAGCTGTTTCGCCATCACTATCTTGGCGATTGATATCAATGTCTTTATCTAATAAAGCGGTAACAATTTCTACATTACCTGCGGCGACTGCGGCTGATAGTGCAGTTCCACCATCTTGATTTTCTGCGTTGACATCAACCCCAGCTGCTATAAGTGTGTTCACAACTGCTAGATGTCCCAAGTCTACGGCGATTGTTAACAGTGTTTCACCTTCTGCATCTTGGGTATTGACATCTGCGCCATTTTGGATAAATGCTTCAACAACGGCTGCATGTCCCTGCTTGACTGCTAGCTTTAAAGCTGTGTCATCATCTTTATCTGTGATGTTAACTTGGGCACCAGCAGCTAGTAAAACTTTGACTATATCGACATAACCTTTAAGTGCGGCTGCCATTAAAGCTGTACTACCATCTTCATTGGTAGCATTGACATCTGCGCCTCTAGATATCAAAAGCTTGACAATATCTAGCTGTTTAGCAGTAGCAGCTAGCATTAAAGCTGTCAATCGGTAACGTTTTCTCGGTAGGTTAATATTCGCCCCAGCATCTAGGAGCGATCGCACAATTTCCGTGTAACCTAAATTAGCAGCGAACATTAACGCTGTCGTTCCATCGCGATCGCACGAGTCTACATTTACACCAGCAGTCAATAGCGCATTCAGCCGCTTGATATCACCGCTTTTAGCCGCCGCAAGCAGCAACATATCATTGTTTTCTGTCATCGAGAAATTCCGCACAGACGGTTATTGTTGATCTAGCCTCACAATTCAGTCTGAAATTGTTTATCCACTTTTGCAAGAGACTCCACCAACTAATTCACAATCAACAACAAAACCATCTTCCCTCATCTCTAGCCCCTAGTCCCTAGCCCCTAGTACATTACGGCGTAGATGAATATACCATTCCAAATCAGAGAAACGCTTACTATGTCTTAATTTTGAATTTTGAATTTTGAATTTTGAATTCCGCCTTGCGGTACTAGTCTCTTTTCAACCTTATACCGCGAATCTAAAGAAATAGAGTTATGCTAATTTTTATGAAGATTTAATAATCGGGCGATTAACCTATGGATTTGGCACTTTCTCAATCTACCAAGTATTGGCTGAACTTCTTTCACCCACTGCTGATGTGGTTATTACTTGCGGTATCAATTTATGCTGCTTATTTAGGGCTACAAGTACAGCGTACTAGAAATGCGTCGAGCGACCAAAAGAAAGAACTAATTAAAGGTAGGTATAACATTAGACATTACCAAATTGGCTCTATACTTTTGGGTCTAATGGTAGCGGGTTCGGTTGGTGGTATGGCCGTAACCTACATTAATAATGGCAAATTGTTTGTTGGCCCTCACCTATTGGCAGGTTTAGGGATGACTACCCTGATTGCTTTTTCTGCTGCTCTATCTCCTTATATGCAAAAAGGAGCAAATTGGGCAAGAATGACACATATTTTATTAAATTTTACTCTTTTAGGACTATTTGCTTGGCAAGCAGTCACTGGGGTACAAATTGTGCAAAGAATTCTCACAAATGCATAGTTAGTCATTAGTCAATGGTCATTAGTCAATAGATTGTGGATTATGCACTATTGACTGTTGACTGTTGACTGTTGACTGTATTACCGCTTTTTCTTAGAAGCAGAAAAGGGAATTCCTAAAGATTGATGAAAATCTTCTTGGACTTTGCGAGTTAAGCGCCGAGAAACTTGACGGACGATTTGGTTAAGTAAGCGATCGCCTGTAGATTGAATTAAAGACTTGGGTAATCGCTGAATAAACCGGGGAAAGTGAAGATCTACAGTTAAATCCAATTCCCACTCGACTCTTGTTAACTCAGCAAATTTACCGGGAACCTCAGCCAAATTTTCGACTAATTTCATTGATGCTCGATAATCTACGTCGTAACCGGGTGCTTGGTAATCAGGTATGGGGATAGTACGAATACGGTAAATTCCTTCATCGGCTGGTAATAATTCCAAACCGATTTTCGGTTCAACTTCATAGCCAAAAGAACCAAAACGGCCAATTATTAAAGCATAACCATTTTCTCCCAGAGGTTGCACCTTCATGGGTTCGGCGCAGCGTGCAAACCATGAAGCATGAGTATTCAAATACTCAGCAACTATAGCTGCTGGTGCAGACATTTCCATATAATCGCTGTAGCAACCATAAAATTTAGTTGGCGTTGCTATAGATACTCCTGTGAGTGCGTCCTCAGCTTCTGTGAGATGAGACGCCACAGGTAAAACTGTTTCTGTTATTTCTAATGATTGATATTCGCCGTTTTTTGAAAGCATAAATGCGTTCCTGTATCCTTTGGCGTTGGTCTATATTAATCGTTCCCAGCTGGGGTGGGTCATATCGCACTAAGATCCTATTTTGATGGAATCCTCATGAATCTGTCATGGACTTCGTAGAATCACTACAATAAAGAACTGAACAATTACATATTAGTTTCCCAGGATAGCGTTTATCATGAAAGCATTTGTAGCAGGGGCCACAGGTGAAACAGGTCGCCGCATCGTACAAGAACTGATAGCACGCAATATACCTGTCCGTGCTTTAGTCAGAGATACTGAAAAAGCTCAAGGGATTTTACCTGCTGAGGTAGATTTGGTAGTGGGTGATGTCTTAAATCCTCAAACCCTGACGGCGGCTTTAGGTGATAGTACAGTTGTGCTGTGCGCCACTGGTGCAAAACCCAGTTTTGATTTTACAGGGCCTTACAAGGTAGATTTTGAAGGCACAAAAAATTTAGTAGATGCGGCTAAAGCCAAGGAAATAGAGCATTTTGTCTTGGTGACTTCTTTGTGTACTTCTTTGTTGTTCCATCCCTTAAATTTGTTTTGGCTAATTTTGGTATGGAAAAAACAAGCTGAGGAGTACTTGCAAAAAAGTGGTTTAACTTATACCATTGTGCGGCCAGGTGGGTTGAAGAATGAAGATAACTCCAACCCAATAGTGATGCAGGGTGCTGATACGTTGTTCGATGGTAGCATTCCTCGGCAGAAAGTTGCCCAAGTTTGCGTGGAAGCACTATTTGAACCAGGCGCGAGAAATAAAATTACCGAGATTATCTCTAAAGCTGATGCGCTAGCTAAAAGTTTTGGTGAATTATTTGCTAACGTCGCCTGATCTGACTATAGATTGCTCAATCTTGCGTTAACATGGATGGGTTTAACCTGTCTGGACAAAATTCACGCCTTTGGAGAAAGTTATCAGTTGTCAAGTTCACACAAAATGCAGCAATGCTGCGGTGAATCTTGACGAAAATATCGCCTTGACTATTGTTGTTAGCTAACAAGCAAATATTAAGGAGTCAAACTCTGAAAAATTTTAAATTTAAGGGTGTTGAAAAACTAATTGGCCCGATAGCTGCACTTCTCGGCTTTGTATACTTATTTCAATGGTATATCAATGGGGAATTGCGATCGCCTGGCGATCCTATCTTTGAAGCTAAACAACCACCCCTGGTGATGAAAGGCGGCGATCCTTATATCCGCGCCTTAATGCGAACGATTTCCGCCAGCGAAGCTAACAGTAACCGTCCCTATTCTCTACTTTATGGCGGCCAGCAGGTACGCGACCTCAGCCGTCATCCAGAAATTTGTGTGACTATTGTTACTGGCCCGAATAAGGGTAATTGCTCCACTGCTGCAGGAAGATACCAAATCATCAATACAACTTGGTATCAAATTGCACCCCGCTATCACCCAAAACCGATGAATTTTATGTTTTGGGTGGCTTATAGTTTTGAAGCCGAGTATCAAGATGTGGTGGTTTACCGTTGGTTAATTGACTCTAAAGTTTGGGGAGTTGATATTACCCAACTGCTGTATCAAGGTAAGTTAAAGGATGTCTTAAAGCGTTTATCACCTACTTGGACAAGTCTTGGCTATGGGATAGAAACCAATTCTATTAGTAGTTCTTTACCGCGAATTTATCAGAAACTTTTGAAGGAGGAATTACAAGCAGCGAATCAATCTATATCACCCAATAATACTTTCAATCCCAGTCCCGCTCCCATACCTCAACGAACCTCTCCAGGAAATCAAAATCAAACAATTCCTCCCCATAGAGGTAGTAGCGGCTCATTAGAATTGAGATTGAATCATCTCTAGTTTCAACTAAGTAAATCGATTACATACAACTATGTGGGAGCAACGCAAATTAGCTGAAACCCCTTACTAATGACAAATGACTAATGACAAATGACTAATGACAGCCATCACTAGTATTTTCATTGCTACGCCCTCATCAATTTGTTATTGTCTATTTAGTTTTTGCTGAAAAATCTTGATTTTTTAATGTTTTCTGAGAAATCCACTTGATAAAGCCAGGAAATAAGCGGTAAATAGTTTGGGAAAAATTTGCAGAACCAACTAGGATTTCTGATTTTTTATTCTCAACTGCATCCCATATAGCATTAGCTACGTCCTCAGGCTTTTCAACTACAGGATTTTTGATAACATTCTCCAGTTGTTCGCGACGCTGATTTAAGTCTTGCAGATCCTTACCGCGAAAAATTGCCTTATCTAAAAAACTACTTTTAATTAGATTAGGATAAATACCACAAACATCTATATTTTTTGGTTTTAATTCTGCTTGTAGTGCTTCCGTGAATCCAGTCACAGCAAATTTACTCGTACAGTAAGGAACTAAATAAGCAGTAGGTACTTTACCGCCAATAGAACTAACATTAACTATTGTTCCCTTACCTCGCTCCAAAAAATGAGGTAAAAGAGCATTAATTGTATGAATATAACCCCATAAATTAGTATCTATTACCTGATGCCAATCGCCAAGAGAAAACTGCTCAACAGGCCCAGATGCAAAGATGCCTGCATTGTTAACTAAAACATCAATATAGCTATAATGACTCAATGCAGTTTCAATTAGGTTGCTTACCTGAGATGGATTGGTAACATCGCAAGTGATAGTAAATGGTGTTGAATAACCTAAATTTTTGATTTCTTGTGCAGTATTTTCTAGGTTATCAGCATTTCGAGATGTTAAGACTAGCTGATATCCTTGACGCGCAAATAACAACGCGGTTGCTTTACCAATACCTTGGGAAGCACCTGTAATTAGAACAGTAGGAGCCATAATCTAAGTAAAAAGGTTGGCGATTTTTCATGACTGTATACAAATTAAGTTTGCACGAAAATTTTCCAAAAACCTTCTGACTATGGCTAGATGTTCGGAAATTTAAACTCGCGATGTTTGATTACGCAATGCTAGCAAAGACTGACGGAGATAAAAAATGTTATTTTGAAGAGAAAATTGTCAGGTTTATCTTAAATTGTAAAGTACGAGAGATAGATATATTAATCAACAACTTTAATTAGTCCGCTTTGCAAAGCATTAAAAACTCGACTAATTTGCGATTTTTCTTGTTCGTTTAAATCTTCTTTAGATAGCAGTGTGGACATCAACAGACGCTGATCCTGGCGTGTAATTCTGCGAATAGCAAAGATGTGATCTAAAACAGTTTCTAACTGCATTGGGTTTGAGGTGGTGGTTAGCATATTTTTAAATAAGATTTTTGGATTGCTATAATTAACTGTTGTTAAAATAACAAGGTTTTACAAAGTTTGACATTAGTGTCTATACGGAATCACTACTATAATGTCAAGTTAAGATATATTAATTCAGTGCGATCTAGATCACAAATTTTGGGATATATTTACTCTCGCTAAACCTCGGTATTTCAGTATTTATAGTTGAGCCTGGCAATAGTTTTGCAGATTCGTTGTTGGTAGATAGACTCTGGGATGTTGTATTTCCGTCGCTAATCTCTTAAAAGCAGCTTGCGATCGCAATTATTATCATCATACCCAGCATCGGCTCAACAAGTAATAACAGTATTTTTCCTGAAGTCTGTAGTTATAAAATAAACAGCAATGTCAATATTGCATCAGTATTAAAAGTTATGACTATATACAGTAAATAACGCAATCATCCTGCTGACTACTTTGAGAAAGCATTGTAAATGCAACACTTTACAGAATTCAGTTTTTACGCGCCTATATCGAGTATATTCGATTTAAATGCGTAAAAGCACAACAATGCGAAAAATATCCAGCAAATCCCCTAAGTTTTTTCCCCACAAGGTAGGGTAAACCAAAAGGTTGCACCTTTACCAGGACTACTTTTAACGCCAATTTCTCCGCCATGTGCGCTGATGATTTGGCGACACAAGTATAATCCTAAACCAATACCGGTAGAACGGGCGCGATCGCCTCTAGCATAGCGTTCAAATATTTGCTTGCATTGTTCTTCACTCATCCCCATACCATTATCTTCTACTAAACAAGAAATTATTTCCCCTTCTAAACTGGCTTTTAAATTAATTTCCAAACCAGGAGGATTATGATTTACAGCATTACTAATTAAGTTTTCAAATACGCGCCTTAGTTGTAACGGATCTGCAATCACAACAGGTAAATCAGAGAATATTAAATTGTTTATAGTTGCTTGATGTTTTGTTAATAATGATGCTAGATCTTCGGTAATAGATGTTACTAATTCGGCAATTTTTATCGGCTCGCAATTAAGGTTTATTCCTTTACTTTCTGATATATGAGCTTCTAATAAAGAGTTAATTAAATTCAGTTGACGTTCACCACTCTCAATCATTCTCTCTAAAATCTTCCGCGGTAAAGAGATACTTTCAACAGGTAATTGTTGCCAATGTTTGAGTAACATCAACGTTCCTGTAATGGGAGTGCGTAAGTCATGAGATACAGCATGTAAAAACTCATCTTGACGTTTATACAAATCTTGTAATTCCAGCATTTTTTGCTGTAGTTGAGCAGTTCTGGCTTCTACTTTACGTTCTAAAGTTACATTAAGTGTCTGAATTTCTTGAAACAGCTTTGCTTGTTGAATTGCAATTGCTACTTGTGTAGCTAATTGCTGTAATAAATCTATTTCTACTTGCTGCCAATGACGTACTGAAGAACATTGATGTGCAACTAACATACCAAAAAATTCATCACCCACCATAATTGGCACTGCTAAAGAAGATTTTACTTGATATTTATCAAAGTAATAGACATACTTAGATGAAATTTGGGATTGGCTAATGTCATCAATTTGTTGTAAATTACCTTGAAAAAACAAATTTATAAATTCTTTAATACCATCATTATTTGGAGAAAATAAATCCACCACCGAATCCCTATTTGTCTCTAAAGATTCAGCGAATATTCTCCAGTTTGAATTATCATTAAAGTTACTAATAAATACTCTATCCGCTTGGAGAAATTGCCGCACTTCTGTAACTGTGGTGTGCAGAATTTCTTCTAAATTCAGACTACGGAGAATTTTTAAAGCAATTTCGGCAATCAATCGCTCGCGTTCGGCAATAATTTTTAATTGAATTTCTGCTTTGCGGCGCTCGGTAATATCGATTCCTAACCCAAAGAGAAAATTAAGTTCCCCATTTTCTTTAAAAATTGATTTACCGCGCCAATCAACAAGTAATTTATTTTGATTTTTGGTTAATACATAATTTTCTTGAATAGCTAATAATTTCTGTGTATTTATTGAATGAAAAAGTTCTGCGAGCATTTCTTGCTGCTCTAGGGGGATAAAATTTTCCAGATAACTCATCCCTACAACTTCTTCAAGATTGTAACCCAGAGCATCAAGCATTACTTGATTCATCATTCTCACTGTGCCATCGGGATTAATAGCGACAAAGTAAGCTGGAGTAGTTTGTACAATTGTCGTATTAAAATCTCTCTCTTGACATAATTCAATTTCCGCTATCTTGCGTTCTGTAATATCTAAACCCGTACCAATTACATAACTGATTTCCCCAGCATAATCTAATAAAGTAGTTGTTGACCAAGCAATTAATCGTCTTGTTCCATCCTTGGTTAATAAATATCTTTCCGATGTTTGCGGTAATTGTAATTTTTTGAGACTCTGAAAATCAGATTTAACTATTTCTAATTCTTCAGTCACGGCAAAGATATCCCAATATATTTTACCTGCTACTTCAGCAAAAGTATATTGAGTAATTTGCTCAAAAGCACGATTAAAGCGAACAATTTCCCCTTGGTGATTTACTACTATGACTAAAGCGCCAACTGTATCGAGAACAGCAGAAACAAAGTTACGTTCTTGGCTTAAATCCTGAATTAGTTCTCGTAACTGCAAAGTCATTTGATTAAATGTACTGGCTAAGACTCCCATTTCATTACGTTGAAAGACTTTGATTTGGATATCTAAATCACCTTGACTAATTTTGGCTGCTGCTGTTGTTAATCGTTGTAAAGGTAAAACAATTTGTCTTTGCAAGTAAATACCTACTCCTACAGTTACTGCTGTGGCGATGAAAACAGAAGCACCCATAAATATCAGCATCTGGCGAATGGGAGCATAAGCTTCATCTATAGGAAGTTCGACGACTACTTGCCATCTTAAGCTAGTAATTGGTGCTATAGCACCGATGACTTCTACACCTTTTAAACCGGGATATTTAGCTAAACATTTGTCTGCATTTGATTTATGTAATCGCAAAATCAATATTTGCTCGGATAAATCTCGATATTTTAAATTTTCTAAAAATTCGGCTTTGGCAGCGATTAAATAATTACGATTATCAATCACATAAGCATAACCAGTTTTACCAACATGAGTTTGATAGATAAAAAATCTGAGAAACTTCAGATTAATCCGCGCTATTAATACACCATTAACTTCATCTTGGTTGTTCCGAATTGGTACGGCTAATGTTACCATTGGTAACTTGGTAACCGCATCTATTTCTACTGGACTGACAAAATCTTCTTGATATTTAAGAGCGTATAAACTCCAAGGTGTTTGCGCAATATTATTGAGGTTGAATTGTCCATAAGGGGAAACTATAGAGGTAACTTTACCTTGACTATCTAAAATTGCTACTGCTTCATAGGCGTTATGATGACGAGTCAAAGCTGTCAGAAATTTTTGTTGAATTTCTGGCGATAAATCAGTTAAACCTTGGACTCTTGCTAAATAGCTAAGTTTGCGTTGTAAGTCATCTAAATAAGCATTAATTTTTGCTGCTGTTGCTTGAGAAACTTCTTGTTGTGCAACTTCTACTTGTTGCATTTGAGCTTTAAAGCTGAGATAGGTTAATGTCCCAGATACTAGTAACAGAACTATAAATACAAGCAACACTAAACCATATCGTAATTTGTTGGTGATAGAACATAATCCAGATCCTACTGAATGTGAGGTATGAGTAGGTTGGTATTTTTTCATCACTACTCCTTAAGGAAAAATATCAATTTTGCCAGTGATAATATCTTGCTTAATAGATTTCACCAGTTCTGTTTGTTTAGGAGTTAATGAACTATTAAATGAGGTTAATTCTTGAGAACCCTCTAAAAATCCAAACTTATATTGCTTTCCTTCCCAACGTCCTTGCTGTGCTAGAGTTGCTCCTTCTAATAATAATTGGGGTACTTGTTGTACTACACGAGCAATAATATTATTTGCAGCTAATTGATATTTATCCTCATCACCAACAATCGCATACATCCAAGTAATCACCCCTACTGATTTATGGCTAGCAGCCGCTTGAATCGCGCCAAGATTACCAAAATCTGCATCTGTAACTAAAATATCTACTCCCTGAGCAATTTGCGCTTGAGCAATGCTTTTAGCGGTATCTGGATCTCGCCAACTATTTACCCAGTTAATCGAAACATTAATATTAGGGTTGGTTTTCTTAATACCACGCTCTAATAATATTGCTTGTTCTTTAGTAATTAATAAAGGTTCCCCACCAATAAAAGCAACTTTATGAGTTTGAGTTTTTAAAGCAGCAATTACTCCGGCTAAATAGCCAACTTCATTACTGCGAAATGCTAAGGCTCCTAAATTGCTATTATTACCGCCATAACTACCAACAATGGCAAATTTACTTCGAGGAAATTCTTTGGCAACGATTTCCGATGCTTTTACATAGTTACCACCATGAATAATAATAAAATCAAATTCTTTTTGCGCGTATTGGCGGATAATTGCTTCTGCATTATTTGTGGTGACGTTAGCAGTGTAAGCTATTTCTGCGCCCAGTTGCTTTTGAATTAACTTTAATCCTGTATAGCCTGATTGATTCCAACTTTCATCGTCGATTGGGCCTGGTAAAATAATTGCTACTTTAAATGCACCTGCTGTAGTATTTTTAAATATAGATTCAGGTCTATGCTTGACGTAATAACAAGCGGTAAGCAGTAATGTAAGCAATACTCCCATAACTTTTACGGGAGAAATTTGTCTCTGTACATACATTACTGCCAGCGATCGCATAAATATATAGTTTGGATATACTTTAGTTTGACTAAATCTCAGTCAGCTACTCTAATCAAGGGATATTAGGTGCGATCGCACACACTTAGATGAGCTGCACCTAATCCACAAAGTGTGGTAAAAATTATCTTTCTAGATATTTACTGAAATCAAACTTATCATTAAATTGGTTCTGTCCGATCGTCAATAAATATGAATAATTTCTTAAAAAATTTGAATATAATTGTGGGGACGCAAAATATTACGCCCCTAATTGTATAATTTATAGCTGAAATCTTGCTACTTAATTGCTACTTAAAGGCAACACCTTTATATAAATATCCTGAGATTTTGGGTATTTTGGGAATATAAAATTGCTCAACCGTCAAATTAGCAAACTGTGCTGCAACTAACTGTCTGATATTGCGGTTGATGTTGCAACCGTCACCAATGACTTGACTGAGGGGGTTCAAGCGATGTTGCCAAACTTGAATATTTGCTTCATCACTTAATCCATGTTCTAGAAAAAAGTACCTTCCACCTGGTTTGAGAACTCGATAAATTTCGTGAATCGCTTGAGAAACGTTGGCAATACTACATAAACAAAATGTACTGACGACACTATCAAAAGTGTTATCAGCCATTGGTAAATTCTCGCTATTGAGAACTCGATTATCGACTTGAATATGAGAAGATTGAATACGTTTTTGCGCTAACTTATTGATTCCAGCATTTGCATCGACTGTAATTAGCTTTTGTAGATGTTCTGGGTAGTAAGATAGGTTGACTCCAGAACCAAAGCCAATTTCTAGCACTTCTCCGGTGACATTTGCTAAAATTTCCCGACGATATGCAGACAATGTAGGACTAGACATAGCTGCATCTATAAGTCGCGGAGCGATAAACTGTGAATAGAAACCCATTGACTATACCTTTATTAAAGCGATCGCAATTCACCACAGTGTTAGTTTTATCTACTGCTGCTGCGCGGTGCTACATCCACAAGAATCACCCAATCAGGTGAATCGCTTGGACGAAGTATTTTTATATGCCATAGTCTTACTGTAACAATAAGCAACTTAAGCTGCTTATTGGGTTTATAGTTAAACTCGATTTTATTTAATATATAAATATGCAAATTGAAAGTAAGCGTCTACTGTTAGTACCCATCTCACCTACATATAGAGAAATTATATTTCAGGAATTTACACCAGAAGTCACTGAGTATACCTATGCAGTTCCTTCAGCAGATATTGCCCAAACCGATAAATTTATTAAGCAATCAATTCAAGAGATAGAAAATGGTACTGAATTAATATTAGTAATTTTGCTCAAAGAAACAAAAGAATTTATCGGTTGTGCTGGCTTACATGCTATCAATACAAATACTCCTGAATTAGGAATATGGACGAAAAAATCTGCACATGGCAATTATTATGGCAGAGAAGCAATTTCGGCGCTTAAAGCATGGGCAGAAGAAAATTTAGATTATGAATATTTGCGTTATCCAGTAGATAAACGTAATATCTCTAGTCGGAAAATTCCTGAATCTTTGGGGGGAGTAATTGCTACAGAATATGACAAAATTAATTTAGGTGGCAAGCGTTTACATACAGTTGAATATTGGCTTTATAAAGCGATAAAATCTAGCTCAAATATTGATTGTTGAGGTGAGTATAGCTGTTGACTGTTGACTGTTGACTGTTGACTGTTGACTGTTGACTGTTGACTGTTGACTATATTTGCAACTTCAACGCGGATTAGCTACTGGTGGCGGAAACCAAGGATTACTACCATTAAATCGCACATCTCGGTCTAAACGACTGTGGAAGGTATACAAAATTGGGGAATTCTCACCCTGTCCCATCAAATTAATAGTCCAACCAGGAACAGAAATTTTTTCACAAGCTGGTTTATTAATTGTTACACCTAAACAAGTATCATTCCAAGTTATTTGTTCAGCCCAATGAAAATTAAAACTATCAGCAGGTTTACCAGATTGTGCAACCGCCATTTTAATTGCTTCATTCACAAGAGAACGCGGTATACTTTTAGGCGCATCAAATTGAAATCCGTTTTGCAAAGCAAAATATACCCACTGCTGTTTTGGCGATGAAACTTCCACCTTCCAACCAAAGATATTTTCGATATTAGGAACTGCTCCCTGTATTGGCATAGATGGGCTATCGTTGCCAGAGCTTCCCCATTTTACCGCTTGAACTCGCTCAACTTTCCAGCGCGATCGCGAAATTTGGGAACGTTTCTCTGCATCAGCTAAAATATCTGCAATTGTTTTCTCAGGTATATTCCCCACACTAGCAACTATATCTAATTCAAATCTATTCCCATTTAAATCGCTACGATATACCCATTTTGGTGGTTCCTTCGAGTTTGGTTTATCGCTTTTGAGCGTAATCAACCATCCAGGGGTTTTTGTCGAATTACAGCGCTCATATATCTTAGGAAAGTCTAAGCAATTGTTTTTCCATTCTTTTGGCTCAACAGATGTGACTCTTATCTTACCTACTGGTGGTTCGCTGAGTAATGTAGCATTGCTGATGACTTTTTGTCGTACATCTTTAGGTAAGCTTTCTAAACCATTAACCCGAAAATTATTGCGCAAAATCTTTGGTGGTACAGCATGATATAACCACCGATGTTTACCACCGATAACGCTGACAGTCCAACCTCTCAAAGCAATTTCTTGACATTTCTCATTAGCTGCTGGCAGATTCAAGCAAGAATCAAATGTCTGATTTTCTATTTTCACAACCCGGACATTGCCAAGTTTTAAATTTAAGCGTTTCGCCATATCTTGACGAATATTTAAACTCACACTACTGGGGATAGTTGATGATTGAGATACAGATTGTGATTGAGATAATTTACCAGGAGAATCAGCTAAAATATATTGATGTGTAAAAGTAATGGCTAGCGTCAATCCACCTACTATTGAAGCAATAGAACAAATAGTAGCTTTGGTTTTCATAACAAATATAAATAAGTTTAGGTGTGTAATGGCTATGACGAAAAATACACAAATTTAGTTGCCCTCTTCAATCAGAAGTTGCAGCACATGAATATATTTTAGAGGTTATGGCATTGCCATGACCGTACTATCTGTCGCATTCTTTTTTAAAATTTGGATAAATAATTAAAAGTTTGTAGTGAGGACTTTAGTCCGATTCAAAACTAAAGTCCTCACTACAAATTCAGCAAGATTATTGTCGTCAAATACTAGCGAATTGCTTAGTAGGGGAAAAGTTGGGGGAATAAACCAAATAAGGTGAGTAAAGATAGAGCCAGGATCAAAGATGCTCCAGAACCTATGGTTAATAAAACCAAATCTCTGTTAGGACTGCGTAAGAAGGTTTGTAAAGTCAATCTTTGAACAGGCTTATATCCGACGGTTACAAGTGGTAACTTATCGCGATAATCAGCACCATAACGCGCCATTCTCTCAAAAGGTAATTCGCCTTGAGAACGCTGGGGTAAAACCCGCCGGCGTTGGTAAGGAACTGTATTATCGCCAAAGTTTTCCAGATATTCGTCGCTGTTGAGCAACTCTTGAACAAAGCCGACTATTCCTTTAGTCGCCAGCACAATAGAAAAAGCGAGTTTTTCGCGATCGCTATAAATTCTCCGTCCTAAAACCCGTTGTACACAGAGTTCGACAAAACGGTAATTATTGTTAGCATCGTAATTCAACCGCCGAAACGAATCAGATAAAACTAATCCGCGAATAAACTCTTTAACTGTAATTTGTCCTGCTTTCAGTTGAGATTCTAGGAAGATTTGACGATTGCTAGACAGCATCTGCTGTTCGTGGAAAATTTGGCGATAAGCTGCCAAAATCAAAACATCCATTTCTGTAGCTGACAGCAGGTTATCTGTTGTGTAAATTCTGGGCTGTTCGTCACCAGGGATCTCAAAGCCAGTAACACGCTGGTTTTGAGATGAGGGAGCATACTCCAACAAAGGAATTGACATGATAAATACCTCTATGCTGTAAGCTGACATGCAAAATTCCGGCTTTGGTGAGTCGAGTTAGTCGCACCCAACCGCCACAGCTTCTAATTCGCAGTCATTTAACTGCTATCCAGATTCGGAATCTCAAAATACAGAATAAGCCTGTGTCAGAAATTCACCTTTCAAATTGCGGGAGAAAGCAGTATTTCTTAACAATCCAGAATAATTGGTAATTTGTGGTTCATAATTCGTAATTAATCTGGAATGCTACAAACAGTCTGACTTTTATCAACTGAAGCGCTACTGTTAAGGGAACTCCAAAAAATAAATTATTCCGTTCAAGTCTTTGACTGTTGACCGTTGACTGTTAACTGTGAACAGTCTGTAGGGGCGGGTTTTGTGAGATATTCACGCTCCTAACAGATATGTCGGTTAAACCCGCCCGTACAAAAATAGCAATGGAATATTTTTTTACTTGGAAGTCCCTAATAACTAACTGCTGATTCTCCCCGCCAAAAAGCTAGGGGATTCTGAGTGGGGCGGTAATCAGGATAAAATCGCAGCTGAGATTCCTGAATAGATTCAGGGGGCGCAATCCCCAATCCCAAGCAGAGGTGAGAGAGCGATCGCGCATATTTTTCGTGGTGTCCTGGGGAACCCGCATGAGCATGGGCATATTCATGGACAACTAAGAGCAGCCAGTCAGCTGGTATTACTCTTCCCACATCAATTAGGATGGTAATCGGATTTGTTTGCAGATTGCACAAGCCATCAAGACCAAAAGACTGCGCAATTGGCGCTGCAAAGATTTGAATCGCAGGTTGTTCCCAAGGATGAAAACAATCGTGGCAAGCCTGAAGATAGTTTTCGAGTTTTGCGTTCACCGCTTCAATATGCTCGCCAATCCACATGCACAGAGGTTTGCGGTTTTCCATATCAAAAACCACATCAATCATCTCTGCATCGAGAGCTAGACTCCTCACTCCATAAAGATAATCTAGCCCTCGCGTAAATGGATCGGTACTGGTGGTGATGATTAATTTACCAACCAAAGAGTGAGAAGTATTCTGTGGATTCGGTCGCATTGCTTATCTGTTCGGGGTTCTGGTTTGAGAGATCAGCCTCATCGGAATTAGAGGTATCTGAAACATCTCCTACTCGGAACTCTGTACAGAAGGTAGCGGTGCTAAAACCACCAAATCTTTTGACTGTACTGGTACGCATCCGGATGCTAGGGCTAACAAACCAGAATCTCTCAATGGAACTCATGGTTTCGTACTCGGTGATCAGAACTAAAGCGTCCTCATCATCCATTTCATAACGCCCAGCTATAGGAACGATTTCCGCATAACCCCGTTCCCGCAACAGCGAACCTTGACGGGGGTTATCGGCATCAGGAATCAGCGAGAAGACAGTCGAACCTTCATGGTTTTCATCTTCCCGATCCCAGCCCATTGCACCGTGCCAAGATACAAAAGCACCACCGATAGCCAATTTGGGGTCAACTTGATGAAGTTCGCAAATTTCAATCACTTTTGGATGATCGGCTCCCAGCGCTTCAACCAAGATATTAGATTCCCCAGCTTCAGAACGCTTAAAGGCTAAGTGGTGAGTCGTGCGCTGCGATCGCCACTTACCTGTACTTAGTTGAAAAAACTCCATTGCATCCATAAATCAAACGCTAACTCCAAACAACAAGTTGAGCAACCCAATCATAGTTAATTATAAAACTGCTAGAGCCATCCTGAGTTAGAGATTTTGGGCATGGGGCATGGGGCATTGACAATTGTACAGACGCGATTCATCGCGTCTCTGACCAATTCGTTTATTCGCTAACGTCTAAAACTACCCACTTGTCAAGACCATGTAACTTTTGTTAACTTAATTTGCAGCAGAATAATCAAACTCATATTTCGACACACCAGAGAGTCAAACCTATGGATATGCCGATAGACCTTAACTTAGAACAGAAATTCAACCTCAAAGTTTACGAAGAACAGATTAAAGCATTAAGCCAGGAAGAATCACAAAAATTGCTTTTAGAAGTATTACGGCAGTTAATGGTCAAAGACAATATGATTAAGCATCTTCTCAAGCAGTCTTAAGTAGCTCGGCGAAATCAAAGATAACTGGCTGAGGCTGTCATTTGTCCTTAGTCATTTGTGAGCCACTGCGTTGGACGGGTTCCCCGGCTTGAAGCAAGTGGCGTCATTGGTAAAGATTTCCAGCTTACTTAATACAACAATTAATTAATTCGTAGCTCATTCTCTGCGTACCTCTGCGCCTACTTTTGCACCCTTTTGCGTTGAAAATTCCCCCCGCAATCAGCCAGGATTTTATGCAAAGCTGTACTTAGTTAACTAACCTCGATAACCGTGAGCCTTCAAACCGATAAAGACAAACCACAAACAAGCACCACCGCCAATCTCGTACCCGAAACCGAAAAAATTCTTTGTCCCCATTGTTTGCGTACAGCGACAAATGGCATTAAATGTAAGGGAATTTGTGTGGCTGACAGTGACTATTGATTCATCGGTCAATAGGATTTTCTGAACCTAGCGCTTTTCATCGTGCCTTTAAACGCTGGACAAAACAAACACTCCGGAGTTACCGAGAAAAACAGCGATCGCGCTTTCCAATTTCTTCATAATATCTGCGATCGCTCGCCAAAATTTGTGAAAACTTTATTCTCCCCCTCTGCTGCTAACCCTGCTCATCATCAGGAATCTTGGTATCCGGAATATGCTTCAGTCCCCAAGCAATCATGGTTTTCAGTACAGGACGAAGGCTTTTTCCTCGCTCGGTTAATTGATAGTTCATCCGCCGAGGATGGTTGCTGTATGGTTGTTTCTCTATTAAACCGGCTTCTTCCAGAAATTTTAGGCGATTTGTCAAAATATTAGTAGAAATACCTTCAGGAGACTCCAAAAACTCGTCAAATCGTTGTTTTTTAAAGAATAGCATGTCTCTAATAATTAGCAGCGTCCAGCGATCGCCTATTAAATCCAGCGAACAAGCAATTGGGCAAGGTGAACGGTGAGCTTGAGACATTGCTAAAACTATATTTACTACTTACTTGCATTTTACAAGTAAGTTTTGCTATATTAGCTTGCAAATTGCAAGTTAAAAGTTAAAAAAATGAAAGAGACAACAATGACCCAAGTTCCACCAACTGCTAGAACTGGCGAAAACTTTGCTGTGACTGATTTAGGATTATTTTCGCAATTACGGCAATTTACTTTTGAAACACCAAAAATCCCCATCAAAGCAGAGGGTAAGGTATTTCTCAAGCAGATTCTCGCTCTCACTAGTGCGGAAATTTCGGTCAATAACCTCGCACCCAACAAATCAGTGCTTTTTTATCACAAGCATCGCTTAAATGAAGAAATTTACATCTTTATTCGCGGGGAAGGCGAGTTTCAAGTTGATGATTTTGTCTTTCCACTGGGAGAAGGAACTGTTGTGCGAGTAGATCCGGAAGGCGAGAGATGTCTGCGAAATACCTCAGATACAGAGGATTTATGCTGGATTGTGATTCAATCACGAGTAGGTTCTTTTGAAGACCACACCATTGAAGATGGCTTTGGTGTAAGTAAAAAAGTTACTTGGCTTGGTAAGCAGCAGATTTAACTATAGCGCTTAATCTATTTCGCCAAAATACTCGCGGATACCAGTTATTTTGTCATCTTGAATATCGAAGGAAATAACATTATTTCCTGTAAACGGCTGATTGCGAATAGTTCCCTGAGTTTCAAACTCAACTATCACACTAGTATCATTACTGATAATATTTTTGGGTGGACTAAAAATTAGGCGATCGCCCCTTTCTGCACGCGCCTGGAATCTGGCAATTAGCTGCTGCTTATCCTCATAACCAAAAGGTGTATTTCGCTGCTGACCAACCGGTAGCCAGAATATCACCTCATCTGCCAGCATCTCAATAAAGGGTTGAAAATTCCCTGTTGCCCATCCTTGAGCCAGGTAGTCAAATGCTTGCTGGGCAATCTGCTGAATTTTGATCCCCTCCATAAGCCTTCCTGATTAACAATTCAAAATTCAAAATTCAAAATTCAAAAATAAGTATTAACAACTTATACCAGTTCTTTTTGAATATACATAAAAATAGCCCGCTTCTGCAGGCTTTGTTTTGTCCTTGAATCAGGCAATTTCAAGATTGCTCAAATAACTTCATTTCTTGCCACCAACGATTAAGCGGATAATAAACTACAGGTGCCCACAAACTGCTGAGAATGGCAGAAGCTAGGGCAACACGCTGATAATATGTCCAAATATATTCAGCTTTGCGATCGCCTGCCCAAGTCAATTCCAAACCAAAAATAGTCTCGCAGATAAACGCCATTGCAAACACAATTAAAGCGATGGAAATAAAGTCTTCCTCAATGAAACGCTGCTTTTGCAGCAAACTCGTCAACATGCCCACAATCCCCAGAGATAAAGCATGGGTAGGGTGAGGCGAGGTCATAGCGTCTTGAAGTAAGCCCATAACTATACCTGCTAATAACCCAGACCATACAGGGCGTTTTACACTCCAAGCTACCACCCAAATTAACAACCAATTAGGCCCGATCCCCAATAACTCCATCCCTGGTAAGCGAGTCGGCAACATTAACAAACATAACAACACAGATCCAACTGTCACCCCCCAATCCACAAACTGACGAGTACGCGGATGCCAACGCGCGATCGGCGGGATTTGAATTCGCGATTTTCTCCGCGCAGGTGATTTTGATTTTTTTGGGCGGCGACCAGTCAATACAGGGATCTTCATGGTGTTACAAGACTTGGGGGGAATTTAATTCGACTTTTGCGGTTGTGGGTTAGTTGGCGGTTGGGAATTTTCTGTTTCTGGAATCGGTTCTTCTGGTTTGGGGTAGACAGCTACCCAATCTAACGACCTAATTGGCGGGAAAAGTTCTACTTTGGCAATTGATGCAGGCAGTTTCTTTAAATCTAGAGACTTAATTCTTCCTACAGCTACACCAGAAGGATACCTTTGACTGTAGGTTGATGTAGAGACAAAATCACCCACCTTAACATTGGGAACTTTTTCATAAAATTCCAACACAGCCTCAGCTGAAGAATCGCCGCGCAAAACGCCTTTAGCCGATGTCCGGCTAATTGTTACACCCACTTGACTCTTGAGATCGCTGATCAGTAACACCCGGCTAGTATTAGGCGTAACAGTTTCTACTAAACCGACTAAGCCACCTTCTGCTTTGACAATAAAGCCTTCTTGAATTCCCGAATTACTACCCCGATCTAGGGTAATTTGCTGCCACCAATGATCGGCGCTACGTCCTAATACCCGCGCGGGAATTGGGCGTGATGCCACTGGTTCTTTGGTGACATAACCCAACAAGTTTTGTAACTTTTTGTTTTGGCTTTCTAAATCTACGATTCGCGCTTGCAACTCTAATGAACGGGCATCTCTGAGGCGTTCTTCAGGGGTTGGCCCGGCTTGTAACATTTGTGCTGGACGAGTAATTACTTGGTACATCTCCAGGAGTAAAGCACCTTGGGTTTCCCGTAATACCCAAGCGCTACCTAATGCCAAAGCAACTAATCCTAGTTGTAAACTTTTGCGATCCCACCAACGACGTAGTAACACCATCTATCCATACCTTAATTTTTATATGTTTATATAATTTGAGAAATTTTCAGTTTTATTTAGTTGTATCTATATAAAACCCAATATCAGATATTGAATTCTCAATATTTTGAATTCAATATCTGATATTTTTGCTACATATTCCGAGAACGACCGCTAAATACCCGTTCCAGTTGCTTGAAGTTTTCCAAAACACGACCTGTTCCCAAAACCACACAACATAAAGGATCGGCAGCGATATGTGTGACGATACCTGTCTCATGACTAATCAGCGTATCTATGCCTTTGAGTAAAGCACCACCACCAGCCAGCATAATACCCCGGTCAATAATATCTGCTGCTAGTTCGGGAGGTGTCCGTTCTAATGTGCGTTTCACCGCTTCAATAATTACTGATAGCGGTTCAAGCATACTTTCACGAATTTCCGGGCCTTTAATTGTCACAGTACGTGGTAGACCAGAAAGTAAATGTAAGCCCCGGACTTCCATCATGGAATCATTATCGTCATTGGTGGGATAGGCAGAACCAATGCGAATTTTGATGTCCTCAGCAGTCCGTTCCCCAATTACTAAGTTATGAACCTTTTTCATATATTGCAGAATTGCTTCTGTGAGTTCATCGCCTGCAATTCTGACTGACTCGCTCAGTACTGTACCCTGGAGACTGAGTACTGCAACTTCTGTAGTACCACCACCAATATCGATGATCATGTTACCAGTTGGTTCGGCTACTGGTAGTCCTGCACCAATAGCTGCAGCGACTGGTTCATCAATTAAATAAACTTCTCTGGCTCCAGCTTGGGAAGCTGCATCCATGACAGCTCTTCTTTCTACCCCTGTGACACCACTGGGAATACCAATGACAATTCGTGGTAGAATCAATGACCTACCTTCATTAACACGTTGAATAAAACTCTTTAACATCAGCTCGGCTGTGTCAAAGTCAGCGATTACCCCATCCCGCAAAGGACGAAGAGCAACCACATTTCCTGGTGTCCTACCGAGCATTTTTTTAGCATCTTCACCCACAGCTAGTGCAATCTTTTCGTTTTGATCGATAGCTACTACCGAAGGTTCTTGGAGTACAATACCTTTACCTGATACATAAACGAGGGTATTAGCAGTACCGAGGTCGATACCCATATCCCACGATGAGCGAAAGTTCCTGAAAAGACCCACGCGTCCTACGCCCCCTATTTGCGATACTTGATGACTACGACGGTTAGAGTTAATCGTGCTGGATTCTATTACGTTTTTGATCCTTAGTCCAGTAAAGATAGATATTTTTTTGGATATTTTTTGAGAATCTTCACTGGCTGTCAGCCTAATATTTTTCGATCTTCTTTGAGTTCAACAATATATCCGTATAGTTTTCTACTTTATCCCTAGTATTTTGTATCATTTTTCGATACAACTTTATTGCTAAATCTTTAACATATTTTCAATAGTTTCACAATTCGCTATGATGGAATTCAAGATAAATAAGTACGTATGTACTGAAAGGTGAAACCATGAGTATTAATATTGTCACCCTTGTTGGTCGTGTAGGCGGCGATCCAGATATTAAATATTTTGAGTCAGGTAGTGTGAAGTGTAGATTGACACTAGCAGTAAATCGGCGATCGCGAAATCGAGATGAGCCTGATTGGTTCACCTTAGAATTATGGGATAAAACAGCAGAAATTGCGGGTAATTATGTACGCAAAGGTAGCTTAATTGGCATTAAAGGCTCCCTCAAGTTTGACACATGGAGCGATCGCCAAACCGGAGCCAGCCGTTCTATGCCCGTCATTCGAGTAGACCAGCTAGAATTATTAGGTTCCAAGCGCGATAATGAAGGGGGCGGAGGAGATTTTTCGCCAGAAAATTTCTAAATATTTTAGTCAACAGTCAACAGTCAACAGTCAACAGTCAACAGTCTCATGCTATTGACTATTGACTATTGACTATTGACTTTGGACTATTGACTAATAACTAATTTGCAAAGTTACCGATGCTTCTACTTGCTGTTCGCCGCCAATGATGGGGGTAGAGACATCTGCACTATTAGCTTTGAAAGCTTCAGAACGCATTAATACAGGTGAAGGTGGTGGGGCGCTAGCACCGTTGATTTGAATACTTACCACTTCCTTAGAATTCAAACCTAAGCTACTAAACACAGCTTGAGCTTGAGCTTGGGCATCTTGGGTGGCTTCTTTAAGTGCTTGCTTTTGAGCAGTTGCGATCGCTTCATCAGTAGCAACAAAACTAATACCATTAATTTGTGTTGCTCCAGCCTTTACCGCATCGTCTAATAATGTACCCGCTTTATCTGTAGCAATCCGAAAACTGACAATATTGCTAGCCGCATAGCCAGTAATTCGCTGCACATTATTCGTATAACTATAAACTGGATTCAAGCGGATACCTGTAGTTTGCAACTTTTCTACATTCCGACTCTTAAGTAAAGCTACCACTGCTGCTGACCGACGGGCGGCTTCTTCTTGTACCTCTTGGGCTGTTTTACCTTGAATTTCTACACCCAAACTGACTAAAGATAAAGTAGTCGGAATTGATTCCATACCCCTACCGCTAACAGTCAGTGTGCGCCATAATTTTTCCTTTTCTTGTGCCAATCCAGGCTGCATAAAAGTTACACAGACAAGCATTGCTAAAGGTAAAGTTTGCCAAAATTTGCCAATACGAAATTGGGAACCGGATAAAGCGGCTCTAGACATAAGATGTACACTCCTCGGAATAATTAATTAGAGATGTTGGTCATGGTATATCTAAGCAATTGTCATTGAACGGTCAACTGTTAATAGTTAACCGCCATCAAGAGATTTGCACAATTCTCCCGAATTGACACCAATTGAATAGATACGATTTGTGTATTCCTACTGTGACATTGCTCAAGTCAAAAATTGGGATGGTTACATTTTTGGAAACTAAAAAATTGGGCATGGGGCATGGGGCATTGGGCATAGGTTATTAGGTGGGAAATATCTGCATTTAGCTTGGCAATGTCTGATGCGGTTGACAAATAACACCAATTAATATCTCAATTTCATGCCAATTTAGCGAAAATCTGCAAAAAGTTACTTTCGATAAAAGGGTAAAAATTAAAGAGAAGGATTATTACAGAACCAATGCAGCTTTTAAATGCAGTCAACTACTCTTTTCCTCTGCTGGCAAGCACAACAGAAACAGCAGATAGCTCAATGGTAGTCGCAGCAGTACTATTGAGCTTAGTAGTCATCTACCTCGCTAGCAAAGTTGGTGGGGAGTTATCCAATCGAGTTGGTTTACCGCCTGTTTTAGGCGAACTCGTTGGTGGTGTAATCGTTGGTATTTCTGTCTTACACCTTTTGGTATTTCCTGAAGCTGGTACAGATAGTTCTAGTTCGTTAATTATTTCTTTCTTGCAAAGCACTGCTGGATTAAGCCCACAAGCGGCTGATAGCGTGTTTACAGCGCAATCAGAGGTAATTTCGGTTTTAGCAGAATTGGGCGTGATCATCCTGCTATTTGAAATTGGCTTGGAGTCCAACTTAAAAGATTTAATGGCAGTTGGTATCCAAGCTACTATTGTGGCGATAGTAGGGGTAGTAGCACCCTTTGCTGCAGGTACTGTTGGATTAATGACTTTGTTTGGTGTGGGTGCTGTACCAGCAATTTTTGCTGGGGCGGCTTTAACAGCTACGAGTATTGGTATTACTTCCAAGGTACTTTCAGAAATTGGTCGTCTCAATTCTAAAGAAGGACAGATTATTCTTGGTGCGGCGGTAATTGATGACGTACTGGGAATTATTGTGTTAGCAGTGGTGGCGAGTTTAGCGAAAGATGGTGAAGTAGATGTAACTAAAGTCATTTATCTCATTATCTGTGCCACTGCTTTTTTACTGGGTGCGATCCTACTGGGTAATTTTTTTAACAAGTCTTTTGTCGCCATTGTCGATCGCCTCAAAACCAGAGGTGAATTGATTATCCCAGCATTTATCTTTGCCTTTGTGATGGCATATCTGGCGGCTGTGATTCAATTAGAAGCAATTCTCGGTGCTTTTGCGGCTGGTTTGGTTTTGGAAGAAACAGATAAGCGCAAAGAACTGCAAAAGCAAGTGATTCCTGTCGCTGATATGTTAGTCCCCATTTTCTTTGTTGTCGTTGGGGCAAAAACAGATTTAAGCGTATTAAACCCAGCCATTCCTAGCAATCGTGAAGGTTTGGTGATGGCAACTTTCCTGATTTTAGTCGCCATTATCGGTAAAGTGATTACGGGCTTAACGGTGTTTGGTCAACCACAAATCAACAGGTTGGCAATTGGTGTGGGGATGATTCCCAGGGGTGAAGTCGGATTAGTATTTGCTGGTGTTGGTGCGGCTAGTGGCGTCCTCTCTAAACCGCTAGGTGCAGCAATTATCATGATGGTAATCTTGACAACCTTTTTAGCGCCTCCCTTGTTACGGTTTGTCTTTCCAGACACAGACACAGCAACAGACTCAGAAAAACTAATTTTAGATGGTGCTGCGCCATCTTTAACTATAGAAAAACCTGCGTTGCTGGAGTCAGAAACTGATTTACGTGAAAGTTAACGATCTGCCTTGGGTAGAAACCCCCTGTTGATTTTACCTGAAGGTAGATTAAGACTGAGTTCTGAATCATTCTTGCTCAGAACTCAGTTACTAATTGCGATCGCTAATAGGTTGGTTGTTGAGCATTCTGTGTCAGTATTCTCCGAAGTATCTAGGGATTTAGCGGCGATACTAGGAAACTTCTCACTCGCTGACGCCGTCCCCTAAGATTGTCAATTTTAGTTTTTTATGATGACAATCAACCTTCGGAATGCGATCGGTTTCCAGGTTGTTCCGATTTTCTCTCGCCACTTCCGTTAAGTTTCGCGCAATTAGGGATTACCCAGCACCCGCCTGAAAAATTCAGTTTTTTCTTGCCTGAACCAAGAGAATATATTCATGGCGTTTCCTGACAACTGACGATTGTACAGACAAGGGTTATCGCGTCTCTAACAAATGACAAGAGAAGCGCAATAAACGTGTAAACTTATACATTGTTATCTATGTTGTGCTTGTGGCGCTCAAGTTTCATCAGGCAACAACAGCTAAATTTTGGTGGTGAAAGTGTGACAATTTGCCAATATCTTGAAATATTGACTATTCCCATGAATGCGAATTAGGAGAAATGGCTGTAAAACTACACTGGTTACTACCTAGTACTTTGGGGACTATCTGCTTGCTATCGTCACCAACCTTAGCAGCAAGGCTAGAATCTTGGCGTTTTGATAGCGACCAAAATCAACTAGAAATTAATACGGCTGGTGGTGTCCAGCCAAAAGCACAACTAATCTTCAATCCCACTCGTTTGGTGATTGATTTACCACAAACTGTATTTGGGCGTCCCCAGGTAACCCAAACAGTAGGTGGGGCGATTCGGTCGATTCGTGTGGGTCAATTTGACTCCGAAACAACCCGCATAGTAATTGAAATCACTCCTGGTTATACCATAGACCCCCAGAAGGTAAAATTTACGGGTATTAGCGCTAGTCGCTGGCTAGTGCAATTACCTAGATTAGAAGTAGTTAAATCACCTACGCCCAATAATAATGTTTACAACGCTGTGACAACCGATCCGGGTAATAGACCTAGACCGGAATTTTCTCCAGTTGTCAACACTGCTACTGGGATAACTCAAATTGAGAACTTACGAGTGACAGGTGATGGGTTTTTCATTCGCACTAGCGGTGGTAACCCAAAAATTCAAGTTAATCGCACAAGCGATCGCCAAGCAATTAATATCGACATCTCCGGCGCAGCTTTATCTCCCAAACTAGAGCAGCGGGATGTCTTAATTAACCGCTATGGTGTCAATCGCATTACCTTTAGCCAATTGCAATCACAACCGCCTGTGGTACGCATGACCATGCGGGTAGACAGTAATAGTCCTGATTGGCGAGCAAGCGGCAGCAGCGTGGGCGGGTTTGTGGTTCTGCCCAATAAGGGTATAGTAAGATTACCGGAAAATAATCAACCTCCAGTAAATTCTAATACCGATTCTCAGGCAACAATTCAAGCCATCGAACTCGGTGGCGATGGTAGCCAACTGTTGATTCGCGCCGATCAGCCTCTATCAGCCACATCTGGGTGGGATAGAACCAGTGGTCTGTTTCGTATCACCATTAATAATGCCAAATTATCTCCTAGAGTCACCGGGCCGACATTAAATGCTAATAGCCCAGTGTTACGGGTGAGAGTGCAACCCCAGGAATCGAATACTGTAGTTGTTCTAATTCAACCTGCTGCGGGAGTGCGAATTGGCGAACTCAACCAAAATAACGGGTTTTTGGCACTGCAATTACAGCGTTCTTCCCAAGTGAGACCGCCTATAGGGTTACCACCCTTACCATCACCTGGGAACACATTACCAGATCCCAGCATTCCTAATCCGCCACCCGCACCTCAGCCAGGCTCCCGTCCCCCAAACATTGGACGAGCTGTAGTGGTTATTGACCCAGGTCACGGTGGTAAAGACCCAGGAGCAATTGGGATTGGTGGAGTGCGAGAGAAGGATATTATCCTACCCATTGGTAGAAGAGTAGCAGAAATCTTGCAACAAAATGGCGTGCAAGTGATTATGACAAGAAACTCTGACTATTTTGTCAGCCTACCAGGGCGGGTAGAAATGGCAGAGAGAGCCAACGCCAGTGTATTTGTGAGTATTCATGCTAACTCAGTAGGATTGGGGCGTCCTGAAGTTAGTGGTTTAGAAACCTACTACTACGACAACGGTTTAGGTTTAGCTCGCGCGGTTCATAACAGCATTCTCCAAAGCGTGAATGTCCGAGATCGCAGAGTCAGACGAGCCAGATTTTATGTGCTGAGAAAAAGTTCTATGCCCTCGATTTTGGTAGAAACCGGCTATTTAACGGGTCGGGAAGATGTTGCCAATTTAAAAACTTCAAGTTATCAAAATCAAATGGCAGAAGCGATCGCTCGCGGTATTCTCCAGTACTTACGACAAAGATAAGAAAATAAGTAGTAACTTTTGGGTAATTTCACTTAAAGGTTACTTATTTTCTCTCACATCAGGGTCATCCAATCATCAGTAAATTACTCAATAAAATGTCAATAGTCATTTGTCATTTGTCATTTGTGAGAGACGCGATAACCCTTGTCTGTACCATTAATTGTCTTTATTCTTCCTTCCCTTGTCTTCCTTGTCTTCCTTCCCCTTCCCCTTCTCAATGCCCAATGCCCAATGCCCAATGCCCCTAAACATTATTGCTGCAAAAAAAAATTATAAAATACCGCCTCTATTTCCCAGGAAATTAATCTCTTATGTACTGCTAGGCACACCTATTCATAAATATTTTTCTCAATATTGAAAGAGTAGCTGTCACCAACCTGAAAAGCCTATTTGATAATAGTTCTATTTTTACAATCGGTGCATTAACTACTAACAATCAAAACAAATTAACAGCAATTTTGGATTGATTACATCAGCTTAACTTTAGTTATCTTTTTTCTGGTGTACCTTGACAATTTCTTGGCTAAAAATTAGCAATGCTAGCAGCATGGCAGAATTACAAAGATATGTTACAATGCTTCGCCATTAGCTGTGTCTTTAATCCCAGCGAGAAATGTTTTGCTGCATTCCATCTCTAGTGTGGGCGGTGACGGTGTGAGGAACAAACGACATTTTAATAGCCGAAAGGCTCCCATAAATACGAATTAGGAGAAAAAATTGTGAAATTACACTGGTTACTACCCGGTACTTTTGGAACTATCCTCATATTGTCGTCGCCAGTTTTTGCAGCGAGACTAGAATCTTGGCGTTTTGACGCTAATCAAAATGTATTAGAAATCAACACTGCAGGTGGGGTACAACCTAAAGCACAGCTGATCTTCAACCCCACTCGCTTGGTAATTGATTTACCACAAACTGTATTTGGGCGTCCCCAAGTCACTCAGCCTGTAGGTGGTGCGATTCAGTCCGTGCGTGTCGGTCAATTTGACCCAGAAACCACCCGCATTGTGGTCGAACTGGCTCCCGGTTATACCATAGACCCGGAACAGGTAAAATTTACAGGTCTTAGCGCCAGCCGTTGGACAGTAAAATTACCTAACCCCAAACCTGAGCAGGTAGCAGTCTTAGCTGACGCTAACAGGCCGCAACCAGACTCATCAGGGGTGGTAGTTCCTTCTAATACATCGCCAATCCCACCAACTAATCCATCAACTAATGTTTATAACAACGTAGTTAAAACCGGGCCAATTACCCCTATCAATGACCGCACCGCAGTTAACACAGCTACTGGGGCGACGCAAATTGAGAACTTACGGGTGACTGGTGATGGATTTTTCATCCGCACTAGCGGCGATACCCCGAAAATTCAAGTCAATCGCACAAGCGATCGCAAAGCCATTAATGTTGATATTACAGGCGCTTCTTTATCCCCACAACTAGAGCAGCGCGATGTCTTGATTAACCGCTATGGTGTCAATCGGATTATTTTTAGCCAATTACCATCGCAACCCCCAGTAGTACGTATGACCATGCGGGTAGACAGCAATAGCCCCGATTGGCGCGCTATTAGCAGTACTATGGGCGGTTTTGTGCTTTTACCCAACAGTGGTGTGGTGCGATTACCAGGAAATAATAATCCAGCACCTGTAAATTCTAATACCGACTCTCCAGCCACAATTCAAGCCATCGAACTCGGTGGAAATGGGACTCAACTATTGATTCGTGCTGACCAACAGTTATCAGCTACAGGTGGATGGGATAGAACGAGTGGTCTATTTCGCATCACCATTAACAATGCTAAATTGTCTCCCAGAGTCACCGGGCCTGCCTTAGACGCTAATAGCCCCATTCTGAGGGTGAGAGTCCAACCCCAAGAAGCGAATACTGTAGTTGTTTACGTTCAACCAGCAGCTGGGGTACAAATTGGCGAACTCAACCAAGTTGGTAGTCAGCTGATAGCTCTACAATTACAACGATCTCGTTCAGTCACAGCGCCTAGAACTCCCCCTGTAGTTTTACCGCCACTACCACTACCAAATCAAGGACAATTACCAGACCCCGTCACAGATAATCCGCCAACTGTATCCCAGCCAGTCCCCAGCCCAACAGTACCCAGAGGTAAATTATTAGTAGTAATTGATCCTGGACATGGCGGTAAAGACTCCGGCGCACCCGGTTTAGGTGGGTTGTTAGAAAAAGATGTAGTTTTACCGATTGGAATTCAAGTTGCGAGAATTTTAGAACGCAATGGCGTACAAGTCGTCCTCACCAGAGATGCTGACTTTTTTGTCGAACTTCAGGGAAGGGTAGATATAGCCGAGCGAGTCAATGCGACTGCGTTTGTCAGCATTCACGCCAATTCTGTAGATAAACGCTCTGATGTCAATGGTCTAGAAGTATATTATTACGACAGTGGTTATGCTTTAGCCGAAACAGTCCGCAATTCAATTCTGAATAATATTAGTACCATCAAAGACCGAGGAACCCGTAAAGCCAGATTTTACGTCCTCAGAAAAAGCTCTATGCCCTCAATTTTGGTAGAAACTGGCTATATGACTGGTCGAGAAGACAATCCGAGATTAGGTAATCCAGCATACCAAAGTCGCATGGCTGAAGCGATCGCCAATGGTATTCTCAGGTACCTCAAACGGATATAACTGGACGAGAGAAGAGAATAACTGTATTGGCGGGTTTACGGATATTCTCTCTCACCAATGACCAATGACCAAAAAAATGGGATACAAGCCCCGTCCTGACTTCGACAGGCTCAGTAACCATCTAGGACTGCTTGATGTTATTATAGTATTTGATACCAACTATTCCAGTATCAAACGTGTTTATCTACGAGTTTAAAGTCAATCCAAAGCTACAACAAACAACCGCTATTGATGAAGCAATTAGGACATCTCAGTTTATCCGAAATAAAGTGCTGCGTTATTGGATGGATAATCGTGGTGTTGGGAAGACAGAAATGTTTAGATATAACACGTTGTTAAGGAAGGAATTTAAGTTTGTGGAGGACTTAAACTCTCATGCTTGTCAAACTGCTGTTGAGCGAGTTTTAAAAGCAGTTAACCGCTTTTACGATAACTGCAAGAAGCAAATTCCAGGCAAAAAGGGGTATCCCAAGTTCAAGAAAAATACTCGCTCTGTTGAATATAAAGTCTCTGGATGGAAACTGTCAGAAAATAGGAAGCATATTACTTTCACGGATAAAAAAAGAATAGGAACTCTGAAGCTGATAGGGACTAGAGACTTAAACTTTTATCAACTAGAGCAAATCAAGCGAGTCAGGATTGTACGCCGTGCCGATGGGTATTATGTGCAATTCTCGGTGCAATTAGACCCCAGGGATACTGTTAAGCCAATAACTCCCAGTCAAAAAGCAGTGGGTATTGATGTGGGTATCAAGTATTTCCTGGCAGATAGCCAAGGCAACACTGAACCCAACCCGCAGTTTTACCGCCAAGGAGAAAAACAGTTAAGCCGTCTCAATCGGAGAAGCTCTAAGAAATACAAAAAAGGCAATCTACCCTTCGACTCCGCTCAGGGCAGGCAGTCTCAGAATTATCACAAAGCTAGGCAGCGATATGCCCGTAAACATTTAAGGGTAAGTAGGCAGCGAGAAGAGTTTGTCAAGAGAGTGGCACTCCGCTTAATCAAGTCTAACGACTTAGTAGCCTATGAAGATTTAAATGTTAAAGGCATGGTGAAAAATCGACATCTGGCTAAGTCGATAAGTGATGCAGGATGGTCAAAGTTTCGCTCTTGGCTAGATTATTTTGGTTATAAATACGGGAAGATAACCATTGCTGTTGCTCCCCATAATAGTAGCCAAAATTGTTCTAACTGTGGTGACAAGGTGCAGAAGTCTCTATCAACTAGAACTCATATTTGTCATCATTGTGGATTTGTTGAGGATAGGGACATTAATGCTGCTATCAATATCTTGCACAAGGGACTAAGTACCGTGGGGCACACGGGAGCTTATAAGCTTGGGGAGTTTGATCCTCTAGCTTCGTTGGAGCAATCCTGCGAAGGTAAGATTGAACTGTGAACCAAGAATCCCCGCCCTTATAGGGCGGCGGAGTGTCAACCACTAAATCCTGTATCTTAGTTCAAAAAACCTCAACCCAATATTTGCCCGTGTATTCATCTTCCATTTTTGAAGGTAATCTGAATAATTTTTCTGGACAAGAACCCCAACGCGCGCCTATCGGTATCTTTGATAGCGGCGTTGGTGGTTTGACAGTATTAAGACAATTTTATCGGCAACTTCCTAACGAATCTGTTATTTATTTTGGCGATACTGCTCGATTGCCCTATGGCATTCGTTCTCAAGCAGAAATTTTACAGTATGTCCGCGAAATTTTGACCTGGATGCAACAGCAACAGGTCAAAATGGTGATTATGGCTTGTAATACTAGTTCTGCTTTAGCCTTAGATATCGTTCGCGAGGAATTTGACTTACCCATTCTGGGTGTGATTCTCCCCGGTGCAAAAGCGGCGGTAGAACAAGGTAAGCGGATTGGGGTGATTGCTACTCCAGCCACAGCTAAGAGTAATGCCTATAAGCAAGCCATACTGGAAATCGATCCTCATGTTCAAGTTTGGCAGGTAGGTTGTCCCGAATTTGTGCCTTTAATTGAACAAAACCGGATTCATGACCCCTATACTATGGAAGTAGCACGCTCTTACCTAGAGCCGTTACTCCAGCAGCAAATCGATACATTAGTTTACGGCTGTACCCATTATCCCCACCTAGCACCTGTACTGCGATCGCTTCTCCCGGCTCATGTTAAACTCGTCGATCCGGCGGTGAATGTAGTCGCTGCTTGCGCCCAAGATTTAGACATTCTCGGTTTAAGAAATACCCATCCGCCATTACCCACTCGCTTTGCTGTTAGCGGTTGCGGTCAGCAGTTTGCTCAATCAGGATTGCAGTGGTTAGGCTATACTCCCCTTGTGGAAGAAGTTTGCTTCACCGACGCTAAAGTCTCCCATCTATAACAAGACTTTTTGGGATAACCAACCATAAATCAAGAGTCAACAGTCAGTTAAGTCTTGACTGTTGACTCTTGCGTATTGAATATTCATCATTGACTATTGACTATTAACAGCCTCACTCACCTTTGGTGCTACTGATAGCTCTTGTTCGTGTTTTCCTTTATGGGAAAAAGAAATATTTGTAGTCTCAGTATTTTTACCTGTACGCTTTGCTAATGCTAACAGTAGGTAGACAGTGAACAAATATCCAGCAGCTAACATAAAAATCATCATAGGCATGTTTCCGTACATCATTGTTCTACCAGCACCTTTATCTAACGAATATGCAATTTCATAACCTCAGCAAAATCTTTGCCAAACAAGCTAATTGTTGTTGGCTGTGATTTGCTATGCTAGACTACGCCGTAGAGTGACAACGCTCGACGGCTAACGGATTTATTATGGAAATTATTGGCGCAGACTATACATTTCAGAGCAAGCTAAATTGCCAAATAGCAATCCCTTGCTGCGCTCCTCAGCATTCTACCTAGTCCGCGTTTGGCTGCGAATACACAATTTAGAAAAGCAACGCCAACGCTCAATGTCAAGACAAAACGAGCATTTCCCCGAAGGGTAGCGCCTAGCTCTTACCAAAAAGTTTCGCAGGTCGCCAGTATAAATTCAGGAATTACTTCCTAGATTTCACCGCGACTATGTATTGACTCACAACTGCTGTATGCTAAATTACCTATCGGCAATTTAACTTTGGCGGGTGAATATCTGAAAAATTTAAAATCCCTAGATCTTAGCGTAACACAAGGTTCCTGACTTTTAAGCCATCTTCGCAGCTAAATTTGAAATTTTCTCAAGGACTTAACTGAACTCGCAAAAATTAGTCACCCTGAGATAAATACTTAGTAATTAATCTGTTAAATGACTAAAAATTATACATAACTTTTATGGTGACAAAAGTTACATAGTATAGTTTATGGAAATTGATATTTTGTAGCTAAAACCTTTCTCCAAAGCTAAGAACTCAATGAAACTAAAGATTCATAGCTGGCTACAAACAATACATTTAATATACTTAATTATCATTACCTAAGTATTTTCCCTGATAATTGTTAACTAGAGTCAGCAAATGAATGCCAATGAGCTAGCAAATACAACTTTATGAGTAAAAATACTTAAACAATTTTAATTTAAATAATTAGATTATTTTCAGTAGCTTACAATACATTTTAATTATAAAAATAGTTAATCAAGTATGACATAAAAAATATCATTTTTGTCAAAATCTCTGGAAAAGCCTCAAGCCTTGAGGTATGGGCTTGAGAGATTGAGGGATTCCCCGATTGAGACGTTGCGCTGAACCTGGGTTATCTTAAAATGAGTATAGGATATGTAAACTTTCTTAATCTAAGCCAGAGTCCGCCCATCCATGACCCCAGCCACCTCCCTGTTTACCCCTGTGGAAGCAGACCTGCGAATACTAGCAGATAATCTCAAACAGCTAGTTGGAAATCGCCACCCCATACTTTATGCAGCAGCCGAACATTTATTTGGAGCTGGGGGAAAGCGTATTAGACCAGCGATCGTTCTGCTGATAGCGCGAGCCACTATGCTAGAACAAGACATTACCCCGCGTCACCGAAGGTTAGCGGAGATTACAGAAATGATCCACACCGCCAGCTTGGTGCATGACGATGTAGTGGACGAATCTCAGATGCGTCGCGGCGTGCCAACCGTTCATAGCTTGTTTGGTAACCGAATTGCCGTATTAGCCGGAGATTTTCTGTTTGCTCAATCTTCTTGGTATTTGGCAAACTTGGACAACTTGGAAGTGGTAAAATTACTCTCTGAAGTAATTATGGATTTGGCTGCCGGAGAAATCCAGCAGGGACTAAATCGCTTTGATGCGAATACTTCCATTGAGACTTATCTCAACAAAAGCTATTACAAAACTGCCTCATTAATCGCCAATAGTTCTAAAGCAGCTGGGTTACTGAGCGAAGTCTCCCCAGAAGATGCCCAGCATTTGTATAACTATGGACGCAATCTGGGTTTAGCATTCCAGATTGTCGATGATATTTTAGATTTCACTAGTTCTACAGATACATTGGGTAAACCAGCCGGATCTGACTTGAAAAGTGGTAATCTCACCGCCCCAGTTTTATTTGCCTTAAAGGAAAAACCATATTTAGAAGTGCTGATTGAACGGGAATTTGCCCAAGAAGGCGATTTAGAACAAGCACTTTTATTAATTCAAGAAAGTCAAGGCATCCAAAAGGCGCGAGAATTAGCCGCCCACCATGCCAAACTAGCAACAGAGCATATGACCGTTCTCCCCCACTCAGAACCGCGTCAAGCCTTAATTAACATGGCTGACTATGTTTTAAGTCGGCTGTATTAGGGACTAGGGGCTAGGGAACAAACAATTCAAAATTCAAAATTCAAAATTCAAAATTAAGAATTAAGAATTATATTTGACTTTTGCCCAATGCCCAATGCCCCATACCCAATGCCCAATGCCCCATACCCAATGCCCCATGCCCAATGCCCCATTACGCAATGTCAGGGGGAAGTTGATTTGGCGATCGCTTTTTTTGTAAATGTTTCTGAATTTGCTTTTGTAAGTCAGCGCGTGACACCTCGACGGCATTTTTAGTTGTGCCAGGAGTCTCAAAAAAAACTATACTGTCTACTGGTTCTAATGCCATTAGTTGGAACAAAATATGAGTCACAGGAATAGCAATTGCTGTTATCTGCGCCTCAATTCCAGCATTAGCGGTAGCTGTGGCATCCTGTAAGCTAGGAAAAGCGTAAACCACCCGCTTTGCTAATTTACGGTTTGCTCGATTGCTCAATGTAGTTAAAACCCACTCTGAATCCAAACTTTGGAGAATATAATACTGAGGGTGACGTAACTGATGAGCGATCGCCTGCAAAACAGGGGCAATTGCTGCCACAATTTGTGGTGTCATAACATCTTGGGGTGCATTATCAATCAACAATTGAATTTGTGCGTCTATATCCATATAACTTGTCCACGGCTCCTGGGTAATGGCTATAACATCAAAACCAAGTGTGAATAATCCCACTCAAAATGGGAATAATAAACATAGTCCACATCCTGAATGCAGGATCGTATGCGTTTAGCTTATACGCAAAATTCATCCAGCCAACACCCACGGTCGTACAGGTTGTGTTTAAGTATGTTAGGGTCTTTTAAAAACAGAGACTATGAATTCAGCCGCAACCGCAACTATTCAGGGAGAGAATTCTATCGGCGTGGAGGTGATATTTCAACTCCTATTTAAGGAGCTTCAGCAATCAACCAAAGCTTCGGAACAAAATTGCCACGATGTGGCAACACGTATTGCTGCCGAAGTCTACCGGATTTGCCAAGAAAGCAAACGCATCCAAGCATCCGGTTCTGTGGAAAACTCAGCCATGACTTTAGCCAAACATCGGCTACAGCAGTGTTTGAGATATTATCAGCTGGGTTCCAATCGGGGTAGGGTAGAACTACATAGCACCTTAAGCGCGATTATCTACCGTTATATCAATCCTCCCCAGAGGCAATTGAGTTATCAAGGGCGGTTGACGATCATTGAAGATTTCCTGCAAGGTTTTTATTTGGAAGCCTTAAATGCTTTCCGTCGGGAAAATCAACTGCCAATGGCCTATCGCCCCCAATCTCTGCTGGAATTGGCAGAATATATGGCATTTACGGAACGCTATGGTAAGCGGCGCATTCCCTTGCCTGGGCGTCAGCAGCAGCTGATTATCCTGCGAGCGCAAACTTTCTCGCAACAACAACCTCCAGAAACGACTGTAGATATTGAACAAGCGGCAGAAGGTAGTGCTAACGAACCTGATGGTTCTTGGGAAGAGCCAGCCGTACAACAATTGCGTTCGGCAATGGCTACGCAAGCAGAACCAGAGCCAGAAGAAGACACCTTGCGCTCTGTCGTGATTACAGAATTATTAAATTATTTAGAACAGCGCCAACAAACCGATTGTGCTGATTACTTTACTCTGCGCTTACAAGATCTTTCCGCACAGGAAATTGAGTCAATTTTAGGTTTAACCCCTCGTCAGAGGGATTACTTACAACAGAGGTTTAAATATCATTTAATTCGGTTTGCCTTGTTGCATCGTTGGGAACTAGTCCATGAATGGTTGGAAGCTTCCTTACCGACGAATTTAGGCTTAACCCCGCAACAGTGGCAAGCTTATACAGCAGAACTAGACGATAAACAGCGATCGCTACTAGATCTAAAGCAACAAGGACAACCTGATGAAAAAATCGCTAAAACTTTAGGTTTGTCTATGGCACAATTACAAAAACGATGGTTCAAAATTCTTGAACAAGCTTGGGAAATTCGTAACTCTTTAGTGTCCGGATCGGGTGCATCTACTCATGAATAGTGACTCAGAATCCTTTCATCACCAATTACTATCTTGGGTGTTGGCAGATACTGCCACCACCTTTGAGTCGTCCTCGGTAGATCGTCAGGAAATTGACGGGGTAGACAACCCTCTCAAACAAGCTACCACCTCAACTAGTGGTGAGCTAGAGTCGGGAGTAAAACCCCAAACCTTTCAACTGGGAGAAATTCCTACTGTGCAAGAACGTTTTCAAGCTGTCCTCAAACGTCGTTTACAACTCCAAATTCAGAATCAGCCGCCTTTATTTCCTTGGGAAACCCAATTACTAGACTATCCCGATTACGCCGACGAGCAATCGCTAGTATTAGTTCCCGCCTGGGGATGGGTGGCGCAACAGTCTAAATTGAATTTACCAATCGCTCTGCCGGAAAGCATTTTCCGTCAATTGCTGGAAAAGTGTCAAGTTTTGTTGACATCTTCCTTGCCCTTGGGAGCCAAATTAGTCCAAGTAGTAGAGGACTTATTCCCTAACGAGGGTCAAGCTTTAAATGACATAGCTGGATTGGTGCTGAGAAGCAATGTTCGCTCTCCCGAAACCTTGGAGACTATGCCCGATCTTCAGAGCGATTATGCCAATTTAAAACAACGTCAACAAATGGCGTTATCCCTAATAGCAGCTAAACAACTGTTAGATAATTTGACAATACCAGTTTCCCTGGCTAATCCAGTGGTGGAAAGAGAATGGCTGACTAGTGCAGGTGTGCTGCAACTCAAAGTAGAGTATCAGTCTCAGGGACAAACAGGCAAGCTCCGCGTCGCAGGTAAGTTACCCACCCAAGGAGTGTTCACCCTCAAAGGACAAGGTACCAGAGCAGTTGGTCAATCGGCTAATTCAGGCAACCTGAGTGTAGAATTACACTGCCAGCAATTCAATCAAACTTATACCTTAGAAGTGGATTTCCCAGAAATTGAACAACAGCCCCTGGTGTTTTTAATTACCCCAACAACATAGACCGCAATATCAGCACATCATCACTGCTAGCACTATATATTGAGAAACGCCGATAGATAATTAATGATTTCCTGGTTTTGAAACTTATCTTTTTTTTTCGACAAGCGGTATTGAGGAAGCCTACGCAAATATATATTGATTGGTAGAACCTAGCACAAGACAAGTAGATTCCCGTAGGCATATTGTTAATTGGTTACTATGCTCCTCAGGGAATTCCCCTTCGCTAAAGGCGTTTCCATAGAGTAGGGTAGGGTAGTTGGTTTCCATCTCCAACCTAGTTTCCTTCGCCTCTACATCATCGCTGTGCTTGTACTTTAAATGTTTAACTTATCCAGGATCAATCAGTTTTGGCGTCTACCTGTAGCAGATGACTACCGGCGACAAAATCAGCAGGGTTCGCCGCTTTTAGCAGTGGAAGATTCAATTTCCCTACGAGTGCTAGTGCTAGCGTTAGTAATTATGGGAATTGTGGCGACAGATATTGCAGGCGAGACTCAATTTAGTCTGTGGGCGATACCTGTAAGTTTCATGGGTGCAATTTGGAGTTACCGCAGTCGCCGCGATCGCAATACTAGTGTGAAATTTTGCATTGCCATTGGCATGTTAGTTGCACTGGGTGCTTTTTTTGGTCGCTTGATAGGGGAATTAAATGATACCAGACTGAGTTTGGCAGAATTATTAATTCAACTGCAAATCCTTCACAGCTTTGATACGCCCCGCCGTAAGGATTTGGGCTATTCAATTGTCATTGGCTTAATTTTACTAGGGGTGGCGGCAACCCTGAGCCAAACTTTAGCATTTGCGCCTGTGCTACTGTTATTTTTGGCGATCGCGCTGCCAACTTTAGTATTAGACTACCGATCCAGGCTGGGCTTGGAGAAGTTAAACTTTAAACGACAAAAGGTAAAAGGGAAACAATTGTCTTCTCTTTTACCTTTTTATTGTTTATTATTTGCTATTATTGTCGCCTTAGGCTTGGCAATTTTTGCTGTGATGCCAAGATTACCGGGCTATCAATTACGCACCTTTCCTGTGAGTTCTAATATTAACGTTCAAGGGGAATTTACAGGACGTAGTATTATTAATCCTGGTTATGTGCGTCAAGGGAATAATCAAGGTGAAGGTGGTAGCGGTACGGCTAATGGCCAAGGTAGTAATGGCGAACCAGGAACTGTAGATAATAATTTTTATTATGGCTTTAATAGCCAGATGAATCAAAACCTGCGGGGAGCAATGAAACCCAAGGTGGTGATGCGAGTGCGATCGCAAGCTGCGGGTTTTTGGCGAGTCTTGGCATTTGACCAGTATACAGGTAAAGGCTGGAAAATTTCTCGCAATGATGATGTTACCACTCTGAGGCGATCGCCTTGGAATGCGCAAATCAATCTCAACACCCCGGTAATTGCTGGTAACGGTCAAGAAATAGTACAAACTTATACAGTAGTAGCAGATTTACCAAATTTAATTCCGGCGCTGTCTTATCCCAAGGAACTTTACTTTCCCACACCGATGATCGCTGTGGATCAAGAGAATGGCTTGCGCGCGCCTGTACAATTATCAGAAGGATTCACTTATACAGTAGTTTCTGAAGTACCATATCGCGATCGCACTGCTTTAGGACAAGCTTCGACTAAATATCCCCAGTCAATTCAAAAATACTATCTGCAAATCCCGCCAAAGATTGCCGATAAGGTGAGACAACGCACCGAAGAAATCCTCGCTAACTACAATCGAGAACGGGTAGCCAAGTCATTAAAAAGCCTAGATTCACCTTATGAAAAAGCTTTGTATTTGGCGCAATATTTAAAACAAAACTACTTTACCCCAGAAAATCCCTTAGATTTGCCTTATTTGAGTGATAATGAAGATTTGGTAGAAGCTTTTTTATTCAAACATAAAGGCGGTTACCCAGATCATTATTCCACAGTACTCACAGTCATGCTGCGTTCCATCGGGATTCCGGCGCGGTTAGTAGCGGGATTCAGCCCCGGAGAGTTTAATCCTTTCACGGGGATGTATGTGGTAAAGAACACAGATGCCTATGCCATGACCGAAGTATACTTCCCTAAATATGGGTGGTTTGCCTTCGATCCGATTCCCAATCATCCCTTAATACCCCCTTCCATTGAAGATGTCGAGACATTTGGCGTTTTGCGTCAATTTTGGCAATGGGTAGCCGGTTGGGTTCCCTCACCGATTCGCGGTTGGTTTGATTATCTCTTGGGTACAATTTTGAGAGAGATTTTTAGAGCGATCGCTTGGTTTTTTGCTTTATTCTCTCAAGGTTGGCTAGGTGTATTAACTGGCTTAATTCTGTCAACTACCACAGCTTTCTTTTGTTGGTTAGGTTGGGAACAGTGGCGCGAGTGGATGAACCGTCGCTGGTTGAAAAAACTCTCGCCAATGGAAAGCTTATATCAACAAATGCTGCAATGGACAGCTAAAAAAGGTTTAGGCAAACATCCAGCACAAACACCGCTAGAATACGCCAGAGTAGCTTATCAGCATCATTCACCAGCCAATGCGGAAATCATAGATGAAATCTGCCAAGCCTATGTTAGCTGGCGTTATGGGGGCTACAGTCCTAATATGCAGCAATTAAGAGAGAAATGGCGAAACTTCCAAGCTGCTACTAATACAAAATAATCAATAAGTTTTGCGGCTATTTGAAATAATTCGGGTAAGGGAAAAGTAATTTTTCCCTTATTTTTTTGTTTGATATGCAACTTTAAAAATAGTTTCTAATAGGAATTTGAAAAAAGAATGCGACAGATTGTAGGGGCAAGGCAATGCCCATTGGTGTCAACTTAACGCGAAACCCTTATCCTAACTGGCTCCCATGCTCTGCGTGGGAGCGATGATCTGTGGGCTGCTGCCTCAATTTATTCAGAAGACGAGGCGGAGCCTCGCAATACGCATTTCCAGCCGGAGGCTGGAAACGAGATAGAGAAAAGTTTTGAGCTTAAGTTGACACAGGTGGGCATTGCCTTGCCCTCTAGAATATATTGATGTGTCGTAAATTCTTTTGAAAGATATCAATATTCAAAAGGAGAATATTGGTTTGAAGAAGCAATCAAACGAGGGGCTGATCCTAGAGATATGGATTCGGAAATCAGGCGAGTAGTCAAAAATACTAAAGATGAGAATAAGCGTCAAGAAGTAGTAAATTATCTACTCAAAAAAGATCCAAAACGCTATTATTGGGCAAAGTTTTATCTTAAAAATGTGAAAGCTATTAGGTAGGTGAGGTTTGTCGAATTTACGTAGTTTTAACAATAGAAACATAAAAATTATGGAGTGGTAATTGTGGTAATTTCTACTCCCTATATCTAGATACTATTTTTGCACGAGAAGGACTTTAAAAAGCGACATATTTAGCTGTACCAACCAAAGGGGTAACTGTGTATGTCTGTCTCTGTCCTTGATTAAAGGCTGGTATAGTTGAAAAAAGGTTCACAGTTGTGATACCTTTGGTTTCTACTTTGGCTTGCTTGCTTGTCCCTAAGTTAACAGCAGGTAAAAGCAAGCTAAATGTTACAGAAGCAGTATCTACAGTTTTAGCAATAGTCACTGTTACCAGTGTACCAATTTCTGTTTCTGTAGTTCGGATTTGGTCTCCAGAAAAGTTTAATGTTTGTTTTCTGTCTCGATAGTTTAGATAAGGCTTACCAACCAAGCTACCTTTTGAATAAATTACCTTGATCAGTGGACTTTGCAGTTCATACAAGTTTGGTGTTATTGTTTCTTGGACTGGAGATGACATTACAGGTACGGTTGTTAATGTCAGACCCAATGTTAATAATGAGGCTAAATATTTTGTTTGCATGTTTCAAACAAGAATTGTGGACTGAACAAAAATATGCTCCTGATGACCGAAAATAAGATATATGCAGGCTCTGGAAAAGCATCTAAGAGTAGGTGATTTTGAGCCAGTTTAATTTATTGATGAAAAAAGGAAAGAATATTGGAAGCAAGGGCGGAAGCAAGTTTTATGGAACCATGTACAAAATTTGCACAGGTAGATGGTTCGCACCTTGTTTAAAGCTGCTAAATTTGATCTATGGAAGACAATTTCCTAAGATACAATTCTCCAAGAAATGCCAAACATCTAGATTGATGTTTAATCTCTGGGCTGCACTCAGTTGTAAAATGCTGTAGTTAATCTTTGGTTAAGATAACAATGCTGGTTGATGTCACATAGATTTGTAGATATTAGAGGCATGATTTATCAGGATACCACCACTGGCGGAAAAATACCCAGAGCAAATGATACAAAACATGAATAATCGCGACTATATAGTGGATTTTCGCTAAAAAAGAGAACTCGTAATGGAAAAGTGACAAAAATTATGTTTCCACCTAGAAAAATTCATATATAAATTAATTCAATAATTTAGCTAGCTGCGTAGCAAATTTTGCTGAAATAAGTAATATTTATAGAGTGGCGTGAAATAGCGATCGCTTAACAAGCTACAACAAATCATCACAATATTTTCAAGGGTAGCATTAATGGATTTTGTGACATTCTTAGGATTAGTGGCTGCTTCTATAACTACGGTTTCATTCATACCACAATTGATGAAAATATGGCAGACTAAATCTGCGAAAGATGTCTCATTTATTATGTTAATTTGTTTTAATACGGGTATATTTTTATGGTTGATATATGGAATTATTCTCCAACAATTGCCGATTATTTTGGCTAATGCTGTGACATTGTTTTTTAATTTGATAATTCTCTGGCTTAAAATTAAATATAGATGAGGTTAGGAGATAGGTGCAGTTTTGGGCAAAGTCGTGGGGAGTTGAGGGGGGGGGAAATTTAAACGCAGAGGGACGCAAAGGTATACGCAGAGGTACGCGGGGGAATTTATGAAATACTATATAAGGGTGAGGAATTAAGGGATAGGAATGATCGATAAAGAATAAATAACAAAGAACAAATAACAAATGACTATTGATAAATTTTCGGCTGAACGTCTCTTATTTAATCCCGCTACTCCCAATACCGATGCTATTCCGCTCATTTTCGCCTTTCCTAATGAGTATAGTGTGGGAATTACTAGCTTGGGATATCAGGTAGTATGGGCAAATTTGGCGATGCGTGATGATGTACAAGTTAGTCGCTTGTTTACTGATATTCACGAACAACTTCCGAGAAATTCGGAAATTGTGGGATTTTCGATTTCTTGGGAATTAGATTATGTCAATATTTTAAATTTACTGGAATTTTTAGAAGTTCCGATTCGCGCATCTTTGCGAGAAGATAAGCATCCACTAGTTTTTGGTGGGGGGCCAGTTTTGACTGCAAATCCTGAACCTTTTGCAGATTTTTTTGATGTGATTTTATTAGGTGATGGGGAAAATCTGCTAGGAGATTTTATCGCAGCTTACAAGGAAGTCAGACAAGCTTCTCGCCAAACTCAGCTTCAAGCACTTGCGCAAGTACCAGGGATTTATGTTCCGAGTTTGTATGCGGTGGAATATCACAGCCAAGATGGTGCGGTAAAGTCAATTAATCCCATATCTGGGGAAATTCCCGCTATAGTACAAAAGCAAACTTATCGGGGAAATATTCTCTCAGCTTCAACTGTGGTGACAGAAAAAGCTGCATGGGAAAATATTTATATGGTGGAAGTGGTACGCAGTTGTCCAGAAATGTGCCGCTTTTGTTTAGCGAGTTATCTTACTTTACCATTTAGAACTGCGAGTTTGGAAGGTTCGTTAATTCCAGCCATTGAGAGAGGTTTACAAGTTACCAAGCGGTTAGGTTTATTAGGGGCTTCTGTGACTCAGCACCCAGAGTTTGAGACGTTGCTGGATTATATCAGTCAACCTGAATATGATGATGTGCGGTTAAGTATTGCTTCAGTACGTACCAATACAGTTACCGTGCAGTTAGCGCAAACTTTAGCCAAACGAGACACGCGATCGCTTACCATTGCTGTAGAAAGTGGTTCGGAAAAATTACGCCGCATCATCAACAAAAAGTTGCATAACGACGAAATCATTCAAGCCGCAATCAACGCTAAAGCTGGTGGTTTGACGAGTTTGAAACTCTACGGGATGGTAGGAATACCGGGTGAGGAAGCGGAAGATTTAGAACAAACTGTATCTATGATGCGCAATGTTAAAAAAGCTGCGCCAGGATTGCGGTTAACACTAGGATGTAGCACCTTTGTACCCAAATCCCATACCCCTTTTCAATGGTTTGGCGTCAATAAACAATCAGAGAAGCGGTTGCAGATGTTACAAAAACAGCTAAAACCCCAGGGTATAGAATTTCGCCCGGAAAGCTATAATTGGTCTATTATCCAAGCTTTGTTATCGAGAGGCGATCGCAGACTCTCCCACTTACTAGAACTTACCCGTGACTTTGGCGATTCTTTAGGCAGT
Source organism: Calothrix anomala FACHB-343 (assembly GCF_014696435.1). Classification (GTDB taxonomy): domain Bacteria; phylum Cyanobacteriota; class Cyanobacteriia; order Cyanobacteriales; family Nostocaceae; genus Aulosira; species Aulosira anomala_A. The sequence goes on along the minus strand of NZ_JACJQG010000014.1, from coordinate 82,281 downwards.
TACAAACGCGCTTTTAAGCAGCTAAAAGGACAAATTCCCGACTTAGATTTTTATGTCCATGCCAATTGGTCAACCGAGCAAATTTTACCTTGGAATCACTTGCAAGGGCCGCTACCACAGTCTACACTACTGAAACACTTGGCTGAAGCTAAAAGCTATTTTGACTCATCGCCAAAAGAACTTCAGCCATTAAATTCCTAGCTTACAGATTAATGCAAACAACATCTGAGTATTACTGCGCTTATTGCGGTGAACCAAACTTAACCTTTGTAGATTTTAGCGCTGGCGGACAACAATCTTATGTAGAAGATTGTCAAGTTTGCTGTAACCCAAATATTTTGTATGTGCGAATTGATGAAGATACTTTGGATATTGAAATTGACAGCGAACCCGAAGCTTAACAATTCGTAAATACTTAATAGCAACTACACCAATTATCAAGTTGTGACTTAATATAACGTTGGGATGCTATCAGTTTGTAATTACGAATTATGAATTACGAATTACGAATTAGTAATTATTTGTTGAATTTTAGGTTTCTGTTTCCATGCTGCACTTTAAACATACCTCTGTGATTAATGCACCACCAGACGTAGTGTGGAGATTTCACGAAAGAACAGATATTTTACAAATGCTAACTCCACCTTGGCAACCAGTACAAGTTGTGCGTCGAGAAGGAGGACTAGAGATAGGTGCTATTACAGAATTTCGTCTTTTTCTCGGACCTTTACCCTTGACTTGGTTAGCGCGTCATACTCAATGTGAAAAAAATCACCTATTTGTTGATGAACAAATATCAGGGCCTTTTGAAAGTTGGATACACAGACATGAATTTGTCGATGAAAATGGTAAAACTCGGTTAACTGATGACATTTCTTTTGCTATGCCTGGTGGACAAGGATTAGAATTATTCAGTGGTTGGTTAGTTCAAGCACAACTCGAAGCAATGTTTCGCTATCGTCATTATGTAACAAAAAGAGAGTGCGAAAATATTTCTAATCATCCGCGTTGAGTTGTGGATTTTTTCACGAGGTTGTCATTTGTCATTTGTCATTGGTTATTTGTTATACCAATTTGCATAAATAATAGGATATATTGTAGGGGCACTGGCACTGCCATGCCCTCTAGAATATATTAGATATTGAGAAAATATTGCAATTTATCCTAAAAACATTTTCACATTTTTGACAAATTCGCTGGTATTTTCAAAATGAATATTATGTCCAGAGTTGGGAATTATTCTCAAATCAGCAGATGGACAAATTGCAGCCATTTTTTGATTGATATCGATAAATTTTTTATCTAAATCCCCAACGAGTAACAGCAAAGGATTTTGAAGATTATTCAGTTTATCCCACAAAGAAGGTTGATATCCAGTACCCATAAAGCGTAGAGATTTATCCAATTCTAAAGGATAATTTTGCAAGCGACTTTCGAGCATTAATTCATATTTAGGATGATTTTTGATATCACCAAAGATTGGTTGACTATACCAATTTGCTAAAAACTCTGCAAAATCCTCTGGTTCCAAACTTCTGATTAACTTTCTACCAATTTGATAATCTTGTTGAATGCGTGCTAATCTTTCTGCTTCTGTTGGTAATCCGGGACAAGCAGATTCTAATACAATTTTAGAAAAACGTTCGGGGAAATTTAAGGTGAGATATAAAGCTAATCTTCCACCCATTGAATAACCAACTAAAAAGCAAGTCTTAATTTGTAATTCATCTAATAAATTAATTAAAGCTTGAGCAGTGTATGGCATTGTATAGCATTCATCACTACCCAACACTTGAGTTTGACCATGTCCAGGCAGGTCAATGGTTAAATAAGAATACTCACCAGATAAAAGTGCGATCGCTTCATCAAATTCATCAATTTTACCCATAAAGCCATGTAAAAACAAAATTACTGGCTGATTGGCGTTCTTAATTAAAGAGTAGTTAAATTGATAGTTCGCTAAAGACATTTTTTATGCATACTCAATAACCCTGATAAGTATAAATTACCAGAGATGTAGTATAAATGTGTGATTTTGAAAATATACCAATATTTTCTAAGGCAAAAACCGATCTAAAGCTGCTTTGAGTTGTTCAATTTCCGTATCAATATTACCTTCTTTTGCAGCTCTGGCAATACACTCAGTTAGATGTTCATCTAAGACAATTCGCGCTACCCGATCCAATGCACCTCTGACTGCGGCGATTTGCAATAACACATCAGGACAAGGGCTATTCTGCTGTACCATTGTCTTAATCCCGCGAATGTGTCCTTCTATACGCGATAACCGATTCACAATCCGCCGTAAAGACTCTTCGCTATGAACGTGAGGATGAGTTGAGTCTTCATGTTCAGAATGAAGATGTTCGCTATCTGCGCTGTGATGGTGGGAATGTTCCCCTGGTTGGGAGGTAGTCAAGGATTTTTTCGGTGATTTGTTTAATCCATTCATGGGTTATGAGAATGTTGGTCTAACTAAGATACTAGCCTAGAAGGGAAGGGAGAATGGGGAGATGGGGGACAAGGGAGACAAGGGAAAAAATAGCAACTAACAATTGTACAGACGCGATTAATCGCGTCTCTGACCAATGACTAATATTAATTGTGGCGTGAAATCCGAACCTGGCTATGGGGAATGTCCATAATAGCTTTTGAGCTAAATATACAATTAATTTGATTATGGGTAGTTGCTGCTACGTCCAATTTAAGAATTGAGAATTAGGTGTTGGCACAAAGACAAGAGATAAGAATATATCTATTACCTATTCTCTAGTCCCTAGCCTCTAGCCCCTAGTCCCTCATAAATTCTGTAAAAATAAGTTTAAATAGATTTGTCACGACTAAGTAACAAATACGCTTCTAGATTTAGGTTGTGATTATGAGATTTGCCAAACTCCGCCTGTCTATACGTCAACTAAGTTCCTATGTTTTAGCCATATTTCTAGGAGTTGTCTTAAGTTTTAGTACTCTGCGAGTATTACCTTCGGAAGCTGAACCAGCACCAAAGCCGACAACAGAAAATCCACGAGAATTATTGGCGCAACGTCAATCACCAGCTACAGCAGCGATTGGTAGCAGCAGCTTTGTCACAGCAGCTGTCAATCGTGTGGGGCCAGCAGTAGTAAGGATTGATACAGAGCGCACTATTACTCGTCGCAACGATCCGTTTTTTGAAGACCCCTTTTTCCGCCAATTTTTCGGTGATAGTTTCCCTCAACAACCATCTAGAGAGCAATTGCGCGGTCTTGGATCTGGTTTTATTCTTGACAAGAGTGGCTTAGTACTTACGAATGCTCACGTAGTTGATAAAGCCGATCGCGTGACGGTGAGACTTAAAGATGGTCGCACCTTTGATGGTAAAGTTCAAGGTATTGATGAAGTTACAGATTTGGCGGTAGTTAAGATTAATGCTGGAAACGATTTACCAGTTGCGCCTTTAGGTTCTTCTAGTAATGTACAAGTGGGAGATTGGGCGATCGCAGTTGGTAATCCTTTAGGTTTTGATAATACCGTTACCTTGGGGATTGTCAGCACCCTCAAGCGTTCTAGCGCTCAAGTAGGGATTACAGATAAACGCTTAGAATTTATTCAAACTGACGCCGCTATTAACCCTGGTAACTCTGGCGGGCCTTTATTAAATGGCGCAGGTGAGGTAATTGGGATTAACACCGCTATTCGTGCTGATGCGATGGGGATTGGATTTGCGATTCCTATTGATAAAGCCAAAGCGATCGCCGCACAACTGCAACGCGATGGTAAAGTTGCTCACCCCTATTTAGGCGTGCAAATGGTAAGTTTAACATCAGAGCTAGCCAAACAAAACAATACAGACCCTAACTCATCCATTCAACTTCCGGAAGTTAACGGAGTTTTGGTGATGCGAGTTATACCCAACTCTCCGGCTGCGTCTGCGGGTATCCGTCGCGGTGATGTAATTGTGCAAATTGATGGACAAGCCGTTTCCACTGCGGAACAGTTGCAAAATGTGGTGGAAAATAGCCGCCTCGGTCAAGTTTTGCAGGTGAAAGTACAACGAGGTAATCAAACACAACAGCTATCAGTCCGCACTGCTGAATTACAAAACGCTTCCTAATTAGGCTGAAGCTTATAATATCCTTTAAAACTCCCCTGTTGAGCAAATAGGGGAGTTTTAATATTTTGATTTTTTTTCGTCGTAACTTGTGAAGCAGGCGATAATAAATATAGAAATCAAATTATCGTACATTTAAGGCTCTAAGACTCCTTTGTCTTATGCTAGGCGAATTACTGAGGGTCTAAATCCCCGACTGAAAATGTCTTTAATTTTGAATTCTGAATTTTGAATTTTGAATTTTGAATTTTGAATTTTGAATTGTTAATTCTATGTCCTCTACACCATGCCCTAGTTGTGTAGTTGCCCTCAATCAACAACAGGAACAAAACATCTCTCATCACAAGCAATGTCAAGATATTGCCGATAAGCACAGCAAAACTGTAGGCAAAAATTGTACTGTGGTTGAAAATGGTCGGGTTGTGGTTAAACCATTACCAGAAGTAAATACTGAGACGGCTGATTAAAATTTAACTTTCTTCCTCTAACGCATCGAGAGCTAAGATATCGTGGAACCCTTCGTAATCAATATAGCGATGTCCGTCTTCTGTATCGTGCATAATATTCACAAACTCGTAATTCCAGAGAATTTGACTAGCGCTGTAGGTATGACGGGCATAAACAACCTGTGCTACTGTTTCATCAATACCACTGAGAGAAATCACCACAGAGGTATGTGTTTTCGCTAGGTTTTCTGGTGTCATCCCATACAAAGGGCTACATTCATCAATGGTATGTATTGCTAACCAAGTTAATGCAAAGCTGGGTGATTGATTCCGTCGCAGCTTGAGATCGTAAATTCGGCGGATTTTGTGTCCTTCAGCTGTGACTTCATCGCGCATTAGGTAAGCGCGCATCTGTGCTTCTATAATTTGGTTGCGCCGTTGATTGGCTGTACGGAACATGAAAGTTGGTTCGCCTTCATGGGGTGTAATCACGGCGACACGGCTAAAAACTACGCGCGCTGTAGGACGAGAGAATCGTGCAAAGGCTAATCCTGTCATGAGAGCAATACCCATCAATCCAGCGATCGCTTCAATGGTAACAATTGTATTAGCATACAGTGTTTTTGGATACATCGCCCCGTAGCCAATCGAGGCTAGCGTCTGCACGCTGAAAAAGAATACATCTACAAAAGAACCAGGTCGAGCATTTTCAATACAGTCTCCGCCTGCTAAATAAGCTACAGCAAATATGGCATTAATCGCCAAATATGCCACTGCAATTAGCAACAAAAAGCCCGTCCAAGGAATTGTCAACAAAAGATGATACGGGTCGCGCCAGTAAGAATACCAAGCACCCAAGCCTACAATATTAAATTGTCCGTCCCGAATTTTGATGTATACTCGCTGAAGTCGATGTGAATCTTGTTTGCGAAATAGTTTCTGCAATCGAAATTTCATTGGAAGAGACCACAAGAATTAACTAATTACAACCAGGTGCTAATCTATCGTTTATGAATCGATATTTTTGGATTACTGCTTTAATCGCCTTTATTAATTCCCTCAGTTTTACGATTTTAATTCCTATTATCTATCTCTATGGCAAACAATTTGAATTAAGTGATTTGCAAACTAGTTTATTATTTTCGATTTATTCTATCTCACAGTTTTTTGCAACTCCAGTCATTGGTAAACTCTCCGATCGCTTTGGCAGAAAGCCGTTATTGATTATTAGTTTAGCGGGAACTGCGATCGCTAATATCATCGCTGGTACAGCGCCAACAGCCGCGATTCTCTTTTTCGGGCGCTTTCTCGATGGGATTACAGGCGGGAATGTTTCGGTAGCTCAAGCGATTATTTCTGATATCACTACGCCTGAGAATCGTGCTAAAGGTTTTGGGATTTATGGCGCAGCTTTAGGGCTAGGCTTTGTTTTAGGGCCTGCTACCAGTTTATTAGCGCAGCAGATTTCTTTAGGTGCTGGGTTTGTGGTTTCTGGTTTAGTGGCATTTGTCGCTTTGATAATGACAATTTTCTTATTACCAGAAACTCTCAAAAATAAGGCAGAAAAAGCCCATAATATTTTTGATATTGGTTTAGGTAATTTAATTAAAGGTCTGTTTATGCCCAAAATCAATATTTTATTAATTACTAACTTTTTTATTGGCACTACTTTTACTATTTTTACCTACGCTTTTCAACCATATTTTTTGAAAGTGTTAGGGCAAAATAGTCAAACTTTGACGCTGATGTTTCTCTGGTTTGGCTTAGTGGGTGTGATAATGCAGACTTGGGGCGTATCAATTCTCACGCGCAAATTTAATTTAGCCAAAATATTATTTTTGGGTTTATTTATCCGCAGTCTATCGTTTATTTTAATGCCTGTTTGGCAAAATCTGATTTATTTTGTTGCCGTCTGCGCCCTATTTTCTCTGTTTAATTCTCTGGTTCAGCCAATGGTAAATGCACTCATTTCTTTGAATGCTGAACCTCAACAACAGGGAACGGCTTTAGGATTGAATGCTTCTTATTTAAGCATTGCCAATGGTGTGGGGCCTGTAATTGCAGCGATGCTCGTTAACCAATCAAACCCGATCACCTATGGCTATCCTTTATATTTAGCGGGAATGCTGACATTTTTAGTTTTGTTTTTAGCGATCGCTACTCAGCAAATATATACACCAAAAAATTAGGGCGAGCAATGCTCACCCTATAACTAGCTGACTTGAAAAAATTGTTGACGGTTGACTGTTGACGGTTGACTGAGAAATCCGGACTAGGCTTGTGGCGCTTTATCTTGAGAACAGCGATCGAACCATTCTTGGTATTTTTGGCGGTATTCCTCGTTGTCAACCACAATTGAGACTCGTACCTGCTGACAACCGGGTTGCTTTTCGAGAGCGATCGCATTTAAAAGCAAGCTAGCAATTTTCGCTGAACTAAACAAGCCGTTAACAGTTAAACCATTATTTAAACCATTATCTAAATTGTTAATTTCTGGTATTTGTTCTTGAGCCAAATCAATACCAGCTATTTCCTCTCCGCCTAAATCAATTTCTGCTAGCTGTGTAGTTTCTTCTCCCACTTGTTCAACAATTAATTTCTCACGGCGCACGGGGACTTGTACCATCCGCGTTTCAATTTCTTTGCGGACAATGACATCGCCAATTTTACGTTTGCTACTGTTAACTACTAATCTTTCTTCTAATAATTTAATAATCTCTTGTTCTTGAATCTCCGAGTTATTCGTAGTCGCTAAATTTTGTTCTCGATTACTATTTATAGCTGTGTTATGAGCCACTTGTCCATTAAAGCCATCTGACATGATCTGCCCACCTTGTGTAATGCTAGCGAAATTTTCTGGGAGATTTTCTATTTCTGATTTTTCTAAATCCACAAAAATTGATTGAGTAGGACTGTCAATCCTCTGAATTCTTTTGCTGCGTAATTTTAACGAATTATATCTATCTGTTAATTCTTGACTGTTAGCTACTCTTTGAGAGATAACTAAGTTGAGGCGATTCTCAGCATCTAAAGTTAAATCTTTGACTTCGCCTATGAGTTTACCATTTTTATCTAGTACGGCGAAATTTTTTACTTTACTACTCAAATTATTTAGCAGTTTATTAACCCGTTGTTTCAGATTGACTGAATTGATTAGTTCCGGTTTATTTAGTAGAGTTTGGCTCATGATGTGGCAAATTTATTTTACTAATTTTTGGATAATTTAATTCAAGAAAATGATTTTTATAATTTACACAAATAAGGTTATATGTAAGGTGAGCAATACCTACCATATTGATATTTCGGTAGATGAATACCCACCCTAATACTCAACATTTTGTTAACAGTTAACAGTCAACGGTCAACAGTCAACAATCGATATATGTTGATTAACGTTCTTCAATTGGTAGACCACCAGTAGTATCTACATCTAATTCTTCGCGGCGAACAGTTGCTTGAGCTTCAGAAGTTTCTTGCTCGACAACTTTTGTTACTCTTACTTCTTCGCGAACAACTGCTTCTTTACGAATGTCAGGAGTTTCTTCATAAATTTCTACGCGAGCTACTTCACCTTCGCGGAAATTAGCTTCCCCAGGAGCAGCACGATGACCTGCGTCTGTGGGGGTGACGCGCTCAATCACTACACGTTCTCTTTCTAAAGGTACTTCTACCCTTGCGGTTTCAGTTTCTACACGTTTACCAATTGCTACTTCACCAGCTTTTTGACGTTTTTTATTAGCAATTAGTCTTTCTTCGTACAATTTCAAAGTTTGATTATCGCGCTCATTGATGTTGTACAAAGCAGGTTCATGAGAGTAATTGTAGGTATCGCGATTGTAATTAGGTTGATAACCTGTATCTAAAGACGCAGAAGCATCTAAAGGTTGTGATGTATCAACAGCAGATGTTGTATCTACGGGACTACGATATACACCACGTACCCGTTCTTCATAATCGTAATCAACACCGGAGCGTTCGTTGAATTCTGGTAAATCTTCAGCTTGTTGTCTGGTCATACCAATTGCATAAACGCGGTCAACATTATAGTCAATCCGCGCGCGTCCAATGGGTAGCAATACTTTTTTGCCAAAAATCCAGAAGCCTAAGTCAACAACTAGATAACGAAAATGTCCTTCATCATCTACTAAAACGTCGCTGACTGTACCAATTTTTTCATCTCTACCTTCTGCATATACACCAAGACCTTTAATATCGTCGCCTTGGAAAGTATCGTGATAGTTGGGGTCAAAATCTTGTAATTTGTAAAGAGCCATTCTATTTCTCCTTTAAGTTTTTACTTTTCATTCGCTATTATCTAAATTAATTTGATGTGATTTTTTATTCCTCTTTCCCTCGACTGAATTACATAGAATCTTCAGATATATTTGTTTAAGAGTTTTCTTGATGTCTAAAGGCTAATTATTTAGTAGTGGACTGACACAACTAAAATAGTGCATTAGATGTAGGTTGGGTTGAGGCTTTGCGAAACCCAACATGAATTTCAGAAACTCAACATAGATGCTGGTGTTGGGTTTCCTTACGTCAACCCAACCTACTTTTTTTGCAACATTTTAGCCTTGCCACGCCAGTAGGGTGTGTTATGCCGTAGGCTAACGCACCTGAATTTTTTAATTTTTTGTTGGTGCCTTGCGCTGCGCGACAACACACCCTACGAGTAATTAAAGATTTAGTTATTGTTAGGTAATGAATTAACTTGATTGCAATAGTTAATAGTGCAGGTAAAAACAATAATCTAGTTTACCTGCACTATTGAAATGACAATTTCTGGTAGATGCACTAAGACAAAATGAGAATTGAATTAAATAGCTCTATCTCTAGGCTTATTTGTTTCGTTGACATCAAGATTTCCGGAAGCATCAATGTCTAATTCTTCGCGGCGAATTGTTTCTTGTGCTTCTACTGTGTTACTATCTACTACTTTTGTGACTCGAACTTCTTCGCGGACAAAAGTTTCTTTACGAATATCGGGTGTTTCTTCGTAAACTTCTATGCGTGCTACTTCTCCTTCTTGGAAGTCTACATTTTGGCTATCTACTACGGTTTCGGAGGTGGGATTTACTCTTTCAATGACGACGCGCTCTTTTTGTAAGGGTACAGAAACTTGTGCGGTTTCTGTTTCTATGCGCTTACCAACGGAAACTTCACCTGCTTTGACGCGATTTTTATTTGCTATTAATCGTTCTTCGTATAGTTTAAAGGTTTGTTGATCCTGGGCGTTTAATTCATATAATTCAGGTGCAACGTAATTTGATGTTTCCTGTGTGTTAGCTAGTTGGCTGTTGGGTGAACGATAAACATTACGAACATTTTTTTCGTAATCTTCGTTAACAACAAGGTTTTCGCGATATTCAGGTAAACGTGTCACCTGTTCTTTGCTCAATCCATCAACATAAACTCGGTTTTCAGCATAATGAATATGTGCTAAACCGATAGGTAGTAATATTTTCTTGTTACCACTATCCCAACTGGTGTCAATTACCAGATAACGGAAGCGTCCATTGTCGTCAACTAAGGCATCAGCAACAGAACCTACTCTCACACCACCTTCAGTATAGAGTTCTAAGGCTTTAACGTCTTCACCACCAAAAACTTCGCGGTAGTTAGGCTCAAAATCTTCGAGTTTATGTAGAGGCATAAATTTTATAAAAGTAGCTGCAAATATCTATACATAACTATAGAAATTAGGTAATTTCTTTGCCTCTGGCTGGCGACTGAATTTATTGGTTAGATTTGTGGTGTTTACTTCATCCTGAAGCACTAAAAAGTAGAACGATAGAGCTATATATCTGGGATGCTTAATTTATGTATAACTATAGTTATATATAAATATATTTTATTAATTAACAGTATTTCTGGAGGATGAGAGACGGGAGCATCCCACTTTTTTAATCAATACCCTAGAAGGGTATTGCTACACAAACAAAGCCTGCCTCCGCAGGCTTCGTCTTTATAGCCCCAGGCTTCCAGCCTGCGGGCGTTTTAAAAACTTGGATGCACCCATGAGAGACTTTAGCAGAAAGTGGCAAGATGAAAATAGTGTAAAGATTTTTATCAACTTTATAACTGTAATTTTTAAATCAACTGGCTGTGGATTGTTTGGTAAATGGAATACAAATTTAGCTTTATATAAATCAAATGGGGATAAGAGTATAAGAAGAAATGATGAAATAATATTGGCTTGTTTGCGAAAAATTAAATAAGAGTTGTGTAGACTACCAAAGTTATGATGATTTATTTCCAGTTTTTGATTTAATTAATAGTTGGTTTAGAGTAAAGATAAAACCTCACTCATCAAAATGGCAAAGTTTGTATGTGGAAAACTGTGTTGTTTACGCTCATCTTCATGATTGCGTCGGTGCTGCTGATTGCGGAAGCGACTTTGGCGACGCCTTGGTTGGAAGGTAATTCCTGGTTAGCTGAGAATGCTGTAAATACAGTTTCGCCGGAGGTAACGCGATCGCTTGAATTACCTCTAGTACAAGTTGAAGCATCTTTAAGCGATAACTAAGAATACATCTTTCCTACCCCCTTTGTAATCTAGATGCGGGGGTAAGCCGTGGCGATGAAGTAGTTGTAAATCAACCAGATGTATGTGGAGTGGATGTACCTAATCGCTTCTAGGGTTGATCAATTTCCAAATTTTCACATCATCTGGTTGCAGATTAGCAATAAGGGAATGGGCGGTTAATGGGCGGGGAATGGGGGCGAATGGGCGGGGAAACCCCGCCCCTACAGGGTGTATTTGTTACATTGTTGTTTTTAGGCGTTACATTAACAATGTAAGGCGATGCATTAACAATGTAAGGCGTTACATTAACAATGTAAGGCGATGCATTAACAATGTAAGGCGTTACATTAACAATGTAAGGCGATGCATTAACAATGTAAGGCGTTACATTAACAATGTAAGGCGATGCATTAACAATGTAAGGCGTTACATTAACAATGTAAGGTGTTACATTAACAATGTAAGGTGATGCGTAGACATCGCAAAGGAAACCCCCAAACATCAGTTCACAGTCAACCGTCAACCGTCAACCGTCAACCTTAACTCAATTGAGCGACAAGTTGATTTTCTAATACGGTGTCGTTGGTTAATAAGTCTTCAACGGTGATCCGCAGAAAGCGTTGTTCGTCAACTTGAAATTGAATTTTAATGCGATCGCTTCCGGGAAATCCTGGGGGTGATAGTTGGGCGATGCTTCGCGCACCTTCTTTATCGTTCAAGGGTTTGACGCTAGTTGCGCCAGTATCGAGACGCCGGGTAATTAAGCGATCGCCATCGAAATAAACTTCTGTACCGCCTGTTTCTGCACCTAATTCGCCCATGATTAACTCGATGCTGGGCTGATTTTCTAAGGATGCGCCTAAAACTAATTCTACTGGTTGGCTCATGGGATAAGCTTGTCCGGCTTTAATAATCGGATGCCAACTGTGGCGTTGATTGCGTCTATCCCAGTAGCGCACGCCATAGCTATGATAAAGAAAGTCTTTGATTTCGATTCCCTGGGTAATTTGTAATGCACCTTGGGCGATCGCTTCAAAGGGACGTTCGCAGCGAATTTTCTCGGTGTCAAAATATTGTTTTACCCATGTCTGCACCGCAGGTAACTGCACTGTACCGCCAACTAACAACACGGCGTTAATATCAGCCAGTTCAATTCCCTGTCTTCTCGCTTGCTGTAACAGACTCGTCATCGACTCATCAAGTCTGTCAAAAAATGCATGTTCTCTGAGAATAGTTTCTAAAGTCTCGCGATTAAGTTCGAGTTCGTAACTTTCAAAACTTTCATCGTCAAAATACACTTCACTGGCTTGGGTTTGCGTTGACAGTTGAATTTTGACTCGTTCTGCTAGTCTGGTAGTTAAAGGACTTACGGCTAAATCTTGCGTTTTGGCGAAATAATCGACAATCCAAGTATCAATATCCGTTCCGCCTAAATTTTGTCCGGCTTTTGCAAGTACGCGGGCGGTTTTGACTTTTTGCTTGGAATCTTCCGCTAAGGATTTATTACCCCACTTCAATAAAAATCCCACTGGCTTAGTATTAGCTTGGGCGCTACGATCCAACCTTACCAAAGATAAATCTAAAGTACCGCCGCCAAAATCAATGACTAAGAGAATGTCTTTATCGCCTAAACCATAACCTAAAGCTGCGGCTGTCGGTTCATCGATCATCCGCACTTGTTCTACAGGAAGGGCTTGACAAACTTGCCCTAACCAGTGACGGTAAGTTTCAAAACTATCTACAGGTACGGTTAAAACTAGAGAATCTAAACCGCCTTGTAAAGGTGCTAATTCTGCAATTACCTGATTGAGAAACCAGTTACCGACTTTTTCAAAGGTGACGATTTCTCCGTCTAATTCCGGTAAGAAACCTTGAATATCTGCACCAATACCACGTTTAAAACTGCGGAAAAAACGCGATTCGCCTTTTAAGTCAAAACCGCGATCGCGTACTTGTTGCCCTACTAATACTTTACCTTGGCTGGCGTCTTCCACATACACCAAGCTGGGAATTAAGGGCGGATTGAGACTTTGTTGTATTGATAAACCAGGGAGACTAAGGGTTTCTGGCTGCTGGGTGACTGGGTTCCAACGAGCAATGACTGTGTTGCTAGTACCAAAATCGATTGCGATCGCCATATTTTATATATTATTACTTCGCGCCAAGACCAGGACAATTCCCGGTGAAACTGTCCTGTGAACAAACTACTCATTTGAGATTATTCTCTATTAGCCACCATGAGCGCAAATTCGCGATCGCTGCTTCTTTGTGTTTGGCTTCTACTTCGATCCAAGGTGCTTGATAATAAACAGTAGGCATAGCGGATATCATATCGCTGTGCTTTCTATCTCTAAAAGCTGTTTCACCGTTGGAAATATGGACTAATTGCCAATCTGGATTTTCCCAGGTTTCTCTAGCAGCGTAAAACATCTCCGCCACGCTAGGATCGTCGTAACTATCGAGATTTTCGTGACAAACATGATGATGCGCATCAAAAACCATTGGTACGCCAGCTTGCTGACAAACTGTTAAAATCTCCCTAGCGCTGTAGGCGTATTCGTCATTTTCAAAGGTAAGGCGGCTTTTAATGGCTTCTGGTAATTCCGAGATTACCTTTACCAGTTGTTCTATCCGTTGCGATTTACCGCCATGAATATTCATCAACGAAAAAGGCGATCGCGGTAAGTTTAATAAATCTAACGTGCGGGCATGTCGTTCTAAAATTTTGATACTGGTTTGTAAGACTTGCGGTGAATCAGAACTCAGCACCACAAATTGATCGGGATGCAGCACCATGCGAATATTTAAAGATTGTGCGCGATCGCCAATTTTGCCTAAATCAGCGCTCATTTCTTCTAAAATCTGCGCGCCAATTTCATCTTCCATATCGCTAAGAGGAAACAACGCCGAAGACATGCGATACAAACGGATATTATTACTCTCGCAAAAAGATAATGCATCATGCAAGCGCTGCAAATTATTTTGATACAGTTCTCTCAGCGCGTTTTTTTGTTCTTCCTTTGTCAGTTTTAAATAGCGCGTGCGCGTCATCGTCCGAAACCGCACTTGTTTATCAAAGGTAATGCAAACCAGCCCTAACTCTGGTACAAAACCTTGTGCTTGGGAAAAATGCGGTAAATTTTGGTACTGGATTGCAGTCATTGATGTCATTGCTCAAATCTTGGCGCTTCTTTGATTTAACTAAGTTCTGTCTTCAGGCGCTCAGTATCTAAAGACAGAACTCTGGAATTTGAGAGATGAAGACAGCAAGCAACAGCTATTTATATCTCAATACCTTTCAGTTAGCGTCAAAAACTTGAAACCGCGTAGGTTGGGGAGCCACTGCGTTGGACGGGTTTCCCGGCTTGAAGCAAGTGGCGTTTGAGGAACGAAACCCAACATTTTCGGCGATTTGTTGGGTTTCACTTCGTTCAACCCAACCTACATTTATCTGAAATTTGAGAGATGAAGATAGTACACAACAGCTATCTATATTTTGTGTACTTGCTGCATCGTTAATTTTTTCTCTGACACATCTATCTGTTGAGGCATGTTTTATCAAGAAATTTAAATTTTTATATAGCTATTGTATAGATATTGTAATAATTTTACACCCTTCCAGCCTTGACAAGCCTGACGACTCAAGTATTTACCCCATTTCCGCCATAAAAACGCCATGAGGAGGAATGTCAAAGATTGGATATGTATCTTTTGACAGTTTAGTCAATAGCCTGAAATATTTATTAATATAAATATAGATTCACCGTTCAGGTGAAACCACAAATTCTTCACCAACGGAGTAGAAGAACATGGAAGAGCAAAAGACATCAGACTCTAAAGATGCTCTAGGATACTTTAAGAATGGAATTTGGCTATTTGGCCTTTCATCTTGGGTATTTGGAATTACCGATCGCAGTATTGCATCCTTTGCGGATGGTTATTTATCAGCTTTAGATTTAACGCAACTATTTACAGCTGCGACATTTTTTGTAGCTTGGCTATTTTTAAAGCCAGTATCTAAAGCTTGATTGTCTAATTAGTAATTCTGTAGCACTTCAGTGCTTGAGAAAAGGTAGAACTGAATATTATTGGCTGATTTACACAAAAATCACAAGGTGCGTTATGTGAGAGAGAACACTTTTTACCATCATCGGTATGTCAATCAAAGATGGCGGTTAGGGCGAATAAACAACAAGCAAATACAGTTATATTTATCAATATAGGGGTAATTCTCAAAGGTTGTAGAATTACCCCTATTTTTAATTGAATTATTTATATAAATTCTTTGCTGAGATGCAGGTAATTTGAATATATGAACCGCCAAGACGCCAAGTACGCCAAGGAAATACAAATTAAGTCAATGTAGGGTGTGTTGTCGCGCAGCGCAACGCACCGACGCACCATCAAGATTAAAGTACGTACCCTCAGCAATAACAAACCCTACCACATCCCTTATCGTATATAAATCGTCACATTTAGTAGAAACTTTTACCCAAATACATCTGTCTGGTGATATAAAGTATCCAAATACTATCAATGAATCCTTCTGCTCAAGGTATCCCCGGATTACCCGATTTAACGCATCCCCAAGAGCTGATACAATTTGGTACGCAAGCCCTTAAAGGTTCGCTCTTAATTGTATTTTTAGTCATAGCCTTAGGAATAGCGATCGCGCTTATCAGTTTCTCCTTACGCCGACATCCCACAGCACAAACAGTTTTCTTCAATGAATGGGCGATTAATTACGCACAAATTCTCAAGGGACTACAGCATTTAGCCTTAATTATCATATTGTTAATTCCCGGATTTTTTCTCTGTTCCACATTAAGCAATCGTTACCATCATTGGGAACAAGCCAGAGTTGCACAAGTTGCAGAAACAGTTGCTGGCGATAAACTAGAACAAACAGCGCCACAAATACGCTACGTAGTCAAAGAACCATACAGTTATACAACTACAGTTAAAGATAAAATAGTTAAAGTTAACGATACGCAACAAGTAAATCGCTATTTAACATTAGCTGGATCGCAAATTCAAGTAAAGCTAAATCAAGATGTAGATGTTAAAGGACGCAGTTCTATTTATAAAGTAGATTACACTGCGGAATATAAAGTAAATAATCCACTCACAGATATTAATAGCTTTTTCTTTGAAGCACCACCGCCCAATGGTTACTCATTACTAGCTAGATATAAAGTAGAGCGAGACGGAACGCAATTACCACAAAAAAATCCTGGCGATTATGGTTTTCCCTTTCGTTTAGAACCTGGTGCAGAAACAACCTTAAAAGTTACCTATCAAGCCCAAGGGGGGCCGCGTTGGGTTTATAATGCTTCTGGACAGTTACTATCTAAATTTCGCTTAACTACAATTGCCGACTTTAGCCCAGTTGATTTTGCTAGTGGTATTGCCCCTAATAATAAAAAAACAGAAAAAGGTAGCACTGCATTTACTTGGATATTTGATGATAATGTATCTGTAAAAAATCCCTTTGGCGTATTTACCAACACTGAACCAGTTCGCAATACAGGGATTATCCCGCGTTTATTATTGTTAGCACCAGCCGTATTTATCTGGTGGATTATCTTACTTTATTTATCGCTACCAATGAGCTTAAAAAATGTAGCGATCGCCGCCGGAATATTCTTTGCTTGTATATTGACTCTCACCTATTTAGGACGCTTAATTAGTCCTGTGTTAGTTTGGACAATGATTTCCCTCATCTTACTCAGCTTAATGTGGGGATTGGGAGGAAACCGTCGTGCTTCTCTAGCTGCGATCCTATGTACAATTGCTGGATCTGTCATACCAGTATTGGGATTATTAGTACCATATAGCGGACTGACACTCAGCCTAGCTGGGCTACTTTCAGCCGTTTGGCTAGCAGTCAGACATTGGTATAGTTGGCAAACTGTAACAACAGAGCATTGACAAGTATCTGTTAAATAAATAACATTCGGCTATCGCTGTAATTTTCATAAATTAGTAGTCAGGATTAAATTACTGGCTACTAATTTATCTATTCTTTATGTAAAAAAATAAAATGTTTGCCAGAATTCGCCGTTTATTCAATCAAATATTTCGTAAATCAAGAACAATCAATAACCAACCGCTAAATACAGTCAGTTTGATTGTCATTATCTTGATTGATATTTTTATCTTAGTTAATGTTTTCACAGGTTTAGATGATATCAGTAGATGGCATCTCAGCCCCGCTCAAACTTACCCATGTTATTCAGAATGGCAAAATTACCGCACGAAAACTAATCAAAGTAAAGACTATGAAATTATTCGTGCAGCATTACCATCCAATTTAAATCAGCCGAGTTTTCAGCAAACATATCAACAAGCTGAAACCGGACATTTAGGTAAAGTATCTCCGACTTGCTTACAGTACGCTGATGTCAAAGATAAAGTTAAAAATGCTGCCAATCAGCAAATTATTAAAACTATCGATGGACAGCAAAATAAAATCAGTAATCTAGAGCAGAAAAATCGTAACATTCGCGCTCAATATGACTCGACGCTATTAGATAAAATTGCCGGACAGTCTCCTTCACAATCAATTAATCAAATATCTGCGGAAAAAGCCAAACAGAATTTAGATGAAAATAACCGCCAAATTGCAACGCTGAAATCTGAAATTACTAATCTCAAAAATCAATTATTAGCGAAAGCAGAGAGTGTTAGTTATCTAGCTTTCCTCAAAGATGAAAATAAATTTGCTGAAGTTGAAAAAGGCTACAAACAAGCAGCATTTTGGTATCCTAGCATTCAACTAAGTTTCCAATCTTTCTTTTTACTGCCACTAATTCTGATTGCGTTCTTAGTTCACAGCTATGCACAACGCCGTCGATATGGATTGATTGCTTTAATTAGCTGGCATTTATTAATTATCTTTTTTATTCCCCTAATTCTCAAGATATTTGAATTTCTGCAAGTAGGTGCATTATTTACATTCCTGTTTGATGTCATTAACGCGATTTTTGGCGGCTTATTATTCCTCATCAGTTACATTTACATCTTGTTGATTCCCTTGGTGGGATTTCTCATCATCAAGTTCTTTCAGCAATTTGTTTTCAACCCCAAATTACAAGCAGCCAATCGAGTCCAAAACTCGCGCTGTATCAACTGCGCTAAAAAAATTCGCCGAAGCGATCGCCATTGTCCCCACTGCGGTTATTATCAATATATGGAGTGCCCAAATTGTCACGAGTTGACCTACAAACATTTACCACATTGTAAACATTGCGGTCACGTGCAAGATTTAAGTAATTTGTAATTCTTTCGTCTACCCGAATTAACGCCCGCAGGAACCAGTAGCCTGGGGCTAACATTACGAAGCCCACGCAGGTGGGCTTTGTTCAATTAGCCGCACCCTTGTAGGGTGACGGCGGAATTTCGGGATCAGCGAGGGATATTACCCCTTTGTATTGAATTTTGAAATATTCTAAAGCGGCTTTTGCGTAGGTACGCCAACAGCGCGAGGGAAAATAGCAGGGGTGGCGGCTATTTTCCGCAAGTACACACAATGGCGAATGCTTTGACTCAAAGGCGTGGTAAATTGCGCGATCGCTTCTACCTTACCACCCAACTGAGCCACTGCTTTTTTTAAAGCTGCAGTTTCTTCCTCAGTCCAATTACCACGATAAATCACCGCTAAACCACCGCGCTTCAGCAATGGTAAAGTATATTCCGCACAAGCAGATGGCGATCCGACAGCACGAATTACAGCCACATCATAACTTTGGCGATGCTGAATTTCCTGGCCGATTTCTTCGACTCTCCCCACCAGAGTTTTGGCATTATCTAAAGCCAGTTCAGTCAAGACTTTGTCAATAAAATTAATCTTCTTCCGCGTCGAATCTAATAGTGTAACTTGCCAATTAGGCGATGCGATCGCTATGGGAATTCCCGGAAACCCTGCACCTGTACCAATATCAATTACAGATGCACCCTCATCAAGAGACGAAATAAATTGCTGTTCTAAAACAATTCCCCGCAGCGAATCCCATAAATGCTTTTCCCAAAACTCCTGCGATTCAGTAATGCGAGTTAAATTTAACTGACGATTCCCTTCGAGAATTAATTCATAAAGCTGCTGAAATTTTAATTGCTGCTGCGCGCTAGGTTGCCAATTTAGAGTTTCTTGCCAGATTTCTAGGAAATTGTCATTTGTCATTTGTCATTGGTCATTTGTCATTGGTCATTAGTTAACAGTCAACTGTCAACAGTCAACTGTCAACAGTCAACCAATTACACCGCAGGTTGTGGTTCTTGCACTTTCGCCTTCAATACCATCGGATCGACTGATTTTAATTCACCATGATTCAGCGTCCAACAACAATCTGCGATCGCTAACATATCCCCCGCATCATGGGTGACTACTAACAAAGTCCAATCTTGTTTTAGTTTCGCTAATAAGTTTACCAACTGACGACGCATTGACCAATCCAAGCCGGCTGTCGGTTCATCGAGTAACAGTAAATTTGGCTGGCGAATTAACTGCACCGCCAAAGCTAAACGTCGCTGTTGTCCCCCACTCAAGGCATGAGGTTGTGTAGATAGCGATAAATGCTCTAATCCTACCTCACTCAGCGCATCTCTCACTCGCTCTGAGCCTAATTCGGGATGCCCTAAGCGTAATTCTTCTAAAATCGAACCACCACAGAAATGTCGTTCGGGAAACTGAAAGACTAACCCCGCCAATTGTTGCAACTGTTCAGCAATCAATTCTTGTTCGCGCCAAAAGACTGCGCCAGAAGTAGGTTCAGCTAATCCAGATAAAATTTCTAATAAAGTACTTTTACCAGAACCACTAGGCCCAATAATCAAACCTAGCTGTTGCGGTGCTAATTCTAAGTTAATTGTTTTCAGAATCGCTTTTGGGCAGGCTGTGGGATGATAAACCAGATTTCTAAGATAGAGCATTTGTTAAAATTACCAAAGAGTTGCCGAATATACTGAATCAACTAGGCTTAACTACAACAAGAGCATTCAGGAAATTCTCAAAAATTCCGCAAAAATTTATAAGTCTAACCTGCTTTCCAACCTTAATCTAACAGCTAGAATCCTTGATTGAAACCGGCGAGACACTTAATCCTTTGATGAGTGGAAAAGCACAGCACCCCAACGCTTTAAGCTTTGAGCTTTAAACTTTAGGCTTGAATAATTCATTCCCCATGCCCAATGCCCCATGCCCAATGCCCAACTTTTACATTGTGCCAGACTTACGCCCAAGCAATGGTTACAAGCGATAGGGAACCTGTAACAATTACCAAAGTCGATGTCTGTAGGCAATTTTGACTAAAAAAGGCAGTCTTGATGAAACAATTTTCATCGCCATGTATGAAAGGAGATCAAGGAAGATAAGGGAGAAATCAATCTTTCAAGCTAGCCATCAAGGAAAAAATTACACAACCAAGCATGAAAATCTCTCTTAAGAGTCAACAGTCAACAGTCAACAGTCAACAGTCAACAGTCAACGCTATTTGCAATTATTCTGAGGGTGACAATGACTAAATGGTTTTCGGCTCCTCAATCAATTATGCTGGCGAGAATCACCAGCCTAGCTCAAGCAACTTTCAGCGCCGCGATCGCATTTCATCTGGCAATGAATCCGGCTTTTGCTGGCGATCCCTTCCGCGATAATAACCCTCGCGCCATTGGTGACAAAACAGAAGCAGCTTTTAGAGCAGTTTTTCAAAAAGGTAACTATCCTGAAGCGGAAAATTACCTCAAACAAGCCCTAGCCAGCGAACCTAACGAACCCTTAGCCTATGCTATGCGGGCATCTTTAGCTTATACCAATAACGATGTAGCTACATTAGCTACATACAGCACCAAAACCCTGGAAGCTGGACAAAAATTAATTGCCACCGATCCATTACGCGGTAATTTATACACAGCCGTTGGCACTTTTTTAGAGGGAGCAGTAATTATTACCCGTGAAGGTGCAGGTGGTGCAGCTCAAGCTTTAGGTAAGCTGCGACAAGTCTATCAATATTTAGATAAAGCCGAAGCCATTTCCGCCAACGATCCAGAATTGAACCTCATTAAAGGCTATATGGATTTACTTCTAGCAGTAAATCTCCCATTTACTAACCCAGACGAAGCCATTCAACGCCTAGAAAAAAATGCTGCACCCCAGTATTTAGTAGATCGGGGTATCGCCATTGCTTACCGTGACTTAAAAAATTACTCCCAAGCCTTAGATTATGCTAACCGGGCGGTAAAAGCCACAGCAGATAATCCAGAGGTATATTATCTAAAAGCGCAAATTCTCCACGAACAAGGGAGACAACAAAACAGTCGCCAACTACTCCAAGATGCGATCGCCAATTTTGACATAGCCTTAAGCAAAAAATCCCAACTCCCCGCCGATTTAGTCAAACAAATCCAATCCGAACGCAGCCGCGCTAACGATACCCTCAAAAGTTTGGGTTAGTCATTTGTCAGTTGTCATTTGTCATTTGTTCCCCTTATCCTCCTTGTCCCCCTTCCCTAGCCCCTAGCCCCTAGCTCCTAGTCCCTACCCCATGCCCCTCACCTGCTATGCTTATTTTCAGATGATGGAGATATATACCAAAAATGCACATTCAGTTTCGCGAATTTAATCCTTTTGATGTTTGGATTTGGCTAAGATTCACCACTATTCCCTCAGCGAGGGAAAGACAATATGTAGAAGAAGTGTTCAATTCCTGGTTTTACCTGGGTAAATTAGGCGCATTTAACGCCGAAAATCTTCAGGTACAGGAAACCGGGTTAGAAATCAGCTACATGAATTATGACTCCCAAGGTTATGACAAAAGCTTACTGGCGCTAATGCATAACATGGGTGAATTTGAGTATGAAGGTGAGTGGGCGCGTTGCTGGTTTGATTTGGGAACTAGTGATGCGATCGCAATAGATATCTTAATTAACGCCCTCACCCAGCTTAGTGAAGAATATGTGACTATTGAAGCGTTGTATATTGGCGGTGAAAACGAAGATTGGCCCGTCGAAGATAGTGATAGCCGGGCTTACTCTATCTACGATAATTAGTTAATTAAGAGACTAAAATGGGCAAATCAGGGGAAATCAGGGTATTAGCCTTAGGATTGATTCGAGATAGCCAACGTATCTTTGTCTCCGAAGGCTACGACCCTGTAACGCAATCTACATTTTATCGCGCGTTGGGAGGCGGTGTGGACTTTGGCGAGTCTAGCATTTTAGCCTTACAACGAGAATTCCAAGAAGAAATTCAAGCAGAATTAACTAATATTCGCTATTTAGGTTGTTTAGAAAATATTTTTATCTTCAACGGTAGACAAGGACATGAAATCATTCAACTTTATGAATGCGATTTTGTTGACCCTAAATTTTATCAGTTAGATAGTTTAATCTTCTCTGAATCAGAAAACCATCAACATCGCGCAATCTGGATTAACATTGAGCGCTTTACATCAGGCGAATTAAGACTAGTTCCCGCAGAATTTTTCAATTATTTATAGATTAGTCTGCAGTCACACCTCAACTAGCTGCACGATCCCCGACTGATTCAAAAAGCTGGGGATCTGCTACTTTGCATCTTGTGATTTTCATCTCCGTATACACTGAGAAAATATCACTCCAAAAGATACAAACTAATGGTTACAAAAATGTACTTTTTGAACCGAATACCCTTACCTAATTCCAAGTATTATATGAGCTTATATGAGCGCGAACTGAGCAAATAGACTTTTACTAGTACCCCAGATAAATTTTATATTAAGTTTTGTAATAAAAATAACAAATAACCAGATATTTGCCCCCTAAGAACTGATGAATTATCTAGCCTAATCCCCAGGAAATCTGGCTAGAGTAAGAGGAAAACATCGCTTGTACAAATATAAGTCCATCTCAGGATACTATGCATTTTCTTAACTAGGGATTTAGACTTAATATATAAGTTTGGTATGAGGAATATAAGTAATCAATAACTTTAAACTATACCAGCTTTATAATTTCTTTGTTATTTTGTATTTAACTGGACAGTTCTCCAGTGAATGGTGCGTTTAAATAATGATTAGTTGCACTATTTGCTAGCAGCTATCTCGCCAAGTAGCTGGTTGTACTTGCAGTATTTCTATTGCCAAGGACAATATCAAATTACCTAGTTAGAACTTCTAGCTACAATTTCTCTTGCTTATTGGTTCATCTACAACAAAAAAAGTGACTCAGAAATATGATTAAAACAACTAATCAACCTATTATTTTCTCCGCCTTTATTAGCCCCATTAGCAACGCGGAACAACCAAAATTTGATTTATTGCAACCACTACGCCAATGGTTGGATAATCTAGAAATTCAAAACCCAAAATTAGCCAAATTGATTGCTAAACTAATTCCGGCTCAATGTCCCTTTGAGCGTGATGTTGTCGTATTTGGTCGCAAAATTGCCCACATTCCCCCCATGTGCAAGCTCAATCCCCTATACGATCAATTTGTTGGCTTGCGTTTTCGCGCTCTATGCTATTTAGTAGATAAATGTGGAGAAGATATCCAATCTTATTGCTAAAACTAGATAGATAGCCGCATGGAAATTAAAATTGAGCATCAACCAAGTCAAGAACGCCTTCAACAGTTGGGAGTAGCGAACTGGGGTATATGGGAAAAAGAAGTGTCCAAATTCCCTTGGACTTATGATACTCAAGAAACTTGCTACTTCTTGACAGGTGATGTCATTGTGACACCTGATAACGGACAGCCAGTGCAAATGGGTAAAGGAGATTTAGTCACCTTTCCAGCTGGAATGTCCTGTACCTGGGAAATCATCAGCGATGTCAAAAAGCATTATTACTTTGACTAAACAAAAAATATACTACTAGTACCGCAAGCCGGAATTCAAAATTAAGACACAGTAAGCATTTCGCTAATTTTGAAAGGCATGTTTATTTACGCCGTGATGTACTAGCCTTCATCTCCTCACAGATTGAGAACCCACATCTTCTTATCCTAAATACACCATTTCATTAATTTATAGCAACGCCAGAGAAACACTCAGCGTAACTTTGCGCAAACCTCCGCGTGACTCTGCGTTTAAAAAAATTCCCCACTTATACCAAGCAGTACTTAAAATTCATCAATTCTCATTTAAATGATCATCTCCACCTCCCACTCAGGGAGTTCATAATCATGTTAGTGGAAGGCTAATTATTCATGATGCTACTTAGTAGAAAAATGTTTCTTTCCACAGCAATTTTGATGAGGACGTTAATTAAAAATGCTACTACATTTAAGTACCTGGCCTGAAGTTGAAACTTATCTGTTGCAGTCTACAGGTATTATTCTGCCGATAGGTTCCACAGAACAACATGGCCCCACTGGATTAATTGGTACAGATGCTATTTGTGCAGAAGCGATCGCCCGTGGTGTGGGTGAAGCCACTCAAGCAATGGTAGGGCCTACAATCAATGTTGGTATGGCACTACATCACACCGCTTTCCCTGGTACTATAAGTCTGCGTCCCACTACTTTAATTCAAGTAGTACGAGACTATATCACTTGTTTGAGTAAAGCAGGTTTTAGCAAATTCTACTTTATCAACGGACATGGCGGTAACATCGCCACCCTCAAAGCCGCTTTCTCTGAAACCTACGCTTATTTAGAAGACTTGCAAATTCACAATGCACATCAGGTACAATGTCAAGTTGCTAACTGGTTTATGTGCAGTTCAGTATATAAACTCGCTAAAGAATTATATGGCGATCAAGAAGGCTCCCATGCCACCCCTAGCGAAGTAGCTGTTACCCAATTCGTATATCCCGAAGCCATCAAGCAAGCACCCCTCTCACCAGAAGTCGCCAAAGGACACAGAATTTACAGTGCGGCTGATTTTCGCTTGCATTACCCAGATGGACGTATGGGTTCCAATCCCGCCCTAGCTACTCCAGAACATGGTAAGCAGTTTTACGACGCAGCAGTCAAAGAACTCAGTAACAGCTACTTAGAATTTGTCAACGCAGAATAAACATTTGGGGATGGGCTAATCATCCCATCCCCTGATTAATCTAACTCTGCGCAATCCCTTCTAGACGCGCTGCTTGTTGTACCGCCGCAGATACAGCAGTAACAACGCGATCGTCAAATACCGAGGGAATAATATGTTCCCGATCCAAATCTGCAGGCTTAACTAAAGACGCGATCGCACTCGCCGCTTCTAAATACATTGTGGCGGTAATTGTCGGTGCTTGACAATCTAAAGCACCACGAAATACTCCGGGAAAAGCCAGCACGTTATTAATTTGATTTGGGTAATCGCTGCGTCCAGTCGCCATCACAGCTACATTTTTAGTCACTAACTCCGGCTGAATTTCCGGAATTGGATTTGCCATTGCAAACACGATCGCATCTTTTGCCATTGCTTGCAGCATCTCTGGAGTCAAAACTCCGGGTACACTCACACCAATAAACACATCTGCGCCTTGCAACGCACCAGCTAGGGTACCTTGAGCCTTAACCGCAAATTCCCGCTTTTCCTCTGTTAAATCAGTCCGACTCAGAGAGAGAATACCTTTAGAATCGCACATCCAGATTTTTTCCGCCCCAGCTTTACGCAGTAATCGCGCGATCGCTACTCCCGCCGCCCCAGCACCGTTAATTACAATCCGCACTTCTGCAAGTGACTTGTTAACCAGTTTCAACGCATTAAATAACGCTGCGAGGGTGACAATTGCTGTACCATGCTGGTCATCATGAAATACGGGGATATTTAACTCGCGCCGCAGTCTCGCTTCAATTTCAAAACAGCGCGGGGCGGCGATATCTTCCAAATTTACGCCACCAAACACCGGTGCAATATTTTTCACTGTACGGACAATCTCATCTGTATCCTGGGTTGCCAAGCAGATAGGGAAAGCATCGATACCAGCGAATTCTTTAAACAGCATCGCTTTACCTTCCATTACTGGTAAAGCCGCATCTGGCCCCAAATTTCCCAAACCCAAGACAGCGCTACCATCGGTAACAATTGCCACCGTATTCTTTTTGATGGTTAAGTTATAGACTTCTTCGGGATTTTGCGCGATCGCTGTACAAATCCGCCCCACCCCTGGAGTGTAAGCCATAGCTAAATCGGAAACACTTCTGAGGGGAATGCGGCTAGCAATGCTGATTTTACCGCCACGATGTAAATTAAAAGTGCGATCGTACACATTCACAATTTGAATGTGAGGTAATGCTTTTACCGCTTGCACAATAGTTTCCGCGTGTTCAGTGCTAGCTGCATCCACAGTAATATCGCGGGTAGACTCTTTGCGGCTTTGCTCGATTAAATCAATTTGTCCTAATAGTCCCCCATTAGCAGCGATCGCCTGGGTAACAGAAGCCAGCATCCCCACACGATTGGGAATCTGTAAGCGGAGCGTCAAACTAAAACTAGAATTAGGAGTTAGGTTGGTCATTGTGATTTGAGAATTTAAATTTCACATCTTATATTGAATTGCTGATTAAAAATCCTTTGAAATAGCAAATGTCATATTTTATCAATCTAAGCCAGTTACAATTTCCGAAATGTACTCAGCAACACCAGATGCGATCGCTGTCCCAGATTATTCATCACTCAGCATCATCCGAGTAATTCCTGTGCCTACAGCTTTCCTTGCTCTGACTGCATCTGTGATTCCACGAAAAAAGCGCCCTCTAATCAGAGAGCGCCGTTAAATTATATTAACCGAAGATTAACCTTGAATCTCAGCATCTACAAAAGCCACAGGTATTACCTCACCGCTAGCCAAATCTAGGGGGAAGTTATGCGCATTGCGTTCGTGCATCACTTCAATCCCTAAATTGGCACGGTTCACCACATCAGCCCAAGTAGCAACTGTACGACCTTGAGAATCAAGCACTGATTGGTTAAAGTTAAAACCATTCAAATTAAATGCCATCGTACTGATACCCAAAGCCGTCAACCAGATACAAACTACAGGCCAAGCCGCCAAGAAAAAGTGCAAAGAACGAGAATTATTAAAGCTGGCATATTGCCAAATTAAACGTCCAAAGTAACCATGAGCCGCGACAATGCTGTAGGTTTCTTGTTCTTGCCCAAATCTATAGCCATAGTTAATCGATTCAACTTCAGTTGTTTCCCTAACGAGAGAGGAAGATACCAAGGAACCATGCATCGCGCAGAATAAGGAACCGCCGAATACACCTGCTACCCCTAACATGTGGAACGGGTGGAACAGAATGTTATGTTCTGCTTGGAAGACAAGCATGAAGTTAAAAGTACCACTGATACCTAAAGGCATCCCATCAGAAAAACTACCTTGACCAATTGGGTAAATTAAGAATACAGAAGTCGCAGCCGCTACAGGTGCTGAGTAAGCCACGCAAATCCACGGACGCATCCCCAGACGATAGCTTAACTCCCATTGCCGACCCAACCAACAAAAGATGCCAATCAAAAAATGCAAAACAATCAGTTGATAAGGGCCGCCATTGTATAGCCACTCATCCATCGAAGCCGCTTCCCAAAGTGGGTAGAAATGCAACCCAATCGCATTGGACGTAGGTACAACAGCACCAGAAATAATATTATTACCGTAGAGTAAAGAACCAGAGACAGGTTCGCGAATACCGTCAATATCCACAGGCGGTGCCGCAATAAAGGCAATAATGAAACAAATCGTCGCAGTTAACAAAGTAGGAATCATTATTACACCAAACCAGCCGATATAAAGCCGATTTTCAGTGCTAGTAATCCATTGACAGAAACGATCCCACTGATTACCGCTTTCGCCTCTTCTGAGAATAGTAGTCATGGCTTTATCGTTGATAAATTGCTGAAAAAAACCTTCTCAATCACTAAAAATTGAGAATTATGCAGTTTTCAAACATTTTTGCCAAATACCTTCTCCCTAATCCCCAGGAATGTTTGATAATACCTCACACCATAAACTGTTACTCACTCACTTCCCCAGGGAGACGGTGTGAAAAAAAAGGGAAAATTATTCCTGGTTATAAGATCAGGTTTTACATAATTTTTTTGTATTTATCAACAATATTTTCATGAAGTTTAATTGCAACCATTTTTTGGATTCTTCAATATCAAAATTTTAAATATTCTAGTAAAAACTTTAATTTATTTTTGAAAAACACTTTCTGCTTAATCGTAAAATCACTGAAAAATTATCACAAAATCTCAGATAGATAGTATCTAAGCTAGTTTGCGCCGCATCTAGTGAGATTACTCAAGCTATTAATTCCAGTTAGTAATACTATGATTCATACATTGATTTTTTCTAGATTTTGATTGATGTATTTAAATTATTACTGATAAGCAAAGTCAAATATACTACAAAGTAGCCTAATTAAAAAATTCTCTGTACTGAAAACAATTAAGGGATGCACTGCCACAGACTTGAAAAGGTTACTGCTGATTACTCTGAGTATTTCCAGTTCAACATTTGGTTATATGGAAAAATCCATGCTTCGTAATGTAAAAAATGTTTCCATTCATCAACTAGTGGAACTTCAAGTATCACAAACCCCTGATGCTGTAGCAGTCGTTTTTCAAAATGAGCAACTGACATATCAACAGCTGAATCAAAAAGCTAATCAATTAGCACAATACCTGAGAACACTGGGGGTAAAACCAGAGACTTTAGTAGGGGTTTGTATAGAGCGATCGCTCGAAATGTTCATAGGGTTGCTAGGCATACTCAAAGCTGGCGGAGCTTATATCCCTCTCGATCCTAGCTATCCTCAAGAACGCCTAGAATTCATGGCAGAAGATTCTCAGATGCCAATACTCATCACTCAAAAGCATCTGATAGAGCAATTACCACAGATGAAAAATGTCAAGGTCATATGTATAGATACAGATTGGCCAGCGATTTCTCAACACAGTACAGAAAATGTCGAGAGTGGTGTCAATCCTGACAATTTAGCCTATACCATCTATACATCCGGTTCTACTGGTAAACCTAAAGGCGTTCAGATTATCCATCGTGCGGTCATAAACTTCCTGAATTCTATGCGTGAGGAACCAGGATTAAGCCAAAACGATGTATTATTGGCAATTACCACAATATCCTTTGATATAGCAGTTTTAGAGTTATTTTTACCTCTAATTGTCGGTGCGCGGATTATTTTGGTTAGTCGTGAAGCCGTAGCTGATGGCAAACAGCTATCGCAAATTTTGCATCAATCTGGCGCTACAGTCATCCAAGCTACTCCAGCAACGTGGCGTCTCCTCCTCGACTCTGGATGGCAAGGTAACAAGCAACTGAAAATGCTATGTGGTGGAGAAGCCTTGACTTTAGGACTGGCTAATCAACTACTAGAAAAGGGTGGCTCTTTGTGGAATATGTATGGGCCTACTGAAACCACTATTTGGTCAATGGTACATAAAGTAGAACCTGGTAGCACTTTTGTACCCTTAGGTCACCCTATTGCTAACACACAGATTTATCTACTCCAAGAACCAGCACGCCGCAAAAACGATCCGCTTAAACTTGCTCCTATTGGTATACCAGGTGAAGTCTATATTGGTGGCGATGGAGTTGCACGCGGTTACCTCAACCGTCCAGAACTAACCCATGAGAGGTTCATCCCTCATCCCTTTAGTGATGAGCCAGAAGCTCGCCTCTACAAAACTGGAGATTTAGCTCGCTATTTACCAGATGGAAATATTGAATTTATTGGTCGGATTGATTATCAAGTTAAAATCCGTGGCTTTCGAGTTGAATTAGGCGATATTGAGGCAGTTCTGGGCCAGCATCCATACGTAAAACAAGCAGTAGTAATTGCTAGAGAAGATCAACCAGGGAACAAACGCTTAGTTGCCTATGTTGTCCCTCAAACTCACCAAGATGAGTTGAATTCATCAATATCAATCGAGCATTTCTCTACTGATCAACTTCAAGAATGGAAGAAAGTGTGGAATGCTAACTACAGCAATTCACCGGAAGATTGGGCTGGTTGGAACGATAGTTTTACTGGTCTACCTATACCCACAGAAGAGGTGCGCCAATGGGTAGACAGCACCGTTGACCGGATTCTTTCTTTACATCCTCAACGAGTTTTAGAAATTGGATGTGGAAAAGGACTACTTTTATTTCCTATTGCTCCGCATTGTACTCATTATGTAGGTACAGATATTTCACCCGCAGCTATCACCTATATTGAGCAACAAATCCAGAAAGATCCACATAAATGGTCGCATGTAAAAGTATCAGAAGCGTCTGCTCATGAACTTGAACAATTAGAACCAGCCAGCTTTGATACAGTAATCCTCAATTCGGTTATTCAATATTTTCCTAGTGTGGATTATCTTTTGCAGGTAATTGAGCAAGTTGTCAAGTTAGTTAAACCAGGCGGAAAAATCTTTATTGGTGACGTTCGTAGTTTACCATTACTAGAAACTTTCCATACTGCACTTCAAATTAGCCAGACTATTGCCTCTATTTCTACTTATCAACTTCAACAGTTAATCAAAGATAAAATTTACCAAGATAGAGAACTAGTAATTCATCCAGACTTTTTTTCTGCTTTAAACCATCATATACCTCGCATCACTTATGTTGAAACTTTACTCAAACGAGGCTACTTTGAAAATGAACTCATTAAGTTTCGGTTTGATGTTATCCTTCATGTAGATACAGAGATATATCCACAGACAGATACTTTATATTGGGATTGGCAACAACAGAATCTCTCGATCCCAGCAATTTGTCAATTCCTTCAAAAGGAACAACCAAAAACTATTAAGATTAGCAACGTACCTGATGCTCGTATTTTCCTAGATAGGAAAGCAGTAGAATTATTAACCAGTACCCATAAACCGAAGACAGTAGGAGAATTACAGCAATCTTTGCAGCAAATTTCTCCAGATCAAGCTGTGCATCCAGAAGAATTTTGGAGCCTCAAGCAATATATACCTTATAGTGTTCGAGTTACTTATTCTGAGTGCAGAAATTTAGGTACTTATGATGTCATACTGCACAATCAATTGAAACAAAAATATCAAAGCGATAATTTTGTTCTAATCGAAAAAATAGCAGAATTAAAGCCTTGGAAAGAATATGCTAATTATCCTCTAAAAGCTAACGAGAAAATTAATTTAGTTCCTCAGCTACAAACATTTATCAAGAAAAACTTACCTGACTACATGGTTCCTTCGGTATTTGTAGTCATGGACACTCTACCATTAACACCAAATGGGAAAATTGATCGCCGATCGCTTCCCAAACCCAAAAAAGACCGACCAATTTTAACGGAAGTTTACATTGCACCCACTAATTTACTTGAAAAGCAACTGGCTGAAATTTGGTCTGAGGTATTAGATATTGAACCAATCGGAATCTATGATAATTTCTTTGATCTAGGAGGACATTCGCTATTAATAGTTCAGTTGCTGTCTCGGATAGAAAAGACAATGCAAGTAGAGTTACCTCTTTCCTATGTTATTAAGGAGCCGACTATAAACGGATTCATCAAAGCTATCAATATATTGGAATCCTCAGATTATTCCCGTTTCCTTGAAGAAGAAACTAAGGTGAATTTGCAGAGTGAAGTTATCTTAGATCCAACAATTTATCCTCAAACCAATTTTGAAGAATCAGCATCTGAACCAGAAAATATATTTTTAACTGGAGCAACAGGTTTCTTAGGCGCTTTTATTCTGTATGAGCTTCTACAACAAACACAAGCTAATATTTACTGTCTGGTTCGTGCTTCCCATATTGAAGAGGGTAGACAAAAAATACAGATTAATCTCGAACGTTACATGCTATGGAGCGATAAGTTAAATTCTAGAATAATTCCTATAGTAGGAGATTTATCAAAGCCTCTATTCGGTTTAACTAATGAAAATTTTCAAGATTTAGCCGGCAAACTCGATCTAATTTATCACTCTGGAGCATTCGTAAACTTAGTTTATCCTTACAAAGCATTGCAATCTACCAATGTCTTGGGAACTCAAGAAATTTTAAGATTAGCTGCTCATGGTAAAGTTACTCCTGTTAACTTTATATCCACTATTGATGTACTTAAGCCTCTCATATTTCATGATAAGAAGGTAATTTCTGAAGATGATTATTTAGCAAATGGCGCAGGACTAACCAGAGGATATACCCAAACAAAGTGGGTTGCTGAACAGCTAATAATTGCCGCTCAAGAGAGAGGAATTCCTATTTGTATTTATAGACCAGGAATGATTTCAGGTCATAGTGAAACAGGTGTTTATCACACGAATGATCTGATGAGTCGAATTATCAAAGGTATGATTCAAATGGGTAGCGCTCCCAATCTTATGTATAAATGGGTAAATATAACTCCTATAGACTACGCTAGTAAAGCAATAGTACATTTATCAAGACAAAAAGAATCTTTAGGAAAAGCTTTCCATATTGTGAATCCTAATCCGTTGTCATGGGAAAAACTTATAGGTGAAATTCGCAATTTAGGCTATTTAATTCAAGTACTACCACAGGAAAAATGGCAAGCAGATTTACTCAGCCTTGAAAAATATAAAGAAAATGTTTTAAATCCCATAAAATCGCTATTTACTGAAAAAAATCCTCAAACTAACTTGACGTATTTTGAGACATTTTTATTGACATCTCAAGCTTTTAGCTACGAAAATACCCTCACTGGCTTGCGAGAAACTTCTATAATCTGTCCAAACGTTGATTCTAAAGTGATTAATGCTTACTTTTCCTACTTTATCCAAAGTGGTTTTCTACAATCCCCTGTAGAAAATCCTGAAGCTACTACAGACATAGCCAAAGAACCTATGAAGATGCAGAAGATATATGACACTAATAGATATATACCGCTAGTTACTTGATTCCTGACATCATCTAAAAAATTCTTCGTTGTTAAATGGTATTCTACTCATCTATTAGGGAACTATGAATTATGAGTACTTGTATAGACATTTTTATATAAGTAAGCAACATCATGTAGTTGCAGTGAGGTAGTGCTAATGAAATCAAAGACAGGCTTTATACATAATTCTATTGGCTCAAGACTCTTTTTCTATGTATTAAGTGGTGCTTTAGTAGGATTAGGTAGCATGTCATACTTTTTCTATCAAGCACTAGAAAATCGTGCTAAAGATGAAATTAAAGGTAATTTAAGTACACAAGTTAAGTCGGTAGAAGGTTCATTGGCTAGAGTAGAACAGTCTATGAGGAACTTGTCTGCTGCTGTTAAAACTATGCAGCATCAAGGAATTACCGATCCACAAGCATATAAACAATTAGTTTTTGATATTTTCCAAGAACGTTCAATTTTAACAACTGGTCTTGGTATTGGTCAAACGCCCTTCCAACTTGTACCAGATAGAGAATGGTATTGGCCTTACTTTTATATTGACCAAAAAACCTCTGGACAGATAGGTGAAGTTTTACCAAAACCATACGATCGTATCCGCTATGCAGAACTTTTTAAGGAAGATAATTATCAAAAGCAAAGTTATTATCAGAGAGTTGTCCAAGCTAGAAAGGATATTTGGTATGAACCATATAAATGGTATGGACTAACTTTAACTACTTACACAGGCCCTATTATTTCTGATAATAATACTTTAATTGGTGTCACTGGTTTAGATATTAATGTCACAGCTATAGGAGAAAAGGTTAAAGTACCTGTGACAAAAGGAGGTGGTTATTTTGTTATTTTAAGTGAACAAGGAAATTTACTAGCATATCCACCGGAACCAGAAAAAGCTAAGTCACTTGCAACTTATAAGGATATACCAGAATTAAGAGAAGTATGGGAAAAAATAGCAACCAATAATGACGGTTTTGTACAAGCAAAGGGTAAATACTGGGTATTTCAACGAGTACATGGAACAAATTGGTTGATGTTGGCAGTAGTGCCTCAGTCAGTTGTGTTAGTTCCGGTATTATCTATTGCAGTTGGTGGTGCTTTAGGTGCTGGAATGGTACTAGCCTTAGTAGTCACCTTGTTTATCCGTCAACTCAATAATCGCTTACAACCCATTCTAGAAGAGTGTCAGAAACTGGCAGAAGCTGATGCCCAAAGGGCACTTCGTTTGGGACAAGATGGTGCAGTAATTACGAATAGCCATAAGTCCCAAAGTTTGGAGTTGCAGAATGCTGATGAAATAGAAATTCTGGCACAGTCATTTAACCAAATGACAGTTCAACTAAAAGAGTCTTTCGAGGATTTAGAACTGCGAGTTGAAGAACGTACTGTTGCATTGAAGGAAGCTAAAGAATTAGCTGATAGTGCCAATCGTGCTAAAAGCGAATTCCTAGCTAATATGAGTCATGAATTACGTACTCCTCTCAACGGAATTCTCGGTTATGCGCAAATTCTGCAAGCTTCAAAAAGCTTATCAGATAAACAGCAGAAAGGCATCAATATTATTAATCAATGCGCTTCACATCTGTTAACTCTGATTAATGATATTCTTGACCTCTCGAAAATAGAAGCTCGGAAAATGGAGTTATATCCTACAAGTTTTCATTTTCCTTCTTTCCTCCAAGCAGTTTCTGAAATTTGTCGTATTAAAGCCGAGCAAAAAGGGATATCTTTTGTTTACCAGCCTGACAGATTACTTCCAATAGGTATCCATGCTGATGAAAAAAGATTACGCCAAGTTTTAATTAATTTATTGGGTAATGCTATTAAGTTTACGGAAAAAGGTAGTGTTACATTTACAGTCAAAATTAAGCAGATAAAAAATGCCGATCAAGATGAATCATCTACCTACCAAATTCGCTTTATCGTGGAAGATACTGGTGTAGGAATGACTAGCGAGCAATTAGAGAAAATATTTTTACCATTTGAGCAGGTAGGTAACGTTAAAAAACAATCAGAGGGAACTGGATTAGGTTTAGCTATCAGCCAAAAAATTGTGTCAATGATGGGCGGAACTATAGAAGTACAAAGTCAACCCGAAAAAGGTAGTATCTTCTGGTTTGATGCAGAAATATCTGAATCTAGAGAATGGGCAGATAAATCTAAGGTTTCGCAACAGGGAACCATTATTAGTTTTCAAGGTGAAAAACGCAAAATTTTAGTAGTTGACGATCGTTGGGAAAATCGCTCTGTATTAGTTAATCTACTTGAGCCTATTGGTTTTGAAATTGTAGAAGCAAAAGATGGTCAAGAAGGATTAGAAAAAATAGCTGAATCTATACCTGATTTAATTATTACAGATGTGAGTATGCCAGGAATGAATGGACTGGAGATGATCCAACATTTGCGAAATTCTCCTGATTTGATTCATCTGAAGATAATTGTTTCATCCGCAAGTGTATTCGACTCTGATAAACAGAAGAGTTTAGATGCAGGCGGTGATGACTTTCTTCCTAAGCCGGTGCAAGCATCTGAGCTATTTGAAAAATTACAAATGTATCTAGAATTAGAATGGATTTATGATGATAATAATACAGATTCACCAATTACACAAGAAGTCGTACTACCTCCAATTGATGAATTACAACAGTTATATGAACTAGCTTTAAAAGGTCGCATTAAAGCAATACAGAACCAACTCAATAAAATCGAAAACACAGATATAAAATTTAGACCTTTTGTGCAAGAATTACAACAGTTAGCACAAAGCTTTCAAATAGAAAAAATTCAAAATATCATGGAGAAATATATCAAAAATAAATAATTCTAACTAACGTTTGCTAAGATATATATTATTAACAAAAAAATAGATAAAATAATGCAAAATTCAGACACAAATTTAATCTTAATTGTTGATGACACTCCTACAAACTTAGAAGTACTTTCGGAAGCTTTAACAGATGCAGGATTTGATGTGGCAGTTGCTACTAGTGGTGAAAGCGCAATTAAGCAAATTGAATATGAACCACCAGAGCTAATTTTATTAGATGTAATGATGCCAGGAATTGATGGATTTGAAACTTGTAAGAGATTGAAGGCAAATCCAAAAACAAAACATATTCCCATCATTTTTATGACTGCCCTGGCTGACACAGTAGATAAAGTCAAAGGACTTTCTTTAGGTGCTGTAGATTATATTACTAAGCCGTTTCAGCAAGCGGAAGCTTTAGCTCGTATCCAAATTCATTTGAAACTACAAAATATTAGTGTTGCTTTAGAGCAACAAAATGCACGTCTTCAACAAGAAATTCAAGAACGAGTGTCCGCAGAATTAGCATTACAGAAGTTAACGCAAGAGTTAGAGCAACGAGTATCCGAAAGAACTAAAGAACTTTCTCAAGCATTACACGATCTGCAAAAGGCTCAAGTGAAACTGATCCAATCAGAAAAATTAGCGACACTGGGTCAGTTAGTAGCAGGTGTAGCACACGAAATCAATAATCCAGTCAACTTTATACATGGCAATCTTCAGCACGCTAGTTGTTATATTGAAGACTTGCTAGCCCTCATTAGTCTTTACCAGACTCAGTTTCCTGATTCCTCGCTAGAGATTGCTAAGAAATCCAAAGAAATAGACTTGGAGTTTATCCGCTTAGATTTACCTAAAATTGTTTCTTCAATGGCAATTGGAACTCAACGGATTCAGGAAATCGTGCAATCCTTCCGCAACTTTTCCCGTCATGATGAAGCTGAAGTCAAAAAAGTAAATATCCACGATGGTTTAAACAGTACGCTGATGCTCATTGACCATCGCTTGAAGGCGAAACCAGGCTATCCAACGATCCAAGTGATTAAAGATTATGGGAATTTGCCGCCAGTTGAGTGTTTTGCTGGCAAAATGAACCAAGTATTTATGAATGTACTCAGTAATGCAATTGACGCTTTGGAAGAGTTAATGGCAAATACGCAGAATTTTGACCATAAATTATCACCGATAATTCGGATTCATACAGAAGTTGTAGGAGGCGATCGCATTGCTATTCGGATTACAGATAATGGGCCGGGAATTTCCGAAGTAGTACAAAAGCGGGTATTCGATCCATTCTTTACAACTAAGCCTGCTGGTAAAGGAACAGGCTTAGGAATGTCAATTAGCCATCAAATTGTGGTTGAAAAACATGGTGGCTCTTTGTACTGTATCTCCTGCCCAGGAAATGGTGCAGAGTTTGTCATTGAGATTCCCATTCGGCAGGAAAATTTTTCTGAACCCAGTTGGTGGGAATCCCCAGACATCTTAGAAACCTCTGTACAGAGTCCAGAATCTTCTCTTATTGCCCAAATATAGGCATGAGTTAACAAATTCAGTCAACAACTCAGTACCAGTCAGTTATTCACTCCAGGTTTTGACACAACCAAGGATGAAAATATCTCTTAAGAGTCAACAGTCAACGCTATTTTCCAGCTAGAGCCATTTAACTCATAACTGTGGCTTATTTTTGATATAGCCTGCCATTGCGGACTTGTACTACTGGATGATTGCACCTACGTACTAGTTGTTCATCATGAGTAGTTACAATTACTGTTGCTCCAAAGGAATTTAACTTTTGGAGAATCTGTATCACTTGCCAAGAATTATCTGGATCGAGGTTTCCGGTTGGTTCATCCGCTAAAAGCAGTGGTGGTGTTCCAACAATTGCTCGTGCAATGCTTACACGTTGTTGTTCTCCACCAGAAAGTTGATCGGGAAAGGAGTTCGCTTTAGAAACCAAACCCACCAGCTTTAATGTAGGTTCTAAACGACGTTGAATTTCTTTTCTGGTATACCCTTGAGCTTGCAGGACAAAAGTCACATTTTCAGCTACTGTCCGTTGGGGAATCAGTTTATAGTCTTGAAATACAATGCCAATACGTCGCCTTAATAAAGACAAGCGATCGCCCCGCAATGCGGCAATGTTGCAGTTATCTACAATAACTTCCCCTTGGGTTGCCAACTCTTCACCATAAAACAGTTTCAACAGAGTTGATTTACCAGAACCACTAGGGCCAGTAATAAATAAAAATTCTTTTTGTTTTACCTCTAGGTTCACATCTAATAATGCGTGACAGCCATTAGCATAGGTTTTTGTGACAGCACGCAATTGTAATATCACATTAGTACTACTATTTTGCTGGTCAGTTTCTTTGCCTTCTGGATGTATAAATTTGTGATTGGTTTCGTGAGTGGTTAATAGCGGCATTGCTGAATAGTTAGGAATATATAGATCTTGTAACTGGGAAATTGCATACAAAATAATGATTCCCAGATTGCAACAGGGAATTTCAAATTTCCCATACAAAATTTAAGGCGTTGCAGAATAGAAATATGAATTAGAGCGATCGCTTCGGAATGCTCGTGCTGCTTGTGATGTTGGGGTAATTATTTTAAGAGCCGGATACTTAGCTAGCTGCTGGATTAAGTAGTCATGAGGTAGGTTGAAGTAAACAAGTCGCTTCATTTAATTGTGGTTGCCAATTTCCGAGGTTTAGTTTTGGCTTCCCTACGATGAAAGTCCATTTCCTTTGAGTTATAACCTCACTACTCGTAACTGTCTATACATCTCATACTATATGGTGAACATAGATCCCAATGTAAAGTACTAGCAACTGCGACAAGATTTAGGGAGATATGAACAGTCTATCGTTGTAGGCGTAGCCCGTCGTAGACATCGCTGATTTTCAGTCAGTAAAGATAGTTGGTAGACTTGTTGACTCTACAGTTGCAATAGGCTACGTGTTTATTTACAATCAAATCCCA
The DNA here is from genome assembly GCF_014696435.1 of Calothrix anomala FACHB-343. Taxonomy (GTDB): domain Bacteria; phylum Cyanobacteriota; class Cyanobacteriia; order Cyanobacteriales; family Nostocaceae; genus Aulosira; species Aulosira anomala_A. The sequence continues at coordinate 43,627 of NZ_JACJQG010000014.1, read as the reverse complement.
ATGAGTGCGATCGCGATCGCACTGTCTGTGATGGCATTCCTAACAAGAGCGATTAGCTGATCAATTACTGATCATGCGATCGCACTTGTGGTAAACTGGCGGGGCGATCGCATTCCTCGCCAGCGATCGCACTGTCTGTGATGGCATTCCTAGCAAAAGCAATTAGCTGAATCTATTACTGCAAGTGCGATCGCACTTGCGGGGCGCTCGCTTACAAAGGTCAAACAATGCACTTGTGAGAATAGGCGATCGCTTCATAATATCAATTCGCGCACTTGGTAACAGCTTCTGCTGCTGCGATCGCACAAGTTGCAAGTAATTTTAGAGAAATCCAGCCTTTAGGATTATATATATCCCACATTCCGCACCCTAACTGTCACAAGTTCATTTGTACTTAACTAATTTTCAGTAAATAGTACTTATGAACTATAATCGGGAGTAGTATTTTAAAACTTAATAAGAATAATTAGCAGTAAACCAAAAAGTTTTTCTCCAAAGAGCGATCACGAAAATACTTATATTTTTTGATACCAATCATACAGAATTATCTAACCAGCAGACATAGTTATAGATGATGATTACTTATGATTAGTTGGTCGAGAAATGGTCAGAACTAACCTGACGGAAGAGCAAATAGATTTTTAGGTACATAAAATATGAAAATTTGAACAGATGTTGTTTACTCTGTTCTATCACTATGTCTAATCTGAAAGAAATCGAAATTCAAAATCTAGATCATTTGGGTATAATAGCAGGAATTATAGACTCTATAGGCTTGGTAGAAATTATTAATGAATTAATCCGTCAAGAGCCAGGAGAAAAAATCAGCCCAGGACATGTGGTCAAAGCAATGATATTAAATGGATTGGGTTTTGTAAGCAGTCCTTTATATATGTTTCCAGATTTTTTTCAAGATAAACCTTGTGAACATCTAATCGGAAAAGGAGTAAAAGCCGAATATTTAAATGATGATAAATTAGGTAGAGTCATGGATAAATTATTTATTAAAGGCTTAACGGAGATATTTGTAGCTATTAGTAGTCAGGTGATAAAAGAATTCAATATTAGTTTAAAATCGTCACACTTGGATTCGACTTCACTCCACTTACATGGTGAATACAACACTAGTTTACCAGATGTAACTTTTGATAATAATTCATCAAATGCTCAAATTAAATCACCACAAGCTATTGAGATTACCTATGGCTATTCTCGTGACCATAGACCAGATTTAAAACAATTTATCATAGACTTAATATCATCGGAAGATGGAGATATACCAATATTTTTAAAATCGGCATCTGGAAATCAATCAGATTCTTCAAGTTTTGCGAAAATATTTTTAGAATACAAAGAGCAAATACAAAAATCAGAAATACATTCGGATAATAGTTTAATGGTCGCAGATGCGGCTTTGTATAATGCAAAAAACATAAATTCATTATCTGGAATCAAATGGTTATGTAGAGTACCGATGACTATAGGACTGGCAAAAGAGCTAGTATCAACATTATTATCGCCTGATTTTATTAGTAGTTCTTTACCAGGATATTATTATTCTGTAATCAAAAGCAATTATGCTGGAGTCGAACAGAGATGGTTAGTTGTAGAAAGCACTCTCCAGAAAAGAATCTGATTTACGGCAATTAGAAAAAAGGATATCTAAGTCAAAAGTTAATGCATTATCTAAGCTCAAAAAACTGCTATCAGCAAACTTTCAATTTAAGGAAGAGGCTATTAAATCTGTAAAGAGCTTAAATAAACAATTAAAATATCATCAAATTGAAAACGTTAATTACTTGGAGAAGCAATCAGAGGATCAGAAAAACATTGCTTATCAAGTAAATGCCACATTATGCGAGAATATCAAAGCTATTAAAACAGCTTATATAAGTGCTGGACGTTTCATACTTGCGACAAACATTTTAGATGAAAAATCTTTTAGTAATGATAATATTATTTCTGAATATAAGGCGCAGCAAAGCTGCGAGAGAGGATTTGGATTTCTCAAAGACCCTTTATTTTTTGCAGATAGTATTTTTCTGAAATCTCCAGAAAGAATTGAAGCTATGGCTATGATACTAGGATTATGTCTATTAGTCTATACTTTAGCTCAAAGACAAATAAGAAAAGCTTTATCAGCGTCTGAATCTACTATTAAAAATCAGTTGGGTAAATCTGTAAATAACCCGACTATGCGATGGATATTTCAACGGTTTCAATCCATACATTTAGTTAAATTTGATAATCAAATATCAATATTAAATTTGACTTCAGAAAGAGAATATATTCTGAGTTTTCTCCCAGAAAATTGTTACTACTATTATAAATGTTAATCATAGTCTATCAAAAATTTATTTGTGATAGAGACTATTAATGAAAATTAATAGTTACAAATTATCATGGTTTTTTATCTACATTTTATAACCTAAATACAGATATTATCGTAAAAATCATAAATTTTTATTTATCGAGGAATCATAAATAATTATTGCTGTTTATTGAGAACATAAATATTATTTAGGGTGGGTAAATAATCTGACAACATAAACAATAAAGTATTATTTTACTCTCTTTTAAGTAGCAATAGTCAGTAATAACCCCTTTGTGACAGTTAGGGTGCGGAATGTGGGTTATATTACTTGTGCCTAAATAAGTAATATTTGGAAATAAATTGCAAGAAGTACTGAGAAGCGTATGAGTGTAATTGCTGGTTATGCGATGTTTATCTATAACAGCAATAGAATTATTTAATTTTTGAGAAATAGCTGGCATATTTATTAATTTTTCGCAAAAACTAGTAATATCAAAGATTTATGTAAAGCAGTGATATTACTTAAGTCTGCATGAAAAACAACAGAAAAGAAACTTGTTCATCAAATCTTTAAGTTATCTAAATTTCTCTTTCACAAGATAGATGCGCTTTTACTGTGTTATCACTATTGGCAAGTAGATTCTCACTTAAAAAGTTAAAATTATTACAAAGATTCCAAAATTTTCCGGATAAGCGAATAGGGAAGAATACAGAGTAGCTACTCTAGTAGAGTCAGAGCAGTATTACGTACTTAAACACAATTCATTAGCGAATGCTGCAAAGCAGAATGTAGATTTGTTTGTGGAATACCTTGTTCACTCGAAGAGGCTTTCCGAAGGTTGTTAGTTTGAGAAAGTCGTTCTTGTAGAGTCGCGATCGCAATGGCTGAGATTGTTACTATTTTTCTATAACTATACATTAATAGAGGCACAAAACTATGTTTGTGCCCTACAGAAGAATCTATGTTTGCAAAGATTGTGGCGATTCCTAGTTAGGTGTGGTACAGAAGTAATGTTTTTATAACGCACAGGAACGCAGAGGTTTGCTCAATTTTTTTGTGATGTAGTTATTACTTCAGTAGCTTAGGAGAATTTATGGTAAAAAATTGCTCACAAGAGGGGTTTTTTGAGAATGCGATCGCTAAAACCCAAACTTAGATAAAATTTATACCAGAGAACGCTTGAGAGAACCGTCTGCATATAGTTCTAGTGGTATTAACTGAAGTTTGCCATTAACTTTAACTTGAGAGTAAACAACTTTAACTAGGGGTGCATTATTTTGGTTATAACGTACAGACATAATTACCTATCCTATTTATTAATTTTTTATCTTCAAAAGTTTCCTTACCCATAATTTACTGAATTTATCTTTGGGTAGGATTGCATCTCTTGTATGATTATTTATCCTACTTTAGAACTATTAAAAATGTCTTAAATTTAGATGTATCTATCCCTTGATAAAGATGAAGATTTGAAGAAATTTCTCTTTAAGTGAATCAGTAGAAAAACGCAAATAAATCTCACAGGTTAAAAATAGATAAATTAGCATAAAATATGGGTTTGTATCATATTTTCCTGCGATATTCTCCCGCATCAGGATAAATATTGAGGTTAGCCTATTGAATCGGCGAAAGATTAAGCGAATCTGCTTTTAAGTTGCACAATCCATTGTGAGGGCTGTTGACTGTTGACTGTTGACTGTTGACTGTTGACAGCCCTTATTAGTAGTTATGCAATGTAGATGCGCATGAGATTACCCAACTATTCAGACCGAGAACAGGAGATAATAATAAACCTATACCATCCTCAGCTGTAATAGCACCGCCTTTGGCTAGGCTGCTTGATTTCACAGTTATAGGGTAGATTGGCGCTAGTTGTAGCAAATAAGATCATGGACACTACCAAGTTGTATGCTCGCTTAGAAAATTATTACCAGCAAATCAAGACAATTATTCTCAGTCGTCAAAATCCCATTACTGGTTTACTACCTGCGAGTACGGCTATAACCGCTCACGGAGATTATACAGATGCTTGGGTGAGAGATAATGTTTATAGTATTTTGGCAGTTTGGGGTTTAGCACTTGCATACCGCAAGGTTGATGAAACTAAAGGATACACTTACGAACTAGAACATAGCGCAATTAAGCTGATGCGTGGGTTGCTGTTTGCAATGATGCGACAAGCTTATAAGGTAGAAAGATTTAAACATACGCAATCACCCTTAGATGGATTACATGCCAAATACAACACTGCTACTGGTGATATTGTGGTGGGTGATGATGAGTGGGGACATTTGCAATTAGACGCTACATCAATATTTTTGCTGATGTTAGCGCAAATGACTGCTTCTGGTTTGCAAATAATTTATACCGTTGATGAAGTTAATTTTGTCCAAAATTTGGTTTACTATATTGGACGCGCCTACCGCACACCCGATTATGGAATTTGGGAACGGGGTAACAAAATTAATCGCGGAAATGCAGAGTTAAACGCTAGTTCTGTGGGTATGGCGAAAGCTGCGTTAGAAGCCATCAATGGATTAGATTTATTTGGGGTTCGGGGAAGTCAAGCTTCGGTGATTCATGTATTACCAGATGAAATTGCGCGCGCCCGAATTACTTTAGAATCTCTATTACCCAGAGAATCTGGTTCTAAAGAAATTGATGCAGCGTTATTGAGTATTATTAGTTTTCCCGCTTTTGCAGTGGAAGATGAGCAACTACGCGATCGCACTTTTAACGATATAATTAACAAACTCCAAGGCAAATACGGCTGTAAACGCTTTCTGCGAGATGGACATCAAACTGTTATCGAAGATACCCAACGCTTACATTACGAACCCTGGGAACTGAAACAATTTGAGCATATAGAATGTGAATGGCCGCTATTTTTCACTTATTTATTTCTTGATGGTTTATTTCGTAACGATAAAGTACAAACTCAATATTACCAAGAACGTTTAGAATCTCTCCTCGTAGAACGGGATGGTTTACAGTTATTACCAGAATTATATTATGTTCCCGAAGCCAACATTGAAGCAGAAAAATCTTCGCCCCAAAGTCAACCCCGCTTACCTAATGAAAACGTTCCCCTAGTATGGGCACAAAGTTTATATTTTCTCGCTCAAATGTTAAATGAAGGCTTAATTGCGATTGGGGATATTGACCCATTAGGCAGACATTTATGTGTGGGAAAAAATCGCGAATCTATTGTCCAAATTGCTTTATTAGCAGAAGATGAAGACTTACAGGAAAAATTAGCAGTTCACGGCATTGAAACCCAAACACCTCAGCAATTAGAACCTATTCAAGTCAGAAATGCTGGAGATTTATCGGCTATTTATACCCAAATTGGACTTAACTCTAAATTAGGTTTAACTGGGCGTCCGGTAAGGCGTTTGCGCAGTTTGACAACTTCGCGGATCTTCCGCATTCAAGACCAAACTGTTGTGTTTTTACCATCTTTCTTAGATGCGCAACAATTTTACTTAACCCTTGATTATCATTTCTTGCTCGATCAAATTAGAAGCGAACTCGCTTACATTCAAAAATATTGGAGCTATTTAGGTCGTCCGACCTTAACTTTAATGTTAACCCACACCATGCTAGAAATTGGTGCGGAGGCATTATTAGAATTAATGCAGGAATTTAAAGCAGGGGTTTGTCAGGGCGTCAGGGTAAAATTAGGTAGATTAAATCAACTGATGCTAACAGCAGGAATTCAAAGAATTGACTTTCTGCAAGATGACGATTTTACCTTACCGTCTGTTAAAGATGCGGGGTTACATTGCTATTATTTGGCATATCATCCAGGGAAAAATTGGCAATTAGGACATACTCAAGAATTCCAGATGGAATGTGAAACTAACTTGGGTTCCTTACTATCTACTTTACGTGCTTCGGAAAATATCTATGAGCAAATTGAGTTATTGCAGACTTTAAAACGCTTGCAGGGATTAGATTTTGATACTGGATTTGGCGGCCCTAACTCTGTGGTAACAGTAGATAATTTACTTGATGAAATCTATACCAAAGCTGGCGATTTAGGACTTTGGGCGATAGTACGCCGGGTTGCGGGTTTGCGTCAAATGGTAGATATTGGTTTGTCGGATGCTGTTACCAGTATTTTGGTAAGGGGTAAGCAAATTTCTGTGGGTAAAGCTTACAGCGAAGATTCCTTAATTGCTGTACCCATGTCTCACAATGAAATAGCCGAGAAAATTAATCATTTTTGTCGAGAAGATATCCGCGATCGCGTTCTCACCCAAGAGATTATCATTTATCTAAGTGTACTCATGAGAGCCGAACCCGAACTATTTCGCGGATTGTTGACAATAAAAGTCGGCTATCTCATATTGTTAATCACCAGTAAACTCGCCAGAGAATTAAAAGTTACCCAAGATGAAGCCTACGAACATTTAATGCAACTATCACCCTTTGAAGTCAAAACTAGGTTGCAAAATGTCTTAGCTGAATATGCGGGGATGAGTAAACTGTTACGTCAGCAAGAATCACTCCACGTTAAACAAAAAGAAAGTGATATAGATTGGGTATTACCATTCACCAATGATGCAGAAATCGAAGTTCCCTCTGGTGGATGGCGAAGATTTCGCCAAGCTGAAGGCGCAACTGGAAGAGTACCTAAAGACTTTTTCCAGCAAGTGTGGCTATTAATGAAACATTGCAAAGGGATAGTCATAGGCGACAAATTAGAACGGCGCAATCGCTTAGATAGCGAGTTAATGTTGTCGGAAATGACACCAGGAGAAAGAAATTTTGCCCTACTAGTCGAGCATCTACTTAATAAAATTGAGGCTCCCGAATATCGCCAAGTGAATATAGAAGCCTTAGTAGAATTATCCGCGATCGCAGCCAATAACCCTAGCCTACAAGTTGAAGAATATATCGTCTTAGATGTATTAATTGGTCATGCTGTCAGATTAGCATGGTTAGATGCCCATCCCCAACGAGGCGATCGCTATGATGAAGATAAAGCAAGTGCATGGCGATCGTTTTATAATACTTCTCCTAGAGATTGCGCCAGTTATATTTTGAAAGCCTTCAGATTCTTAACCGAGTTTGTCAAAGAGTTGGAAACGTAAATAAAAATACCCCCCTACTTTGGTTAAGGTAGGGGGTTTTTAAATGTTATTTTTTTTAAAAAACTACTTGACAGGGGTAGCATCAACATCGACAGTATTTGCGGTGGTCGTATTATCCTCAGATGTATAATTAGTGCTAGTTTCTACATTACCTTTACGTGCTTTCCAGCCTTCAATTACTAATCCAGATACCTCAGTAACTAGCAGAGTCAGCAGCAACACATCATCAATTTCACCGACAATCGGGATAAAATCAGGGGCTATATCAATAGGACTGAGAATATAAACAAGAGTTCCTAAAATTACCCACCAACGATATTTAGGATTTTGTAGCAAACTGCGATACCAGGTGTAAACTGATTGAATTGAAAATTTCATGTTTTGAACCTCCAGTTACCTTTAATTTTGACAAATTATGCTTAAAACTCCCGGTGGGAATAACCGCCCAACAATGTCTGGAAGATGCTACAAAAATATTTAAATTTGCAATTTTTTATTTCCAAATAGCCAAACCTAGCTGTGATAACCATCCTGGTTGATGAGCTTATGTAAATCGAATTTGTCAGCAAATTAATGGTAAATTCGCCATCAGACTATGGTAATTGTGCATTAATCTTTAAAATTAAAGTGCTTTGCGATATTTATTTTGGTAGTGGAGGGAGGAGATTTAAACAGTGGATATTTTAGATTTATTTTACAAAGGCGGCCCAGCCATGTGGCCTTTGCTAGCGCTGTCTATTTTAGCTTTGAGCGTAATTTTTGAGCGCTTGTGGTTCTGGCTGCGTATTTTGACTCAAGAACAAGAAATTGTCAATCGCGTTTTAGATGCAGCTGGCGAGAATTGGGAAGTTGCAGCAGATATTGCCAGACAAGCAACAAATCAACCTATCGGTAGATTTCTTTATGCTCCCTTAAAACTAGTCAAAAGCGATCCAGAAACCTTTCGCTTGGCTTTAGAAGCCACAGCCGAAGATGAGTTAGCAGGAATGCGGCGAGGGGAAAAACTTTTAGAAGCTGTAATTGCACTAGCGCCGATGCTGGGATTGTTGGGTACTGTGTTAGGTTTACAACAATCTGTAGGTAATCTTAAGCTGGGAGAATTTGGTACTAACGCCGTAGCTGATGTTCCCGCAGGTATTGGTACAGCATTAATTACTACAGCCGCAGGTTTAATTATTGCAATTGTGGGTTTGGTATTTTACCGCCTGTTTCAAAGTTTTGTTGTTAACCAGGTAAAAGTCTTTCGCAAAGCGGGGAATGAATTAGAGTTGCTTTACCGTCAATCACCGCCAGACTTTAGCAATAGTACATCGATAATTTTGCGGGAACCTCCCAAGGAAAATTTTAATCCGCCCCGGAAACGCGGTAGAAACAAATTTTCTAGTTCTCCAGAAGTATCAGAGGGGAATGATTCTGTAGACCCTGAGCAATAATTAAGACTTCTATCCTTGAAGCAGGCAGAGGTAATATCATGAAAGTTAATTTGCATACTCCGGTTGAAGAAGTCCAAATTCAACTCATTCCCTTAATTGATGTCATTTTTTGCATCTTGACGTTTTTTTTGCTAGCAGCTTTGCAATTTACTCGTCAACAAGCAATTAATATCGATTTGCCCAAAGCTAACAGTGGGACATCACCTACAGGCGCTCTCCAGGCTAATAGTAATATCTTACCAGTAACCATTGATGCTGTCGGTCAGACCTATGTAGAAAAAAACATGGTCACCAGAGAACAATTAGCAGAGGTGTTAAAGCGTTACGTCCAAGCAAATCCCAACGGCGTTTTAGTCCTGAATGCATCGCGGACAGCAACATACAACGATGTCATCGAAACTTTGGATTTACTACGTCAGGTAGGAGGCGATCGCGTATCTTTGGGAATTATACCAGGCCCGTCTCCAACATCTACAAATCCCAACGCGCCTGTAATTCCATCTTTCCCCATTAATCCTGGTACGACAGAACCTAATAGCGCACCATTACCCGGTGTCACACCCCAAGGTGGTAATCCTAATTTTCCCCTAACCCCAACTCAACCCCAACCAGGAACAGGTATTAATCCGGTAAATCCGCAAATTGCGCCTGTCGTTCCTAATTCCACACAACCTAACCAAAATGTAGCCCCTGGAACAACAAACTCGGCACCAAAAAGGAGATAACAGAATCAAGAAAGATGAGGGAGAAATTCTCCCTTATCTTAATTTGTGTTGTTTATATACTTAATTCCCATCTGAGAATTTTGTCCTAATTGCTCTAAACATAAAGATATCTAAAATATTTTTTGTAAAGAGAAAATAAATCTGCTAATTTACAAATAATTGGTGGGGTTCCAAAACTTTTTCTCTTAATAGACTGAGTAATTTATCGCCAATCGCCATTTACGTTTCAGGGGTTGTGGCAATGAATGAAGTTGGGATACTTTTGATAGTGTGGTTAGTGACATTTATTAGCTTGTTGGTAATTTGTAAATTACCCTTAGGAGTAGAAATTGATACTCTAGGTAAGACCTTATTATTAGCAATAATCATTAGTATCTTCACCACAATAGTTAGGCCAATTCTACACTTTGTATTTACAGTTACAAGTTTACTCACGCTCAACTGGTTAGCCGACTTGTTTACCTTTATGATGGCCGTTGTTTGTTTGAGTATTGCTGGGTGGTCAGTAGATGGTTTTCGCTTGCGTTACAACATTTGGAGTGCTGTTTTTGTAGCGCTGGCACTGACTATCATTCAAAGTATAGCTTACGAATTATTAGGTGTATAAGTGAATTTTTGGCATTGCTGAATAAAAATATGAATCAAGCGATCGCCTCAAGCTTGCGGGCGCACAGCGCCCGCAGCGCCACTGACCCATACTTAAGATAATATATTACCAATCGAATTGAATGCTTCAGCATTTCTTCTGACAACTGAGTACAAAAAAGTTTTCCGGTGTAGTCGAGCCAGATAATGTCTTAAACGGCTATTTTTTCCTTCAACTCTTGTCATCATTACTATTAACAATTCAAAATTCAAAATTCAAAATTCTCTCTTGGAAAGTTCTGATCGGAGGAAACCTCCGCTCAGACTTTCCGCAAAATTAAAGACATTTTCAGTCGGGGATTTAAACCCCGACTGAAAATGATACTACGTATAGACGTAGGGGTCTTAAACCCTTTTATGTACGATAAAACAAGGGTAAACGGCGAAGCCTCGTGTAACGTAGAAATAAGAAGCCCAACATTTAATTATCAACCATAACTTTTTAAAAGTTTCTGAACTTCTATCCCCTAGAACCCAAGCTATAATTCCTGTATCACTGTGATTTCCTGCTGTCCACAACCAAATTTTGTTTTTTTTACCAATAAAAGTTTCAAGTTCATCAACTTCTGTAACTTCTGGTATCTCACTTTTATTAGGTGTATCTGGCAAAGCACTAGTAACTTCTCTAACCCAATTTATAGCAGTGGTATGATGTACTTTATTGACTTTTTCTATTGCACGAAAACCAGCAACCTCAGACGTACATTTCTAGACATTACCTTTTAATATCTTCCGTATATCCTTTTTGGTCATATGAATCGATAAACTGACGTTGACAATTGGCACAAATGTAATGAGCGTTTACCACGTTGTTTATCATTTTTACGAATATGTGTTGATGCACACCTTGGACATTTCCGAAGCGATCGCTCTAATTCATATTTCTATTCTGCAACGCCAAGATTTTTATCCAAAGACCTTCATAATTCTCATTGCTTGTCAACAAGATCAATAATCGCACGAATAAGCGGTATATCTCGCACCAACATATATATGAATAAATCTTTAGTTGGTTCAGCATTAATTACCCGTGAATTATCGCTCATCTGATTTGCTTCTTTATGAAATATGCTTTTTATAGCCTTGTTTAGGCATAAATTTAGCTTAAGTCTATTCCTTTCTGCCCCTAACCATAAAAATAACCTCTGGAAGTTATCGGATTTGTACATGGTACAATAGCAATACCTTAGAGGTTATTGTTCAATCGTTTTATTAATTGTTCTAATTGTTCAAGCGAATTATTCCTCCAAAATACAATATAAAGTATAAAATAATACTACTCGACCGTAACACTCTTAGCAAGATTACGAGGCTGGTCAACGTCTAAACCGCGACGGGCGGCGATATGATAAGCCAATAATTGCAGAGGTATAACTGTGAGGATGGGAGAAAGTAATTCATCTACAGTTGCTACTGGTAATAAATCGTTGAAGATTTCCCCTGCTTCGCCATCTTTCACGGGAGTAACACCAATTAAGCGGGAATCTCTAGCTTTGGCTTCTTGGGAGTTAGAAATAACTTTTTCGTAAACACTACCTGGAACTGCGATCGCAACTACTGGTACTTTAGCATCCAAAAGGGCGATGGGGCCGTGTTTCATTTCGCCGGCTGGATAACCTTCGGCGTGAATATAGCTAATTTCTTTTAATTTTAATGCACCTTCTAAAGCGATGGGGAAGTTAATTCCTCTGCCTAAAAATATCACATCTTGGGTTTCTGCAAATTCGTGGGCTAATTGTTCTGTTAAATTTTCTTGAATGTCTAAAGTAGCTTCAATTTCTTTGGGAATTTGTCGCAAACCTTCAATAATATCTGCAATTTTTTCCGGCGAAATTGTTTGCCGATGAACAGCTAAATCCAAAGCTAAAGCGTAAAATGCCATTAATTGAGCAATAAAAGTTTTTGTTGCTGCTACCCCAATTTCAATTCCCGCTAAGGTATTAATTATATGGGGTACTAAATGACCAAGGCTGCTTTCTGGGCGATTGGTAATACCTAATAATTTGGCTTGATATTTACTTTCTTTACCTTGGCGACGTTCTTTTTCCATTGCTAAGGCTGCTAAAGTATCAGCTGTTTCCCCTGATTGCGTCACACCAATAATTAATGTATTAGCTATCAAAGGTGATGGTGCATAGCGATACTCAGAAGCATAGTTGACTTGGGTAGAAATCCCGGCTAGTTGTTCTAACAGGTATTTTCCCACTAAAGCGGCGTGCCAACTCGTACCGCAAGCAACAATTTGTATTTGTTCGATGTCTGCGTAGAATGACTCAGGTAATCCTAGATTAATTGGTGACTGGGTATGACTAGAAGAATTATTCTCACTACTAAAGTAGGCTTCTAAAATAGCCCGTACCACTCCCGGTTGCTCGTAAATTTCCTTGAGCATGAAGTGCTTGAATCCCTGCTTCTCTACCATTGTGGGACTCAAGTTTAATAATCGGGGCTGCTTTTTCAGTCTATCGCCAGCAAAGTTGTAAATTTCTACACCTAAAGGTGTTAAGCGCGCAATTTCCCCATTTTCTAATGGTAGTACAGCTCTGGTATAGGCAACGATCGCCGGTGTGTCGGAAGCGCAAAATAACTCACCTTGTCCAAACCCAATTACCAAGGGTGCTTGCTGGCGCACGACAATCAACTCATCCGGATAATCAGCAGAAATAACTGCGATCGCAAAAGCGCCTTCTAGGTGGTTGACAGCTTGACGCACTGCATCTAATAAAGAAGATGGAGATGTTTTGAGAATTTCAGCAATCAGATGGGGAATTACTTCTGTGTCTGTTTCCGAACGAAATAGATGTCCTTTGGCTTTTAATTCCTCTCGTAACTCGCGGTAGTTCTCAATAATGCCATTTTGTACCACCGCCACTCGCATTGCCGTATCCATGTGAGGATGGGCGTTATATTCTTCTGGTTTACCATGAGTTGCCCAACGAGTGTGACCGATACCAATTTGCGCTGGAGTTTCTACTTGTTCTAGTTTAGAACGTAAATTTTGCAGTTTACCCTTAGCCCGCACACATTGTACATCACCTTCCCAAATGGTAGCGATTCCCGCCGAATCATATCCGCGATATTCTAGTTTTTCTAAACCAGATAATAAAATTTCTGTCGCTGCCTGCGTACCAATATACCCAACGATTCCGCACATTTGTTTCACCCCCACCTGTGGATCATGACGCCGACTTTTTTAGTTGGTATCATAGAAGTGACATTTTAGCAAAGAAAAAGGAGCTTACCGCTCCTTGTAATTGTGATTATTTTTAAAGAACGATGCTGTAGGGTGGAAATTGCCACCCTACGATGCTAAAAATGCTTGCTAATGAAGACAGTTAATTGCGAGCAAAATCAAGATCCTAATAAGCTAGACCCATGCTGCGAGTTGTTTCAGCACCCAAGTAAACCCGAATGCTTAAAAAGTCTGTGGGACAAGCAGTTTCGCAGCGTTTGCAGCCTACGCAGTCTTCTGTACGGGGTGAAGAGGCGATTTGAGCAGCTTTGCAGCCATCCCAAGGTACCATCTCCAGTACGTCAGTGGGGCAAGCGCGGACACATTGAGTGCAGCCAATGCAGGTATCGTAGATTTTTACGGTATGAGACATTGAAAAAAGGCTCCTTTCGAGTGTTCTTCTCTGCGAAGGAATTATAATCAAGGCATAGTTTACCGCAGTGGCTGAGGCTCCGTAATCAAAAGGCTACATAACTTTAAACAATGTAATAGGCATCCAGTTAGATTAGCCTTGTGTCTATCGGTCTCTAGCGCCTGATTCCCCGATAAATCAACCAACTCATCAGCAGAAATTTACCCCCCACGCTTCCTGGAACAGCATAGACTTTGTGAAGATTTGTGAATTTAAATCAATCTTGATCCAACAGTGAAAGCGCAGGTAGAGAAGTTGGCGGTGGGACTTAGCAGGTTAAGTCAGGATGCAAAACTTAACTGAAGAACTGACTAAGCGATCGCCTGGGTTGATTTCGATGCCAATCATAGCATTTTGTCAATCTAATTTTGTAGTGCCCTTGGCGTTTATTGATGAGGGGCATGGGGCATGGGGCATGGGGCATGGGGCATGGAAAGAGAAATTTTCATATTTGGTTGTGAGATTTTCTCATGAGGGGCTAGCTTGACAATAGTGTTGACTGTTGACTGTTCAGAGAGATGTTCTTGTGATTTCTCCCTTGTCTTCCTTGTCCCCCTTGTCCCCCTTGTCTCCCTTGTCCTCTTTGTCTTCCTTGTCTTTCTTTCATGGAAAGCCAATACTCAATTAGCGCAAACTATTAATTATAGTCTAGATTCGGTAAGCTAGAAGAGATTACTGCGATACCATTCTTATAGTGTAAATCTCATCACATAAGCCTATGGAGCCAGACTCTTTACCAACCGAGGTGATATTGACGCATCCGCGTCAAACCCTCGGTAAAGCGCAACTGGATTGGACACCCCAACCTGGAAATTATCTCGATTTTGACGGCAAAACCTACGCCGTTTTAGAGCGCCGCCACAAATATCAATTAAAATCAGGGCGCTATCGCTTGCATAATATCGCCCTTTACGTACAATCTGCGCAAAGACCTGCTGAGAAAAGTTTCGTAGAGGGACGATGGGTAGTTGGCGATGCTACCTGTAGCTACAATGCACTTTCGGAAATTGTTCGTTGTGCAGTCAATCCCACCGGCCCTTGTACATCTTGCCGTTTTTATGAAAGGAAAAAGGCTGAAGCATGAGACTCAAACTTTAGCCTTTTTCAATTATTTCGCCAACCGTTAAACGGCTACCATTAACAAAATCCCATCCCGACTGAGGACGTTTACCCGCTAGCTGAACTTCTCGCAACAACAACATACCTTCGCCAGTTTGCACAATCGCGCCAATTCCCTTGGTAATGCTCACCACTTCTCCCGGACTACCAGATAATGTTGACAAATCAGGTAATTTACGCATTATTTTCTCTAATTCTGGTGGTAGCTCATAGCTATAAGCAGAACCAAGGGGAACGGTAGCAGTAATTTTTAGCAATTGATTGCGAAACTTGGCGGTACAGTTAGGGTAAAAGCCTCTGATTTGATTGTGTAATTCCATAGCGCTTCTAGACCAATCTAAGCCATAATCCTGCTTTTCAATTAAAGGTGCATAAGTCGCTTGAGAATCATCCTGAGGAATGGCGGTGATTTCTTGGCGTTCTAACTTAAATAAAGTATCCACTAGTAAATCTGCACCAATATCAGCTAGCCTTGTGGCTAAAGTGTGGGCATTGTCCAGTAACTCAATCGGTATAGTGGCTTTTAGTAACATTGCTCCTGTGTCCATTCCTGCATCCATTAACATGGTGGTGATCCCGGTTTCTGGTTCACCGTTATGTAAGCACCATTGAATCGGCGCAGCACCTCGGTATTTAGGCAAAATTGAGCCATGCACGTTAATACAACCCAATTTCGGCATTTCTAAAATTTGTGGCGATAAAATTTGTCCGTAGGCGACTACCACGAACGCATCAGCACCAGATTCTTTGAGTTTGGTTAAGGTAGCAGTATGCTTTTTCACTCGTTGTGGTTGCCATACTGGTACGTTAGCAGAAATAGCGAGAGTTTTTATGGGTGAAGGTGTTAATTTATTCCCTCTTTCTCGGCGTTTATCTGGTTGCGTCACAACTGCCAATACCTCTATATTTGGGTTATTCAGCAATTTTTCCAGGGTAGGAACAGCAAACTGGGGAGTACCAAAAAATACGATTTTCATGTTAGTTAATCGGCAATAGTCAATAGTCAATAGTCAACAGTCAAGGGTCATTAGTCAAGGGTCATTAGTTGTGAGATAATAGCCAGTAGGCTATCTGGTATAAAGGTTTGACTGGCGACCATCATGCAATTATCTGGCAATAAATAAATTTTTTGCTGCTAAAGTTGTTAAGTAATGGTGAAAGCAAAAATTCCTTGATAGACTTATAATTAGGTCTAAGTTAGCCAACATATCAGCTAGTAATAATTATTCTTATTTCTAGCGCCCTCAATGTTTGGGCAATGTCTGACGACTATTGACTGTGCATCTACCTGTTAAATTTAGTTTTATTGTGTTTCCTGTAATTAAGCTTTAGGTGTATTTACATCCAAATGTCAATAGGTTCTCACAATTAATGTAGAACAGATGACAATTGGTGAACTTGCGTAGATACTAGTATTTGGTTTTTCAGTAGGAAATATGTCGGGCGTCAGCTTTGCCAGTTTTTACGGTAACGTCTAAAATTTACCGAGATTCAGTTTCTGCGCTGTTGTCGCGGGTGATTAGGTAGAAAGTCTTAGACACCTACGTACTCGAATCTCGGCTGTTGTTTATGTACGACTTAAATGATTAAGTTTAATACTCATTCGTGATTACCCCTAGGTAAAGTTGAGTATTAAGTTTTGAGTATGCCTGTAGTGTATCTATAAGTATGCTTTGGATCGCCAAATTAATCTGTAATATTACTTGCTCGCAGGTTACTAAGCGAATATACTGAATGGTTATCAGATAAGGTGTTAACTATGATACTTGAGTTTTATAAAGCTGTAATAAATTTCAGGTAATTATCTCGTTAAAGCTTTTAGTTTCTTGTTATACCTATATCCATAGCCAAATTCATTGCTGCCCAGGTACGCTCCTCACACAGCAACTGCTACCCTCTAGAGAGTCAACCCATGCTAAAACCTCTTTTGCTGTCAGGATGGTTTCGCGCACAACCATTAGTTAAATATGCTGTCATTGCAGTACTGATCGCCCCTCTAGTAGCAGCATCAGGCCACTCTACCTCGGCTAATCAATCAGAAGTAGCAAATAACACTTCTGAGCGGGAAAAATCTGGTTCAGCTACCGTAGAAATGGCGGCTGTTAGTGAACCAGATTTAGCCGATTTATTAACAGCAGATCCAACCCAAACCTCAACTCCAGAATCTGACTCTCAACTGCAAGGAATAGCTACTGTTGGAGAATCGCCATCAGCAGTAGAAAATCAGCAGTCTGCGGCTGGAGTGGAAGGTATTCTGCAACAAGGCTATGCTATTTCCAGCAACAATGTAGGTGGTAAAGATCCATTAGCAGCCGTGGAACTTGCGCCATCAACAAAGCTAAATTCCGAACAATTAAATTTATTGCCAAAGTTAAAACACTCAAAAATTAAATCTTTACAAGCAGGAAATAATTCTCTGCCTAGAGAGATAATTTTAACTCAATCACTGGCTGCAACTCAAGTTACACCTATTTTAACTCCGACCCAACCCAACGCGAACCCAGAAACACCGGTTTCTGAACAACCAGGTACAGAACAAGCAGCAAACGATCCCATAGGTAGTCCCCATCCGATTCCTTGGAAATGGATTACAGCGACTCAGGAAGCGATCGCATCTAATGGAGGTTCGGGAGTGCGTTATTACCGTAGCGTACCTGTAGCTTCTCCCGATGGTAAGTATGTGGTTTATAGTCGGGTACGACTGGAAGTCAAACCCGAAATGTATAACAGCCGAGTTACTAGCGTGTTGTTTGTGGAAGAGGTAAAAACTAAGAAGTTGCGCGTCATTGCGTCAACTTCGTTATTGGGCGATCCTTTATTAAATGTTAAACAAACACCAGAAGCCGGACAAACTGATGGCACAATTGGGGTATTAGTTCCGGTTAGCTGGTCAGAAAAAGGCGATCGCTTTTTAGCGCGTCGGTTTGAAGGGATATTTAACACGGCTGATGCTACAGATCGTGCTGTGATTTGGGATAGCCAAAACAATCAAGCTAACACGGTTTCTCCTGTAGGCGAATCAGAAGAAGATCATGAAAAAATCGCTGTATTATTAGGCTGGAGTAAAGGTCAACCCGATCGCGTACTCTTCCGCGCTGGTCAATTAGGCGAGGAAGACTGGCCATTAGTACAGGTAGCAGCTGATGGAAAAATTGTCACTACCAATACAAATGCCGATCAGCCGATTACTTTTGGTCAACAACATACAGATGTATGGGCAGGGCCACAAGTTGCTTCTCGATAATTGAGTTTATCTAATCTTCATAATCCTGTTGTTAAATTTGTAACAACAGGATTTTTTTAAGGAATAAAAAGCCGACCGACTCCCATGTAATTATCAAGTTCTAAGACAATTTCCACCAAACGATCAACACAGCGTTCGCGATATTCTGATTCATCAAAACGAGTTAAATCTCCAATGGTAATGATAGGAAATGAGGTTGATGTATTCTCTTGACGCATCACCTGTTCTAAGGAATCCTCACCCTTCATGTTTCTGTTCGCAGTCAGGATCAGCATTTGATTTGTTTGAGCATAATTCCAAACAGTACGATCGCTACTGTCCATCGACAGCCCTGTTTCTCGAAAAGTAATGAACTCGATAGCAAAGAACTCAAGCCAACCGCGTTTAGTCAAAATACCAAGCAAAACACTAGCATAGCCGTCTAAATTATAGTCAACGAGAAATTTCATAGTTTGACGGAAGCACGCGCAGCTTTCTGCTGTTCCAGTTTTTCCCAAAGCGCTTCTTTACTTGGGTGGTGCGGTTTGGTTGCAAGATGAACAAAGCGATCGCGGTTGTATTCTTCCCAATACTGACGAATTTCTTCTCTAGTTTGCAGCACTTCTTGATATTCGGCTTCTACCTGAGTATGGTTTTCTGCAATGTATGACAACGCAGCAGTAAGTTGTACATCAGTAAGATTTAATTTGTCACGGATGAGTTTAGGTGGGTATTGAGCTTTCAAAAAATCCATAACATCATACAGATTGGTGCGCGTGCCTGCAATTGTCAATCCACGCTCTGTACGAATAATAGCTGCTTGTTCATGTGATGCGAGATTCATACTCAATGCTCCAAATATTCAGCAATCATCACAAAACTACGCTGATTAATTATATGCATTTTCAGCAATTATTATACCAATTCAAATAATGGTTGCGACACATCAATATATTCTAGAGGGCATGGCAGTGCCATGCCCCTACCATCTTTCGCATTCTTTTTTCAAATTGGTATTAGTATAACGATTTTAGAAATTTTGATTTTCGCATAAACGTACTAGCCATTAGCTGTGAGCTAATAGCCATAAAATCAAACAATACTTAATAAAAAATTACAGCATTGTGGTTTCGCTGCTTTCTAATTCCTCTGTGGTTTCTGCTTCTTTAACTCGACGAATGGGTAAGTTAGCAATTAAGGCTGTGGTTCGTTGATTACTTTCTAGAGAAAACTCTAGGTTCTCTGTATCAACTTCCACATAGCGACAGACAATTTCTAAAATTTCTTGTCGCATTTTTTCTAATTTTTGGGGATCGATGTCAGCGCGATCGTGGGCGATTACCAATTGCAGGCGACGTTTAACATGCGTCCGACTGGTATCTGGGGCGCGAAAAAAAAGTCTTTCTAAAAGTTCGAGAATCATTGCTAATAGGTCTGCGGAGACGGAAGGATATAGTTATGCAAGTTTTGTCCACAACAATTTTCTTAACCGGGTAAAGATGTTGTCGTGAACTGAGTCTAGTTCAAGAAAAGGTATAGATTCCCCTTCTAATCTCCGTGCAATGTTCTCAAAGGCTGTAGCTGCTAAGGATGGGGTATCAGATAATACCAGAGGTTCGCCACGATTGGTAGAAACAATTACACGCTCGTCGTCAGGGATGACGCCAATCAAGGGGATGGCAAGAAGTTCCTGAACATCTTGAACAGACATCATATCATTGGCTCGCACCATTGCGGGTCTGATGCGGTTGATTATTAGATGAATTCGCTTAATTCCTTGTGCTTCTAATAACCCGACTACGCGGTCAGCATCGCGGACAGCAGAAATTTCCGGGGTGGTGACAATTAAGGCTTCTTTGGCGGGTGCGATCGCATTTTTGAACCCCATTTCAATCCCTGCTGGGCTATCGATGATTACGTACTGATACTTTTGCGCCAGTGCGTTTACCAATAACTTCATTTGGTCGGGGGTGACTGATTCTTTGGTGCGATTTTGGGCGGCTGGTAACAGTACGAGGTTAGTTTGCCGCTTATCTTTGACTAAAGCTTGTTCTAAACGGCATTCTCTGGCTAAAACTTCTACCGCCGTGTAGACAATGCGGTTTTCTAGTCCTAGCAGCAAGTCTAAATTTCTCAGACCAAAATCTGCATCAACTAAGGCTACTTGACGCCCAATTTTGGCTATAGCCATGCCCAGGTTTGCGGAAACTGTGGTTTTACCCACTCCTCCTTTACCGGAGGTAACGACAATAATGCGAGTCATGATCGAAACACGCTCAATTAGGGTTTAGAAATTATAGTAATTACTTACGGCTCTAGATTCATCCGATTTAATTGGTTACGGGAAAAATCTATCGCCCTAGCGATGCGAATACCTTGGGGTGTGATATGCGCTACTTCCGGGGAAAACTGGGTAGGCGATTTTTCTGGTGCCCTAGCTACGGCGTCTGCAATCCGCAATTGGGTAGGTTCCATTTGCAAGGACATGATCAGACATTCCCGATTACCACTTGCACCAGCATGGGCGACTCCGCGTAACCGACCCCAAACTAAAATATCTCCATCTGCTACTACGCTACCACCTGGATTTAAATCTCCGTAGATGATGACGCTACCGGGATGACGAATTTCTACTCCCGAACGTACTGTCATTTCCAGATACAAAGCATCTGCTAAGGGAGTAGGTGCGGCTTTGGTTTCGGAACTCAGAGAACTTTCTGGTTGTAGTTGTTCTACAGAATAACCAGAAGACACAGCTGCGATCGCAGTTTGGCGGCGACTGGTAGCTACAGATTTTAGTTGGAGTTGGACTTCATTTAAGACCTCAGCTAGTTCTTGCAGTTGTCTGCTATCTAACAAGCGGTCTTTCGCCAGCAGATGTACTGGTGTATTGGCTACCCGAAAGCGATCGGCTTGTAGGCGTTGGCGCATTTGTTGCCAAATTTCATACCAGCTAAAGTCTGCGGCGGGTACTTGGGCTTCTGTGGGTAAAATTAATAAAAGTTTTCCCTCCTGTGTTTTCCATTGAACTTGAATATTATTTTTGACTTTATTTTCTGGGGGTACTAAATCTAGGGTATTTAAATCAGACAAGGCGGAAATCGAATCTAACTGAGAATTCGCCTCAGCTTGCTTTTCCCCTTCAGGATTTGCGGAATTTTCGACTGCATCTGTTGTTACAGAACTTTTCTCACCTTCTGGGTTGTCTTTTTTTATTTCCCCATCAGTAGTCAGAGAATTTTGCTCTCCTTCCAGGCTATCTGCATTTAATGGTGCATTAGCCTTTAAAAATTGCAGCACAGAATTTAACTCTGTGTCAGGGAGAATAGAATTTGACTCGCTAGGCGAAAGGTGAGATTGGGCTTCTGCATTAGGAATTGCAGAATTGGACTCTAAATTGGCAGAATCAGAAGTCATACAACACCCGCCACAAGAGAAAGAATAATCTGAGCAACGATCGCTAATAAATTAGTTGCAGTTGGCAATAACATCCTCACCCCAGAAACTACTGAGTGCAGAGTATATCAGATTGTGGTGAAAATATTCACGCTGCACTCTGCACTTTTTTGGTTAATCGCCGATAACTTGTTGCTAAAGCCTCAGCATCGCCAACATTACCAGGAAATAAGACGACGGGCAAATTTGGAAACTGGGGATGATCGATAGGTGTTAACACCATCGAACAACCTGCTAAGATTTGTCCCATTAATCGCGCTGAAGTTAAAGCCAATCCCGTACTTAAAACATCATTTGAGGTAATGCCGCCTTTACTAATCAAGAATCCTATATCAGATGGCAAACCTCGAACAATATCCATTAATAAACTGGAAACTTTACTACCAAACTCTAACCTTGTATTTACATCCGCAAAAGTTAGTTCTTGACGGCTGGTATATACTACTGGTGTTTTACCACCTGCATGTACTTCTTGGATAGTCGCTAAAATTTCCGTAAGTAATGTATCTGATTTATCTTCTTTGTCATCCAATAATCGCGCTACATTCACTTCAATGCCGACAGTACCATCTGCTTGCAACAGTGCTTGTAATTGTTGGGTAGTTTTTTTAACATGAGAACCAACAATAACTGCACCTGGTTTACCATCACGAACATACTCTGCCATATTTTCGGCGGCGATGGGTTGGGGAGGTAAAGCAGCTAAAGCAGTTAAGATACTGGCAGCACTGCGGAATAAAAAGCGTTTACCTTGACTGGCGGCTGCTAAAATATCAGCTGCTAATTTGTTGAGATCGGCTTGGATTTCGCCATCAACAACAACGCACTGATTACCAGTTAATTGTAACAATCGCTGCAAACTACCTGCACGGATATCATCTAATAGAAATCGGGTGACAGAGTCAGCAGGAATTTGTCCTTGAGTTTTTTCTTCTACGTATTTGGGTAAATAACTGTGATGGTAGCTGAAAACAGAATCGCGGGCGAATTCAGTTTCATGTACTGGTTTAGGTTTACCCTCAACAATTAAATAATGGATGCTATCGATGGTGATGCGTCCCCCCTCAAAAAATGCGGGAACGAGAAAATGCGCATCAAAGGGGCCGATTTCTTGAGCGATCGCATCTGTTTCGATGGGATAATGTCCGCGTAAGGTAGAATCAGAACGGCTAACTACCAAGAAGTCGGTAATATTTTCGGCTTTTAAAGCGACTTTTAAATTTTGGCAGACTTCCTTAGTTACAGCTGCGGCTGATTCTGGGGGAAGCGATCGCGTATTTGTGAGAATAAAGAAAATTGGCGATTCATCTTGCAAACCGATGCGTAAAGTCTCCACATCCCAACGCATCAGCAGCAAACAGCTGTGGACTGTTTGGGAACCTGTTGGATCGTCATCCAGAACAATAATTTTCGGTTTGTTGGTCATTGAAGTCAACGTTTTGGAGACTGTAATTTATTAATTTCTGCTTGTACATCCAAGGCAATTTGCAATGATTGATTGAGAAATTGCGCGTATTCTCCCGCTTGATTGCTTTGTTGCAAAGCTTGGAGATTAGCTAAATTATTGACAAATAACTCTTGATTGTTAGCAAGCAATTTTTTATTATCACGTAAAATTCGTTCGGTTTTCAAAGCGCGAACTAAATCTTCGCGAATCAGTTGTAATGCGGAGATAACGCGATCGCGATCGTCAATGCTGCTTTGACTATTACCTGATGTGGCTAATTGATCGTTAATATCGATAGCGTTGATGACAGCGTGATATTTATCGACTTCATCTAAGAGGATAGTTAAACCTTGGGGACAAGTGAACTTGCGCCAGAGCGATCGCCCCACAATCACCGCAATTGGTACTAAGATTAATAACAGAATGCCTAATTTAATTGAAGAGCCAATAGCTGGCAGAATAATAAACGCATAAATTCCCCCGACAATAATCGGCGTTAACGCCAGCGCTACCAGTCCCTCATTAATCAAAAAACCTAATCGCTTCTCGCGGTCTGCCATAATAGAAGGTCGGAAAACGTCTTCTGGATCGAACCCAGTTAAGCGTCTCAATTCTCCTTTGCTAATTTCCAAACCTAATAAATCCGGCTGCACTGCTGGATACTCCTTAAGGAAGCGCGAGTTGCGTATATATTGTAGTCGGTTTGGCGTTCATCCGATGGTTGTTTATTGCTAGGGGCGGGGTTGCCTTGCCCTTGACAAAAACCCATTAATAGGATTTATGTATTTTTTTATTTGAAAGTACTCAATTCAAGGTGCGTTGCGCTGCGCGATAACGCACCCTACAGTTAAATTTCTTAACATAGCTTGAAATATTAGCCCAGACCTACTGATTAAGTATTTATTCACTGAGATTGCTAATATGCTCAAATTGCCGGATTTTTGTCAGTTCATTACTAAGAAAATTATTAATTTCAGACACCACAGTACAATGTTGTAATTTAATACCCAGAGCTTCGGCTATCTCGATTACAGCATCAAAGCTAGCATTTTGATAATCTTTATCCTCATATTCTTTTATCTGTTCTTTCGTTAATTTAGTAATTGCAGACAGTTCTTCGAGACTTATTTTTTTAGCAATTCTGACCTTAATGAGAATTTCACCAATTTGTGAAAGCCTAATATTGGAATTTTGTAAAATTAAAATTTCTTGGGAATTGTGGTCTACTAGAGATTCATATTCAGTGATTTCGTCTAGTAGGTTTTTAATTTGAGCAAAATAAGAATCAATTATTAGCTGCCAACCATCGGGATCTTTTTGCTTTTTCTCTTCATTTTGGTACAAACTAATAATCGCTTGTTGAAATTTTACTACCCAAGATTTACTTACTTGATATTCATGCTCATTTTTAATCACGGCTCCCACTCCCATAGATTAATAGCTATAATGCCTTTTTGATTTTGCTGCCTATCCCGTTGAAAAAACTCTATTGACATTATAGACTCATCCACAGGTTGGTCTGATGGATAAATTTCGCCTCCATACCTAGCTTTTTGTGCCGCACTGTTATAAAAATTTAATAATAAGCGTGCATTTTTCTTCAAATACTCAACATCTACATCATCGCGATCCCAGCACATATCAAAATCTTGGGGATTTAATTTAGATGTCACAAAACTTCCATTTAAATATGCAGTTCGACATCTAGCAGCCTTGAGTAAGGTTAATACTTCTTCAATTCCATTGATTAAGTTGCGGCGGCGTAGATTATATCCAAATCTCTCTTTCAACTCATTCCAATTACAAAAATGCACACCTGGTGGTAGATTACCATTTTCATCAAATTCAGGAATCATTAAGCGCGAAAAAACCAAAATTTTCCTGATATCATACCATTAAGGCTTTTAGACACCAATGCTGAATGTAGCGATTGACTGGAGGTATCTGCATCCAAATGAAGCTTAAGCATTAGCAATTTCCAAGGATTGCTCAGAAGCGATCGCTGCGTCAATCTGTTCCTTATTTACGGCATAAAAACTCAGAGCTTCTCTTACCTGTATTTCAGTCAGATCGTACTCATTCTTTTTCTAAATCTAGTAAACATCCTGTGATTAACTAGCTTACCTATCCAAAGTAAACCAACGGCGAATCAACTCTACCTGAAAGCGATCGCCTTCAGCAACTTCTTCAATTAACTCTCGCTGTAATAGTAACTTGCGGGTGGTTGCAGCGTGGGGAAACTGTTGTGATAAGGTTTCGTGAGGTGCGATCGCTCCTTCCCCTTGAGCAGCAATAAAGCGTAAAATCGTCCTACCATTATCATCTACTTGGTTATTTTCGATATCAGCGAAGAACAAACTACCACTTTTGAAAGCTTCGGGAATTGCTGCTTCTACATCGGCTAAAGTCGCCAATCTCCGTACTGAGGGGTCTTGCTCATTCTTTAGGGCTATAATTTCTGCACAAAGTAGTTGTATCAAAAACGGATGACAACGGGTAAGTTGTAAAACTCGCTCAACTGCGTCAGGTTCATAGCGTAGAGTAAAATCTTTCACAGGGCGTTCAATTAGTTGTCGCGCTTCTGCTTCTTTTAAGTATGAGATATGCACTATTTGCACATTTATGAGATAACTAGCCCAGCGTTGATATTCCTCGATAGTATGGGAACCTGCTAGCAACACCTTGAAGCGGGGACGATGTTGGATGAGGTGACGTAGCATTCCCAGAATATCTTGCTCCTGAAAATGAGGACGGTGTTGGATAAGGTGACGCAGCATTTGCAGAACATCTTGCTCCTGAAAGCGGGGACGATGTTGAACCAAGTGACGCAAAATTCCCAAAACATCTTGCTTATTAAAGCGTCCTTTAGATATGGCTTTGTCTAGTACCTCGAACTCATCTAGCATTAACAAAGCGGTATTTTGGTCGAGTATCTGTTCTACTGTATCTAACCATTCGTCAAAGCTAGTAAAGGGGTCAGAGGCTAGCGCTTCGCGGTTTAGGGGTGGTAGCGTAACACTTTGCTTTTTAGCTGATTTCACCATTTCTCTTGCAAGGTTGTAGAGAAAACCTGCATAGTTGCTAGCTGATGCGGGTGCGCCTTGCAAGTCTACAAACATGGGTATAATGCTATTAGGTAGCATTTTTCCTAAGTTGTTGAGTAAAGAAGTTTTGCCCATGCGTCGTTGACCGTAAAGTAGCAAAGGTGGGCGACGGGGATCTAAAAGTAAATGCTCAATGCGTAAGCCAATACTGATGCGTCCCGTGAAAATTTCTAGTTGCTCGTTAAGTGGTACGCCAGTAATGTAGGGATTGTCAATTTCTCGTCGGAGTTCGATGGCTTTATCCAGTTCTTCTGTATGCTTGGTAATTATATTCAGCCAACTTTGAGCAATAGGGTAAAAGCGGGGGACGTATTTGTTGTTACTGCGTCTAATTTCCTGCAAGTTTACATCTAAACGCTCTGCAACAGCGCTAAGTAGTTTAAGCTGGTTATAAAAACTTATTTGCTTGAGGGCAGCATCCATATCCTCACTAATGTCAATGAAAATGCGTAGCAGATTTTCAACTGGGCTTTCCAGTTTGCCAGATGTCAGACGGTGATGAATCTGGCTGATAGCTTCCACATCTGCACAGCGTTCTAGTGCTTGTATATTTAATTCAATTTGAGCAGCTTGAGCCGCCCAGCGTTGGGGACTAGTACTGAGGTATTTTAAAGCGATTTTTCCTTCAACTGGGTTATGTTCGATGATTAAAAGCAAATACTCATCTAAGCCAGGCAGATGTAAACGCTGCCATTCATCCCAGAAAGCAGAGTGATAGCGAAATACACAGGGACTTTTACCATTACGTATTTTGTCTAATCGATAAAGTAAATAATTCCATACTGTGAGAAATGGAAAAGATAAGATCGGTAGCCATGAATTAATAGTAAAACCCACGCCTACCGCCACGCCTACTGCCACGCCTAGCGCCGCGCCTTCCGCCATGCCAAACGCCACGCCTAGCGCCACGCCTAGCGCCACGCCTAGCGCCACGCCAAACGCCACACCTTCCGCCACGCCAAACGCCACGCCAAACGCCACGCTTCCCAGCACGACGCCTGCTCCCACGCCTCCCAGCACGACGCCTAGCGCCACGCCAAACGCCACGCCTACCACCACGCCAAACACCACGCCAAACGCCACGCCAAACGCCACGCCAAACGCCACGCCAAACGCCACGCCAAACGCCACTTGCTCAACTATAGTTGTAATTGGTTCACCTAATACCCATAAAACCAAACCTAGCAATAAGTTAGCCTGAATAGGTAAAATGAGGTATACCTGCATGAGAAAACGCCAAAGTGCAAGATTCCGCCATTTTCCTTGTCTTATAAAAGTAATTAAAGCGGTATCGGTTTTTAAAGTTGAGTCAATGCGTTTGAGGTGATTACGCCATACTTTAGGACGGAAGAAAAGCCAGAACAGCAGTTGCAGACTACCCAGTATTAAGTTAGGGTGCTGTTGCGGTGCATCGGTGTAGGCGTTGCGAAGGTAGGCGTTGTGGAGTATATTTGGCGATGCCATAGTTTCCCGGTTCGGGTTGACGCTGTAATTAACTATGTCATTGTGAATGTAGCATTAGCACAATAAAGTGCAAAGACTGGGATTGCTTTACTTTGTTCTGCTCGCAATGACAGGGTGAGTTATTACCAGGAAGAACGAAGAAGCGATCGCCATAACCTTGAGAGTGTTGGGATTGCTCATAGGTATCAACTTAATTATGGGACAGACGACTAAGGCGAACTCTTCGGGTTCATTGATTCGGGGTTGTCGTTCATTGATTCAGGGTAGGCGTTCATTGAATTGGGGTAGGCGTTCATTGATTCGGGGTTGTCGTTTATTGATTCGGGGTAGACGTTCATTGATTCGGGGTAGACGTTCATTGAATTGGGGTTGTCGTTTATTGATTCGGGGTAGGCGTTCATTGAATTGGGGTAAGATTTTTCCAGTTGACATGAGTTACCCTCGTAGCGGCATAGTGTCAACTTAAGTTCTCTGGCTTACCCAACAGATCGCCCACAGGCTGTAAGCCACTGGCTCACGTTACAAAGTCCACCTACGTGGACTAAGAAAATTTAGCCCACCTACGTGGGCTTTGTTCAACTAGCCGCACCCTTGGAGGGTGACGGCGGTTTATTGGGTAAGTGAGGGGTTGGGTATGAGGACAAAAACTTGTCAACCAAAAGGGTTTCACGCTAAGTTTACACCAATGGGCAATTCCGTGCCCTTAAAATCAGTGTCATGTTACAGGACGATCTAATTGTAATTCGCACTGTTGAAAGACATAATTAACAGCCGCAAATAGCCGTTCCATATCTTGAATTGTATAGAAAGTTTTATTTTGTGTAAAAATATCTAAATTTAGCTTGCCAAACTGCCAAACTGCACCATTAGAAACAATACCAAATACAGTATTCTTGGGTTCATTATTAATTCGCTGCACTGCTAGCATCTCTGCTAAACATTGACCCCATCCTTCTGTAAAATCGCTTTCTTTTTTAGCTTCAACTAACACAAAATAAGGTTTATCAAAGACAACTGTACCCAAAGGCGATCGCTTTGCCAAAATATAATCAGGAATACCAGATAATTTATCATCATAAATCAAAGTTTGATGACTCCAAAGCAGAAATTTACTACGATAAGCTTTCCATACTTCCTTTAACACTGGGTAAATAATGTTTTCGCAAATAGCAATTTCTGAGTTATCAAAAACCCCTTCATTAAAAATCAAATCTAATTCTTGACGGAATGTTTCACTAATCGCAAAATTCATTTCAATAATGAAGTTATCGCGAACATATTTAATCTGAAATTCTTTAGCAACTGTGCTAATACTTTTGTAATTACTAAAAGGCATTTTCAGCCCTCCTTGCGATTATCCAATAAATTAGCAAATGGCTGTATCTGTGTTAAAGCTTCTTCTTGCCAATTTTCATCATCTTCTGCTTCTTCTAATGTAAATAATCTTTCGCGACAGAGTATTTGTAACAAAATTGGCAAACACTGACTTTGATTTAAAATCCACTCTACATCTTCATCAGCAAAAGTAATAGGAGAACTGGCTATTAATTCTCGCGCTTCTTGTTCGGTTAAAGCAGTTAAATATGCGGTATAACCAAAAATATTAAAAAAAGGCGAACTATGTCCTGTATTTTTCGCCAGTTCAATTGGTGATTCTGGTGTAGCTAAAATAAAAGCTAAATTTCCGTCTGTGGAGTTAGTCGCTAAAGAACGCAAACTTTCCCAAAATCCATCATCTAATTCTGGACAGCGTTGCAATCCTACACCAATTTCATCTAATAAAATAACTGTGGGTTGATGCAAGTTGTCGCTGACTATATCCATGAAGTAATCTAAGTCACAAGGGTTTGGTACTTGCAGTTTCAAGGATTCGAGGATGTATTTTAGCAACCCCTCGCGATTCTGCATTCTTGCATCTTGCAAATCTACAAAAATCCACTGATAATTTTCTGGCTGTGGTAGCCAATCAGACTTTTGATTTGGACGCAGTTGTAATGCTGGAGTAGTGGTGATATTTTTCAGGTAGTGCAGCAGGGATGTTTTACCGCTACGCTTTTTACCAATAATGGCGGCGTTTTGCAGGGGATGGCGTTTGAGTAAGTTAAACAGGCGCTTTAATTCTTTCTCTCGTCCAAAAAAGTGACGGGGTTGCGTAATGGGTGAACCAGTAATGAAAGGTGAAGCTTCCCCGTTATGTTGGGGTTGGCGCGGTTGAGTTTCTTGTTCTTTAAATGCAATTTCTTGCCAGTCTAAGCTTAATTTGCTGGTAAGTTCTACAAAATTGAGATAATCAACAGGTTTACCACTAAGAAAGCTTTTAACAGTGGATAGAGAAAATCCTACTTCATTAGCTAATGACTGCTGGCTGGGATAGCCATTAGGCTGAAGTGCTGACTTAACTTTTTTAATATACTCTGGAGCTACCCGCAGCGATCGCGCCATTACACCTCATAGATTCATACCAATCACAGTTAATTGTAGAGTAGCAAGCGCGACAGCATTATGTACTAAACCCTAGAAAAACTACAAATCGCCTAAAAATCTACTACAACTCAGCTGTTCAGTCAGCTATGTTCTCACCTATTGCCCGATTTTAATTAAGTTGTAGAGTTTATTGCAAGGGCAAGCACAATGGATAACCAAAACCAAGATAAGACACAACAGGTAACAAATCTAATTTACCAAGAACGCCACAGCATTTATCAGGAAAGACTGCGCCAAGCTAAAACAGCGTTTAACCTAGCTTTTGGATTAACAACAATTAGTGCGATCGCTGGTTTTGCAGGAATTATGCTACTGTTTTCTGGTAACATTTCCGCCGGAACCATCACCGCCGCAGGTGGTGGAATTTATGGTAGCGTTACAGCTTCATGGCTCAAGCTAGCAAAAGATAGCAACGATAGACTAGATCAAGCTGCACGTGCATTAGAAGCAGAGTCTTAACAGCCAGTTTTGATATTTTGTAATCAGTCTTGCATCACCTTGAACCCACCAAACCCATATATGGGTATCTAATACAATCATTGCAAGACTTCCCAATCTTCCAAAGGCATAGCAGGTTCAAAAGGCTCGTCATAACGGTATGGTTGTTTGCCACGCAAAGGATAAGGATTTGCTTGTTGAGGATGAGCTTGGCTTTCTAAGATGATAATTTCCACTGCTTCCCCAGCATGAAATGGTAGATCTTTGACGATCAAAGTTCCGTCTTCAGTTAATATTGTTTCAATTCGATATGCTTTCATTGTTACTCTGCTAGCTGTGGATCTAATAAATGAGCAAACAATTTTATTTATCCTAGTTTACCTGAGTTCCCCTTGTAGGGGCACGCCATTTACCACCTGTGTTAACTTAAGCTCAAAATCTTTGAAACTCTCGTTTCCAGGCTCTGCCTGGAAATGCGTATT
This sequence comes from Calothrix anomala FACHB-343, assembly GCF_014696435.1. Classification (GTDB taxonomy): domain Bacteria; phylum Cyanobacteriota; class Cyanobacteriia; order Cyanobacteriales; family Nostocaceae; genus Aulosira; species Aulosira anomala_A. The sequence goes on along the minus strand of NZ_JACJQG010000014.1, from coordinate 12,549 downwards.
GGGAGGCTCCGCCTCCTGTTAAGATGAATTGAGGCGGAGCCTCCTAGATATTCGCTCCCACGCAGAGCATGGGAGCAAGGTGGGATAAGGGTTTCACCTTCTGATTAATTGCTCAAATAACCCAGCACAACCCGAAAACCAACATTAATATATTTATTCTCCCGCGCATTACAATTACGCACAGCTGAACGACAATTCCAAGGATTGAGATTCCAGGAACCACCACGCACCAAGCGATTGTGATTATCACTCAGCCAGACGCTACCATCTGTAGGCGCACCGTTGTAATTTTTGTGCCAGTTATCTTGACACCATTCCCAAGTATTACCATGCATATCAAATAAACCAAAAGGGTTAGCGGGAAAGGTTCCTACATCGGTTGTTTGTCCCCGAAATTCGCCTTTTGTCCCAGAAGCGTATACGTAATTCCCGTTATAGTTAGCTAAATCAGTTGTAATCGTTTCCCCAAAGCAAAACGGCGTAAATGTTCCCGCGCGACAAGCATATTCCCATTCTGCTTCCGTGGGTAAACGATAAGGTTTTCCCGTAAATTGAGTCAGTCGCGCACAAAATTCCACAGCTTCATCCCAAGATACTTGTTCTACAGGTCGATTAGCGCCTTTAAAATGGGATACTTCAGGATTCAAGGGAATATTTACCTTTTCAAAAGCCGCAACAGCTTTCCATTGACTCTGCGTTACCAGATACTTTCCCATGAAAAATGGTGGAATCGTCACTCTATGTTGTGGACTTTCAGAGTTATATCTTTCTGGTTCATCCTTTGGTGAACCCATAAGGAAGTCACCACCAGGAATTGCAACCATTTCTAAAACTATGCCACTATTACCTAATTTTTCAGCAAAAAATTTTGCTCGTCCGCGAATGCGATTAATTATCAAACTGTTGCTTTTATTTGCTAATTCAGATTTCACAGTTAGAGTAGCAAATTCAAATTCAAACAGTTGAGTTTTTACTTCAACTTTTCCATGTTGTGGTTTTTCGGGAAGTACTCTGGCTTCTATTACCGCGATGTCTTCATCTCTTAATCCTAAATGTTGCTGATAATCTTGCAAATCTTTTTGCGTCGTCTCATTAAAAGGATAATGCTGTTTAACTGCATCAATTAAGACTTGTTCGTATTCTTGTAACTTCTTTTGATATTCGCGATATGGTTGCAGAACTTGTTCGTGAATTTCTTGCGCCTTCTCTTCAGATAACCCTAACTCAATGCGTTTAGCTTCCAATATTTTCAACGCGAAAACGGAAAAATTACCCTGTCCTTGTTGTGCGCGATTTCTCGCTTCTTGACGGTATACTTGCTCCGCAGAAGGATTAAGCAAACGTGTTGGCGGTACTTTTAACGCTTGCAATGCTTCACCAGCATGGGAATAGCGTAAACTAAAGTGACGCCGCACCATATTAGTTAACACTTCTGCCAAACGATCGTTAATTTGGACTTGATTGCGCCAGATGATTTCCCCTGTTAATGGATCTTCTGGTAATTGGGAGGGTACAATACCAGTTAATGCTTGAATGATAGTCATCCCTAAAGCATAAACATCACTACCCAAGCAAGGTCTACCATTTTTTTGTTCTGAAGCCATATATCCCGAAGTCCCGATGACAACGCTGGAATAGACTTCACCTTGAGAATTTACCATCAGAGAACCAAGTTCTTTAACTGCGCCAAAATCAATCAAAAAAATTCGCCCATCTTCATGTCGGCGCATTAAATTCTGCGGTTTAATATCGCGATGTACTACTCCTTTACTATGAATAAAGGACAAAACTTCTAGCGCATCTTGCAACAACTGAGTTGCATAATCCTCACTCAATCGCCTACCAGGAATAATTTCTTGACTCAGGTCTTGTCCTTCGATAAAGTCCTGAACTATGTAGAGAATTTCGTCTTCGCTAAAATGTGCGAGTAATTGGGGAATTTGCGGATGTTGTCCTAATTTTTCTAGAACAGCCGCCTCTTTTTCAAAGAATTCCACCACAGGCGGATGAGATTGATTGGGACGTAATTGCTTAACGACACATAAAGGTTTGCTAGGTTGCAAATTATCCCTAGCCAGAAATGTTACAGCGAAACCACCGCCGCCAAGTTGCCGAATGATTTCGTAGCGTCCAGCCAGTGTGTTCAAGATGACTGTCAACCCCCAGAAACCTGATGAAGTTAAGTGTAATTGTCAATGATGGAATACAACAAGTCAACTTTAGCCTGAGTGCAGATAATTCGCATTGATACAAGCGAGGTCTGGGTTTACATTTTTTGACGCAGCCGTTGCACAAAAGTTGCTTCCCCATAGGGGTATGGAATAATAAAGGAACTCCAAAAAATAAATTATCCCAAATTGTAGGGGCGGGGTGACCCCGCCCCTACAATTTGCGGGCTTGGTAAGTTAATGATTGGGATGTTTTTTGATTTATAGGGAGCAATGCGATCGCATCTCACAGTATTCAGAACAAATTTAAAGTGCGCTATTATTTCAATAGACAATTGATTAGTAAATAATCAAATTTCGCCAGCTTCTTTAAGTGCAAAATCAATAACTGTTTGGCTTAAGCGAATCAAATGTAATTAAAAAAAGAGGCAGATAAATCATCCGCCTCTATCATGAAATTAGTAATGTAACTAGCTGTTTTATTGCTGACAAGAAATGACAAATGACAAATGACAAATGACTAAGGATAAAGACCGCGATCGCTCAATGCTTGCGCAACTCTACCTACACCTAAAGTATAAGCTGCTAACCGTAGTGTAATCTGTCTTTTCTGAGATTGTTCCATTACCTGACGGTAAGCATTTACCATCAAATTTTCCATTTCGCGATTCACCCGTTCTTCATCCCAGAACAAATAAGAAAGTCCTTGTACCCATTCCAAATAACTAACTACAACACCGCCAGCATTCGCCAAAATATCTGGTAGCACTACTACACCCCGCGCTTCTAGTGCTTGGTTCGCTTCTAGAGTTACTGGGCCGTTGGCTGCTTCTGCTACAATATGTGCTTGGATTTGATTTACATTCTCTTGCGTGATTTGATTTTCCAAAGCTGCGGGAATCAAAACATCGCAAGGTAACGTTAGTAAATCTGCGTTGCTAATCGGTACGGTTTGCGGAAAGCCTAAAACGCTGCGATGATTCTTCGCTGTGTATGCTTTTAAAGCCGGAATATCTAAACCAGTTTCCGAATATATTCCGCCGCTACTGGTAGATACAGCAATAATAATTGCTCCTGCTTCATGCAGCAATTCAGCTGCTGCCATACCCACATTACCAAAACCCTGAATCGCAACTCGTACCCCAGCTAAGGATTTACCTCTATCCGCCAATGCTTCCCGAACAATAATCATGGTTCCGCGTCCAGTCGCCATTTCTCGTCCTCTGGAACCACCAACGGAAATTGGTTTACCCGTAACAACCCCTGGTACAGCATGACCAACGTTCATGGAGTAAGTATCCATCATCCAAGCCATTTCCCGCGCGGAAGTACCTACATCTGGTGCGGGGATGTCTACAGAGGGGCCGATATCTTTAATTAATTCGCTGGTGTAACGGCGGGTAATTCGTTCTAATTCACTAACACTATATTGTTTTGGATCTATAGCAATACCACCCTTTGCACCACCATAGGGAATTCCTAGCAACGCACATTTCCAAGTCATCAGCATTGCTAAAGCAGACACTTCTCGCAATGTCACATCTGGATGGTAACGAGTTCCACCTTTATAAGGGCCTAAAATATCCGAATGTTGTACCCGATGTCCGGCAAATACTCTGATTTCTCCATTATCCAGTCTGACTGGAATAGAAACTGTAACTACTTTACGTGGATGGCTGAGAATTTCTAAAATTCCTGCATCTAATTTTAATTCTTTAGCTGCTGCTTCTAGGTAGCTACAAGCTTGATCGAAAGGACAAATATGGGCTGGAGTCGCAGGTTCCAGTGGTAATACAGGTGTTGCAACCATAAAATTTTCTCCTAATCGCGGTATCTTTGCGAACCAGAAATATATATATGCCCAGCTTATCCTTTCTTTTAAAGAAAATTAGCCTTTTTGTAGTTTTTGTTACAATTTTATTCAAGCTTTATGCATTAAAGAGGGTCATGTCCTCAGATTCCCAACCATTTCCTTATAGACAGAGGAGAAAACCCCATAGGACGCTGCTGGCGAATAGAGGGTCAGACTTCTCACTTAAAGGAAACTATAAGGTTTTCCGGGTGCGATCGCATTATTTAGATTGCGTCGTTAACCCTATAAAATCGTGTCAGTGATGGGTGATACCCCCAATTCACTAGATGTATCCCTATAGGGACGGGGAATTACGCAAATTTTGTTAAAATATGTAAAGGAAATGATTAAGCCTCAAGTCAAAATCTTTCACCAACCTCACCCTTCAAGGGTGAGGATTGTCTAAACCAATTTAGGCAACGCAAGAGGTGAATACCGCATGGAGACACAGGTTGGTACGCACTTCCAGATACTTCCCTAGTCTGGACTATCTGCAAGCCTAATTGGTTAGGTGCTGTTAGACAGGACATCTTATCTGTGTTGCGGGAAGGGACTTAAACGGGTTTTGCTGGTTTCCTGTTGCTCAACGCCATTTAAAAACCAGTCCCCGTAAGGGGCTTGTAAAGCCGTCCTTATAGGACGGGGTTTCTACCCATTTTTCTGATGACAACAACTCAAAATAATACCATCTGGGAAAGGTTTTTATCACCAGTAGTCCGATTGTTGATTGATGAGGACAAGTGGCGGCGTTACGCTCAAAGTATCGACTGGGAAAAACAAAGCGATAGGCTACGACAAAATGATGTCCTGATTCCCAATTACTACAGTAGCCAAAACTTTCACGGCATCAACGGCGGATATCTCAATTCTGATGCAGCTGTGAGCTACGACCCCATTACGGAATACGTACTACAACCGAATGAAACTTGGGTGCGTCAAGCTTTGATCGATCAAGTAAAAGTCCAACCAAAACGCATACTTGACTTAGGCTGTGGTACGGGTTCCACTACTTTGATGTTAAAGCAGGCTTTTCCTGAAGCTGAGGTCATTGGTTTAGACTTATCACCCTATATGCTAGTAAGAGCAGAGGATAAAGCCACAACTGTAGGTTTAGATATTAGCTGGCAACATGGTAACGCCGAGAAAACCAGTTTTCCTGATGCTTCTTTTGACTTAGTGACGGCTACTTTGTTATTCCATGAAACACCAGTTCCAGTTTCCCAGATGATTTTACAAGAGTGCTTCCGGTTGTTGGTAGCTGGTGGGCAAGTCTTAATTCTTGATGGCAGTCAGAAAAGCTTACGAAATTTAGACTGGCTAAATAATATATTTGAAGAACCTTATATTCGTGATTATGCTGCTGGTAGCATAGATGCGTGGATGGGTAAAGCTGGGTTTACAGATGTTCACACAGAAGATATATGGTTCATACATCAGCTAACTAGCGGTATCAAACCTATTGATCAAATCGTAGTGGGAGCGTGAGAACCGCTAGTTTTTAGATAAGGGATGAAACGTGGCTCAAGGGGATTTATCCCCCTGTTTCTCTTGATATCAATCTTTTCTACTTACGTGTAGAAACTAGCAATAAGAAACCCTCTAACCAAAAATCAGGAAGGATTATTCTGAGCCTGGATTAATTGCAACTATATTGGTCTCATTTGCAGAGGTTGGTTGCAATGAGGAAATCTGAGTCTGCTCTTGTGCGGCTGGTAGCCAGCTAAGAAATGGCAAAGGTAAAAGTGTGCTGAGGTTAGTAATTACTACTAGCAGCCATAGCAATTCAAAGTTAGTTTCAGTAATTCCTAACCAATGCATAACGATCGCCCCAAATTCATAGGACACCATTCCGGCAAGGTTAGATACTGACATTAACAAAGCAAATAGTGTGGCTTCTACTCCCGGAGGACAGATTCTCGCTGCTAATACCAACACTGGCATATAGGCAATTTGCCCCATGACAGTAAGAATTAAGCTATCACCTAAACTAAACCAGTGGTCATCTATACCTAAAGCCCGGTTAGCGTGAGTTACTAATAGCAGCATCGTCATTCCTAAAGCGGAGGAAAGTACTGTACTCCAACCAAAAATGACGCGAAAAGGTAAGGTTTTTAGAAAACGTTGAAAAACCCAAATACCTAATAAAGATGCAATATTTGTGACTAAGCGTACCCGTCCTAAAAATTCTGGTGCAAAGTGCAATTCATTGGTGGTGAAAAAGAAGAAAGCTGCATCAGCAGTAGGGGTAGCTTGCCAAAGGAATACAAAAGCCGTGGGTAGCCAGATGGCTTTTTGGGTAACGGCTTGGCGCAGTTGTATAAGTTGATGCTTGACGCTGACAAAGTTAATTTGCTCGGAATTTTCCGGATCTTTGTTAACAGGAGATTCAGCAATTAACCAAGCTACAGCTGAAACTAATAGCGGAAAGATGGCAGTAATCCCAAATACAGTATGTGTAGAGAAATGTTCTAGGAGCCAACCGCTTAAATAAGCTGTGAGTAAACCACCAACTGAGGAAGCACCCCAGCAAATAGATTGTAATGAACCAGCATCGGCTTGGGATTCTCCTCTGGCACGTTCAACTACCAATGAGTCAACGATCACATCACTAACTGCAACGGAAAGCGAGCCTAAAGCGATCGCTAAGGTAGCAGCCCAGGTAGTATGAACTATTGTTGCTAAACTCACCCAGGAAACTGTTCCCAAAATTCCCGATAAAATTAAATATGGTCGTCTACGATAGCCAAATATGGGCAACCCGTCGGAGATAAAGCCAAATAGCGGCTTGACAATCCAAGGTAAGGCGACTATACCTAATAGCGCTGATACTTGTGTCGGACTCAGTAGCAGTTCATCTTTGAGGAAAAAGCTGACAGCTAAACGTGCCAACCCTAAGATACCTTGGACAAAGTAAACAGTAAGAATGGCCATTAACTCGGCACTTGGTTCATGACCGAAGAAAATTTTTGCCCTTACTGAGTCTTTGACCTTGGACAAGCCAGAGGATTGAATCAGCATTTGATGAATATTTTTTAAGTTTTGTCTACTTTTCCATCATATCTATAATCTATGAAGCTGGGCATTGGGCATTGGGCATTGGGTTCTTTTCTTCCTTGTCCCCTTGTCCTCCTTGTCCCCCCTGCTCCCTGCCTTATCCCCCTTTTCCATTCATCAAGGGCATGATTTCATCACACCAAGCTAACCAGCTTGTTTCATAGTAGATTCCCCGCAATAAGGTCATGTATTGAAATTTTAAGCTTTCTGATAAACTTTGGGGATTTTGGAAGTACTGACTCTGAATTTGTTGATAAATCGCTAGTCGCTGCTGATGTTGTTGGCGGTGGGTTGCTAGTTTTGCTATCACTATCTCGCCTGATACTAAATGTCCTGCATAAAGTTTCACGACTAAATCATCTTTGATGGCTACCATTTCCTCAGGTTCAGCAATCCATTGACACAACTGCTGTTTACCTAATGCTGTCACAGCATAAATTTTTTTGTCAGGTCGATTTTCTTGTTGTACAGATTCGGCTTGCAGCCATTGCTTTTCTTCTAAGCGGTTTAGTTCTCGATAAATCTGTTGGAAACTCGCACTCCAGAAAAAACCAACCGAACCTTCTACACAAGGCTTGAAGCGCTTGGCTAGATCGTAACCGCTACTGGGGGCGCTGACTAAGGCTGACAGAATGGCATAGGTAAGAGACATAGACGATGAGTTGACATATTCACTTAATTGAATATACACTAAAAATTATATTCAATTAAGTGAATACTAATATTGTTGAATATGTGGCTTTCACTCAAGAGGACAGGTGCAATGATATATTCCCTTTACCAAATCGATTTACCTGAACATCCAGAAGCAGTAGTTTTTGTTAACGGTTTTTTAGCACGCGATCGCGCGGGATTTTTCTGGATGTGGAAAAACCTCCTATGGATTAAGAATGCAACTATTCAGGCTCACGGTTGCGTGCAAGTCAAAGCTGGTATTTGCGCACCCAATGAGGTAATTATGGTAAGTTATTGGCGTTCGGAACTAGACCTCAAACAGTTCTTTCGAGGTGAAGCACATCGCCAGATGATGCAGTTTGTCATGAAAAATCCCCGTAGCCTGTGTTTGTACAATGAGACTTATCACCCATTGCACAGTGGAAAATATAGCCACGAACCGCAAGGTATGGCAATGCTTTACGCAAGTTTAGCCGGATAAAATTTGTTGATAAGCGATCGCTGTCAAAGATAGAAGTTAATTGTTTTCGCGATCGTTATTTAGAACTAGAACTAGGTACTGTTTCCGTAGTTGTAGCAGAAATTCGATTTACAACAAATATATTGCGATTCTTTTTGCCTACTCTTTCATAAGTAAACCTGTCTACACCTTGAATAGTCAGGTAAACTCCCAATCCCCCAATTTTGCGTTGCTCTATAGGTAAATCCATATCCTCTGGAAGAGCCTGCTTAGTAGGATCGTAAAATTCGCCTGTGTCCTCCAAAGTAATGGTTAAACAATCATCTGTCAGTATCGCTTGGCAAACTACGTTGCCCTCGCGGCCTGCTTCTTCATAACCATGTACAATGATGTTGGTTGCTATTTCGTCTACTGCCAGTCGGAGTCTATAAGAAGTCTTTTTATCTAAGTTTGCACTAGCTGCGGCGGCTAAGACATATTTTGCAATATCGCTCAAAGAGTCAAGCGTTCCTTCAACCGTTAAAGGTTCCATAAATTATCTCATTGATTGCCAGTAATTTTTTTACTAAATAGCCTAGAGAAATTACTTAATTTCTCCTTCATTGTTATTTTCTAATCGCTGCACAGCCAGCATGGTAATATCATCAAACTGCGGAGCATTATCCATGTAGGCAAATAAGTTGGTTTTTATCCACTCTAAAAGTTGACTTGCTGAAGCTGGGGGTGGTTGAAACAAAGACAGCAGTCTTTGACTAGTGAACAACTTGCTATCAGGGGCACGGGCTTCTGTGACACCATCTGTATAACCAATTAAGATGTCGCCCGGAGCTAGTTGAATCTGCTGTACTTTAAACTTCATATGGGGCATCATTCCCACAGCCGGGCCTGTCGGCTTGAGAGTGGCTTTCACGCCTTGGGAATCAATCACAAATAGTGGCTCATGTCCACCATTAACGTAATAGACTATACCTGTTTTTGGATCTAAAACGCCAAAGAACAGCGTAGCAAACATGCTCATCTGGGCGTGCTGTTGAGCAATATAGTTATTGATCAGTCCTACAGCTTTCAAGGCTTCAGCTTGTTCTAGGTTACTGCTTATTTGCGTATCTGTGACAGCCTTTAATACCTCCTCATCACCAAGAATCGTGACATTACACAAATTAGTCTGTCCTGAGAAAATGCGAATCAGACTGCGGAACAAAGCCATAAATAAGGCTGCGCCCACACCCTTATCACACACATCTGCAATCACTAACCCCACATACCCACCAGGAAGCATGAAAGAGTCGTAGAAATCACCTGCAACTTGTCTTGCGGGATAAAAGCAAGCTGCAATTTCCCAATCAGTAAGTTTTGGTAGATCCTCTGGTAGAAAATCTCGCTGAATTTGCCTACCTTTTTCTAATTCATAGTCCAGAGCCTTAGAATATGCTTCTATCTCTTGTTTGGCTTGATCCAGAAAATTATATGATTCTTCTAATTTGGCGTATAATTCAGCATTTTCTAAGACTAGAGCGATTTCATTCGCAGTTTTTTGCATTAAATTGGCTATTTCCCAACTAAAGCGATGAGGTTCGCAATGTAGCAATGTTAAGATACCTAACAAAACCTCTTCTTTAAGAATAGGGACAGCTAATGCTGAACGCACAGTATATGGCTGATTTGGCAGCTGTAACCAGCGTTCATCTTCTATGGTGTCGGTAATCAAGCCTATTTGGCGATGACGGTTCACCCAACCTGCCAAGCCTTTGTCTAAAACGCTACCAATTAACTTGGAGCGAGTATCTTTTGCTGTAGTCTTTTGGGTGAGAATACTATCAGTAACTACTCCCTGACTATCTAGTAAAAATAAACTGCCTGTTTCTGCTCCTGTGAGTTTACAACAAACCTGTAATGCTTCTTCTAAGGTGATTTTGAGCATTTCCTCCTGTTCAGGAGAACGTGCCATTGCTACTACTTTTGCCAGCAGTTCTCTTTGCGCCTCAAAAGCAGCTTGTGCAGATCTCAGTGTGCTTACTTCTTGGCGCAAAGACTCCAATTCTTCGTAATATTGGTCTTCTCTTAAAGGTTTATGAGTATCCATAAATTTTATGTGGCAGTAGATAATCGGAGCCGTTTTGCACTGCTGTTTAATCGAACCCACAAATTGGCAGTGATATTTTTTACCTAATAATAAAGATGTTTTTCATTATACTTGAAAATTTTCATCGCCATATAGAACAAGCTAAAGGCTAAAAGTTTTTAGCCTTCATACTTTAAACTTATTCCTACTTTTATAGTGGTTTGTAGGTATCCTGTAAAATCACGCCTTGGTCAAAACCAGTTTTTTCCAAGGTATCTAGAACCTGTTCCTGTCCACCGACCACATAAATATCAGCTTTAGCATCCATCTTCTGTTTAGCGAAAATCAAGACACGTAATCCTGCACTGGCAATATAATCTAGCTCTTGGATGAACAATACTAGCCCATTAACTCCTTGTTGGAGGGCTTTTTCCACCTCTGCTTTGAAAATTGGTGCAGAAGCGGCAGTGAGTTCGCCACTTAAGGTAATTGTCGCCACAGTTTTGAGAGTTGCGCTAAACTCCTTTTTAGCATCAGTCTTATTCACATCCATTTATTTATTCTCCATTTTGCTGAGGTTTTAGTTTTTGATTGGTCTTTCGCCATTTGTCACTGACGAAACCCGAAGATTTATTTGCCTACGAGAATTACTACTGAGCGATCGCCTAGTAAAATTCCCTGCTGATTTCCTAATTCTGGTTCTGTACCAGGTTCCCAGCTAGCTTCGGCTGGAGGCGCACCAGTATTAGCAAATACATGCCACTTCATACCTGCTGGTGGTTGGGGAATTTCAAACCAGTGAGCTTCCCAGTGCATATTCATGGCAACGTAAATATAGTTATCGTTAACTGTGCCACCTTTAGCATGTTTACCACACAGCATAAAAGCTAGGGTACGACTAGAATCTGACCAGTCTGCATTCCAAGCTTGAGTCCCATGCCAGGAAATATCAGCGTAGCCGCTACCAACATAGTCGCGATTTTGGAAGTGCCAGTGATTTCTCAGTACGGGGTGGGCTTTACGAAAAGCGATACAATGTTTGGCAAAGTTGAAGAGGTCGGCGTTAGACTTTAACAGATCCCAATTCAACCAGTTCAGCTCGTTATCATGGCAGTAGGTATTGTTGTTACCGTTTTGACTGCGTCCGACTTCATCGCCCATGAGGATCATGGGTACGCCTTGGCTAACTAACAACAGAGCGATCGCATTTTTCATCTGCCGTTGACGCAAAGCATTGATTCCTGGATCGTCTGTCCAGCCTTCTGCGCCACAGTTCCAACTATCGTTATCGTTGGTGCCGTCGTTGTTGTTTTCGCCGTTGGCTTCGTTATGCTTACCGTTATAGGAAACTAAGTCAGCTAAGGTAAAACCATCGTGGGCTGTGATGAAATTAATTGAAGTTGCAGGTGCGCGTCCTGCCCAAGCATACAAATCTGGTGAACCTTGCAACCGTTGCGCCATATCGCCAACTCTTCCTGGTTCGCCTTTGAGGAACTTGCGAATACCATCGCGGTATTTACCATTCCACTCTGCCCAGCGACCGAAAGCCGGGAAAGAACCGACTTGATATAAACCGCCCGCATCCCAGGCTTCAGCAATCAATTTACATCTTGCCAAAATTGGGTCAAAGGCTAATGTCTCCAACAACGGCGGATTCGCTAGAGGTGCGCCCCAAGGATCGCGTCCGAGAATTGATGCCAAATCAAACCGGAAGCCATCAATGTGATACTCCGATGCCCAATAACGCAAACAATCAAGCACAATGTTGCGCACAATCGGGTTATTACAATTGAGGGTGTTACCGCAACCACTAAAGTTGTAATAGTAACCCTCTGGGGTAAGCATATAATACGTCTTATTGTCAATACCCCGGAAGGAAATCACAGGGCCGTTCTCATTACCTTCGGCGGTATGGTTAAAGACTACATCTAAAATTACCTCAATGCCGTTAGCATGAAGTTCTTTCACCAGTGTCTTCAACTCATCAACCTGCATCCCAAATTTACCTGTGGCTGCATAACCTGCTTTGGGTGCAAAGAAACCCACAGTACTGTATCCCCAGTAGTTGACCAACAATTCGCCTGTTTGGGGATTAGGACGAGAGTTTTCAAACTCATCAAACTCATATACAGGCATGAGTTCGATGGAGTTTACTCCCAACTCTTTTAAGTCTTGTCATTACCAACATCTTTTAAAGTGATTGGGTAATCAAATCAGCAGCCCAACACATATCCTGTAATCGCAACCAGCCTCGCCATAAGGTCTGCCAACCGGGCAG
>NZ_JACJQG010000139.1 GCF_014696435.1 Calothrix anomala FACHB-343 | reverse complement strand
CCCTCACCCTATAAGGGTGGGGCTAGAAATACGAAGCCTGCCTTCGCAGGCTATCAAACTTTTAGCCTGCGAAGGCAGGCTTTGTTGGTATAGCAATACCCTTCTAGGGTATTGCGTCAAAATTGGGATGCTCCCCTGCGGTTAAATTAGTTTTAAACCACACAGACGCAGAGAGAGAATAGGTTTTATTTTTCCGGGGGTAAGTCGATACTGTAGAGAGTCTCCCCTTTCAAGTTATGCAACTCTACAGTCATCACCGTGGTGTAACTATTGATTTTGACTGTACCAAAAAACTGCAAACCTTCGCTGGGTGGGCGATTTGCTTTCATCCCTGGGGGAATGCTGAGAAACTTCACCTGGGGGCCAAAAGTATTGTCAAGTGTATTAGGGCCAAATGTGCCGGCGTTAAGAGGCCCGGCGACAAATTCCCAAAAAGGTTTAAAATCAGTAAACACAGCTTTAGCAGGATCGTAATAATGAGCTGCGGCGTAATGTACGTCAGCTGTTAACCAAACAACATTTTTGATATGGTTGCGTTTAATAAACCGCAGTAAATCAGCTAGTTCGAGTTCTCTTCCTAAAGCTGGGCCATCTCCATTCGCCCAAGCTTCAAAATCAGTGCTACCATCGCGCACTACAAGCCCTAAAGGCATATCGCTAGCAATTACTTTCCATGTAGCTTTGGATTGTTGTAATTGCTTTTTCAACCATCTTATTTGTTTATTGCCTAAAAATTCTGTTTCTTGACTTTGTACTGTTTGACGATTGGGGGTATTTTTCCCGCGATAGGTACGTTCGTCAAGCATGAAAATATCTAGTAATGGCCCATAGTTAAAAGAGCGATAAATTTTTGTTGTGTCTTTTGGATCGCCATTAAAGCGAATGGGCATATATTCTAAAAATGCTTGTCTTCCTCTGGCTGCTAATACAGAAACATCTTTTTCTTGATAGCGAGTATCACTAATTGGCAGAATTTCCCCAGGATACCAATTGTTAGTAACTTCGTGGTCATCCCACTGCGAGAGAATGGGAACTTCAGCGTTAAAACGTCTGATGTTTTCATCCATTAAATTGTAGATATAATTGCCACGGAATTCATCGAGAGTTTCTGCTACTTTGGATTTTTCGGCTGTGGTGAGATTTTGCCAAATTGTGCCGTCATCAAGGGTTACTTGTGATGGAATAGGGCCATCAGCATAAATATTATCACCAGAATGGATGAAAAAGTCTGGCTTCATTTTCCGCATGGTTTCATAAATTTTCATCCCGCCAAACTCAGGATTAATACCCCATCCTTGACCGGCTGTATCTCCACCCCAAGCAAAGAAAATATCTTGGCGATATTTGGATGGAGTGCGGAAAGTTCCGGTAACTGGTGCGCTGTAAATTTTTTTATCAGCTAAATTTTGGAAGATGACTCGATAAAATATTTGTTCGCCTTGGGGTAAGGTATCAAGACTTAGCCTAGCTGTAAAATCGCTATCTTTTAAAGCTACTGGCCCAATTAGCCGCCGCACGCGCCGGAAAGATTCGCTAGTTGAATATTCTACAATCATTCGTGAGGGGCGATCGCTCTTACTCCAAATTATGGCACTATTACCGCTAATATCTCCGCAAGCTACGCCATAAGGTATGGTAGGACGCATCTTTTCTGATGTAATAATTGCAGGCGCTTCACCAAAAACTTGTGATTGAGATACAAAATTACTGGCGATAATTCCACCGCCTGTAGCAGCTGAAGTGAGTAAGAATTGGCGGCGGTTTAACTTCATTGGAGGTTTGGATTCCATAATGTTAACTGTTGATTGTTGACTGTTGACGGTTGACTGTTGACAGGTGAAACTGATAGTTTTCACCACTGAAATAGGATGAACGGAGGAAATTTGATGAATTACAAAGTTGGAATTTATCACAATGCAGTAAGATGATTAGTAAATTTTCAGTTATCTAGAAGTTAAGGAAGGTAAGCATAGCAAATTGAGCGCGATCGCTTGAGGTAATAGGATGCGATCGCGCTTACTTTAATTAGTTACAAAAAATTGCAAAAATCTTAAATTATTTTAAATTTGTGCCTCTAACGATCAGCTTTAACCATAGCCATCCTAAGCCACTACCAACAAAGTAATAGGGAAAATCTGCCCAAGTGAAGACGCTAGCGATTAACATTTTTCCCCACCAAAATGAACGTACCCAAACTAAAAATGGTGGTTGCCATAATTGCAGAAATTCTAATAAGCAAGTAATTACCAATACCCATAATGGGATTTGCCAAACTGCTTTACGAGTTGGAATAAATAGAAAGGCTAATAAGCACCAAAATATTTCATAAAAAATTCCGCCTACTTCTTGGTTTAACCACCAAACAGAATGGCGATAGTGGCTGTATAAAAGTCCAATTGGGAGAACTACAGCTAAAGATAGAATAGTTCGCCAGCGAATATTTCTGATAATTGCCATTATTTTAGGATAAAAAAATTAAACCCTATCCTGTGAATCAGGAAAGGGCACTGGGAACTTCATCAAAAACAATGAATTGTTGGAACAGTACAAAATCTAATTAAAAAGCACCAATTAACACGCTGATAGTAAATAACACAAACACTCCCATTGCCATTAAGAAAATTGTGGGGTAGGGAGCATGATTAATCTTATCTAGGTATTGATTTCTTTGACGATCTGCTTCAGTCAAGGGTTTAAAAGTCATTTCACGCATTATACGATTCCCCTCTAGTACTTCAGTACATTTATAAACAGAATCACTTCTGCTAACTATTTTCAATTAAAGTACATTTCTGATGAGAATCGCGAGCAATGATAAGAATATCTAGAAAAGTTTATCTAGATTAATTGATTACAAAAAACATTAACCTTGGATATTAAT
The DNA here is from genome assembly GCF_014696435.1 of Calothrix anomala FACHB-343. Classification (GTDB taxonomy): domain Bacteria; phylum Cyanobacteriota; class Cyanobacteriia; order Cyanobacteriales; family Nostocaceae; genus Aulosira; species Aulosira anomala_A. Next base: position 2,656 of record NZ_JACJQG010000139.1, on the reverse strand, counting down.
TGACAAACTTCATTACAAATCTACAAAACTATTGAAGCTCTTACTAACCAGGACTATTACTAACAATATAGTTTAGCGCTTGTGGTGCATAGCGCGATCGCATTACGAAAATTCAGTAAAACAAGTTGGGGGATTCCCCTAGCTTACCAACTTCCCCTAGCTCTCTAATCCTTATTTTACAAGCGTTGCGGCTGTTTTATTCTCCATTGGCTTGGGGGAATTTCTTTGGCATATTCTCAAGATATAGATGAAACAACTAAAACTTAAATATCACTCAGCCAATTATGTTAAAACTTACCTACACCGAAAATAGCTTTACCTTAGAATATCTGGAAGTTGCTTTAGAAGATTGGGTTAATCAAAGAGTTACGCTAGCTTTGCATTCCGCAACTAATATTTACATCGAAGCTAGTCAAGCTGCATTTTTACTGCCATGTGAATCTGCGCGTTTAGTAGATTTAGAGAAGTTAAATCAAGCAAATATTGTAGACATTTGTCCTTGTGATGCTACAACTGTAGAAGTTATTCTCAAAGGTACTTGGATAGCTGCTCATCAAGAAAGTGAAGTAGGTATTTTTGTCACTTCACTGAGCAAATCTGCGGAATTATTGCTTGAGGGACTCGCGAAAACAGAACAATTTTGTTACGTTTGACTGTTGACTGTTGACTGTTGACTGTTGACTGTTAATGATATAAAAATTTGTTTTTTGAAGTTTCCTCAAGTTTTCAGTCTTGCTGTTCGCGGGACTTTGGTGTGACTTCCGAACCCGAACTGTGAATTCGTACTAGCCAGTCGCGCCGCCTTTCCCCGAACAGCACCCTATAAGAAGCAGGGGAGCAGGGAGCAGGGAGCAGGGGGAGGAATAATTATATGAACTCTATTAGGCTATAAATATTCAGAAATATTTAATTAGATTTATCTTTAAGTTTTTAGTTTTGCTGTTCGCGGGACTTGAGTATGACTTCCGTTCCAATTTGTTAAATTGCTCAACTAAGTCGTGCTAATCTTTCCCCGAACAGCACCCGAAAAAATTCAAAATTCAAAATTCAAAATTCAAAATTTTTATGGTTGTTGAAAATAACCGCGTGGAACAGGTGGCGCGGGAAGATTTGGTGATGTTTATTAATGCTTGTCTGGCTTGTACGGGACAGCGTGAGTTTTATGATGATGCTTATGGGCAAAGGGTATCAATTGATTTTTTACATGATTATATTTTAGGCAATTATCGCTTACTTTATGCCCGTTCTTTGGCTGCGGGAATTAATCATTTTAATCAGGCGCAAATTATTTTGAAATTGTTAGCGACAGGGAAGGATACGTTACCAGAATATAAAGAAGAGGAAGGTGCTTTAATTGCGCAGGCTTTGCATAATTTACCACCGCAACGCGCTTGGGGGGTATTACAACAGTTGCGTCAACGACGGATTAATAATCGCCGCAGTCGCGCGATCGCGCGAGAATATTTAGAGCAGCGTCGTGATTTAAGTTTCCATGCTGTGAAGTATCGTACCAAGGTAAGAGCGATCGCAGCTCACGCACACTTGAAACTTCAAGGGGAATTAGGTACTTTTCTCTTCCATAATTGGAAACAAAAGATTTACGAAACAGAATTATTTGAAAAGTTTCGTCAAGCACATTATAGTGCTGAGGCAATTTACGAGCTACCTTTCACAGTAGCGGAAGGATTAGCAATTAAACACAAGATTAAGCGCGAGGTATTTTTAACCCGCATTCAACAGCAAATGACTGTAGGGGAAAAGTTACGCTTCCAAGGTGCAGCAGAACGCACAGAAAAGGTAGAAATTGACTTAGATTTAGGACGTTTACCTTTAACTAAGTTGGCGTTGTATATTCTTTCCCTACCTCTGGAAACTAGAACAGAAAAACGGGAGATTTTACACCAAGCAATGCAGCAATCCGCGCGGTTTGTGTTGAAAAAAGCACCGTTAAAGCTGGGAAAAGTCGCGGCTGTGTTAGATTGTAGCTACTCTAGCTCTGGTTCTAGCGAAAAACGCCGTCGTCCTTTGGGTGTAGCTTTGGCTACGCACTACTTATTACAAGCCGCCGCCAAAGAATACCGTGCTTTTTGGACAATACCCCCAGAAAATCCCTTACAAATCCGCGCTTATGGACAAACTGATTTAGCTACACCCTTATTAGCCGCCTTAGGTTCTGGTGCAGATTTGGTGGTAATTGTATCTGATGGTTGTGAAAACTATCCTCCCCAAGGTGCGGCGGAAGTTTTGCGGATATTTCGGACTAAATTAGATCCACAACGGCGAACTTCCATTATTCATTGCAATCCCGTGTTTAATTCCGAAGATTTTTCCTTGCGTAATCTCAGCCACACCATACCCACCGTAGGATTAAGGGATGCAGAAGATTTACCCACGATGTTAGGATTTGCGCGCTTTGCTGATGGTTCTGCGCCGTTGTCAGAATTAGAAGCATATTTAGCGGAAAGAGTGCGACAAATGATAACAATTCAAAATTCAAAATTCAAAATTCAAAATGAAGAAAGGTAAATATCACAAGAATTAAAGCTTTGAGAGGGTGTTTGAAAAGTTTTTAGGGGTCAAATTTTATGCTAGCCGCCTCACCATAATACGGATCATAGCAAGGTAGATAAAGGTTTCTGAAGTTTCGGGTAATAAC
>NZ_JACJQG010000138.1 GCF_014696435.1 Calothrix anomala FACHB-343 | reverse complement strand
GTCTGTGGAGGCTTAGGGGATGCCCAGCCTGTGAAGCAGAAAGTCTCATTTGTGAATCTGAGATGCTCCCGCTACACTGCTTGCAGTTAGCGGTGAGAGTTGTCACAAACACCAGCCCCCAAACCAGCACCCTTGAAACTTAGCGAATCCTGGCAACGGGATTGAAACAATTATGCACCTCTGCGGCTACCGCATTTATTGGCTTGAAACTTAGCGAATCCTGGCAACGGGATTGAAACAACAGTTTGTTTGACCGCAACCAATGGGACTGGGTCTCCAAGCCAATCAATGTGGCGATCGCTGTTTTGCATACACTAGCACTGGCACCCGTTTGTAAGCAGGCGTACCGCAGCGTGTTTCTGTTCTGGCTTTAAAAATGACGTTCACTTCGGGATAAAACATCAACGCTGCACCTTCGCGTACAGCACCGTAAATCACTTCTACATTTTCTAGTTTATCGGCATCGCCCTGGACTGTGACGCGATCGTGTTCGGCTAACCCAATTTTTTCTGCATCCAAGCGGTTCATCAAAATGCAGTGGCGATGGGGCATTCCCCGGTACTGATCGTCAATTTTATAAACCACTGTGTTGTGTTGGGAATAACTGCGTCCAGTCATTAATGCCAGCACGAGACTATTCGCTCTAGGATCAATGTCAAAATCTTGAGGTTGAGGTAAAGCCAGATTCGGCAGTGGCGTAGTCAACATTTTTGCCTTACCTGAGGGCGTTTTAAAATGGGGTTCGGTGACGATACGCCCAGAGATGGTGAACTCTTCACTGGTGTCGTCAATCGTCGCGATTTTTTCATAGCCGGGAATGGTTGTGGCAATCAGTTGCCGCACGTAGCGAGTATCTTGTAGTTTGCGCCATTCGACGGGATAATTACCCAGCAAACGATGGGCTAGTTCAGTTAAAAACTCAACTTCGGAAATTAAATCTGCATTCTTGAGGTGAGTTTTACCTTCATCATTGAGGCGCACAAAGTTGTTACCCGATTCAACGGTGGTTTTGTGGGGGTTCTCAAATCGGTTGAGCACAGGAATAATGATTGTGTGAGTTTTCGCCAATCCGTGAAAGTGCCCAATATTGGGTTTAGTAGCGAGATAGATGATGGTATCGATGTTACCCAATGCCCGTTTTGCCTGTGCTGAGTCAGGATTAGCACCATATATATTACCACCTACACAGATGAGACTATCTACTTTGCCCGCTTGGGCTGCTTCGATGAGGTCACGAGTATGATAACCCTTGGGTAAAGAGAGCGATCGCCCCAACAACTTCTCCAAAGCTTGCTTAATTTCTTCTTTGAGCTTGACGGTGACACCCATTGAGCCAAAGCCCTGGACGTTAGAATGTCCCCGTACCGGCATGACTCCGGCTCCCATTCTGGCAATCTGACCGCTAATTAACGCTGTATTGGCGATACTGTAGACGTTATCGACACCATTGGTATGTTGCGTAATTCCCATTGCCCAACCAAAAACCACACCCTTTGATGTACCAATGATGGTTGCGGCTGCTGCAATTTCTGGCTGGGACACGCCGCAGGTAGCCGCGATCGTTTCCCAAGAAAGCGATCGCGCCTGTTCTAATATCGCTTCCCACCCTTGGGTATGTGCTTGCAAAAAGTCGTATTGCACAAACCCCTGTTCAATTAACGCTTTCTGAATGCCCACAAACAGTGCCACATCACTACCGGGAATCGGTTGGAGATACAGCGAAGCAATCTCAGAACCTGGAATCAGAGACTTAATTGGGAATGCCGGAGAGCCAAATTTCACCAATCCAATTTCCATCACCGGATTGATCACAATCACTTTGCCACCCCTGTCTCGCAGTTTGATCAACTCATTCATCAAACGTGGATGGTTGTAAGCAGAATTTGACCCTGCTAACACTACACAATCTGCCTGCTTTAAGCTTTCCAAGCTGACGATTGAGGTGTTTGTGCCAAACATCTCCTTGAGTGCGGTTGTAGAAGGAGCATGGCACAGATCTGAACAATCTGCCAAATTATTGGAACCCAGGGTTCGCAGTAGCAGCTGTAGTAAAAATGCTGCTTCGTTGGAACCACGCCCGGAACTGTAGGATGCAACTCGCTCTGGCGGTTGAAGAAAAGCAGCCGTAGCGATCGTATAAATCTCATCCCAAGAAATGCGCTCATAATGGTCACTACCAGCTCGTCGAATCACCGGGAAGCTAAGTCTTCCCAATCTATCCGCTTCCATAGAAGATAGCTGTTGTAGGTCAGTAATTGTGTAGGAATCAAAGAAGTGGACTGGAACCGGAGGTTGGATTTCGGCTGAAATTGCTTCTACACTTTTCATGCAGCGTTGCAGTTTCTCACCCACTTCATTGGTGAATCCACCTTTTTGTCCACCAGTCCCCCAGGAGCAAGACAGGCAAGCACTCTTGTGAAACAGGGTTTTCCATAACTTTGGCCCTTCTGGCGACAGTGTGTGCTTTGCCCAATACTCAATTACAGGCAACCCACCGCCAATTTCTGGGGTGTTTTCATTGGTTTCGTTGAAGGGCGGTTGGGGCTGGGGGTTGCTATCCATCTGGTTGCAGCGACAAATCAGTTCATTTTGTGCAATTTAATCCAATTTACTGAACATGAAAATTCCTCATTAGGTAGATTTTCTCCCTCTCTACAAGTTAGGAACTGGACTTTTATGAGTCGCAGTTATACTCACACAATTATTTGCTATGTTTAGCATCTAAAGGATAAGTATTGATTTTAATGTTTCACATTGGGCGAAATCATTCCATGATTAAGCCATTGAGCCTATTCTTGCTTCTTTTTATGGTAAATAAGTATAAGTACTCTGAGTAATACAGACAGAAATAATGACATCTGTTTTTTTTGGCTTGGCTTGGGCTGTTTACGGATTTCTTCTAGGAGGTCTGACTCCCACAATATTTTATTTCTTGCTGTATACATTTTTATCTTTTGTCAGCCCAGATTCTGGGGTATATAAATACACGAATAAATACATAGAGCCAACAAAAGTCATACAGATATGTGCATTATTAGGTGCTATCTTCGGATTTTTCTTTGGTGTAACTTACTAATTAAGTATGAGAGTAGCTGAATTATGTCTAGATTTGCTGCTACCCTTTTTTTCTGTGTTTCTTGCTCTTTTTTAAGTTCTTGAATCTCTATGCACTTATGGATTGATTGGTCAACAAACCAGACATATCTAATACTCGCACTGACCAAGTAGATGCACAATCTGCCATATTTGCGCTTTGGGTCGATTCGCTCCAAGTGTTGACCCAATTGAGTTTCCAATCTTGTAATACCTCTATTAGTTGATTTAATTCAACATAATTAACTCCACTGTTTTGCTGTATCAAAGACGAATACAACAAGCTCTCTTCTAACAATATTGGAACTATTTCGCCCTTTGCACTATTTTTTACCCAAGATTTGAGCCTTGCTAAACAAGCTGCCAATTCCCCTAATTGCTGTGGCTGGGTTAGATGTAAAAAACTAGCTTCAATTGCGCTCCAGTTAGGCATTACAATCCTCCTAGCAATTGCTGGGTAATTTGGATTACTTGTTGGCGAATTTGCGGCGACTGTATGATCATACTACGGTTATTCTGGCTTGGGCGAATGTTGATGATTGACTCAAACACGATTTCTTGAGTGAAAGGCGACCAATCAGCACCCCAAATATCGCGTTGTCGGCTTCCATCTTTGAGTAGCTCTTGTTCGCATTCGTAATGGCGAACGCCACCACCTGCAAGAATTTTACGTTCGATATCAACTGCCATTTTAATGAACACATCCCAAGTTTTCAGCATTTCGTTTATCTGTTCAAGGGTAGCAGGCTCACGAATGATTAAAATCAATTGCAACTCATCCTACTTAATAATCAACAACATCAATTTATACAATGCTTAATATAGTTATAGCCATTAGGATTAGGACGTAGACGATCAGATTTCAAGGGGCCAGTTTGTAGCTTCAAAAATTCTCTACTTCGTTCTCCACACCATATACCCCTTGCACCAGAATCTCAAAGCTTAGAGCTTACATTGCTTGTCATCTGCTAGTAATTCCCGCTTTTTACCTGATACTAATAGTTGCACTTAGCTATTGTTTTTGTCAACTAAAGATTGCATAATATGTCCAGCCAATCAGAAATGTCAGAGGTTGTAATGTTACCACTAACTGAAGTGGGATCTATTAGATGGACAAAGGAGCGCGGGCAGAAAATGCGCTCACTGCGTGGTGATATGCCATTAGTAACTTTATCTAAAAAGCTTGCTGAATATGACGTAGATATGTCTCGGCAATATTTGAACCGGATGGAAACATTCACAGAAGTCAAAAGTGCTTCCCCTGAACTTGTTACTGGCTTATGTAAAGTATTTGGCTGTACCTTGGCTGAATTACTGTGTTTGAAAGAAACCAAAATTGTGCAATTAGGGGTTGACAATTGCAACTAAAGGTTGCACTATATTGTTAAGGAGAGCAAGAAGGAGTCAGGAGTCAGGAGTCAGAACCAATCAGTTGGGGATTCAAACCTGCGACTGATTGAACGAAAGTGCGTCTCTATGAGGGAGAAAAGAAGGCTTTACGCTGCGCTAACGGCAGTTCCTTTAAGCGGAGGAACCCCGCCAACTGACTGCCGAACCAGTCGCACAGAATACAAGCAAGAGAATTATGGCTCCTGGCGACTGACGCATGTATTCTGTTTAGGTACCCACAAAACCCAATGCCACCGGGACTAGCAGCCGGATGCCAAACTTGTAATGCTCAAGCCACCGGAGATGATTCCGATGACCTAACTAAGTCTAAAAAATTGGTTATTTATCGCACATACGCCCGTAATTCAAATATTTTTACAGCTTCGCTGATTCTATTGTGAGAGCGTTTCATTTGCACAGCGCTCTTTTGTACATCAAAAACAAAGGCGATCGCTCGGCCTGAGAAACTTTGCGATCGCCTTTTATCCAAATTTACTGGAGATTTTCATTATGACCCATACAACGCAGACACAGCAAGCAATTTTCGCTTCTTTCGTCGTTGATGAGCAAAGGATAGCTCAAGCAGAACTAGAGCAGCACATCACACAACAGGGTGAGGTTGTAGCAACCGAAGAATTCACCGTTATCGAAATCAGCTGCTACGACTATGAAATTTACGTTGGCGACAAACTAATAGCTAGCATCACCTACGACCACGACGAATTCATAACCCAACGCTGGGTAGTGAGTGTGAACTCAACCGAAGTACACCGTGCAAACAGCTGGGCTAAGTGCCACAGCCACGTCACTTGGCACCACAAGCAAGGCACACTACCTGTACAAAAGCAAAAAGTTCCAGCCAATACTACGGGTAACGAAGTTATGGCACAAATTGCCTTGGAATGTGAGAAATTTGGCTTTGAACTCCTCGATGACGGTATCTACAACAACGACAAAAAGCTAGGTTCAGCCGGATGCACTGATGGTCGCTGGTGGGTGAAAAGAGCCTCATCAGAGCATCAGCAGCAAGTGCCCTGTGATTCTGCATTCGATGCTGTGTGGTCGTTGTCGATGGTCGAAGTATTGCCTAGTCTCGAAACCAGTTCTTGCGAGGAATTGTTGGATAAACCATTTGATCAACTGACGGCTGACGAGTGGCGAAGGCTGATGGAGTATCAAGTAGT
>NZ_JACJQG010000137.1 GCF_014696435.1 Calothrix anomala FACHB-343 | reverse complement strand
AAACGCCCTCACCCTATAAGGGTGGGGCTAGAAATACGAAGCCTGCCTTCGCAGGCTATCAAACTTTTAGCCTGCGAAGGCAGGCTTTGTTGGTATAGCAATACCCTTCTAGGGTATTGCGTCAAAATTGGGATGCTCCCGCTCAACTTCATAGAAAAATGGTATTACCAATGACAAATGACCAATGACTAATGACAACCCCCGCCAATTTTCCATTCCATCGACCCAGATTAAAAAAAACTCGCTACAGAATTACTATAGCGAGTAAAAAATTTATTCTAGAGTAAATTTATGATGCGGTTAGCACTCTGTGTAATTGACAATCCTTGATTAAGACAGCCATTCTAGAACAGCTTCGTCTTTGGTGTTGGTATTGCGAGATGGGGTTTCGCGTTCAAACTTCATGTGAATTGAGCGGGTTTGCTCACCATCAGCTGCAACAGCCAAGATAGGATAGTCGATTAGACCATCTTGGAAGGACATCTGGAAGCGGAATGTACCATCGGGATTCAGCTTGATTGGACGACCGCCAATAGTTACAGTAGCATCTGGTTCAGTTGCACCGTAAACAATCAATTCAGCATCCGCAATTAACCAGAACTTGCGGGGACGTACAGGTACAGCCGAAGCGGAGAAGCCAACGCCTGACATACCCACACCAGACATATTTAAACCAGAGGTGGTGGGAACTGCCCACATACCTACGCCAGATGGGAAAATGTAGGAGCTGATAGCTTGTTCTGGAGGTACAGAGCCAGCTACGTGCTGCATAGAACCGAATAGAGAACCTGCAACCCGTTGTGCTTCCGCAGATTCCGCCAAACCAAAGATTTGGTCGTAAATGGGGTTACCACCGTTAGCGTAAGCTGTTGCAGCCACCTTCTTAGCTGGGGGAACCAATTCGTAAACAGTCTTACCGCGTAAATCTTCTTCAAAGTTGACTGTAACGAAAACATCTTCGATCCAGTCGGAAGGATATACAGGAGGAATGTGGACTCGTGCAGAACGAGCTAGAACTAACCAACGGCCATCAAAAGCACGATAACCGATATCGATCACATAATCGCGATCGCTCACGGGAATCGGTAAATACCATTCTCTCGCCAACTCATCAGCAGGATATTCTTGCAAGCTGTGGGGGCTTTGGTAATCAATATTGATGTCGGTTACATCATAAATCCGCAGCGCTAGCTGTTGTCCACCTTGACGACGCAATTCTTCTTTGTGTTCGTTGGGGACATCCCAGTAGGTGTAAGCCCATTGGGGATCGCGGGGTAACAATACAATCCGGCTGTCACCGTAACCAGCAGGTAGATCTGCTAATCCTTCATCAACATCAGCGAGAGAACCGCCATTACGATCTTCTTGGCCTAACTCGAATTTTGCTGCTTCCACGGTTTCCTGTGCCTCCAGTGAATGAGATGAATTAAGCGAAAACTTGTTGCGCTGAACTTCTTGAATTGATGCTAATAGTTGGGATTTACGCATCCGGCTGTAGCGCGAAATTCCATATTCACTTGCTACTTTGCGTAACTGCCGCAGTGTCATCTCCTCTAGCGGCGGGCGTTCTTTTGCCATTAATTTGGCCTCCAGTAGTTTGAAAGGTAATTTATTTCCTCTGGTTACAGAATGTTATTTAACATCTCATTTACTCCAGATGAATTTCTTATTCCTGGCTCCTGGTTTTGCCCAGTGTTGTAGTTTTTTAAACATGTATTAAATACTCCTGTTCAATTCCTCGCTATGCCAAAATCAGCATTTCTTTGGGATCGTCGGGAGGTGTTCTTTAATAAATATTAAGCAACAACTTTGTCTATGTATCAAGGGGTAGCAAGACGCTTTTCCAGCACTTTCACGAATCTATCAGCCCTCCGGGGATCGTATTGTTATGAACTCATGACATAATTGCTCTTTGCTAGCGACAAAGGGAGCTAAATATCAAGATTCTCTGACAAATCCGGCGAAAGCAGTCACAGCAACGGATGGAACATTCTCAAGCAGTAGTTTCACTGGAAAAACAGCTTAAGAAGGCAGAAGTACAAAGGCAGAGGGCAGAAGGAAAGACCCATAAGTTTTTGATTATGTGAACTAATAGCTATTTCTAAACTAATTTATAAAATTTATGGGTGATACCGCAAAGGTATCACCCATTTCCAAATTTATGAGGTTGGGAGTGAACTGAAGAGGCTACGTCCACTCAGTCAAACTCTGTATTATTCACTTTAGTAGCTAGCAGAAAACTTTCCGAAGAATGAATAGCCACTAAAAGATCATACTGATCTTATTGACAATTGACATACTCTGAATCCGCCAACCATTGTCTTGGCGAACCAAATTATACTTAACTCGCAAAGTCTCATCAGAAGACCTCTTGAGTTGACCGTTTTGATAGAACTGAGTAACTTCCTTAACTGTAGCTTCGACGCTGGCGCGATTCGATTCTGCATCAGTTTTTTCTACAGATTCTACCTTCAGGCTATGCTCATATTGCCGATAGCGGTTTGCCGCCTTATCTCCTTGAGCAATTGACCGCCATAAATCTAAAGATGCACCAGTTAAAATCTGCTGCAAACTATCAACCTGATGATTTGGCCCTAAAGCAGCCGCTTTTGTGGATAGCCAATTCCGAATTACTTCTTCTGCGGTAGCGGTGGTTAAAGATCCTTCTGGTGTTTCCGGTTTGCTGTCTTTGTCAGGAATCTCTATGGGTGGGTTATTAATTGCTATGGATAATGGATTTTCTGGTAACGGTGGTACTGGGTATAAGATATCTCTGACAAATGCAAAGGTGGTGGAGACGATGAACCAAAAAACGACTATGACGACTAAAGAAATTAACACAGTCCACAACAGACGCATTTTTCCTGCTAAAAAACTAGGAAAATTACTTCTTCTTGGGGGATGACGACGTTCTCGGTTGACAGTTTGACTAGGCTTGCGTTTTTTGCGCGGTTGTGTTTGTCCAGGTGTAGCCGTCCTAGATGAACCATTCATACTCTGATGCGGTTCTCTGGCTATGCGTTCTGCGGATGTAAACTGTGATGTTGGCGTTTCTGGCGTTTTACTTCTACCAGGTGTGGAAGCAGACGGCCTATTCCATCTTGATGGCGAGAAATTGGGAGGTTCTAGTCTTTCCCTAGAGTGAGTTGTTGGTAAATCTGGGTCAGTTGTGTGATTGTGATGAAATTGTCGGGAAAATCCCGTGGAATTATGGGATTTGTGGCTACTATTGGTTTGCGGCGGCGATAAAGGCTGACGGTTAATGACAGACCATTCACTCGTTGGTTCTGCATCCGTGGGTAAAGCTTCCAAATAAGTTTGTACCTGTGGTTCAGCAAAGTAGCTTTTGAGAGAAGCTGGCTGTTTTGTCAAATCGCGAAAGTGGGGAAAAACTTCATGTTGTAGCCACTGTTCGCCATATAGACATAACCCAGGTAGCAAATCTGGGGATTCTTGAGATTTTTCGCGAATAAAAGCTAAAGCTTCGTATTCTTGGCTCAGTTCTAAAACACGGGTAGCCTCTTCAGTTTGCCCTAATAAAAGCGCACAGAGTGATTGTTCTAAATGTACATCTTGGCGCTTACCCAAACGCATCAGCATTTGCTTGGCTTGGCGGATCAAAGCCGGTTGACGTTGCACAAAGCCCCGTGCTATCAAGGCATAAACAGCCAAATAAGTAGCAACAGCAGAAGGACGTTTACTTTCTGCTTCAAATAACTTGTGCTGTTCGGCAACTGTTAAGTGATAGCGCAATTGCTGGATAAATCGCAGGAAGTCATCTATGTTCAGACCGGATTCATCATTGCCATTGCCATCGATGCCGCCGCGATCGTCTAAGATGTTCTGCAATAATTCCAAGCCTTGGGCGCGTTCGGCTGTATTGGTGTCTGGTAAAGCTAGTAATTCCAGAATCCGATAAGGTCGCAATTTATAAAGATCCGCCTGAATTTCTGCCTGGACGCTGGTAAATAAGCCTTCGCGAGATAGGACTTCTAAACCAGTTTCTAAGGAATTGGCAGCATTTTCATAATGACCTTGTTGCCATTGTTCCCGACCGAGTTCTAGACAAGCTAAAGCAATGGTCAAAACAATGTCAGGCCTATCTTCTGGAGATGTTTCGCTGGCGAGATTGTTACGTGATGCATTTGCTGCACTGTTTTTATGAACTAAGTAAGGACGACCTAGTTTGAGGACAATTTCGTACTCGCCTAAGTCTTGCAAAATTAGTAGAGCACCAACCAATTCGTCTTGAGAAATTTCGATACTGAGATTGTGTGAGTCATTCCCACCATGATTATTTCCTGGTGGATGTTCAACTGCTACGGTCGCAGAGGCAGTACCATCAGGGTCATAGGCATGGGCAAGATACAGCTGATCGTAACTGCTACGTTCTTTTGGATCTGATAAAACCACGTAAGCTTCTTCTATAAGTTGTTTGCGCGAAGAAATTGCTGCTTGAGAATACTCACGTCGCGGCAATTGTACAATGCGATCGCTGTATGCCTGCCGCAATTGTTCCTGGCTTGCCGCTAACGGTAGTCCTAAAATTCGGTAGTAATCTAGCGGAATTCGCACAGCCTACTTCCCCTGCACCGCGATCAACATAAATAATTCATCTAGAGCATTCCAGGCATGTAAAACCGTGCCATAATAATACCGTGTTGACTTTACACCACAAGTGTATATTGCAACAACCTGTTTTGTGTTTTCCCGAAATTTGAGTCATATTCTAGTACCTATATTTTGCCTTCGCCTATAAAGCTTCAGCTTTTTGTTTTAATTCTTAGTATTTTGATTTTTGATACCCGATCTCAGCCTTGTCTACCATAAAAAATTTTGGTTTTCTCAGCGATCTCAGTCTCGGACTTGTGTATTGAGCAATATTCTCACTCTCCCATAAAGGAGATATTATTATCCTAAGTAAGGTAAGTTAGCCTTTTATACTTTACTCAGATTTAGGTGTATACCCTATCTGGTAAAGCTTGTTGGCTAGCATCAAGCTAGACGGTTATGCGATCGCACAACAAGGAAATAAAACTCCTTCCGCCTTAGCCCTTAGCCCCTAGTCCCTAGCCCCTAAGTAATGAAACCTATGGTGACTAGTCTAAATCTTTCTGGTTGACACCAGAGAGACGAACTTGACTAAGGTATTATGTTTTTGATTTATCTTCAATAGGGTGAGTATTGCTATTTTGGCTTGAGGGCTACATTTTGTACTGTAGCCATCCTTAACCAGTTCACAATAGTTACTAAATCTAAATCAATCAACAAGCAAGTGTTGATTTTAGCAGATGAAAGACTACCACTAAAACAGAGCTACTGTATAGCGATCGCTTCCTCGCTAGTGAGAAACATCTTATTTCATGTCCCGGAGGTTTAATGATTGATTTTTTTAAGAATTTCTAAATGAATGCCTTTACATCCCGGAGGATAATTACTGCTCGGTAGATTTCCTGATGATAGCTAGAGAGAAGAATCATATCATTCCTAGATTTAAAATACAATTATCAGAAAAATGGGTTTAAAACCTCCCCCTTCTAGGGGGACTTCACATTAGTAAGGCTTTAGCTTACCATAGTCAATATAGTTTGGTAAGCAGAATGTTAAAAGCCTACAAGTACAGAATCTATCCAACCAGTGAGCAAGCGATATTGCTTGCCAAGTCGTTTGGATGTGTACGCTGGTTTTACAACTATGCGCTTAACT
>NZ_JACJQG010000136.1 GCF_014696435.1 Calothrix anomala FACHB-343 | reverse complement strand
TAATTCAGCAGCTAAAACGTCCAGATGTTCCCATGTTTATCGTTTAGTTTTTGGGGATTCGGCAAGAGTGCCGTAGGCGATCGCCTGTGCCAGTTGCGTAAGTCCTGATATAGACAAATGACTAATGACTAATGACTAATGACTAATAAAAAAATCGCCCCCTAAAAATAGGAGGCTTCATTGTTATTTAAAAGCTGTTGACTGCTAGCTGGCAACATACTCTTTAACATTGGCTCGACGACGACGTAGATGAGCTAATGCTTGATGCTCTAACTGGCGAACACGTTCGCGGCTGAGATTTAATCTTTCACCTACTTTCGCCAAAGACATTTCGTTACCATCTTCCAATCCAAAGCGCAGCGCTAGAACTTCCCGTTGTTGGGGTGTAAGTTCCGCCAACAGAGTGTTCAAGTCTTGACGCAAGAATTCCTGAGTGGTGTAATACTCTGGAGAAGGGCCGTCATCTTCTAGCATTTCTTGCAGCTCGGTATCTTGGTTGTCACCGACGCGCACATCCAAAGATACTGGCTGACGAGCCATGTTTAAGTACTCGCGAATTTGCATGGGTTCTAGTTCTAATTCTTGGGCAATTTCTGCCGGATTTGGCGATCGCCCTAATTTTTGCGCTAGTTCCCTTTGTACTTTTTTGATTTTGTTCAGCTTCTCGGTAATATGGATCGGTAAGCGGATTGTCCGTCCTTGTTGAGCGATCGCTCTGGTAATCGCTTGGCGAATCCACCAGTAAGCATAGGTAGAAAACTTATATCCTCTAGTGGGATCGAATTTTTCTACACCCCGTTCTAAGCCGAGAGTTCCTTCTTGGATTAAATCCAGAAACTCCATATTGCGCTTTTGATATTTTTTCGCAATAGCGACTACTAAACGCAGGTTCGCTTCAATCATCTTTTGCTTCGCTCGTTTACCTTGAGCTACAGTCTGTTTCACCTCGGTTTCGGATAGGTGAACGTGATCCGCCCATTCAGACAAACTCGGTTCCTGGTGCAACTTCTTCGCCAAAGCCTCTTTGGCGTCTACTAGCGTCATCATTTGTTGTACCTGTTTCCCGAAAACAATTTCTTGTTCACGGGTTAAAAGCGGCACACGACCAATTTCTCGCAGATAGGTTCGCACCATATCAGCCGTGAATTTGGTGTTGAGGTTTTCGGTTTGGGTGTTAACAGTAGGCATTGGTGCGTTGTCCTCTACTCCGTAAACACAATGAATCTTTAATAATTAAGTCAGATTAGGCAAGATACTACATCTATCACGGAAGGTAGGCAGCGATCGTTAACAATCAATTTATACATTCGTTGAAACGACGGTGCTTCCTCTAGATAGGTTCCCCTACCCTGAATAAATTCTTTAATCTCTTAGAAATACACTGGCTGGTTGTCAAGAATTCTTCTTGCTATCAGTCACTGGCGGTAACTGGAAAAAATATGAAGTCAGTATGAGTTCTACTTTTAATAGTATACGACAAATATTTTAGATAGTAAAGTATTCCAGATAAATCTTTCAATTATAGGATAAAGTGGTTTGTTTGGCAAAAAATTGTCACTTCCTTTAGAGTGCTAACTATTATCTATAGTGACGCGAAAACCTCCGCTTCTGTTGCCGAGGAGGGGGGAGATAACCGAACTGATTGTTTGTGGGAGTTACGACAGGGGTAGGGGGCAGGGGGCAGGGGGCAGGGGGCAGGAGCTAGGGGTTAGGGAAGGAGGACAAGGGGGACAAGGAGGACAAGGAGGACAAGGGAGACAATTGTACAGACGCGATTCATCGCGTCTCTGACAAATGACTAAAACCCCAAATCAGCTTTGGCTAGTTCAGCCGCTGCGAATAATTCTGCGTCTGGTTTTTCTTCCCAAGCTGGATCGCCAATTTCTGCATAAAATGTTGCATCATAGGGACGGGTACGGACTACTACTGGCATGGGGACGGCGTGACCCAAAATCAATGCTTGTTGCTTAGAATCTAATTTGGCTAATACCGATCGCAAACTACCAGCACCGGAGACTCCCGTAAAAATTGCGTCAATGTCTTTTTCATCATTGAGCAAAGCAGTGATACGAGTCCCAATTTGGGACATAACTTCATTATCTATCCCCGACGGGCGTTGATCAACTACTAGAAGTGTTACGAAATATTTCCGCATCTCTCTGGCGATGGTACCAAAGATTGTACTTTGAACGATGGCGGGATCGAGGAAGCGGTGGGCTTCTTCAATGGTAATCACAAGTTGCGTCGGGCGATCGCTTACATTGCCACTGTGCAAGAAACGTTCGGCTTTGCTGACATAATGGCCGTGAATGCGTCTGGTGATCATGTTAGTCACCAACATATAAGACAGCATATCCGACTGGGAGCCAAATTCTACAACTACATGCTTACCTGCTTCGAGCGATCGCAAAATTTGATTAATATAATTCTGCGGGCAAGCGGCGCGCATATACTTTAAATTATCTAAGCGCAGAAGTTTGCGCTGCAAAGACATAATTGAACCTTGGTGTCCCCGCTTTTCTTCACAAAACAGCTTAATTTCTTCATTCGTCATGTTCAACAACTGAAGAATCCAAGCTTTGCCATACTCAGCATAGAGAATATTGGCATTATCTAAAGCTGCATCCGACAGTCCCAAATCGCGGGAGCATAATTTTACATCTTCAACTTCTATTTGCTCGTAACTCAGATACAGTTCTTGCGCATCCCGCACACCCCGGCGCTTGGTGGATTCTGGGTCGAGGGTATAAACTTCTACTTTACCGGGAAATAACTGCTTTAAACCTTTAACTGTACTATATTGCTTGCCTTCGCAGACAGCTTGCCAGCCATACTCGGAATGCATATCAAATATTAAATTTACCGCCGCGTTTTTCCGGACAATCCCGGCTAAAACTAAGCGCGTCAGGAAGGATTTACCAGTACCGGATTTACCAAAAACTCCGTTACTTCTTTCAACAAATCGATCTAAATCGATACATACAGGTACATCCATATCCAGAGGTTTCCCGATGGAGAAATTTTTTCTCTGGGTATCATCTTCCCAACCAAAAACGCGGCGAAAATCTTCCTCGCTGGCTTCGTAAACTTGGCTAAAGTGACTGGGGATGGTTTTGACTGGCAGTAATTCCATTGTAGTGCTGGTTTGTGGCTGAAATGAAGCCAAACCAGT
This sequence comes from Calothrix anomala FACHB-343, assembly GCF_014696435.1. Lineage (GTDB taxonomy): Bacteria > Cyanobacteriota > Cyanobacteriia > Cyanobacteriales > Nostocaceae > Aulosira > Aulosira anomala_A. Next base: position 3,154 of record NZ_JACJQG010000136.1, on the reverse strand, counting down.
CATCGACGATGCAAAGGGATTAGCAGATTTACCATTAGTGGGAGAAAAAGATTCTGCTACTTCTTCAGGGGTAAACATTAACATCGGCGCGAGATTAATTGTCCCGTAAGTACCGCTACCTGCTAAAACTTCCCGTAAAAAAGTATCTTCCCAATGGGGTGGATCGGCAATGATGCGTGCATTTGCAGTTCCCAGCGCCACATCTGTTAGCATACAGAAAAAGCGCGATCGCATCCCTTGCACAACTAAAAATTTCCCCACCCGCATATCTTCCACAGAAATATCCGGGTGTAATCTAACTTCTAACCCTCCAGTGAGAGAGCCTTGGGTAACTGAACCTAAAGGTTGTCCAGAATTCATTTGATTAGATATATCAATATTGGGCTGAACTTATGTTGCATTCTAGTTGTAGAGTTCAAGCTTGCGACGAAATTTTAGCACAATTTGTCATTTGTCATTAGTCATTTGTCCTTTGTGATTTGGACTGAGGCTAGATGTGACCGAAAATCTAATTCTTGGGTAGGGGTAATTGATAAATTATCCCTACTTTGAGTATTTAGTGCGGAAGTCCTCGTTATTTGACCAATGACTAATGACCAATGACTAATGATTAATGACTAATTAATCAATTTGAATCGAAGTTGGTCTGCTTGCTGATGGTGAAGTCCCGATTAAGGGTTTACGGAATTGGCTATAAAGGCGATCGCGCCATTCAAAGAATGAAGCATAATCGGGATTATCTGCTAATCCAGGGACGCCTTTACCTTGTAAGCTGGCGGGTAAATCTAAATAAGGCCCTTCGGGAAATTTTAAGATAATCGATAACCCGGCAACTGCTAAATCAGCTAAACTCGGTTCATCGCCTAATAAATAGGGACTATCAGCTAATAGTAGGGTGAGTGCTTCTAAGTCTTGCTTTAAATCTGCGATCGCAGATTTGATCACATCTGGACTATAACCTACACCCACACCCAACACTGTTAAGAAATCGCGGGGTACACCTTCAATTAAAGTTTTGAGGATATCTGGTGTGGAGGTGGGTAATAAAGACTTGCGAAAATTTTGGTCTTGACTAATTGCTGCAAATAGTGCCTTACGTCCTTTAATCCCGATTGACTCATCGGCCCATTCTTCTATTAATAAACATGCACCTCTTTTTTTCGGATCTGTGGGTATCAGTGGGCGATCGGGATATTCTAAGTCTAAATACTTAGCTATTTCTGTAGAATCAACAATATATCTACCACCATCTTTCAACACTGGTACTTGCTTTTGACCGGTCAGCCGAAATAATTCTACCTGGCCAATTCCCGGTGTTACCTCTATTTTGCGATAATTTAGCCCCTTATAATCTAAAATTAACCGCACTTTTTCGGAATATTGTGAAAGTTCCCATTGGTATAATTCCAACATTTTGCTGACCCTATAACTAGTTAATTGAGCAATGTTACTAATTGTAACTTCAGTTTCAGTTATCGTTTTCCTAATTCAATTAATGCCGTGATGGCGAGCTAACTTAGTATCTGAGAGCGGTAAAATTTCCGCTTTTTTTGGTAAATCAGCTAGCATATCAGAAAATGATTTACCTGTGGATGCAACGATCAAATAATTAAATTATTTTGGGAGTTATACATAACTTAACCTAACATCTTCGTGCTGAATTTGCACTGATTATTTGCATTTTTCTGACTTAAAATACACGCAAGACACAGTATAAATCATTACCAAATTACTTGCTAAGAATTTTTAAGAAAGTTAAATAATTAAGTTAACTTATATAGATATTGCTGAAGTTTTCAACATACCTTGCAATTGTTGATACCATGATTTCTGAATAAAATTATCATCCCTAAGCGGCATCATCTTCGAGAATTATCAAGGATTTTGGTGAAAACATCTTGCTTCTCAGGTGAGATTTTTGGCATAGCAAAATGTTATAAGTCTTTATGTAACCTGTGCAAAGTTAAAACAAAAAAAATTTATGAAGGCAAATTACAGCCAATTGCTGACCAGTCTGGCAGGTATAGTCGGAATTGCAGGAAGCAGCCTCTTAATTAACTTACCATCTCAAGCAAAAGAGGTAACAAATCCTAACCCTACTATTTTTAGCGAAGCACCCTACAACCGCAGTCAACGTATAGATGCTAACGCTAACTATACTCCTGTTCAGTCTACAGAGGATACAGCAAAAGGTGCGACTTCAGACAGAAATTTGGTAGCACAGAAGCCTAAGAAAAGAGGTGTCAATCCTAATCCTAGTATTTTTAATGAGCCTCCTTACAACCGTGGTAGCCGCACTGCAGGTGCTGAAGTTACACCTACCTCAAACAGCACACCTGAACCTAAACCCAGCACACCAGCAACACCAGCAACACCAGTAACACCCACAACACCTGCTGCACCTGTAACACCAGCAACACCAGCAACACCAGCAACACCCACAACACCCACAACACCAGCACCTAACCAAACTGCACCAGGTAGTGGTTCTAGCAATAATAGCCAAGATAAGAATTTGGTAGCATTAGCAGAGTCCAATGCTTCCTTTAGCACCTTAACTAAAGCCTTAAAAGCAGCTGGATTAACAACAACTTTAGCTGGAAAAGAGAATTATACAATTTTCGCACCTACTGATGCTGCGTTTGCTAAATTGCCACCAGATGCAGTCAGAGATTTGTTGAAGCCAGAAAATAAAGAAGTTTTAGTCAAGATATTAACTTATCATGTAGTACCTGGTAAGGTTCTATCAACTGATTTAAAATCTGGTGAAGTTAAAAGCATTGAAGGTGGTGCTATCAACGTTAAAGTTGATCCTAAGGCTGGCGTAACTGTAAATGATGCCAAGGTTACTCAGGCTGATATTACTGGTTCTAATGGCGTTATTCACGCGATCGATGAAGTAATTTTACCTCCTGATTTGTAATTGCATAGTCAAGGTTTTGATAAGTCGAGCAATTTAGTTTAACTAAAACCCGTTCAAATTGAATTTGAACGGGTTTTATTTGGAAGCATCCCAAATGTGCAAAAACGCCCTCACCCTATAAGGGCTTGTCATTACCAACATCTTTTAAAGTGGAAATGGGGTGTATTAGAGTCAGAGTATGAAATTAGAAAATTTCACAGACCTCCAAACTTGGGCAGTTGAACAATGGGG
>NZ_JACJQG010000135.1 GCF_014696435.1 Calothrix anomala FACHB-343 | reverse complement strand
TGGGATATGCTTTACTCATGTTGCTCTCTCGGTGCTGTCTACTATCTATTCACAGCGTATACCGAGAGAGCTTTTTTACAATCTGTCCGACTTTTCAAACATCCTCTTAGATTCATTAAAGCAGACGCAATCGCAGTTGATTCAATCTGAAAAAATGTCTGCACTTGGTCAATTGGTAGCGGGTGTTGCCCACGAAATTAATAATCCAGTAAATTTTATATATGCCAATCTTGCATATATAAGTAACTATACAACTGATTTACTTTCATTAGTAGAGATTTATCAAAAACGCTATGGTGACACAGATCCACAAATATTAGACCTGACTGAAGATATAGATTTAGATTATATTTATGATGATTTACCAAAAGTTATTAATTCTATGAAAGTGGGTGCGCAACGCATCCGTGAAATAGTCTTGAGTTTACGGAATTTTTCGCGACTTGACGAAGCCGATATGAAATTAGTAAATATTCATGAAGGCATTGACAGTACTTTGCTAATTTTGCAACATCGCTTGAAAAATAAGCCTAATGGTACAAGGATTAACATAATTAAAGAATATGGAAATTTACCCAAAATCGAGTGTTATGCGGGACAAATGAACCAAGTATTTATGAATATTTTGGTAAATGCTATTGATGCTTTAGAAAATCAAGAAACTAAAAACCAGCATGGTTTGATTAAAATTCATACTGAGATTATAGAAGATTGTAGAATTAGAATTAGTATTAAAGATAATGGCCCGGGAATTTGTGAGAGCGTTCAATCGCGCATATTTGACCCTTTTTTCACAACTAAGCCGGTGGGACAAGGTACAGGTTTAGGATTATCTGTGAGTTACAAAATTGTTGTAGATAAGCACAAGGGTAAGCTGCAATTTATTTCTGCACCGGGAAAAGGAACTGAGTTTAAAATCGAAATTCCTATGAATCAGAAATAGGGGCTAGGAGCTAGGGACTGTTTTCAAACTCTAAATTCGGCTTAATTGTAGGTTGGGTTGAGGAACGAAACCCAACATTTACGTTACTGCGTTGGGTTGCGTCTACTTTCTGCAACCTACTTTCGTAGTTTAAAAACACGCTCTAGGGGTTAGGGGTGGAATTTAAACGCAAAGGTGCGCAAAGGTAGGCGCAAAGGTACGCGGAGAATGAGATTTTGTACTAAGCGCGCCAGTGTAATAATTGACTTTTTACTGGGTTGATAAATGGACGGTCTTCGGCTAGAGAACGGGCGTATTCGCGCTTTAATTGGTAATACCATTGGGCTTGGACATCGGAATCTTTGATTAATCGCAGCACGGGATCGTATTTTAAACCAATTTGCTGCTTTTCTACTACTCTGCGGTCTTGGTCGAGAAATGCTCTGGTAAATAAACGTATCAAAGGCTTGGCAAATCCTGCCCAGGTGGGTGTCCAATAAAAGGCAAAGTTAACTTCGGTTTCGGTTTCGGAAATGGGTGTGATGGCTGTTAGGTTGCAGACTTGATGTTTGGTGGTGGTGGTATTTTCGATGCGTATTCCGGGGATGCGAAAGGAAATCTCCGTTTCTGGGATGCCGCCGCCGATGAACTTATAAGCTGAACCTGTATTGACGGGTAATTGGTGTTTACGCATGGTAAACCCATAGGGTGAGGGGTCAAATTGCTTAATTTCATCGTGCAATTGTCCCGAACGCCACCACCAAACGCGATGTACGTAAGGCGAATGGGCGGGATCGATTAAGCCTAAGACTGCATGATCGACAAAACAGGGGAAGCGCATCACCTCGACTAATTGGGGCGGGCGATCGCCAAAACCGGGAATCTCTGGTACTTCCATTTCTGGTGGTGGAGACTGAGATTTACCTGGTTCGGGCATATAAATCCAGATATTACCCTGCTTTTCCCGAATTTCGTAAGATTGCACGTTATAGCGATTTAAATCAACGTTTTGCCCTTCGGTTAAAGAAGGAATCACCGTACAACGTCCACCATAATCAAAACGCCAACCGTGATAACAGCATTCTACTTCCTGTCCATCAAATCGCCCGCAACTTAAGGGTATACCGCGATGGGGACAAATATCTCGGAGTGCAAATACCTTACCCGCTTGGGTACGACATAGTAAAACTGGTTCGCCTAAAAAAGTCCGCGCGATCGCTTTACCGGGTTTGAGGCGATCGCTTGGCAAAGCATAATACCAAACATTACGTAAGAAAAAGTTGTCATTTGTCATTTGTCATTTGTCATTTGTCATTTGTCATTTGTCAATCATTTCTTCCCCCTGCCCCCTGCTCCCTGCCCCCTGCCCCCTGCCCCCTGCCCCCTTCCTCTGCTCTAATCCACCTTCCCTATATTCTCTTGTTCTCGTTGTTTGCTATATTCGCGCAATTTTTGTAACAGTTCTTCTGGCGTTGGTTGGGGAGGAGATAAGGTGGCTGGTGGCTGTTGATTTTTATCGACAATTTTCACAGATGTGGGCACAGGATTAATAGTGACGGCTGGTGGTTTGATCGCAGGGGTGGGAAGTTTTGTGTCTGGTTGATTAATTGAGGCTTTGAGGGAATCTAATGTGACTGCTACTTGTGCAGTTTGTTCCATTTGTTGAGTAGAAGATACTAAACTACTCAAACCATTTACCAATTGGCGCAGGTTGCTGCGGAATTTGGGATCGCCTGTTAATTCGTCTAAATCTGAGGTGATTTTCTGGGTGTTTTCAAAGGTGAGTCTGGCGGAATCTAAAGTTTGTTGTAATAATAAGGCGTTTTTGGGATCGTTTAAAGTGTTAGTTGCATTACGTAAATTAGCTGATGCTTGAGCGGCGTTGGCTGAGAGTGTTTCTAAATTTTTGATGATTTCACCTTGGGCTAAACGATCTACTGCTGGGGATAAGGCTGTAAATGTAGTTCGTAATTGATTGCTGGTTTCGGTAAGATTATTTAAAGCCGCCACTAATGAAGACCGATTGGTTGTAACTAAGTTATCTAAGTTAGTTAATAATCTACTGGCTTGATTGGCGGTGAGACTAAATTGTTTAGCGGCTGAACCGAGTTCGTTAACTGTGCGGCTGGAAGATGCAGTTAATTGATTTGTCGCTCGTTGCACAGAATTGGCTGTACTCGAAAATGTGGTTAATTGTCCTTGGGCACTTCTGGATAAATTTTGCAAATCCCGACTCAGCGCTGTGAAACTTGTGGCGGCGGCGGTGGATGTTTCTAGTAATCTTTTGATATCGCGTTTAAATTCTGGGTCACCATATCTATTAGCTATATTCGTGCTACTGCGAATCAGTTCATCTACACTGATGCCAATTTGCCCTTTTAAGCGAGAACCATTACATATAATTAATTCGCGATCGCAATTTGTATCTAAGGGTTTAGCAGTTACGTCTGTAGTTGCGATCGCAGTGCGCGGTGTAATATCAATCATGCTTTCACTAATCAATCCGCTTTGATTGGCTTCTACTACCACATCTCTGGGAATGATTAAATTCGGTTGAAAGATTTCAATTTCTACTTCTATATTATTGGGCATGGGACGAATTGCGGAAATACTGCCCACCTTCACGCCCCGATAGCGGACTGTTGAACCTTTTTGCATTCCCCCAGCATTCGCAAATTCCACAATTGCTTTGTAGGAATTACGACTAGTACTAACGCGATTCAACCAAATAACGATTAGCCCAAAGACTCCCAAGCCTAGAAGGACAATTAGCCCTACAGAACCTTCTCTAACTGTACGCGATCGCATAATTCTCCTCCATCCATCTAGCCGACAACCTGTATTGGCCCTTGCACACTTCCACTCATGAATTGTCTAATCAATGGATGGTCTGTGCTATCTATTTCACTCACTGTACCCTGCCATTGGACTCTACCCTGATACAAAAATATAACTCTGTCTGCAGTACGACGAATTGTGCTGTCTTGATGAGTCACAATGGCATAAGTGCTGCAAACACCTTGCGCCTGTTGCAAATGGCGAATTAAATCTTCGATGACTGTGGAGGCGATGGGGTCGAGTCCAGCTGTAGGTTCATCATAAAGTAAGATTTCCGGCCCTTCTCTGTCGTTATCTGGGTTAGACATAATCGCCCGTGCAAAGCTGACACGTTTGCGCATCCCGCCAGATAATTCAGAAGGGTAGAGATCCCCAATTCCCGGTAAACCTACCATCTCTAGTTTGGTATGTACCAAATCGCGAATCCGCGATCGCGACATTTTGGAATTCTGATACAGTAAAAATCCTACATTTTCTTCTACTGTTAAGGAATCAAACAGCGCCGCTTGTTGAAACACCATCCCAATCCCCACAGTTTCATCCCCATCTTCAATCAAACCTTTACGCCGCACCCCTTGGACGTAAATTTCCCCCGCATCGGGAAGCAGTAATCCCGCTATTACACGTAAAATTGTCGATTTACCAGTCCCAGAAGGGCCGATAATTCCTAAAGCCTCGCCTCGATAAATAGTTAAATCTATATTATCTAAAACCTTATTACTACCAAAGGACTTAGACACGCCTTTTAATTCAATTAATGGTTCATTAGTCATTGGTCAATGGTCAATGGTCAATGGTTAATGGTTAATGGTCAATGGTCAATGGTCAATGGTCAATGGTTAATGTTCAATAGTTAATCGTTAATGTTTAAGGGTTAAGGGTTAATGTTCAATGGTTAAGGGTTAATGTTCAGTAAATTTTGCACTGTTGACTGTTGACTATTGACTATTGACTATTGACTATTGACTGTTGACACTTGACTTTTGACCCTTGACTCTTGACTATAGACTGTATGCAAGATAAAGATGTTGTCATAGTAATTGGTAGCGGTATTGGCGGATTGTGTGCTGCGGGATTATTGGCTTATTATGGCAAACGAGCGATCGTCTGCGAAAGTCATGTGATTCCCGGAGGTGCGGCTCACAGTTTTAGACGACAAGGTTTTGAATTTGATTCTGGCCCTTCTTTCTATTGTGGTTTAACAGATACCCAAAGCTTGAATCCGCTCAAACAAGTTTTGGATCTTCTTGGCGAATCCATTCAAGTTATACCTTACGATCCTTTAGGACAGTACCATTTTCCTGAAGCTACTATTGCTATTTATCGCGATCTACAGCGTTATTTGCAGGAAGTACAGCGCGTTACACCCCAAGGCGCGCAGGAACTCCAACGCTTTACAGAACGCTTGTTAGGGCTATATGCAGCTATGCGCGATATCCCTACTTTAGCTTTGCGCTCGGACTGGCGGGTAATATTTACATTACTTAAAAATTACTTACCTTCCTTAATCAAAATGCTGCCTTACTTACCACTGGTGCAAAGTTCTGTGGGTAAGGTGATGGATGCAACGGTTAAAGATGCTTGGGTACGCAGGCTGATTGATGTGGAATGCTTTCTACTCTCTGGTTTAAAGGCACATGGGACAATTACCCCAGAGGTAGCTTTTATGCTAGGCGAACGTTCCCGCGCGGGAGTTGAGTATCCGGTGGGGGGTAGTGCGGCAATTGTGCAAGCATTAGTTAGGGGTTTAAAACGCTGGGGGGGAGAGTTACGCTTAGGCTGTCATGTCGAGCAAATTTTGGTGGAATCGGGTAAAGTTGTGGGTATCAGGTTGGAAAAAGACGAAGTTATTCACGCGCCGATTGTCATTTCCAATGCGAGTATTTGGGATACCTACAATTATTTATTACGTCCCGAAGATTTACCAGCTAAATATCGTCAGGAAGCTTTAGAAACCCCAGCCGTTGACAGCTTTATGCATTTACATTTAGGTATCCGCGCTGATGGTTTGGAGAATTTAACCGGACATCATGTGGTAGTTCACGATTCGCAGCAAGATATTACCACCCCAGGAAATACTTGCATGATTTCTATTCCTAGCGTGTGGGATGGAAATTTAGCGCCAGTTGGACATCATGTAGTTCATGCTTACACCTTAGAACCTTATAGTGGGTGGATAAGAAATCAAGATTATGAAGCGAAGAAACGGGAGAAAGCGCAAATATTATATCGCGCTTTAGAGAAAGTTATCCCAGATATTCGTCAGCGTGTAGTAGTTGAATTAATTGGGACACCTTTAACTCATGCCCATTATTTAAGAAGATATCAGGGAAGCTATGGCCCCGCGATCGCAGCTGATAAAGGTATGTTTCCCAGCACCCACACACCTATACAAGGTTTGTACCGCGTTGGTGACAGTACCATCCCCGGAATTGGTGTCCCCGCAGTCGCCGCATCTGGGATTTTGTGCGCGAATACTTTAGTCTAGGGGCATGGGGCATGGGGCATGGGGCATGGGGCTAGACTTAATTGTAGGTTGGGTTGAACGAAGTGAAACCCAACAAACCCCTGAAAATGTTGGGTTTCGTTCCTCAACCCAACCTACGCAGCGTAAGGTTTTTGGCGCTAACTGAACTGTATTGTGCCATCTAGACCTCCGCAAGGGTACTCCCGCCACACCGAAGGTTGGCGGTGAGGGGAATTGCGGGACAATTGGAGGGGTTCGATACCCCTTCAATTGTCAGGATTATT
>NZ_JACJQG010000134.1 GCF_014696435.1 Calothrix anomala FACHB-343 | reverse complement strand
CAGGCTAAATATGCTCTACTGAAGGACAACCTCGTTTGTCTCAGCCTTAAGTGGAAGCTACCACATTTTCATGCTTGGCGGTGAAATTTTTTCATTGGGACTGCCTTCTGCCCTCTGCCTCCTGCCTTGTCATAACGACAATTTTTAACACCAATCTACTTATTGGACAGATGCTATCTATCAATCAAGGAATTTATTTTGAGTTGTCTCACTAATTTTCGCTGAGAAAATTCGACGATAAATCCTTGATAGATATTGATATGTCAGCATTTAAATTTTTTTAGCCAGCCAATTACTATAATCGGCATAACGTTCGTAGAGGTTATCTATATTATTGATGTCAAAACTATTGAAAGCTTTACCATCAACACCATGTAATCTTTGAACAAACTCGATAAAAGAACCGTAGGGAGTACTAGGAGCAACAAACATTTGTTTGAGCAATGCACCAGATTCATCACTGTATGATAATACTGGTGTCATAAACTTCCACCCTAATTCCTCCATCTGGTGATGTAGTTCCTCCATATCAGCTTGTGGATCAATGTTGTAAGCAGTATGCTGAATACCTTCACCATATAAATCTATAAACTTATTAATTGGTGAATTAGGATCTTTACTTACCGATAAACCTGTCATAGTTGCCCACGGATACTCAGCACTGATACCACTAACTAAGGCAATGTGAGTAGCGGGAAAACGCACAGTCTCAAGCCTCATATGTTCATTAAAACCAAGCAAACTCCATTTTGAGAGAAACCTGGATTCATCTTCAAATGAAGCAACATAAGTAATATGGTCAATATGTCGAATACTTTGAAGGATGTCACTTGTATTTTTTTCAGGGAATAAAACTGAGTTTGGTCTCATAAAGTCAATCTTTTGTTAATATTTCTAATTTCCGTAGGACAAAATTATTCCTATTCAATTGCAGCCAAGAGAACGAAGAAAAGCTTGATTAATTTCTCCTGATATCTGCTAGTGCTTATAGATATAAATTACGTTGTTTGCTTTTCCTCATTCTTACTTTAAATTGCTGGGAATCTATAATTGATACTTGATATTCCTTAAACTCTCAAACTTTCAATAAAGAAACAAGGACAGTTAAGAAACTTAACAATCTTTTTATTAGATATAAGAATAAATTATGATTTTTTATTTTAGTTGACTTAATAATTATTAATATAAATAAAAAATAGCATAATTAAATACAGCGAATTGCAAGTTCCTGAGGTAAAGATAATCGTTGATTGTAGGGGCATTGGCAATGCCATGCCCCGAAGCGCGTACCTCATTTACCTGAAATATGCTGTAATTCCAGCAAATAGCATTTAAATAACATGACTTCTATTAACTAAACGCTTTGCTTTTCCTTCACTACGAGGTAAGCTTTGTGGTGGCATCAACTTGACTTTAGCAGCTATTCTTAAATGATGTTCAAAGTTAAATCTTAATTGCTGCTCTAGCTCAACAAGTAAAGTTTGTTCTTGCCAAATTGAATTCAAAACTTCAACCCAAATTTCAATGTCATCAATTAAATTGATATTATCGTCAATCACAATCTGGTAATGAGGTATAATACCAGGCAACTTCAATAGCACATCCTCAATTTCCGCAGGAAATAAAGTTTTATTTTTGATGATAATTAGGTCGTTAATACGGCCTTTAACACGATCCATCCTGACGAGAGTTCGACCACAAGCACAAGGTTCATAAAATAGGCGTGTAATATCACCAGTTCGGTAGCGAATTAGGGGTGTAGCCTCTTTAGTAATAGTTGTTAATACAAGCTCTCCATATATTCCTTCTTCCATTTTTTCCCCTGTTTCTGGGTTAATAATTTCTGGAATAAAGTGATCTTCATAAATATGCATCCCAACTCGATGAGGACACTCGTGAGCTACCCCTGGGCCAATAACTTCACTTAATCCATAAGTATTATAAGCTACTATATTCCAACGTTGTTCAATGTCATCTCGTAAAGCTTCACTCCATGATTCAGCGCCAAAAATCCCGGCTGCGACTGGCAATAAACGTAAATCAATACCTTCGTTTTCTGCTACTTCACTAATAGTATATATGTAGCTAGGAGTACTCAATATAATGCCACTGCTAAAATCTTGTAAAAGCGTTAAATTCCGTTGCGGTGAAGAGCCAGAAGCAGGAACTACTGTAGCGCCAATACGTTCAATACCGTAATGAAAGCCTAGCCCACCAGTAGCAAGACTATAACCATAAGTGTTTTGAATGATAATTCCAGGTTTTGCACCACTAGCTGCTAAAGCTCGTGCCGTTAGTTCTGACCATAAGTTTAAATCGTTATGAGTATAACCAACAACTGTTGGTTTGCCAGTGGTTCCAGAAGAAGCATGAAGTCGGATAATTGAATCCATTTGAACTGCAAACATTCCAAATGGGTACTGATTGCGTAAATCAGCTTTAGTGGTGAAAGGAAGCAGGGAAATATTGTCTACAGAGCGAATCTGACTAGGATGTATGCCAACAGCATCAAGCTTTTGTTTGTAAAAGGGTATGTGTTCATAAGCTCTTGCTACACATTTTATGAGTCGGTTGCTCTGTAGCTCAGATAAATCTTCCCGTGGCATAGATTCATACTTGCGATTCCAGATGTATGGTTCAAGAGCTAATTTATTCATTGTCCTCAAAAAATGTTTAACAATGAAACTTTGCATATCATTTTCGTCAGGACAAAGACAAGAACAGTTAAGACAGTTAAGATAATTAAGCAAATATTTCACAATTTTTTTAACTGTTGGCTAGTCAGGATTTGATAGATTCCTACCCTCGCGCACTCTCTTGATAATCACCTCTTTTTAGTGTCGTACTCTACCGACTTTTAGACATTGTTGCTACATTGCATAACAATATTCAGCTTCAGGGATAATTTTTGTTATCATATTTAAGCTAAACTCATCAAACAATGTGAATCTTTAATGAACGCAATCAAAAATGTTACATTAACAGAATTTAGTAATAATATTGATAGTCTATTGGATGAGGTACTAGAAAAAGGTATTTCATTGGAAATAAATAAAAATGGCAGATTGTTAAAAATTGTTCCTGTAGAAAAAAAGATAAACTTAATAATTTAACTTTTAAACCTGATGTTATTCAAGGCAATCCCGATGATTTAGTTAATATCAGTTGGGAGCATTCTGGGGGGTACAACAAGGAACAATTGGCGCAGAAGTTGAGTTTTCTAAGTTAGCTTGTTTAAGTAACTCATTCCAAGCTGATGTAATTTCTGAATTTTTGCGTTTATTTCTTTGAATTTCTTCGCCTAATGTGGTTAACGCATTATACCAAATGCCATTTTTAGCAAAAATTGCTGCTTTATCTAAAGGTGTTTGTGCGGTTTCCAGTTGCTTTTGTAATGTAGAGTTCAGCGCAACTTGTGTCATAGAACCGCGAACGTAAACAGATGAAGAGGGTTTTTCTGGATCGCAGTAAATTGAAAATGTCCAACGATAGTTTTTACCAGCTACTAAAGGTGTTTTTGGCTGTACAGCTAGGTTAATTATGCCGGCTGGTGTTTCTGGGGGATTAAATTTTGTGTGATAAATATAATTATCTGCGTCGTCTTGAATGACAAATTCTATAGGAGATTTAGTAGTTAATTTATCGGGGACAAAAAACCAAAATGTCGGGTTTGGCGATGTGGATTGTCCCCAAACGATATCTTTGTTTCCGCTATTGGTTGTAGGTACTAAAGCTGTGAGACTGGCATAATTCTTACAGGAACTGCGACTACCACCACCTTTGCGTCTTCCTATGGGTTCTCCTGGTTTTTCCTGGTTTACTGGTGATACATACTGAATTTTGTTAGTTGATATTAAAGTTTGCGCTTGTCCGGGTGGCACATTTCCGGGAAAGTTCAAAGTACTTAAGGTAATTGCAGAGATTAGGGTTGTTTGTAACCAAAGTGCCTTTTTCATGATAAAAATAATCGCTAATTTATAATAAGTTTGTTGCCTAAGGAGTCGTGTAAAAATAAGTTGAACAATTTAATATTTGTAGTGCGGGCATCTTGCCCGCGCGAGCAAGATGCTCGCACTACTTATTTTTACTTGATGCCTAAGTTGTATACAATGGCTTATTTTACAATTTCGGTAATTTCTGACTGAAATATGCAAATTGAATACTAGTACCGCAAGGCGGAATTCAAAATTCAAAATTCAAAATTCAAAATTAAGACAGAGTAAGCGTTTTGTTGATTTTGAATGGTCTGTTTATTTACGCCGTGCTGTACTAGTAATAACAATCGCGATCGCAGATGGTACTAAAGGTATCCATCCTCCCTGAATGATAATTACATAACAAGCGCCAGATAACAGCATTACTGCTGCACTGATAGTTATAGTTAAATATTTATTAGAAGAAAAAGACCAAGCTATTAACCCACCTGTTAACGACCAACTCCAAATCCAGATAATTTCCCCCCATTGTGTCCACACCCATAATAAAGGTCGATTATCTAAAGCGGCGCTGATAATTTGACTTACCATCTGTGCTTGAATGGTAATTCCGGGTACGGTTTGCGATGGTCTTTTACCGGATGGTGTAGTCCAGTAATCGCTGCTATTATTACTCGTAACACCTATAAGCACAATTCGGTCTTTGATGGCGTTGAGGTTAACTTGTCCTGTGAGAACTTGGGTAAGAGTAACTTGGGGTGCGATCGCTTGGACTGTTGGCGAAAACCGATAATTGAGTAAAATTTGACTACCTTGGGTATCTATTGATTGATAACCGCCTTTAGCTGTTTTTAGCTGGGGGAAGGTTTTATTTGCGAGTTGTAAGTCCCAATCTGGGGTAAATTTGGCATTAATTCCCCGTTGTTGTAAGTACATCAAGGCTAACCGCGTACTAAATGCATAAGCCGGTGTACAAGTTGAGGAAATTGGGTTAGGAGTCATCGCCAATAAATGACGGCGCAGTACGCTGTCGTCATCTTCGATAAAATCGCTAAAGCCTAACCTTGGTTCGGGGATTTCTGGTGGTGGTGCAATCCCCATCGGATCGTATTGTGGATCGGCACGTTTGCAAATGGCAATCAGGCGATCGCTGTTTTGCATTCGTTTAGCTAGTTCTGGTTGCTGGGGATTTACCGCAAAATCTCGGTATATATCTAAACCAATCGCTGCGGGCTGATACTGCTCTAATTTTGTCAATAATAAGTTGAGATGCTTGTCAGATAAGGAACCTTGCCGGGGTTCTTTACCCTGAGCGAGAATATCCTGGTCGGTAATAGTTACTACTAATATTCGAGAATCTGGTGGTTCTGGGGGACGCAGGCGCATTAACAAGTCAAATGCGGCTAATTCTAATGTTTGCAGTCCGCCTAATGTGCGAATTAAGCTGATAATCAAAGTAATAATTAAGCTACTGCCAAAAACTAGGGGTAATTTCCCTAAATTAGGGCTTGGTAGCTGTAAACTTAACTTTTGTCCTGATAAATCTTGCCAACTGGGCGATATTTCCGCCGGATTTTGACAAATAATCGGTAACCAAGTTGCACAGGGAAAGTTACTTTCTAGAGATTGTAATCTTTGTCTGGCTTCCCTCACAGCCGCATATAAACTGTTACCCCGGGAAAACAGCGCTAGAAAATGCTTGAGAAATTCCTGTGCTACCCTATCCGGTACAGGTTCGCGCATGACAATTACCTGGGGTAAATGCAAATCAGCTAAATCTTGTGCTAACTGCAAACCATCACAGGAGTTAAAAATTGCTAATTGCAGACCTTGTGCGATCGCCTTTTGTAATCCATACTTTAATTGGTCAATAGTCAAGGTTTCCTGAGCATTCAGAACGATTTGCCCTTTACCTTGACTAGAACTATGCCCAGCAAAAAAGAGAATATCCCAGCCTGATTCCCATAATTCGGCGGTAATTTGGGAACGGTTAGGTTCAACTAAAAATTTAATTTCACTATGGGGTAATTGCTGAAGTAAAGTTTTATCTTGAGCAATATCAATGTTTTCGCTACTGCCTAAGATAGCTAAAATTTTCACTTTACTGGCAGTCTTTTTGGCAGTTGTTTTCACCGAACGAGCATATTCTGGTGGACTCAAGGCAATTTCGGCTTGATTATAATCATCAAAAAAATGCCACAAACACCAAGGAAGCTGTAAAACCTGGGAAGATTCAGCAGTGATAATACAGCGAATTTCTTCTGTAGGTGAAAGTTGAGTTCGCAGTTTACGGTCAATATTTAGGAATAGCGGACTATTTAACCAATTGTTAAGACCTTGTTGTAATTCTTCACAGAGTTGAGCAAATTCAACTTGAGAAATATGGGTAACATCTTCCTCCTCAATTTCAAAATCCGCCAGATTTCGCCAGCCAATATTGGCATACAATGCTGTATACATTTTTTGCCAACGTTGATAAAGATCCGCCAATTGTGGTGCAGCCGGCAATCCCCCAGTAAACTGCATAGGATGGGGAGTATCTGTTTGCCAAAGTTGAGCAATGACCGTAGGAAATCCTTGTTGTAAATTTCCCTTTCCTAAGTTTAGGACGATCTGTTTACTCATAGTTGGGGAC
>NZ_JACJQG010000133.1 GCF_014696435.1 Calothrix anomala FACHB-343 | reverse complement strand
CTAGCTTATGGAGTAAAAGTTACTTTTTCAGCACGGCAGGTAATGTTAGTGCTGAAACCATCCAGAAGTATATTGAAGACCCACATCATTACTAGGCGACTAAAGTCCCACGGGTCGCTTTTCCGCCTCGCTCTGAAGAGACGAGGCTACCAAGCTTCCCGCTATTTTCGGGTGTTGTTTTATCTTCCTAATTCGGTGAGTAAGCGACGGATGGCGATGGAGTCTTCTGCGTCGGGGACTTTGGTAAGATAGGTTTGCAGGTCGTCGGCGGCTTGGGGGTAGTGACCGAGTTGATAGTAGATGAGACCGCGATCGCGTAGTTCTACACTGACACCAGGAAATAATAGTAAAATTCTTTCTACGGTAGCTAGGCTTTTTTCGAGTTCTTGCTTTTTTAAATAAATAAATTTTAAGTTGGTGAGCATTCTGGCTAAAAATTGCCGATTGCTGACTGGAGCTAAAAATTCTGGTTGTAATTGTACGGGTTGTTGAAACATTTGTGAAAGTCTTTCTTCACAATCTTGAGCAAATAAAACTTCACCTTGATGAAATGCATCAACAAAAATTTCCATATCCGCAATATCGGGACGAATGAGGAAATGTCCCGGCATTCCTATGCCTATCATGGGAAAATCTATTCGTCTGGCAATTTCTATATAAACTAAGGCTAAAGTAATCGGAATGCCTAATCGACGGTCAATAACATCATTTAAAAAGCTATTACGCGGATCGTAGTAGTTGGTTTTATTACCAGCAAATCCTAAATCATCATACAAATACTGGTTGATACTTTGAATTATCCGCAATGGATAGGCTGAATCAGGCAAGCGTTCTTGTAATTCTGCTGCCATTGTATCGAAAGCATTGAGATATTCTTGGGGATCGAGGTGAGGATATTCTTCCTGTGCAATATATAAAGCTGCTTTTACCAGGTTGATATGCTCGTCAGGCTGTTGAATCTCCTGATAAAAATATTGTCGCGCTGACGAAAAATTCATAAGCGATCGCTCAATCGAGGTATAAGAATGAAGCGCGCCAACTGAGAACAGTTGGTTAAACTATTCTTATTTTAACTGGACTTTAGACATATCTAGTCATCTATCCTTCGGGAACACTTTGTGTACAGATGACTTAAGCGGCGTTGCTTATTAGTGGGATGATTTTTGTCTCACACAGAGACGCAGCGAAAAGTCTGAGCGGAGGAAACCTCCGCTCAGAACTTTTCAAGACAGAGGCGCAGAGAGTAAGAGTTTGAGAAATCAAATTTTGAATTTTCATCCCTTTATTTAGCAATCCCACTTAAGCTATAAGCAAGGAAATAAATTTCCTTGCAGTACGTGGGTTTCAGGTTAAGTGCTTTTATAGCCTAACGCGCAACTGCCGATTCCAAAGTCAAATCTTGGAACATCAAGGTGCTGAGATAACGTTCGCCAAAGGAAGGCTGAATCATCACAATCAACTTACCTGCATTTTCTGGACGTTTAGCTACCTGAAGCGCTGCACATAAAGCCGCACCGGAAGATATACCCGATAATAAACCTTCTTCCTTAGCTAATCTGCGCCCAAATACCATCGCCTGTTCATCACTGACGCGAATTACTTCGTCTACTAATTCCAGCTTGAGAACATCAGGAACAAAGCCAGCGCCAATCCCCTGAATCTTATGGGGGCCTGCTTCCCCACCTGATAATACAGGACTGTTGCTGGGTTCAACTGCGATCGCCTGAAAACTTGGCTTACGTTGTTTCAACACTTCCGCAATTCCGGTAATTGTTCCGCCAGTACCTACCCCAGCAATCACAATATCAACTTCTCCATCCGTATCCGCCCAAATTTCCTCAGCAGTAGTTTCCCGGTGAATTTTGGGGTTAGCTTGGTTACGGAACTGTTGCAACATATATGCATTGGGAGTGTTAGCCACAATTTCTTCGGCTTTGCGAATTGCGCCGCGCATCCCTTCGGGGCCTGGTGTTAACTCCAAAGTTGCACCATAAGCGCGTAACATCGCCCGTCTTTCGTTGCTCATGGTTTCCGGCATGGTTAATATCAGGCTGTAGCCTCGCGCTGCTGATACCATTGCTAAAGCAATGCCTGTATTCCCGGAAGTTGGCTCAACTAAAATAGTTTTTCCTGGCTCAATCAAACCATCAGCTTCCGCCGCCAGTACCATATTTAAGCCAATACGGTCTTTAACTGAAGCGGCTGGGTTCATTCCTTCGAGTTTAGCCACAATTCTGGCTACTGCTCCCTCAGCTTGAGGAATTTTGTTAAGTTCAACTAAAGGTGTTCTACCAATAAGTTCTGTTACATCTTTAGCAATGCGCATTCAATAACTCCTAAAATTCTAAATCCGGTAGTAACTTAGGTATTTGTTCTTTATAACAGTAAATTTGTATCTATTTTATTGATATTTGATTGTTAGTGATTGCATGAGGTCTGTACTCTTACTAAACCACAAAACTGTATCTATTGAGATAGTTATTGTAAAAATATCAGTCGTTGACGGTTAACTGTTGACTGTTAACGGTGAACATATGGAATCTTTTTTAAATTTGGTAGTGCCAAATTTAATATATTTGTTTGATTTTAGATTTAATGGGGATATTTTTATGTTTGTCGATAACACATTGATGATTTTATAAAATTTTATTGATTTTTATATCTTTCTGAGATATCTTCGGGCAAAAATATATTTTCTTTGAGTACAAAATTTTTGAGCATTCATTCACAACAAATATCTTTGAATTAGCCCTCAGTCTGGGTTTGAGCTTGAGTACAAACATCCCCGAACCCTAAATCATAAATGCTAGGACAGTCCTTGCAAAATACTAGTACCTATACCCTAAAAAATTTTTGGATTATTGGCTAAATCCAAGCTCTAGCCTTTGAGTACAAGTTTAATATTTTTAATAAATATGATCGCACTCAACTAAACTGCTATTGAGGGATATGCCTGATATAAATCGTATAGGATTTACGCAGAGATTCCCCTCTACCCCCCAACGTTAACAGGCAAAACCTGGAGATGAAGGGGGGACTTCTTAACCCCCTATTTATCAATATCAGAGACTAAGTTTTATGCTTTGAGTGCCATATTAAAAATCACATAAATTCAACTATTTCAGTATTTTGCAATACTAATTTTCTATCAACTATCTATTATTCCCTATATTTATGATTATAACTTAATGTTTGCCTTAAACTAACCTCGCTTAGTAAAGAGTTCAGGATAAACTTACGGCAAAATCACAACTGTTAACTGATAACTTTTTGCACATCAGTTCTATTTTTGTCCCTAGATAACAAAAGTTATTGTCTAACTGGGTGCATAATACCTAGAGAGGGAGAACCAGGATGAAAGTTAAGCTTTTAAATGTTCTCACAGTCTGTGTCATTACTTTAGCTGTTTTATCTCCAGCCTTATTAGTATTTAGCATGGTTTGGGGCAAGCATATAGAGTTAGCAAAAGCACAGAATTTAGCTTGTGAAGTCAACAATAATATTAAAGCTAATGAAATCTTGGCTCCCCAAACAGGGGGTATAACTTCCTCGCCAATTCAAGACAGTAATCAAATCTCTGTAACTAATCTAAAAACACAGCAATTGACCGCTAGCGAACAATATCAATTAGCAACATTCCTAGAGTGGATTTTCTTGTTTACCCCTATATGTATGGGGCTAGGAATTATTGTTTACGATAGATATCTTGTTTATCGTAATGCCGTATTTAAAGAACAAGTTGAAATGCTAGAAAGATTGTGGCAACAAAGTATTGAGCAGTAAGCTTTGGTAAATTTACACTAATTAAATTCACAAGGAAACCATGACAGAAGAACGTCAAGTTTTATATTTTGATTTAATCGATCAGCTACTTAAATGTCCTAACGGTCAAGAACCAGAAGTTCTAGAAGCAAATCCCGAATTAATTGATGCTGATTTTGTGTATGCAGTATTGAAAGTTGCTACAGTATTTGCCCATGAGGGTAATCAAGATAGTGCAAAATTCTTATTTTTTATTGGGCGGGAATTAGCCAAGCAATTAGGATTATATCCGGAAACTGGCTCGGAAAATTCTCAACCTGATGCTGAAGCGGAAGTTTCCACGAAGGAGTAGCCATGCTATTAACTGCAACTGATGCCGGACAAATAGCGTTAGAATTTCTCTTGGCAGAATGGAATATTTCTGAGCAGGATAGAGACTGGTTTACAGTTATTAATTCTCGCCTAATGGGGGAGAGTTGGTACATTGTAGAACTGAGTGTACCTGGGTTTCCCGATCGCTGGTTTATTCAAGTTTATGATACCGGAGCTTGCGACCCAAATTACACATTTATTTCGCCTATTCGCGGTTCTGAAGGTTATGTTGACCTGATAGATTTACCGCATTTGGTTGCAGAAGTTTTAGTATCGGAAAGAAATGCTCGGTAATAGTCAATGGTCAATGGTCAATGGTCAATGGTCAATAGTCAATGGTCAATAGTCAATGGTCAATAGTCAAAAATGAGAAATAAGATCCAATTTTTTGGGGATATTCCCTGATAAATATAAATCTCTTTAAAATTTCTATTTCATGGCTGGAGAGTTGTAGGTTTTGACCATTAAATATTGTTGATTTTGGATTTGTAAATAATTTTTTAAACGAGTGATATTCAACTAAATATCACTCTTTTTGTATGTCTATAAGCAAGATTTAATAATTAACAAATCTTACTAAAGAAGTACAACCAAATGTCATATTTAACTGACAAATCTATGTTATATTAATATCGTGATGAACGCTACAGAAATATCAATTGCTATGATTGCTGAAGACATCCTAGCCAAAGAATTTACCAGAGTCGTCAATCACTATTACCCCAGCGTTGGAGAATTACTTCTTAATTGTCATGTGAAGGTAATTACCTGTTTTTGGGGAAGGCCAGCTAGACGATTACAGTACATAGGAATTTATTGTTCTGAAGAAATGCTTCCCCTTGTACAAGCCAAAAAAGAAATTCTCAGAGAAATCGCAGATAATATGGGATTAGTTCAAGTAGTGTGTATGAATGCAGGGCGATTGCTACGCGATCCGTTATCGCCGTTAAAGCAGAACAATCCGCGCCTATGGTTAGAGTTACATTGGGTTGCTGCATCTTAAAATAGCGATCGCCCACAAAAATGAAAACAGGACTTTTCTGCAATTACGATAATTATCATCAGGATGCCCGCCGTGCCATCTTAGAACAAGTTGCACTGGTAAAACAGGCGGAAAGCTTAGGTTTTGAAGAAGCTTGGGTGAGCGAGCATCATTTTAGTGAATCCAATCTTAGCCCCTCAATGTTGGTGTTAATGGGGCATTTAGCCGCCTTAACTACCACAATTAAACTCGGCACAGCTGCGGTGTTACTCCCGTTTCATAACCCGATTCGGGTAGCGGAAGACATAGCCACCTTAGATAACCTGTGCAATGGCAGACTGTTATTTGGGATAGCCAAAGGCGGGCCATTTCCCGAACAAAATAAACATTTTGCCACACCAATGGGTGAATCTCGCCCGCAGATGCTAGAGGCAATGGCATTGATTGAAAAGCTTTTATATGAAACAAACGTATCATTTAACGGGCAATATTATCAATGCGATCGCCTCACAGTTTACCCCAAACCATTGCAACGCCAAATTCCCGTATATGTAGCCACTGGCGATGATGACGGTATAGGGTTTGCCGCCAAACATTCCTTTGGTTTAATGGGGGGGCCGCCATTTTCTCTGCCGAGATTGCGGAATACTGTTGCTAAATACCGAGCCTTAAATTCTAGTGGTTGCGAAAACCTAGTACTAGCTCGTTTCTTTTATGTTGCCAGGACATACGACGAAGCAGTCACAGAGGCGTTACCTTTCATCCGCCAATTTAGCCAAAAAATGACAGCAAATGCGGCTGTTGTCATGCAGAAAAGTTCCACTGGGCATAAAACATTCAATCGCACCAATATTTGTTTTGATGAAGACTATTTGCTAGAAAACTCAATTATTGGTGATGTCCAAACCTGTCGAGACAGAATCAAATTATTTCAGGATGAATTAAATTTAGGAACGCTGGCAATTAAACCCTCATCTTGCAACGTGCAAAAAAACCTGGAAAGTTTGACGCGCTACAATCAAGAGGTGCGGAATTATGTCTAAGTTACCCTTACTGCCTCCAGACGATTTACCACCCAACGAAGTCACAAAAATGGATGGTATGCTACATCTGGAGCTAGAACAATCAATTGGTAGATGCTTTTATCAAGCTTGCGATCGCATTACCCAAACATTATTAGCTAATTGTCAATGGTATCTCACCAGCAATGGCAATACCTTAATGCTAATTATTGACTGTCCCGATATCGTTTCTTATTGGCATATAGTCAGCAATATACCCCAACTAGGCAACAGATTAGAACGGTTTACCACTAACGCCAGAATCCGCGTCTATCCCCCATTTGGTAAAGGCGGGCCGTTTGAGATTAGCGTTAATGAAATCTCTGCTTATCGCGATTGGATTTAGTATCATTAGGGCAGATAAACAACTAAACGCGCTGATGTGGTTATTTCCCGTTCAGCGCTTCTTTTGTTTATCAAATAATGCGACAGATTGTAGGGGCATGGCACTGCCATGCCCTCTAGAATATATTGATATGCCGCCAATATTATTTAAATTGGTAAGTAAGTCGGTATAAATAAAGCGAACTATATTACAAGATATAAATAAACCTCAAAATCTTACCAATGACCAATGACAAATGACAAATGACAAATGACATTTTAATTGTAACGACCTACTTATGCTTTAGAGGGTGTTTGAAAAGTTTTTAGGGGTCAAATTTTATGCTAGCCGCCTCACCATAATACGGATCATAGCAAGGTAGATAAAGGTTTCTGAAGTTTCGGGTAATAAC
>NZ_JACJQG010000132.1 GCF_014696435.1 Calothrix anomala FACHB-343 | reverse complement strand
TGGGATATGCTTTACTCATGTTGCTCTCTCGGTGCTGTCTACTATCTATTCACAGCGTATACCGAGAGAGCTTTTTTACAATCTGTCCGACTTTTCAAACATCCTCTAAGATAATTGCTATTTTTTATGAAGGGCAAAATTATTATAGATCTGGAAGCTGCCAATCAATTTGTGGTTTACCACATGAATGCAATGCTGAATTGATAGCTGAGAAGGGTTTGCTACCAAAAAAGCCATTACGTGCAGAAAGTGGTGAAGGATGTGCTGATTGAATTACGGTATGTTTTTTAGTATCTATTAATTTTAGTTTTTTCTGTGCATACCCACCCCATAATACAAAAACAACAGGATCTGGTTTTTGGTTAACTTTGCTAATGACTGCATCTGTAAATATTTCCCAACCCTGATTTTTGTGAGAATTGGGTGTATGCGCTCTGACAGTTAGTACAGCATTTAGCATCAAAATTCCCTGTTTAGCCCATGTTTCTAAGTAGCCATGATTGGGAATATTAAACCCAACATCATCTTTGAGTTCTTTAAAGATATTTATTAGTGATGGTGGTGGTTTAAAACCGGGGCGTACAGAGAAGCATAATCCATGTGCTTGGTTTTGATCGTGGTAAGGGTCTTGACCAAGTAATAAGACATTGACTTGTTCGTAGGGTGTTAATTCAAAAGCTGAAAAAATGTCTTTTTCAGGTGGATATATAGTATGAGATTGGGATTCTTCCAATAGGAAATTTTGGAGTTTTAGGAAGTATGGTTTGTCAAACTCTTCAGACAAGATTGTTTGCCATGAAGAAGAAATTTTAGTTGATGTCAAAGTTTTTACTTTTAATTTGGTCAGATATTTATAATTATAACAATCGCTACGTGACCGAGCAAAAGTGTATTGTTGATGGAATTAAGCTGTCATGCATTTAAATTGGGTATTCCAATCTGCTGTCAAAGTTCCAGCATAAGGATTTAGTGTTTTGTCCTTAACCGATCTAAATGACGAACAGCTTATAGCCGTTTAATTTTATGTTAAACAGATGAAGAATTAGAATTTGGTAAGGTATGAAGTCTAAATAATTATTATTTTCGGTAGTTAAAAAATAACCTAAGATTGTTAATGGCTGCTATTTTGGAATAGTGAATAATCAGTAATCTCTGCAAGAGCATGATTGCTTTAGATAGAGTTAGCAATCATTGATATCGGTAGATATACTATTATTTTTAGGTAATACGGAATTACTTAAGCATAATTAGGCGTAATTAAATCTATATTTATAAAATTTAGGTCAAATTCTATTTAGTGTGGTGTAATTCATACATTAAACACATGATTTTCATACCATTTTTATGTAATTGCCACATATAGTTGTTACACTGATAAGAAGCAAACATTGAGTTTGCTCCTCACACCATACTACAACCCTCTTGTTTGTCAATGGCAAGAGGGTTTTTTTTATTTGTCATGGGGCATGGGGCATGGGAAAGAAAACTCTCCACACTACCGACACTTTTTTATCCCCCCTACCCCCTTCTATCTCAGGGGTTGCAGTACATACATTGTGCTGGATCGCCAAACTCTTTGCCGTCGGGGAATAATTTTTCTTGGGTATAACTACATTTTTGGCACTGATAAATTACAGCATGAACTAAGTTGGTAGGCATACCGCATATTTCACAGGGTAATCCTTTGCGGATTTGAGTTATATCAAAACCTGGTAGATGACATTGGGGACAATGGCTTTGCAGCTTGCTTAATAAATTAGAGGCAGCTTTGGCAATATTTTTCATTCTGGTGGGATTTTGATGGGCGCGCATATCGGTTTCTAGATATACTTTGCGATCGGGTGAGTTATTAAATGCCCAATTCCAAGCTTCTATTAATTTTGCTTCGGTATTAATACCTTTAATGATGTGACTGCTATCTTTGGTTATTTGCTGATAACTTATCACTAGCCCATGTTCGGGGAAACCAATTTTTTGAGCAAAATCATAGGCTTGTTGGATATTTTCTACTACCTGATGGTTAAAGTTAGTTTCTAATGATAATTCTTCGCCAATAATTTCTAAATCGTTTTTTCGATCTAATAAAATAACAATTTCGCGATTGGAGTAAATATAAGGTATATATGGATGGGGGGCAAAGCTACCTTCACTGGCGATCGCTAATTTTGCACCTGTTAATTCTAGGGCTTTTGTGGCTTTTAATCTGGCTGCTTCTATTTGCGTGCCCGGACGTTCTCTCTCTCGGGTAAATGTACCGAAAACGTCAGTATCAAAATTTGGCGGTACTATGATTTTAATGCCTAACTCCGGCTCTAAGATGGGAGCGATCGCTTGCTGTTTTTGATGCATTGTCGCCAGTATTGCCACACGATTACTAAATAATTGCTGATTTTTCATCGTGGGGTTACCTCCTGTGGATGTTTCGGCAAGTTTAGCCGGTAATAAAGCGTAATTACAATTATTTATTATCCCTTCCTTCATTACCTCTAGAACTGACTAAACCTGCCGAAAATTAGCAAAATTAGGAAACTTGTTCCTGGGCAACCTGTGCGAGTTCTGCTGTCAGCTTTTCTTTATCGCGCTTGCGTTTTTTAGCATAAAGCTGAATCGTCACTGCCATGAGAATAATTGATGCAAAAATTACCCAGACTGTGGTATCTGTAGGCAGATTGTTCTTGAATACAGCTAACAGTACAATTACCATGAGCATAACTGTCGGTGCTTCATTTAAAGCCCGTAACTGCTGACTGTTCCATCGACATTCATCTACTGCTAATTTTTTCATGAGTCGGGAGCAGTAATGATGATAGCCGATTAATAAGGTCACAAACACCAGTTTGATATGCAACCAACCCTCTTTTAAAACATCTGGTTCAGTAGATAAAAGTCCGATTGCCATTGCTACTGTCACCAACATTCCTGGAGTTGTGATGATATTGTAGAGGCGTTTTTCCATAATTTGATACTGATTTTTCAGGATCGTGCGTGCTGGTTCTGGTTCTTGGTTAGCTTCTACGTGATAGATAAATAAACGTACTAGGTAGAACAAACCAGCAAACCAGACTACGAAGCCAATAATATGAAACGCTTTAAACCAGGAATAAGCCATGAATTGAACCTGCCTGTCTCAACTTGTTTTCGGAGTTGCTTTTACCGAAATGGCCGCAACTACTCTCTTTATCAGGTTACGGTAAAATCTTCGGCGAGGACTGATTGCTAGCCAACATATAGATTAAGAAGTATGAACTGCTATGACAGGTTATGATTGACGATGATATCCAGGACGTTATAAATTGCCCGTCTAGATGCGATCGCTAAAAAAATTTGTAGCTATGATGAGGCTACAGCTACCAATAGAGCCTAATTCATAGCTATTATCGTACAAATATTATATTCACCCATGTATGAAAAGTGCGATCGCCGTTAGGCGTGCCAAAGGTATCGCTCGGCAAGCTGTATTATTATTTACCTGCTCTGCACTGCTGATAGGTTGTGGTAAAAGTAGCAGTAATAATAATCCGACAGCAACATCAGCGACTGGTAATGCAGTTCCCATTGGGATTGCTTTTGCTCAGACTAGCAATGTAGCATTACTGGGTCAAGAAGGAACGGATGGCGTAAAAATTGCCGAAAAATATTTTAATGCCAAAGGTGGTATCAACGGTAAACCGATTAAATTAATCTTTCAAGACACGGGTGGCGATGAAGTGGGAACTGTTAATGCTTTTCAAACATTAATTAATCAAAATAAAGTTGTGGGAATTATTGGCCCGACTTTATCACAACAAGCTTTTAGTGCCAATCCTATTGCTGAACGCAATCAAGTTCCGGTAATTGGTGCATCAAATACCGCTAAAGGTATTCCCGAAATTGGTGATTATGTAGCGCGTGTTTCTTCTTCTGTGGCTGTTGTCGCGCCTTATGCGGTAAAAGCAGCACTCAAGCAAAATCCTAATATTAAAAGAGTGGCTGTATTTTATGCCCAAAATGATGCTTTTAATAAGTCGGAAACAGAAATATTTCAAAAAACAGTTAAAGATTTAGGATTGAATTTAGTTACAGTTCAAAAATTCCAAACTACAGATACTGACTTTCAAACTCAAGCCAGTAGTGCGATTAATTTAAAACCCGATTTAGCGATTATTTCTGGTTTGGCGGTAGATGGTGGTAACTTAGTTAAACAATTACGAGAACTTGGTTATAAAGGCATTATTATTGGTGGTAATGGCTTTAATACATCTCATATCTTTTCTGTATGTAAGGCGCTGTGTGATGGGGTGATTATTGCTCAAGCTTATAGTCCAGAATATAAAAATGAAATTAACACAGCGTTTCGCAAAGCCTATTTTGAGCAGTATCGGCGCGAACCACCCCAAGTCAGCGCTCAAGCTTTTACGGCGTTACAAGTATATGTAGAAGCGCTGCAATCTTTAGATAAAAAGCAGAAAATTAATCAACTTTCATTAGCACAGTTACGGAAGGAATTAAATCAAGAATTACTCAAAGGAACTTATCAAACGCCTTTGGGTGAAATTGCTTTTACTCCAGTAGGTGATGTTATTCAAAAAGAGTTTTATGTTGCTCAACTGAAGATGGAAGCAAACGGTACTCAGGGGAAGTTTGCGTTTTTAAGCATTAAATAAGCTGATGTAAATTAATTCGGATGCTGAATTCAGTAAGCTAGTAGGAAGAAACAAAAATATTTGTACAGGGAGTTACTAGATCCCCGACTTCTTGAAGAAGTCGGGGATCTGAATGCCAACAAAAAGGTCTATAGAAAAAAATTAACTGACTAAATACGCTGATATTGCTCTGTCTGGAGAGTGATTTTATCTGCAATCAAGGCGAATTTAAATTCATTCTTGGGATTGATGCAAGCATGAAAAAATCGGGATAAAAATAAACTATCGACTTCAGGTGAAGAATTTAATGCTTCTCAGCTAATGTATTTGTTGGGTAATAGTTATATTGTAATTCATTATTCAGCTTAGTCAATAAGAAGTTAATTTCTTCACTTGATTGGTAAATAAGGTTGAGACAGAGATATGACTGTAAATTGATTGCAAACAATTAGCCAATCAATACAGATACTCTCTGATCTCATGAAGTACAAGTTATGCGTTTTTAACGCTGTTATTGAGGAATACAAATGAAAATTATTGCTTTGGTTTCAAGCTTACTCCGTCCCGTGCGTTTTTTAGTTATTGCCTTTACCTGCACACTGTTATTTGTGTCGAATGCGTTTCCAGCTTTTGCTATTGAAAGCTATCAAAGTAATCCCGAAGAAGCCACTACACAACTTTTAGAAACTCAGCGTAAAACCGATGAAGTAGGTAGATCAAATCCTCCTGGATTGGAGAGAGTGCAAAGAGAATCTAATAAAGGTTTGAATGAAGTTCAAGGAGATGCAGATATCGACAAGATGAAGCGTCCTAGCAATTCTACTAGTTCCACTTCAGTAGAAGACGAAATAGAAAACCTCCTGGAAAAAGTCACAGGTAAGAAGTAAGCAGAATTGATATTACCTGTAGGAAGTAGCGGTAAATCTCCTTTGTTTGTTCTTTGTCATTAGTCATTTGTCATTTGTCTGAATAAAGGGCTAATGAGTAGCTTCACCAATTTATACAATATAGGCATCTTGATCAAAAATAATATTCAAGATGTCTTTTGCTATATATATAGTTATTTGTTGACTGTTGACTGTTGACCATCAATTTTTAATAAAAATTCTATCTATGGTAGGATAGGATGAGATAAAAGACTACCATCTATCTATTAGCAGAAAAATAAAATTAATAATGTAAAATTAATATTTTTTATTATCTTTCTGTAGACTGATGTAGATTAGTGGTGAAATTTGGGAACTTAGTAAATGAGTTCTCCAAGAGAGGAAAAATAATGCCAAAAATTAATATCGGCTTAACAGAACAACAACGTCAAGGTGTCATTGATTTGTTAAATAAAGATTTAGCAGACGCCTATGTTTTGTTAGTTAAAACCAAAAAATATCATTGGGATGTTGTCGGGCCTCAGTTTCGTACCCTGCACCAGCTATGGGAAGAACATTATGAAAAACTAACTGAAAATATTGATGCTTTAGCAGAAAGAATTCGGGCTTTGGGTGGTTATCCTGTAGGAACATTAGAAGGATTTCTGCAAATGGCTACCCTAAAAGAACATGCTGGACAAGTTCCTACAGCTACAGAGATGGTAGCGAATTTAGTGCAAGATCACGAGCAGGTAATTCGTAATTTTAGGGAACATGTAGATCAGTCTGGTGAAGAGTTTCACGATCAAGGAACTGCTGACTTTTTAACTGGATTGATGGAAGAACATGAAGAGATGGCTTGGATGTTGCGCTCCTTTATTGAAGGACAAGCATTAGATCCTAGTAATAAACCATCAGCTGCATCTGATACTCAAACTCCTGTAGGTGTGTAATTCAAATAATTACTAATTCGGCTTAATTACGAATTATTTTAAATGGCAGTTTGTGGAAAAAACAAGTTATCCGCAGCTGCCTATTTAATCGGCAATTTTTCATCATCATATTTAAGGAGATTCCAGTGCCAGAAACATACACAGCAGAACGGACGATTTCATCTGTATTTAAAGAACAGAAGCAAGTAGATGATGTAATTCGGCGGTTGTTAGATAGAGGTGTACCCAGAGATCATATTTCTGTATTGGGGAGAAACTTTCAATCAGAAACGCGAATTGCTGGTTTTATCACGAAAAAAGATGTGATTTTAGGCGGTTTGAGAACAGGAGCAATTTTTGGTTCTTTATTTGGTTCCTTTCTTAGCTTACTCACAGGGGTAGGCGTATTGTTTATACCCTTTGTGGGGCCAATTGTGGCAGCCGGGCCCATTAGTGCAGTATTATTGGGAGCTGCAAGCGGTGCGATCGCAGCTAGTGCGGGTGCAGGATTAGTATCGGTTTTAACTACTTTAGGAATGCCTGAAGATAAAGCCACAATTTACCAAACCCGTCTGCAAGCTGGCGAGTTTGTGTTGATGGCAGAAGTACCGAGCGATCGCGCCGGTGAATTTCAATTATTATTACAAAGCGCTGGGGCTGAAGAAGTTCACACAGTTGATAAAATCTTCGCCCGTCCCTGTCCCGGCCCTTGTAATAAGCCAGAAGATTTATCTCCTGAAGTTCGTTCTCACCTGTCAGCAGAAGCGCAACGCACCTTTATGGAACGCTATAACGTCACCCTAGCAGACACCAGTGACGAGTTTACCGCCGAACAAGCTGCTTGGGAAGCAGTCCGTCAGCAATATGATGAAGATGACAACGGTGTTTGGTCAAAAGCTAAGGTAAAAGTTTAGGGCTAGGGATTAGGGGCTAGGGCTTGTTTTCAAACTCGTTGTATCCTAAAAAAGATGCGATGGCTGCGCCAACGTCTTCGACGAACGCTTGGTGATAATGATGAACCGAGGAGACTTAAGCAACGAACATTGGGAAAGTTTAAAACTGTTACTACCCAAATTAATAGGTAGAAAATGTCATCCTCCGAGCCAATTAGCATTCGTCAGCTTTCCGCCAACGACCTGACACTTATGGAGGGCTTATTGATTACCTTTGGTGAGGCTTTCGATGAAGTTGATACCTATAGCTCGTCTCGTCCAAGTAATGCCTATCTCAAGCGTTTGTTAAACAGCGATTATTTCATTGCGCTTGTAGCATTAAAAAATGGATCAGTAGTCGGAGGTATCGCCGCTTACGAACTCCAGAAGTTTGAGCAGGAGCGTAGTGAAATTTATATTTACGATCTAGCTGTTGCAGCAGCGCATCGACGTGAAGGAATTGCCACCGCATTAATTCAGGAATTAAAGAAGATCGCTGTAGCGCGAGCAGCTTATGTTATTTTCGTGCAGGCTGACATCGGGGATGACCCTGCGATTGCACTCTACACAAAGCTTGGGGTACGCGAAGATGTGCTTCATTTCGATATTGCTGTTCCGGTCGGCAATGAAGATGCATAACAACCGGAATGCACCGGAACTTTGAGGGAGTTAAAACTGCATATTTAGCCATAAATCAGCGTTTTACGAAAAAATCATGTCTGCTTGAACACTTACGTTAAAAATAACGCTGATATTCTCAAAATAAAAACCGTGGAAACTTTGATATCGTAACTAACTACCCAAATACGACATTACACATAATTTTGTCTTTGTCAATTTATATTAGTGAACTGACGCTTTAGAAGTGATGGTGCAAGGAAGCGATCGCCTATAGCACTCTCCCACGGGAGCATCCCAATTTTGACGCAATACCCTAGAAGGGTATTGCTATACCAACAAAGCCTGCCTTCGCAGGCTATCAAACTTTTAGCCTGCGAAGGCAGGCTTCGTATTTCTAGCCCCACCCTAATAGGGTGAGGGCGTTT
>NZ_JACJQG010000131.1 GCF_014696435.1 Calothrix anomala FACHB-343 | reverse complement strand
GTTATTACCCGAAACTTCAGAAACCTTTATCTACCTTGCTATGATCCGTATTATGGTGAGGCGGCTA
Organism: Calothrix anomala FACHB-343; assembly: GCF_014696435.1. Classification (GTDB taxonomy): domain Bacteria; phylum Cyanobacteriota; class Cyanobacteriia; order Cyanobacteriales; family Nostocaceae; genus Aulosira; species Aulosira anomala_A. Next base: position 8,688 of record NZ_JACJQG010000131.1, on the reverse strand, counting down.
GCATAAAATTTGACCCCTAAAAACTTTTCAAACACCCTCTAACTCCGAAAGAACAACCTTACCTGCTTCTACTTTAGGAGGAAAAGTAGAATTAGATTGCGAGACTCGCTTAAATTTCCTACGAACGGAAGAGTGCAGTGCAGGAGAAGGAGAAGAACCATTTCTCAATATACCCACAGAGCCTTTTCGCAGTCAACAAAACCCTAATCAGTCCACTTCTGACAATGATCCAAACCTATTAGATATATTCAAGATTAGGTTTTAAATTTTTGTAATTTTTCTGCGTTTTCCAAATTTTATATAATCAATCATTTTGGGATTTTACCTTTAATTTGCTTCTCCAATTAAGGTAAAAGCTGCCCAGTATTGAGGATTTGGATTTTTTTCCTTTGTTGCTAACATTGCATTTCGCAAAGCCGTAGCTTTATCATTATTTTTTAATTGTTGGTAAAATTCTTCCATCAAAAATCTTGTTTCAGCATCATCAACAGCCCATAAAGAAACGATAACACTGGGAACACCCGCAGAAATTAAAGAGCGAGACAACCCAATTACCCCATCACCAGAAATTTCTCCCCGTCCAGTATCACAAGCACTGAGAACAACTAATTCTGCATGTAAGGATGTTTTACTATTTGGTTGACCAAATAAATCAAAAATTTCACCAGCAGTTAAAAAGCCATCATTTTTAGCATCCGGTGCTAGAACAATTTTACTTTCCAAACCTTTAGTATCATTAAAATCTCCATGAGTTGCCAAATGAATTACCCGTGCATCAGGCATTTTTGCGACAATCGCGGATTCCGTTGCAGCGTTGTCAATAATTGCTTGAGTATTGTATAACTTGGCAATCGATTGAGCTTCCGATGTAGCATATTTTAAAGCACCGAATGGCTGAGGCATAGGGTTAGGATTACCCACAACCAAAGCCTCTTTTACATTACTTGATAATTTTTGACGTTGTTTTCTAGTTAAATCCAATACTTGAATTGATGGGGATGTCAGTATAGTGTGTTTCTCAATCAGGAATTTACCTTTTTTGTCTTGGAGAGCAGCAAAGGGAACCGAGAACAATTCTGCTTGAGGAATAAAAATAATTTTATCGGTTGCTTTGGCGGGTAAAAATTCAGCGATTGGTTCGATGAGAAGTTTGTGAAGTTCTTGCAGAGGTGCTTGCTTACTATCATCAACTTCCTTAATAGAACGTATTGTTGGTGTTGAACCAGGTGCAAATGTGGGATGCGTAACAGCAATCTCTTGTTTTTTCGCATCAAATGAAATCACTTCCCAAGGTTGTGCGGATGACGGATCGTCTTTAAAGCGAACTCTATCCCCTGGTTTAAATATCAGTTCTCCAGCGTTTCGGGAGGCTATATTGATAGATTTACGAAAAAGGGGAATGAGCGATGCGATCGTTGTATTTTGTTTTCTCAAATCAACTGATTTAAATTCAACTTCTCCGGTAGGTTTGACAACCCAAATATATAGTTGCGACTCAAGCCATTGTTTTTTTCCTTCAATTTTGAACTCTTCATCAATAATCGAGTATTCTACGAGAGTCGCATTTTGTTCTTTTGCAATTTGTTTTAGCTGGTTAATAGTAGTTTTTGGTTGAACCTGCGTTTGTTGTTTTTCGGCTAATAATTCTACAAATGCACGAGCGCGTCCCCGTTCCGATATTTCTAAAGCTTCTTCATACTGATTTTGGGTTATGTATGCTTGTTGTAAAACCTTGTATACATTTATTTGAGTGTCAATGATGGAAATTTTATCAGCATCTTTTAAACCCAGACGGAGAAGTTCTAAAGCATCAACCGATGCGCTTAGATTCTCTATGGCTTTTGCTCTTTCACCTGTTCGGAGATAAACGTACCCAATATTACTTAGGGAAGCTGCTTCTTTGTCTTTACTACCAAGTTTTTTGTTAATTATCAATGCTTGTTGGTAAAATTCCAACGCTTTAGGGTATTGTCCCCAACTGTCGTAAACTGACCCAATATTATGGAGAGTGGTTCCTTCACCTGGTTTATTGCTAATTTGTCGATATTTCTCCCTAGCTTGTTGGAAAAAATCCAAAGCCTTAGCATATTCTTCCGAACTTTCGTAAACTGACCCAATATTGTTGAGAGTAGTAGCTTCCCCCAAGCGATCGCCAATTTGTTTGCGAATATCTAAAGCTAGCTGAAAAAGCTTCAAAGCTTCAGCTTTTAGCTCCAAAATACTGGCAACTCCCGCCATGCTGTCAAGAGTATTCCCTTCTTCTATTTTATTACCAATTTCTCTATGAATATCTAAAGCTTGTTTGTAAAGCTTCAAAGCTTTAAGATGTTGTCCTAAACCGTCGTAAACTGAAGCAATATTACTGAGAGTAGTCCCTTCCCCTGCTCGATCGCCAACCTGTTTGCAAATTGCTAAAGCTTGTTGGTAAAAATCTAAAGCTTTGGAATATTGTCCCAAGCTATTGTAAACTGACCCAATACCATTGAGGGTAGGAACTTCTCCTAACTTATCTCTAACTTGTTTCTGAATCATCAAAGCTTGTTGGAAGAGTTCCAACGCTTTAGGGTATTCTCCTAATTTGCGGTAAACTACCCCAATGTTGTTTATAACCTTTCCTTTTTCATTCTTTTCGTCAATTTGTTCGAGAAGCACTAATCCTTTTTGTAAGAATTCCAATGATTGGGCACTTTCTCCTAAGACCTGGTAAACTGCTCCAATATTACTCAGAGCAATGCCTTCCTCTGCTTTTTTACCAAATTGTTTGTAAATTTCTCTCGCTTGCTGGTAGCATTCCAAAGCTTTAGAATACTCTCCTAAACTAAAGTAAACATTACCAATATTGCCTAATATAGAGCCTTCTGCTGCTTTGTCTTCAATTTGCCTATTTATAGCCACAACCTGTTGATAAAACTCTAATGCTTTGGTGTATTGTTGCAATTTATCGTAAAGTAACCCAGCATTATAAAGAATAGTTCTTTCTAGCTCTCGATCGCCAATTTGTTTACGAATTGCTAAAGCTTGCTGCATATACTCAACAGCTTTAGAAGATTGTGCTAAATCGTAGTATGATAAACTAATGTTGCTGAGTGTAGTTGCTTCCCCTGCTTTGTCACCGTTCTGTTTGCGAACCTGCAAGGCTTGCTGATAAAAGTCCAAGGCTTTTGTATATTGCTTTAAACTGCCGTAGAAAAACCCGATATCATTAAGATTTTTCCCTTCCAAAACTTTGTCACCCATTTGTTTGGAAACCGTTAAAGCTTGTTGAAAATACTTAAGCGCATCGGAATGTTTTTCCAAGTGCAGGTAAGTATGTCCAATCTTGTTTAAAATAGCGACTTCTGCGGCATCTATTTGATACTTCCTGGCAATAGTTAAAGTTTTTTGGAATATCTCCAATGCTTCTTGATATCTCTTCTTATTGTAATGTTCTACACCTAACTGAGACAGTTGTAATAATTCCTGGAGTTCTAGCTTCTGTTGTCTTTGTTCTTCCTCAGGTTGCGTTTGCGCGATAACTTGGTTAAGCTTCGCTAACGCAACTTCCCTACTCTCCGCAACAACCAACACAGGCAAAGTTAACGACAGCAGCAGAACAACAGCAAATTTACCAACAGAATTGATTCTGCTTTTACCAACGAAAGCGACAATACCCAAAGCCAATTTTTGAGAATGCATACAAAAAGTGACAATTATTGCAACTAAAATAAGTATTAATCTATAAGGAACTTATTCCTTACCGGCATAGAATTTCTTTATAATCTTCACATAGTAAGAAACTATGCACAGCTTACCAAATTCAGCGTGCATAGTTTAAATTACTTGTTCTCTACTAACTTTGCTTCCCAGGCTAAATTGCATCAAACAAGCTATTCTATAGGATCTTGTTATTTATTTAGCAGCAAATAACTCTACCCACTTGCGAGCAAACCAAGGCACCGCAGCAATACAAGCGGGGATAGTACCGGGTAAAATTATTTCTTGAATAACACCTTCAGCAATACAAATAGCAGTAGATGTTGTAATTCCACCTACAACATTTCCTGCTCCATTGGCAGCACCATCAACAAATTCTTGTTTAGGGTCAGCAAGTGCTGGAAATGCAAAATTGAATAAACAAACGCTGAAAATTAAGGAAAAGCAAATTAAGCGTTTGAGAATGTTTTTAACCATAGGTAAACTCCTGAATTATGTTTAATGCCAAGACAAGACAACAAACTTTCTTCCTTCTAATCAACGAGATTAATGTGATGTGCAATGACTAATACAATGACTCAAGCATACACGAGCAAAACCTAAATCTTCTTCGGTAAAGTGCCATAATGTTTCGGTCAGTTCTTCCTTGCAGACATCATTACTATTAACTGCAGTCAGTGTCAAACAACGCTTTTCATGGTCAGTCGTCTCAACCAAAATCTCTCCTTTTGCGATCGCAATTGCTTCTCGGTGCAAAATACTCAGACCAAACACATCTTCTAGACCAAAATTCTGTAACTTCATGGCAATTTCTTCAAGAAAATTAGAATTAGCCATCAGTGCTTGAACTGCTTCAATATTATCTGTTGTAGCGGTCGATTTGTACTGAAATTCTAAGGGTGAATAAGATATATTTTGTGCTAAGTTTTCACCACTAAACTCACTACTAAATTTCCAGAGGTATGGAATAATTGCTTCTTCATCAACCCCAGCAATAGGATTGATATATATCTTGTTATCACCAACACTTTCAATCAGACGTTCGTGAGGTAACAAATCAAAGTGTTTGTGCAGTAATGTTAACCCGATTTTTTGCTGCAATCCATGTTTGCAGATTACTGCTCCAAGTTCTCCTAATGTATTTTTATGTTGCGCGAGCGATTGTTTAGCATCAGAAAATTTGTTCAAGCTGTCAAAAATGCTTGGTTCGTAAGTCGTAAGCATGATATTTCCTTAAACTTCAATAGTTTAGTTGACTGTTGAGTTAATTACTTTTGCTTGATTTCTTTTCGGCTTAATTACTACAGTAGAGAAACTTTATTTAATTTACAAATCCAAAAACTCTCAATTTTTGGATGGAAAATTCTAGATTTAGTACCTATCTTCCAGCTTTCCTGATTGCAACTTTCTTTCAAATTTCCTAATTACCTTCATTCTTCCCCATAAAACCAATAATATTCTTTCCTGCTCCACAGAAAGTTCCAGACAGCGACAAAAAGCTTGCACAAAATCTTTCGGAGGGAAGCGAGTACTGCGTTGATTTGAATTGAAATAGCGTCTGAGCGACTCTAATTCAATAATATATTCTTGTTTTTGTAACAACTCATACAGTATATTAATACTAATTTGCTTGTATTCCAATACCTTCCGTAGAAAATCACTATATTGCCAATCAATATAAAATCCAATGTTTGCAAAAAGTTCATTTAATGAATCTGGCTCGGAACTATTCATCATCAGTAAATAAGCTTTCATAATTAATAATCTTCAGCAAAAACTAATTTCTGTACCTTAAAATTTAAGGTACTAAAAAACAAGCTGCGATCGCGCTGTGAAAGTTTTCACCTTCGTCTCTGTGATTATCTGGAGCGAAATAGAGACTTTATGCATTACAACCCGAAAATAGTAAATTATGAAATTTTATTTACTAATAAATCTTGATACAAATCAGCACATATGAGAAAAGCCAGAAACATTTAATTATCGGTAATTGATTACCTCTACTTAAACGAATCTGGGAAATTATCTTCAGCCGACGAACTCAGCCAGTTAAGCGTTTGGGCTTTTGTTCGATATGCAGAGTTAATGTTAAAAACTTAACTCCACTATGAGATTAATCTGGAAAGGTAATGTGGAATTATGCAGGTACAATGGTGAAAATTTTTACATGGTATTGATTTGTCGCATAATTCATATTGTGATTCTGCAACCCTCTAAATTCTACAGGTTGCCAATTTCCTAGCGATCGCATCGGTAGTGTTAAGGTTAATTTTCGGATCGCAGGACATTTATGGGTTGGGGTTTGAGTTTATTGTTGCAAGCGATCGCAGTACGTAAAAAGAATTAACAACTATAACTATTGCCTTTTTGGTTGCGTTTCGAGCGAGCGATCGCTAATGGTTGGAGCTTTGCGCTACCAAGAACATCGGAGCATTACCAAAATACATCAGCAACTTTGTTCACAGGGGGTATGTATTGGTGAGCATAGCGTCACTCACCTGCTCAATAGATATGATCAATTACTTGCAGCATGGTTAAATGATCAGTCTAGACTCAAATTAAAAAAGCATGTACGAGGAATATGCCAGATTGAGCACAGTGTAATTGATAGTGATGAGCCATTTACCCAAATAGTACATGGATATTGTTTAGCTGTACGTGGTTCCTTGACAAATGATGGCCGTCCACCATTGGATAGTTCTGGATTAAAACTACTGGAATGTTTGAGCTTGATTGAAGTAAAGTGGCTCAAAAAGGGGCTAGCACAGAGCAAAGGTGATAATTCCCGCTTTTTCCCTGATACTAATAGTTGCACTTGAATCTTGTTTTTGTCAACTTAAGATTGCATAATATGTCTAGCCAAGAACAGATAGAAGAGGTTGTGATGTTACCACTAACTGAAGTGGGATCTATTAGATGGACAAAGGAACGCGGGCAGAAAATGCGCTCATTGCGTGGTGATATGCCATTGGTAACTTTATCTAAAAAGCTTGCTGAATATGACGTAGATATGTCTCGGCAGTATTTAAACCGGATGGAAACCTTCACAGAAGTCAAAAGCGCTTCCCCAGAACTCGTTACTGGCTTATGTAAAGTATTTGGCTGTACCTTGGCTGAATTACTGTGTTTAACAGAAACCAAAATTGTGCAATTAGGGGTTGACAAATGTAACTAAAGGTTGCACTATATTGTTAGGGAGAGCAAGAAGAAGTCAGGAGTCAGGAGTCAGAATCAATCAGTTGGGGATTCAAACCTGCGACTGATTGAAAACCACCAATTTTTCAATTTGGTAGGAGTCTTAAAGCCGTTTATTCACCCTACGGATGACGCTCCTGCGTCGCTCTAAGCGTTGGCGCAGCCTCTCGCAGAGAAGGCTTTACGCTGCGCTAGCAGAGTTCCTTTAAGCGGGGGAACCCCACCAATGGACTGCCTCACTAGTCGCACATAATTCAAGCAAGAGAATTCTGGCTTCTGGCTCCTGACTCCTGAATTCTGTTTAGGTACCCACAAAACCCAATGCCACCGGGACTAGCAGCCGGAAGCCAAACTTGTAATGCTCAAGCCGCCGGAGATGATTCCGATGACCTAACTAAGTCTAAAAAATTGGTTATTTATCGCATATACGCCCGTAATCCAAAGATTTGTACAACTTCGCTGATTCTGTTGTGAGAGCGTTTTGTCATTTGCACAGCGCTCTTTTGTACATCAAAAACAAAGGCGATCGCCTGCCTGAGAAACATTGCGATCGCCTTTTACCCTTTTATCAAAGGAATATTTATTATGACCTACAAAACACCTGCACAGCAAGCAATTTTCGCTTCTTTCACCGTTGATGAGCAAACGATAACTCAAGCAGAACTAGAGCAGCACATCATACAACAGGGTGAGGTTGTAGCACCCGAAGAATTCACCGTTATTGAAATCAGCTGCTACGACTATGAACTTTACGTTGGCGACAAACTGATAGCCAGCATTACATATGACCATGACGACTTCGTGACCCAACGCTGGGTAGTTGTGATTTGAAACAAAAAATGAGATTTTCACTCATGATATGGTTCAAAAATGAGTATCCAGTTTATAGTTCATTTTTAGTATTCGAGTTTTTTTACTAATAATGATTATCGTGTTGGGGATAAAAAGACTGATACAAGAGACGTTTGTATCAATCCTTCGGCTTGATTATCATTATTATTCAGCTACGAGTTGAGGTTAGCGATCGCTCTGTTGTTGGGCGATCGCTAAGACCTGGAAATATTTGATTTTTACTCAGATATCTACTAAAACAAAACTTTTGAACCATAACATGGGTATTTGAACCATATTTTGAATTGAAAGTTTAAGTTAGACCAATTTTGTCAAGGATTTTTTGTGCAAGTTTTGTCCAATTGTGTTTTTTCAACTCATTCTTTAGTTATGCTTCAAAATTTCAACTCTATCTCATGATTTGATTCAAAGTTTGATGTTGTGATTGGTCAAAAAGCCTGAAATTGCGTTAACTCTTTTCTAATTTATGGTTCAAAATTTTTCTCATATTTTGATTCAAAGCATAGTAGTGAGTGTGAACTCAACCGAACAACATCGTGCAAACAGCTGGGCCAAGTGCCACAACCACATCGCTTGGCATTACAAGCAAGGCACACTGCCTGTGCAACAGCAGAAAGTTCCAGCCAATACAACTGGTAACGAAGTCATGGCACAAATTGCCTTGGAATGCGAAAAGTTTGGCTTTGAACTCCTCGATGACGGTATCTACAACAACGACAAAAAGCTAGGCTCGGCGGGATGCACTGATGGTCGCTGGTGGGTGAAAAGAGCCTCATCAGAGCATCAGCAGCAAGTGCCCTGTGATTCTGCATTCGATGCCGTGTGGTCATTGTCGATGGTTGAAGTATTGCCTAGTCTCGAAACCAGTTCTTGCGAGGAATTGTTGGATAAACCATTTGATCAACTGACGGCTGACGAGTGGCGAAGGCTGATGGAGTATCAAGTAGT
>NZ_JACJQG010000130.1 GCF_014696435.1 Calothrix anomala FACHB-343 | reverse complement strand
TGGGATATGCTTTACTCATGTTGCTCTCTCGGTGCTGTCTACTATCTATTCACAGCGTATACCGAGAGAGCTTTTTTACAATCTGTCCGACTTTTCAAACATCCTCTAATAAGGCAACTACTTTATTTAACAAGGCAAATCTGTTTTGCACCTTTAAGCTGTAGAGAAGCGATCGCAAAGGTTTTAAAATTGGGTCGTTTTGCTAACCAACCCTGGGGGAATGGCTTTGTTTGGGGTGTTTATCTTCCAGAGCAATGGCATATTGCCAGTAATTGAGCAGAAATGCCGAATTTTTCAGCCTCACGATCATTACTGGCTTAAAATCTTATTAAGTAATTTGTCAAGACCCTAAGGTTAGGATTTACGGATTTTATTCGTGACAGCCTATACTGATGCAACATCCCTTTAGCAAGGTTTTGCCACTGGAGGTGATGATTTTATTAGCAAGCCAATGTGAAAGTCGGTTATAGCCAGGGGAGGTAAAGAATGATGAGATACGATCGCCGATTATTGTCTTATGCGATCGCGATTGGCTCAACGGCGATCGCTCTTTTGCTGTCACTTTGCCTAGAACAACTAATATCACGGACTATTGGGGCTTTTTTTTATATAGCGATCGCCGTGACTACCTGGTATGGTGGTTTTCGTCCAGGGATCGTCACGGTTACCCTGTCTACATTGGCAATCAATTATTTTTTCATTCCCCCGCGATACAAATTTTCCATTCCTGAAGTAGAGGATGTATTTCGCCTGGTTCTTTTCCTACTGGTTGGCTTGACAATTCATTTTATTACAGGCAGTCTTTACCACAGTAGACATAAGATTCAGCAACTGGGGCAAAAATTAGCGCAGGAAAATGCCGAGCAACTGCGGATGGCTTTATCGGCGGCGCAGATGGGAATGTGGGATTGGGATATGGTGACAGGTAAAATTAATTGGTCACCAGAACATGAATATTTATTTGGCTTAACTGTTGGTAGCTTTGACGGTAAATATGAAACTTTTGATGCTTGTTTACATCCAGACGATCGCACTTTGCTTAACCAAGCAGTACAACAAGCAATCCAAACCCATCGCATCTACCATTGTGAATTTCGCGTAATTTGGGCAGATGGGAGCATTCACTGGGTTGAGGGACGAGGACAAGCATTTTATAACGCCGCAGGTGAGCCTGTGCGCATGAGTGGAACTGTGATGGCGATTGACGAGCGCAAACAAGCTCAAAGCCAAGAGAAACAACAATTTGAGCAACAGCGCTTAGTAATGGAAATGACTCAGCGCATTCGCCGATCGCTTAATTTACAAGAAATTTTGCAAGCTACTGTTGATGAAGTCAGGCAGTTTTTAGAGTGCGATCGCGTGATTATTTTCCAATTTTCTCCCGGCTGGGGTGGCACAACGGTTGTAGAATCGGTAGCCCCAGAATGGATGTCTATCTTACCACTGAAGATTTACGATCCTTGTATTGGCGAAGAAAACGTTGAACCTTTTAAACGCGGTTTAGTTACAGCCAAATCTGATATTTATACGGCGGGAATTAGCCCCTGTCACGTTGAATTTCTGGCTAGTCTCCAGGTGAGAGCTAATTTAGTAGTTCCCATTCTCTTGGGTGATGAACTGTGGGGATTATTGGCGGCGCATCACTGTGCGGCTCCCCGGGAATGGCAATCCAGTGAAATCGATTTGCTGCGACAGTTAGGCGCACAGGTAAGCATTGCCATCCAGCAAGCAGCTTTGTTTACACAGGTAGACACTGAACTGCAAGAACGAAAACAAGCCGAAATTGCATTGCAAGAAAGAGAATCAACTTTAAACTTATTTGTCAGGTATGCACCTGCCAGTATTGCCATGTTCGATCGCCAGATGTGCTATGTCATGGCTAGTAAAAGATGGGTAGAAGAGTATCATCTTGATTCCATTGAATCCCTCATTGGGCGATCGCACTACGAAATTTTTCCCGAAATAACCCAACAATGGCGAGATATTCACCAACGCTGTTTAGCTGGGATGATTGAAAAATGCGATGAAGATTTGTTTGTCCGCTTAGATGGTAGCCAACAGTGGATATGCTGGGAAATTCACCCTTGGCGTAAGGCAACAGGTGAGATTGGCGGCATTATGATTTTTGCTGACGATATTACAGAACGAAAACAGGTACAAATTGCTCTAGAGCAAATGAATACCGAACTTGAGCAACAGGTAACCAAGCGTACAGAGCAACTGAAACAAACAAACAATCGCCTGTTAGATACAGTAATCCAGCAGCAACAAATTCAACTCCTGCTTTTAGAACAGGCGCAACTCCTAGATTTGGCACATGATACCATCATGACTCTAGATTTAAGTTGGAAAATTACTTTCTGGAATGATGGAGCTGAGTCGATGTATGGCTTTAGCAAAGCTGAGGCTGTAGGGCAAATCTCCCATACTCTCTTAAAAACCCAATTTCCCCAACCATTAAGTGAAATTGAAGCAGAATTTTTAGCCACAGGTTATTGGGAAGGAGAACTGATTCATTTCCGCAAGGATGCTCAACCGGTGACTGTTTCCAGTCGTTGGGTATTACAAAAAGATAATGTCGGTAAACCAGTCAAGATTTTAGAAATTAATAATAATATTACAGTACAAAAACAAGCCCAAGCTGCTATACAAAAGTATTTACAAGAAGTTGAGGATCTTTATCATAATGCGCCTTGTGGTTACCATTCCCTAAATGTGGATGGTAATTTTATTCGCATCAATGATACAGAACTAAAATTGCTAGGATATACCCGTGAGGAAATGTTGCACAAGAAGTTTTTAGATTTCCTCACCCCCAAAAGTAAACAATTATTTCACGAAAATTTTCCTAAGTTTAAGCAACAGGGTTGGATTAATAATCTGGAGTTTGAAATTTTCAAAAAAGATGGCACAACTACATGGATCAGCTTAAATGCAACAGCCCTCACAGATGAAGCTGGTAACTTTATTATGAGTCGCTCAACATTATTTGATATTAGCGAGCGCAAACATATCGAAGCCGCTTTGGGCGAAAGTGAAGAAAAGTTCCGCCAGTTAGCAGAAAATATTCAAGCTGTATTTTGGATGACAGATAAAGACTATCAGCAAGTTCTTTATGTCAGCCCAGCTTATGAAGCTATTTGGCAACGCAGTTGTGCAGATCTGTATGAAAACGTTTTAGCTTGGATAGAATCCGTGCATCCAGACGATCGCGATCGCGTGAAACTAGAAATGTTAGAACAGCTAAAAACCGGGCAATTTGAGAAAAAATACCGCATTATCCGCCCTGATGGTTCTATACGTTGGATTCGCGATCGCGCATTTGCGATTAAAAATGAACTAGGGGAAATAGTGCGCATAGCTGGGTTGGCGGAAGATATTACCGAAGAACAAAAAATTGAGCAGATGAAAAATGAGTTTATCGGCATTGTCAGTCACGAACTGCGTACACCTTTAACCTCAATTCGCGCCTCTATGGGTTTATTAAAAAGTGGCATCTACGCTCAAAAACCAGAAAAATCTCAGCGGATGATTGAAATTGCTGCTAAAGAAAGCGATCGCTTGGTGCGCTTAGTTAATGATATTCTCGATTTAGAACGCTTAGACTCAGGTCGTGTAGTTTTAGAAAAAACCATCTGCAAAGCAGCCGATTTAATTGAACAAGCAGTAGCGGGAGTACAAGCGATCGCCAAACAGCAAAATATTGCCTTTGATATCCATGCTAGGGATGAGCAAGTCTGGGCAGCAAACGACGCTGTAATTCAAACACTGACAAATCTTTTAAGTAACGCCCTCAAATTCTCCCCTGCTGATTCCACTATTGCTATCAGTGTGCAACAACAAAAAGATGCGTTATTGTTTAAAATTAGCGATCGCGGTAGGGGAATTCCAGCAGACAAATTAGAAACCATCTTTAACAGATTTCAGCAAGTAGATGCCTCCGATGCTCGTACCAAAGGCGGTACAGGCTTAGGTTTAGCCATTTGTCGTACCATCATCGAGCAACACGGCGGTAAAATCTGGGTTGAGAGTACTCTCGGTACAGGTAGTACATTCTTCTTCACCCTACCCATCGCTGTCTAGCCAAAGGAGTAGGGGGCAGGGGGCAGGCATGGGTGTCAACTTAAGTTCTCTCACTTACCCGACGTACCGCCCGCAGGCTGTAAGCCACTGGCTCACGTTACAAAGCCCACCTGCGTGGGCTAAATTTTCTTAGCCCACGCAGGTAAGCTCATGTTCAATTAGCCGCACCCTTCGAGGGTGACGGCGGTTGATTGGGTAAGCGAGGGGTTGGGGGTGAGGGCAAAAACCTTGCTACAAAGCGAGTTTCACGTTAAGTTGACACCAATGCCCAATGCCTAATGCCCAATGCCCAATGCCCAATGCCCAATGCCCAATAACAAATGACTAAAAAACTATTAATCGTTGATGACGAAGAATGTATTCTTGAGCTAGTCGAAGCTTGTTTATCAGATATCGGCGGATGGACAATAATAACGGCTAGCTCCGGGCAAGAAGCGCTCAAAATCGCCCAGAATCAACCCGTAGATGGAATTCTGCTAGATGTATCTATGCCAGAAATGGACGGTTTTGCTGTATATGAACAACTTCAGACTAATTTAGCTACTAAAACGATACCAGTAATTTTTCTCACAGCCAAATCTCAAACAAGCGATCGCGTGCGGTTTGCGCAAATGGGAATTGCTGGAGTCATTATCAAACCCTTTGAACCTTTCAGTATTTCCCACGAAGTAGCTGATCTTTTCGGCTGGGATGAATAATTGATTATTAAGTTTTGTAACATAAACTGATTTTTCATAAGTTTTTTATTTTTCTAATTTACCTTTCTGGTATCAGCAAAATCTCTGAAACCGCAAATCAAAGGTGAAGACTTTTGATTTGCGCCAAAAGTTTATTAACTGCTGATACTTATTTATTTAAAAAAAAATAAATATAGCTGTAGCCAGATAGATTAGGACATCAACCTAAGATAAAACCCTGATACTCAAAGGTTTTTAAGTCTGTCAACTGTCAACTGTCAACTGTCAACAACTATACATCTTGTTTTTCCCAGTCTTAGCAAATTAGCTAAGACAAATTTACTGTGCATTCTATCTAAAAATAAAGATGAATAATCTCTTATCCCATACACAAGAAAATCATATTAGGGAAAGAAAATCTCTGGCTGTAAATGACTCAAAAAAATATGGAGTGATTATATTTGATTACCAATTGCAGATTAAGCACATAAATCAACAAGCACTAACAATGATCGGATGGAACTTACATGAAGCACAAGGCAAAATTTTCACCGAAATTATGCAAGTTGTCGAGCAACAAACTCTGCTCAATCTAGAAAATAAAATTATTTCCACAATTAAAGAAAAAGCTACCCTTTATTTTCATAAAGGTATTCTATTAATTGCTAAAAATGGAAACATGATTCCTATAGCTAATAGTATTAATTCATTCAAAAATGACCAAGGTGAACTTACAGGAGGCGTGATAGTGTTTTGGGAGGAAAGATAAAACAACAAATAAGCCAAGTAGTGCAGTGCAATTAAAAATGCTAGTCAGGCTGTAGATTCACAACTAAGATCAGAAGACGAGGCGGAGCCTCGCAATACGCATTTCCAGCCGGAGGCTGGAAACGAGATAGAGAAAAGTTTTGTGCTTAAGTTGACACAGATGGGCATTGCCATGCCCTCTAGAATAGATTGACATGCCGCAAACAATATTTAAATTGGTATGAGTAATCAATTTTTAAGCTTTGTAACGAAATTTCGGTTTTTATAAGTTTTTCATTTTTCTAATTTACCTTTCTGGTATCAGCAACATCCTTTAGACCAAAAGAAAAATATATGAAAACTTGTCAAATTGAACCATTTGCAGGAAAAAAGGTTAGTTTATGCCCACCCCCAGGTTACGCTGACAGTCAAATCACAGAGAAATGGTTTGGTATTTCGGTTTTGCACTCCCAAACTGTGAATATCCGTGCGATTGATGCACAACAGCGACAGCAAATCCTAGAGCATCCTTTGACTGCACGAGAGCTTTGTATTCTCAAAATGATTGTTGATGGTAATAGTAATTTTGATATTTCTCAAACACTATATATAACAATCGGTACTGTGAAGGCACACGTTAGAAATATTTTTAACAAGCTCAATGTTGGCGATAGAACTCAAGCTACTGTATTAGCTCTGCGCTCTGGCTTAGTAGATTAATCAAATCGCTTTCAGATGAAAATTTTCTTTTTGGAGTCTCCTTAAATGCAGACATTAGAGGTGGTAGGTATGTCCACCAAAACTATCTTGCTCATTGATAATGAACTATATGTGCGAGAAATTGTGGAACTTTGCCTCACAGATTTAGCTGGTTGGAATGTAGTAGTTGCTGATTCTCTTTTAGAAGGAATCCAGAAAGCTAAAATTGAGCATCCTGATGCGATTGTTATGGACTTATCCATGCACTGTATGAATTGTTTTCAATGTATTAATGAATTTAGAGATAAGCCAGAAAACCAAAAAATTCCTATAGTGCTAATGAGTGCTGCTGTACGATGGTTAGAGCCAGAATTTTTGCGCCAGCATAAAATAGCAGGTGTTATCTTTAAACCCTTTAATCCTTTACAAATTCCAGTTCAGCTTGCAAAAATACTGGGTTGGGATTATGTACCAAGTTGTTATTTGTAGAATTGCCTGTTGAATTTCTGACTAAGTAGCCATCATGAACTGCGTACACCAGAACACATAAAAAATTGAAAACGCCTTCACCCTCAAGGGTGAGGCTATAAAACCGTTAAGTTAGCGTCAAAAACCTTAAACCGCGTAGGTTGGGTTGAGGAACGAAACCCAACATTTTCGGCGATTTGTTGGGTTTCACTTCGTTCAACCCAACCTACTAGCGCTTAGGGAACTCCAAAAAATAAATTATTCCGTTAAACGTTGACGGTTGACAGTTGACGGTTCACAGTTAACTATCAACCGTCTGTAGGGGCGGGTTTTGCGAGATACTCATGTCGAAAACAAATATGTCGGTTAAACCCGCCCCTACAACAATAGTAATGGAATATTTTTTTACTTGGAAGTCCCTTATTTAAAAAATCAAATTTCTCATCATTTATCATTTCGATTTGTTACAACTAGACTTTTTTCATCAGTTTTTTATTTTTTGTCTATAAATTTATTTCGTTGGTGATTCTACTTAGTTCTGTGCATGAGTAAGAATTTCACTCATTCACCTTGCCCTTACTCACCAATATTTAACTAACATTTAGTTTACTGTCATTCAATTTATTAAATAAAACAACAATTTTATGTCACACTGTCCTTGCTGCTCTCATCAAATGCTACGTCATATCCGCGCCAATGAAACTTACTGGTTTTGTCGCCACTGTTGGCAAGAAATGCCTAATCTGAATTTCTCAGACAATCATAATATTTTAGGCTTAACTAAAAATATGCCATTAGTAGTCAAAAAGTCAATTTACTCATTTTAATTTGGCTACTATTCTTTACTCAAAAAAGTTAACACAATGAGCATATCTTCTGATACGCAAAAAAACAAAGCTGTGAAAATCCTGATGGTAGAGGATGATTATATTTTTGCCATGAAATTACCAGAAAATTTCCCAGATATGGTACTTTTAGATGACACTCAACGTCGCTTACAAGAAGAATGTAACCTAGCGATTAAACATGTGCGACAACTAGAAATCCAAATGGCAGAAATGCAAAACATGAAGCAATTAAAAGAAGCTGTGTTAACCGCAACTTCTCATGAAATGCGCTCGCCATTATCAAATATGAAAATGGCAATCTATATGTTAGAAAATCTTCTGACTCAGCAGGGAATATTCATGTTAGTGCCAGCTACTATCTCTGAGTCGATTTCTCGCTATCTCAATATTCTCAGTTACGAGTGCGATCGCGAATTAAATTTAGTTAACGATTTGCTGAATCTACGAATTTTAGATGCAGATTTATATTCCTTAGAATTGAGTTTAATTCAAATTCACTATTGGCTACCCCCATTAGTTGAAAGTTTTCAGGAAGTAGCGCAAGCACAACAAAAGGCTTTCAGCGTTAATATCGGCGCAAATTTACCACCAATAGTTTCCGATTTAGCGATTTTAAATCGGATTGTATCAGAGTTACTCCACAACGCTTGTAAATACACTCCTTCAGGAGAAAAGATTATTGTCACTGTTCAACTCACCTCTACTCAAAACCCCAGTTTGCAAATTATCGTTAGCAATTCTGGGGTAGAAATTACAGCAGAACAAATATCTCTGATATTTGAACCATTTTACCGAATCTCTCATAGCCAAACAGAAGAACAATCCCCAATTTTTGGCTCATCTTCTTTGACTTCTCAAAGCGAACCTAATCAAAATCATCAGGCTGGATTGGGTTTAGCTTTAGTTAAAAAACTTGTGCAATATATCCAAGGCTCAATTGAAGTTACAAGCAGTCAAAGCTGGACACATTTTTTAGTTAAACTACCGCTAACAATATCAAAGTGATTGCAAGTGCATAGCTAGAAACTGACACTCACACTCATGATTTTATTTATCCTAAAAATGGATAATAATTTATGAAACCTGACAATTATCAAAAACCTAAAGTACTAATTGCAGATGATGACGCATCTTATCGCCTAATGCTAACTCTAATATTAGAGGAACGCGGCTGGGAAGTAAGTACAGCCAATAATGGTAGAGAAGCAATACGAAAAGTTTTAGCACAAAAACCAGACCTACTAATTTTAGATTATCAGATGCCAGTTTTAACAGGTGGTGAAGTTTATCAAAATCTCCAGTCAAATGGAATTAAATTACCAGTTGTACTAGTTTCTTCAGAGAGTGCTTTAGAAAAATTAGCCTCATCATTAGGTATTGCTGATTTTCTACATAAACCATTTGATGTTGGAGAATTGATCACAATAGTTCAGTCTGCTCATGAGAAATTTAGAAACTATTAGCAGCAGTACAAGTCAAGGGTAAGGGTTATTTTTTAACCCTTACCCGTTAATCTATAGGATTCATATTTGATTTTTGAATAAATACGTAGTGGCGTGGCAAGGCTAAAATGTTGCAAAAAAATGTAGGTTGGGTTGACGTAAGGAAACCCAACACCAGCATCTATGTTGAGTTTCTAAAATTCATGTTGGGTTTCGCAAAGCCTCAACCCAACCTACATCTAATGCACTATTTTAGTGGGAGCATCCCAAATGTGCAAAAACGCCCTCACCCTATAAGGGTGGGGCTAGAAATACGAAGCCTGCCTTCGCAGGCTATCAAACTTTTAGCCTGCGAAGGCAGGC
>NZ_JACJQG010000013.1 GCF_014696435.1 Calothrix anomala FACHB-343 | reverse complement strand
CCCCATTGTTCAACTGCCCAAGTTTGGAGGTCTGTGAAATTTTCTAATTTCATACTCTGACTCTAATACACCCCATTTCCACTTTAAAAGATGTTGGTAATGACAAGCCCTTATAGGGTGAGGGCGTTTTTGCACATTTGGGATGCTCCCCAATTTTCTGCCAAATTGAAAATTAAGACAGCCAGATTTAACCAGGATTTTTAAGTTTGCATCTGTTGCTGAGTTTGGGAGAATTGGTAATAAATAATAAGGGCACAACAAATAAAGTTGTGCCCTTACAAAGTGTCACATTCAATGGCTAACTGCTATGTTAAATTTTATGCAGCAACTTTTTCTTCTAGCGGTTTAAAGGTTTTCTTGGTAGCGCCACAAATAGGACAACGCCAGTCATCAGGAATGTCTTCAAATGCTGTACCAGGAGCAATACCAGAATCAGGATCGCCAGTTACAGGATCGTAAATCATGCTGCATTGTCTGCAAATCCATTTACGAGTTTTTGGATCTTCTCCAGCTACTCTAGTAGCAGCTTGTCCGCCATTTAAAACTTCTAAAGCTTCAGCGTAGCGATCGGCGTGATAATTTTCGATGAATTTTAACAATCCAAAGCGATGTGCTGCTTCGCGGAATGTATTAGCATGTTCGCTAGATTCTTGCGCTTGTTTAGTAAATTCTGCTGCGGCTGGATTGTCGCGATCGCGTTCGGCTGCGGCGGCAAACTCTGGATACATGGTAGTGTATTCATAAGTTTCACCTTCAATTGCTAATGATAAGCAACGAGAAACAATTGCCCGCTTTTGTTCGTCTGTTAAAGCATCTGGATCAGTGACTACAAGTTCTGGATGCAACAAAACAAAATGTGCGAAAGCATGAGCAGTTTCTTGTTCTGCTGTTTCTTTGAATAGTTTTGCTAAGTCTTTAAACCCAAGCTTATTTGCTACGTCTGCAAAAAACAGATACTTTCTGTTCGCCATCGATTCACCACCGAAAGCAGCTTCTAAGTTTTGAAGAGTAGTAAAGTTTGACAAATCCATAATTTCGGGATGTTGGGAAAATGATATTTACTGAGTGAAAACAGCAGCCAAAAGAAATGAATGCGCATGTTTCTATAAAACTAGAAACGTTTTATACAACATTTTCTAGCCCATATTTGCTCACCCATTATATTAGCGGTCTCTTGGACATTATAGGACTGAAAGATTTTTCAGCTTCCAAATTATATCTTTGATTTATGAGATTGGGCATTGGGTATTGGGCATGGGGCATTGGGCATTGGGCATTGGGTATGAGTAATTAGTTATTTTTATCCTATAGGACTAGTGAAATATTAATCGCTAGTTGCCTATTGAGTAAATTTTCCTAGTTAAAATGTTAGGTACTAATTATTCTTCATTTTCAAATCGGGCAATTCCGCGATTGACAGGAATATTTTATTTCATAGCCAGGACTAAAGCCCTGGCTACGATAACACAGCTAATTTACCTACAGTAATCTAGCAAGGTTAAATTTAGTGGTGGGTTGAGTGGTGAACTTTGCCATCATGGGTAGGTTCTGGTAGTTGTGGTTGCTGAGGATGGCGACGAAAGCGATCGCGAATTTTGCCAATTACAATATATAAGATGGGTACGACAAACAAGCTCAATAAAGTTGAAACGATCGTTCCACCAGCCACTGCTGTACCTAAAGACCTTCTACTAGCTGCACCGGCTCCTTCGGGATTGACTAAGGGCCAAATACCCAAAATAAAAGATAGAGATGTCATCAAAATCGGTCGTAACCGTTCTTGAGATGCTTGGATAGCGGCTTTTGCTAGTGGTATACCTTCCTCTCGCAGTTGGTTAGCAAACTCTACAATCAAAATGGCGTTTTTACTCGCCAAACCAATCAACATGACTAACCCAACTTGACAAAAGACATCGTTGGGTAAACCCCGCATTGATTGGGCTAACAATGCACCCAAAATAGCCAAGGGTACTGAAAGCATAATAATCAAGGGGTCAACGTAATTCTCATACTGAGCAGCCAGTACCAAAAACACAAACACCAATCCCAAGATAAAAATTAGGGGTGCTAAACCACCAGATTGTTGTTCTTCGGCGGTGATTCCCGACCATTCATAGCCCATTGTCGCCGGGAGAACTTGCTTGGCTACTTGCTCCATTGCTTGGGTTGCTTGTCCCGAACTGTAACCAGGTGCAGCGCCACCATTAATTTCAATGGAACGAAACAAGTTAAAGTGATTGATCGTTTGTGCGCCAATGGTTGATCTAACTTTGACTAAATTACTGAGAGCAATCATTTGATTATTCTCAGAACGAACGTATAACTTACCAATATCTTCAGGATTCGAGCGAAATTGCGCTTCTGCTTGGACATATACGCGATAAGTCCGTTGCAGTAAGTTAAAGTCGTTGACATAGCGCGAGCCTAAATAACTTTGCAAGGTATTAAAGATATCATCTACGTTAACTTGCAGAGCTTTGGCTTTGTTACGGTCTACTTCAATGAGCATTTGCGGCGTATTGGCGTTAAATGTGCTGAATACGGCTTGTAGTCCTGGTGTTTGATTACCGCGCTCGAGTAATTGACCCATGACTTGCAAAAGATTGTTTAAACCACTGTTACCGGCTCTATCTTGGAGCTGAAATTGAAAACCGCCAAAACTACCTAAACCCTGAATGGATGGGGGATTTACAGGAAAAATTCTGGCTTCGGGAATAGCGGAGACGATTCCGGCTAATTTACCAATGATGGCTTGTGCTGATTGTCCTGGTTCGTGGCGTTCTTGCCAAGGTTTGAGGGTGGTGAAAATTGCGCCGCTATTAGCTGAGTTTCCACTGAAACCAAAACCACCGATCGCAAAAGTACCTGTAACTTCTGGTATTTTCAAAATTTCTGTTTCTACCTGAGCCATGACTTTGCTGGTGTAGTTCAGGGAAACCCCTTCTGGCCCTTGAATAATGGTGATGAAATAGCCTTGATCGTCGTCGGGGATAAAGGCTGTGGGTACGCGGGTGTACAGCCAAGCTGTCACACCTAAAGACAAGACAAATAACAGAACCACGATCGCTTTTAGCCGATTCAGACGATGGAGCGATCGCTCATAACCTCGGCGCGTCCAATCAATAAAGCGGTTAATCCAGCCAAAAACCCGCCCCAACCACCCGCGCGGTCTTTGTCCGCGACGTAGCAGCAAGGCGGAAAGAGAAGGCGTGAGCGTCAGCGCCAAAAAGGTAGAAATCACCATCGAAAAGGCGATGGTGAGGGCGAATTGTTTATATATTTGTCCTGTAGAGCCAGGGAAAAAGGCGACAGGGATAAATACAGCCATCAATACCAGCGATGTGGCAATTACAGCGCCAAATAACTCGCGCATCGACTCAGATGCAGCCTGACGCGGCGGTAAACCTTCATCCTCAATTAAGCGCGAGATATTCTCTACCACAATAATGGCATCATCCACCACCAACCCTGTTGCTAGAGTCAACCCAAACATCGTTAAGGTATTGATGGAGAAGCCAAAAACCTTGATAAAGGCGAATGTACCCACCAAGGTTAGAGGTATGACAATGACCGGAATTAAGGTAGTCCGCCAATCTTGCAAGAAGAGGAAAATTACCAAGACGACAAGAGCGATCGCTTCTATCAGAGTCTTCACTACTTCCGCTAAAGAGGCTTCGACAAACAATGTCGTATCAAAGGCGATTTGATATTTCATCCCTGGCGGGAAGCTTTGCGCCAAGCGTACCATTTCGGCTTTTACCGCCTGTGCAACTTCCAGCGCATTACTTCCGGGAGTCCCAAATATCCCCACACCTACACCTTCATTCCCGCGAAATCGCAGAAAGGAGTTATAGTTTTCTGCCCCCAGTTCCGCCCTACCTACATCTTTGAGCTTGACCAGCGTACCATCTGTACCAGTCTTGATGGTTATATCAGCAAATTCGCTTGCTTCCGTTAATCTGCCGACAGCTTGCAAGTCTATTTGATACATTTGGTCGGGTAAAGTTGGCTGTTGCCCAATTTGCCCCGCACCCACCTGTAAATTTTGTTCGTTGAGTGCGTCAATTACATCTTGGGCGGTGAGGTTGCGACTAGCTAGACGGTTCGGATCGAGCCACAACCGCATTGCATAGCGACGTTCGCCAAAAATTTGCGCCTCACCGACACCTTTAATTCTTTTGAGGGCATCTACGATGTAAAGGTCAGTGTAATTACTTAAAAAAACGTTGTCGTATTCTTTGTTATCGGAGTAAAACCCGATCGCCAAGAGAATATTATTTGATTGTTTACTCACCGTGACGCCAGTTTGCTGCACCGCTTCTGGTAACAGAGGTTCAGCCAAAGAAACCCGATTTTGCACATCAACTGCGGCAATATCTTTGTTGCGTGCTGGGTCAAATGTGACTGTAATTGTACTAGTGCCATTGTTGCTACTGCTTGAGGTCATATACTTCAAGCCCTCAACACCGTTGATTTGGCGTTCTAATACCGTCGTGACGGTATTTTCGACAACTTCAGCACTAGCGCCAACATAATTCGCCGTGACAGTAATTTGCGTCGGGCTAATTTCTGGGTACTGGGCGGTGGGCAGCGTGGGGATGCTGATGGCTCCTACCAAGAGGATGATAATGGCACAGACGCTGGTAAATACTGGTCGCCTGATAAAAAAGTCAACAAACATGTAAATGGTTGCTTAAGTTATGGGTATGGGCATGGGGCATGGGGCATGGGGCATGGGTGCAGGGGGCAGAGGAAGCAGAGGGAGAAGCAATAACAAATTACACATGACATTGGCTATTGGGTATCTATCCCCTTTCTTTGCTTTTCATACTTTTCCTAATCTCCTCAATGCCCAATGCCCAATGCCCAATGCCCAATGCCCTTATTCCGGAGTAACTGGCACGCCATCTCGCAGATTTAACAACCCGGAGACGATGATTTTTTCTTCTGGCTGCAATCCTTCGATAACTTGGTAATTATTACCTTGGATATTGCCTAATTTCACCCGTTTTTGTCGCGCGACTAATTGCGGTGTACCTTGTGGAGAATTTTCTGTTTGGGCTACATAGGCAAATGTTTCCCCGGCTACCCGCGATACGGCTGTTGTCGGAATTAATACTCCCGGTTTACGATTCCAAATCACTCTAGCTCGCACTAATTGGTCTGCCCGGAGTTTACCTTGAGGGTTACTTAATAATGTTTTGATTTGGATTGATTGAGTATTGTTACCAACACTAGGAGAAATAAAGAATACTCTACTTGTGCCTAAAAGTTGCCCTTGAGCATCCATCACTTCTACTGGTAAGCCTTTACGCAGTCGGCTTCCCTGTTCTAGAGGTACAGAGATGTTCACTTCTAAAGGTTGGTTTTGCGTGATGGTAGCTAGTTGTGTAGAAGTATTAACGAAATCACCTACTTTTACGGGAATGTCGCCAACTGTACCAGCAAAAGGTGCGGCAATTTTGTAGTATTGAAGCTCAACTACTTGTTGCTTGGTATTGGCTTGGGCTTGCTGTAAGGCTTTTTCGGCTTGGGAGATGGTTGCTTGCTGTGCTTGAATGCGGGAATCTATAGCAGCGAGTTGAGATTTAGCGATCGCTAATCGGTTAGCATACTGATCTTTAGTTTGCCGCGAGACTGCACCTTGAGTGGCTAGACTCGTATAGCGATCGTAATCTTGCTGGTTCAATTGCACATCTGCAACATTAGATAAGCGATCGGCTTGTAGAGATTTCAGCGTTGCTAAAGCATTTTGTAGTTGTGCTTTAGCTGCTTCAGCGCCAGCATTTAACCCGCTAACAGTAGCTTGTTGCTGTCTGGGATCTACTTGAATAATTGGCGTTCCTTCAGAAACATTGTCTCCCGATCGCACAAATATTTGCGTTACTTGTCCTTCAATTCTCGGTTGTAGCCTTACCGAACGCCGAGATTCTAGGTTAGCGATAAAATCAGAACTTTCCTCAATTGTGCCTGCTTCTACTGGTGCTAACTTAACTCTTACCCCAATGGGAGCACTAGCGGGTACAGATGCTTGCTGTTGAGGAGCTACTAAACGCCAAACCAAAGCCGTACCACCACCTAGCAATAATAGTGCAGCTAACAATAGCCGAAGCCACCGCCGTTGTTGTGGGGGTGGCTCAAACGATGATTCTGGAAGATGTTCTTCAAAATCAGTTTGATGTTCAGGGGATGTCATGGTATTCAGGCAACCTATGAGAAATTTAACTACAAATGAGTTAGAACAATGAAATTCAATCTCAATTAATCTACTGATTTAGCATGAGTTTTTTGGAAAAGTTATATAGTACCCCACCTTAAATATACTGCTTTTATAACTTACGGTAATCTACCGAAAGGTGAGCGCTCAAATCCAGTTTATATATTATGGTAATGCTGCTGAGTGGAAAAATTTAGCTAACAGGCGATCGCTTTTGGGTTATTGGTAGTAAAAAATGTAATTTTTACTGCCGTTAATCTACTGGAATCATTTTATTTTTTACATTTATTACTTTAATTCTCAAATTAAAAAATCCCTGAATATTCAGAGATTTAAGCAGAAATAAGCGAATCAATTTATTTGCACTATTTGCTGTGTGTGTATATCTAATAACATTTATTGATATGCGAGACAACACACCCGCCCACGCGACTGGCTCTCCTACGTATTAATTCAAAAATCAAATATGAATTATGTATAAAATAGGATACAGAACTGCTAAAAATCAAAAAATTCCTTTATATACTGTGGTATACGCCTATTTAGTGTATTTTTGCAGACTGTAATTACAATAATCGGCTACGTTTAATTAATATAGTTTTTTGGACAGAGACAATTACTCCAGCGCTCTGGAAATGGAAGTTAAACGATTGTGCTGTCTTAACCAAGCTGCACACACTTCTTTTGTCAGCTTAATTTCTTCCTCCGTTAACAGTTCATCTGGCTTTTTCTCAGCTAAAATCTGCGCGACTTTAGCCGCTTGGTGATAGTCTACTCCCGATTTAACGAGTTCTGTATGCCAGAATAATTGCTCGTTTTGTAAAAATTTATGTTTATTTTGAGAATAATTCATTTTTATGGTATTTAGAGTTTAGCATCCATCTCTAATGTCTAAAACTTATCCACTAATTACTTCTTACCCCAGACAGAGAAAATAATTAAATTTAGCTTTCTCTAATTTTCTTTAATAAAAGTCTCATATCTTCAAGCAAGTTAATTTTGATGCAAATACTACAAACAATATTTTTGACAAATTTACTAAAAAATAGCTCTGTGAGCTATCACAGAGCTATTTTCAGTAATTAGATTTTATTTGGCTAAAAAGCGTTCAATATGCCAAAATTTAGATTATCCCAAATCAAACAGCAAAATTTCGCCACTAGCATTACTGCTAATTTCTAGTGTTTCTTCACCACTGACTTGTACGCCATCACCTGCTTTGAGTTCTTTACCGTTAACCGTAGCGACACCTTGGGCTACATGTAACCAAGCATAGCGATCGCGTTGGACTTCAAAAGTTACAACATCACCTTTTTCCAGAACTGATGCGTATAAATCCAAATCTTGGTAAACTTTCACCGCACCATCACGCGCATCTTTAGCCGCAATTAAGCGGAGTTGTCCCCGCTTTTCTTCAGCAGGAAAGTTTTTTTGCTCATATCTGGGTTTTAATCCTAGTTCATTGGGTAGCATCCAGATTTGCAGAAAATGCACCGACTCAGTTTGCGAATGATTATATTCACTGTGGGTAATACCAGTACCAGCACTCATGATCTGTGCGTCACCGGGACGAATTACCGAACCCGTACCCAGGCTATCTTTATGTTCTAGCGCTCCAGATAAGACATAAGTGAGGATTTCCATATCACGATGTCCGTGAGTACCAAACCCAGCACCAGGAATCACGGTATCATCGTTGATTACCCGCAGGGAGCGAAAACCCATGTAGTTAGGATCGTAAAAATTACCGAAAGAGAAAGTGTGGTAACTATCGAGCCAACTAATTTTAGTATGACCGCGAGATCTGCCATCATGAACTACAAGAGTTTTGGTATTTTGAGACATAAATCTACCTCGTTTTTAGTTGATTTCCTGAATCGACAAATCTAGTATCTTCAATGCTAAATAGTGATTGTCTCTGGCTTTGACTGCAAGAGAGGTGGAATTAAATATCCAATTTATTTGGCTTCATCATCACAAATTTTGCACAAATAAAATTGCCAATACCCTTGCTTTGGCAAATTGTTCAATCTAGATTTAGGTAATTTGAAACCTGTTGGTGAACTATATAAATAGTAAGGTATATAAATCCAAAATGAAAAGTACGCACTTAAAAGTGGCGTACTTACCAAAAAGTTACTACTCGTCCTTAGAGACTTCCAAGTAGAAAAATATTTCCGAATGATTGTTGACTGTTGACTGTTGACTGTTGACTGTTGACTGTTGACTGTTGACTGTTGACTGTTGACTGTTAACTGTTAACCGTCAACAGTCAAGGACATAATTACTTCACGCTTGCGGGCTGTTTATTGGTTTTAGCACCAGCAGCGCCATTTTGTCCGGTGATTTCTGCTACTTGCAGATGGGCTTCTAAGAACCAGAGACGTTTATCAATGGTGCGGGATACTTCAGTATACAGGTCAGCAGTGTCAGCGTCACCTAAATCATCGGTTTTGGCGATCGCTTGGCGCAGATGTTTCGCATAAGGTGCAAAGCGATCTGCTAAAGCTGTCACGTGGTCTTTGCCATCTAAAATATCAAAGGGATATTCTGGGAGAATCGAATTACTAGCAGCAGCGCGCGCTGTCCCCAAGGCGTAACCACCTAAAGCGGTGATGCGTTCTGCAAACATATCGATATATTCTTCCAGTTCGCCAGCAATTTCATCAAACAACTCGTGCAGCTGATAAAAGTCAGTCCCTTTTACGTTCCAATGGGCTTGTTTGGCTTGAGTTTTTAAATCTAAGGTAGCTGCTAAAGTTTGGTTGAGAAGTACCACAAGTTGCGATCGCACTTCAGCAGGAATATCAATGCGGGTGGGATAAAGACGGGATGCAAGTTTATTGTCGCTCATTTGTCGTATCTGCTTGGCTTTTCAGAACAAGTCTACAAATATTGCTTTAGTCTGGGGAACTTCCTCTAGATAGAGTGAATTCCGGCATCCATCAGTTATTATCTTCCTAATGAGCAATTTAGCTCACTCATACTCTATGGTTATCTAAGATACTAAATGTGCCGCCAAATAAGCGATCACGAATGACATCATTTTGCAAGAAGTCGTGAGGAAATCCGAGTTCAATTTGACTGACTTGATTGAGGCGTTGCAGATGTTCTGGTGATAAGGTGACATCTAAAGCCTCTAAGTTATCTTGAAACTGACTTAGCTTGCGCGCGCCAATAATCGGGATGATAACGCCACTTTGGGCGCGTAACCAAGCGATGGCAACTTGAGAAGGGGTACGCCCGATTTCTGTGGCTACTTGAGTGACTAATTCTGCGATCGCTAAACTGCGTTCGGAAATATTCCCAGTTGCAGGATTGGCTAATCGTCCTGCTTCTTCTCCTGGCTGAGGTGGCTTGTTATACTTACCTGTAAGCACACCACCGCCTAAAGGTGACCAAGGAGTCACAGCTAAATCTAAAGCTTTCGCCATTGGTAATAAATCCCGTTCTGGCGTGCGCTGAATTAAACTATATTCAACTTGCAAAGCGACAAATGGCGTCCAACCTTGATATTGGGCGATAGTATTAGCTTGAGAAATAATCCAAGCTGGTGCATCAGAAATACCTACATAGAGTACCTTTCCTTGACGCACGACATCATCAAGCGATCGCATCACTTCTTCTACTGGTGTAGTAAAGTCCCAAGCGTGCAACCAAAATAAATCAATATAGTCAGTATTCAGTCGTTTTAAACTGCCTTCTAAAGATTGAATGAGATTTTTTCGATGGTTACCACTACCATTGGGATCATTTCTATTATCGTTCATCCGCAAAGGAAAGGAATATTTAGTCGCGACAACAAAACGTTCCCGATCCTTAGCAATTAATTCACCAACAATTTTCTCGCTGGTACCATCTGTATAACCGTTTGCAGTGTCGATGAAATTACCGCCAGCTTCCACAAAGTTATCAAAAATTTGCCGACTTTCATCTTTAGAAGCACCCCAACCCCAATCTTCACCAAAGGTCATTGTTCCTAAGCAGAGTTCCGAGACTCTTAACCCACTTTTACCTAAAAGTTTGTATCTCATTACAACTTTCTCAATGACTGAATTTGAGTTTAGCAGCGATATGTTGCATTTTGCTGAATATTTATCACAAAATCTGGCTTTTACGGGATTAATTTCTGTTGTAGGAAATGCAAGTCCATCGCTAGTCAACATCTAGCAAAAGTCTGACCTTTAGATAGATTTTTCATGCAAAAATTTCCGTTAAAATAATATTTACCTATAAATAATTTGCAAACAGTAAACGTTTAATATGGTTACCCGGTGTCCACTAATAGCTGTTAGCTTCATAGCTGCTGGTATTACTATTGGTACAATTTTGGGCGTTCCTACTCCAGCTTCAGCGCAGCAAGTAATTACTTGTGAAAGCTATAATAATCGGGGTAATAGTTGTGCCATACCGACAAGAGGTAGAGTTAGGCTGATTAGGCAGTTATCTGATGCGAGTTGTCGAGATAATTGGGGCTATAACAGAAATCGTATTTGGGTGAGAAATGGCTGTCGCGCTCAATTTGTTGTAGGCGATCGCAGAATGAACCGATTTAATAGATCCAACCGATACGATAGATACGACAGATACGACAGATACGATCGAGATGACAGATTCAACAGAAATGACAGATACGATCGAAATGATAGATACGATAGATACGATAGATAGAGACTGATTGGCGCATCAAAAAATGTGTGCTAGGCAAATAATAAATATGACCGAATTTTAGATTTTAGATTTTAAATTTTGGATTGAAGATTCAAAATTTAAAGAATCGCGCACGGGTTCTGAGCAAGCGAATTAATTCGTGGAATAAATCCACCCATCCAAAATCCACAATTTTTAATTAAAGCCCCTGCATTTATAAGCCACTGCGGTGGACGGGTTTCCCGGATTAAAGCAAGTGGCGTGCATGGAGTTAATCTAAAATCCAAAATCCAAAATCCAAAATTGATTGACGAAGGTGTCCTAATTAAGGGATGCCTTTTTTAAGAAAAAATCACAATTGTATAGATTGATTAACATAAATTTCCACTGCTGTACCGGCTGGGAGAAACCAAACGTTAGTGCGTTGAGACATTTGAGCAATTGCTTGTTGATTGCGTTGGGCAATTTGCGGTACAACAGTGTTCATGCCCCCTTCAAAAATTCCCGCCAAAATGTTACGATCGGGATTAGTACTATTAACAATAGTCGTAGAACCAGTAGTAGTCACAACTTGCGCATCAGTCCGATTCATTAACTCTGCTGCTTTACCAAGTCCACCTAAAACAAACAGTCCAATATCCATACCAGCAATAGAAGATCCTCTATTAGGAAATTGGTTAGCGATTAGGGGTTTACCTTGAGGCGCGCGGATGGTTAATGCATTTTGCTGTACAGTTCTTTCTGTAAGTTTTCCTTGAACTGGTACAATTAGTTTTAAAACTTCTAATTTGACTAAACCTTGCTCGGATAAAGAACTCATTTGCGTTAAGATTTCCGTATTTGCTGGAATAGCGATCGCGCCATCTATCGCTTTTAATGGTTCTTGTAACCGCACTACAAAGATATTTGCGTTGTCTTTCTCAGCAGAATCAGAAGTTTCGCCAAATACAGCTGTCGCTAACACAGCTTTAGCATTACTCCCTACAGCTAAAGTTTGGGGATTTTGGCTGATTCCTTGACTAATTCTCGGTGCTTGCTGCTTGGGTGTTGCTTCCGGTTCGGGGTTTGTTGCTTGTTGTTCCTCGCGATCGCTGTTAGGTTGTGGTTGATCTGTTGTATTGTCATAATTGCGATCGCTATTACCCACCTCTCCATAGCTACCTAACTTTGCTAAATTTTGCCAAATTTGCCAAGGATTAGGCGGTGATGATGGAATCACAGGGACTAATGGTTGAGGTTGTGGGTTAGGAATAATTGGTGGCGATGGTGGTAAAGTTGAAGCAGTTGAAGCTACGGGTACAGAGGGAGATTTCACAATCCGTTCCACTGTGACTGTGCGAGGTACGTAAACTGTTGATGTTGGTATGGGTGTTTGTCTGACAGAATTATCCCCTCGTGGAGTCTGGGGAACCCGTGACTCAGCAGACGCTATCTGTTTTCCATTTCTGAGTTGCTGTTGTGCTAATTTCACCGCTTCAGCTTGTTCAGTCAAGGCTAATTTTGTTTTCAGCGTCTCGACTTTTTCCTCTAACTCTGCTTCTTTTGATTGTTGTGTATTTGGCGATGGAGTTTGTTGAACTGCAATTTGCTTATTTCTGGGTTGTTGCTCGTTACTGCTCATAATCTGCGTTAAAAACCCACCAGTAAATACAACTAAAATAAAAGTAGCCGTACCTACCAAACCTAACTTAGCAAAGGGATTTGTTGATAATGGCTGTTCTGTTTTCTCTGCTATTGGTTCAGGTGGCGATGGCTCTTTATTAGCTGATTCTTCTACAACTTCCCCATCATCAGATAAAGGTTCTTCCGCAAACCCGACTAATTTTGCTATTCGTAATTCCCAATCTTCCGCATCTACTGCTAACGGATAGTTATCTGCTTGACTATCAAGCGAATTTTGTGGAGAAGCACCAGAAGAAATTGAATTTTGAGACATAGATTGCAGCAGCAGGATTATTTATAATTACTTGCTTTATTGAGAAGTTTTTATATGTATTAAATTTTTAAATAATGACATAAAAATAATGATTTATTTTTAATATATGGGTAAGACATGGTTAAGATAAGATAATTTTTACCTCACAAAGCCACAAAATTTGGTTTTTACAACTTCGGTAAAATTTCCGGTAACATTTGCGCCGGCACTTTCGATAAAGCTAAATTTTGTCCTTGGATTCCTAACTCGCTATGGAAAGCGCGGACTGTTTTTACCACATAAGAAAACGTGGTTTGATAAGCCTCTGGTTGTTTGCTCAATCCATTTAAAGCTTGCAAATGATTATTTAATGCAGCTTCTAAATGTTGAGTACGCTGTGTTTTATCACCATTAAAATATTGATCTGTAGCAATTTGATAATGAGCTAAACCTAAATTATTATGAGTAGCTAACACATCAAAACTTAAAGCAGCCGGATTCAGTGAATGTGCTAAAGCTAAAGCTTCATCATAAGCAGCAATGCACAATCGTAGATAATTATATTTGTCTTCTTTCGGCGTTTGTGAAAGATTAGCTAAATGCCAATAAGCCGTACCTAAATTATTTTGGGTTGCAGCACAGCCGCTAGGAACAGTTGCCGCTGTACGATATTTGAGCGCATCACAGTAAACATCTATCGCCATCCGCAGATTGTGCGCTGGTTGCTCGTATTGTGCCAGATTCCAATAGGCAGTACCGATGTTATTTTGAATCATGCCATACTTGAGCGGTTCATCTTGAGGGTTGTAGTGAGCCAGTGCAAGGTTATAAGATGCGATCGCTTTTTTTAAATTCACCACAGGTTGATTGTATTGTCCCAAATGCCAATAAGCCGTACCCAAATTATTCTGACAAGCCGCATACTTTAACGGTTCCATCGCCACTGTACGATAGCGCAACGCTTCGTTATAAGCTATTACTGCTTGTTGCCAACAATCTGGTGGATGAGCAAATCTCGCTAAATCTCCATAAGCTGTACCTAAATTATTTTGTACCCGCGCATAAGTTTCTGGGTGAGTTTGTGGTGAGATTAGCTTTAACGCTAACTTATAAAATTCAATTCCCTGTTCTATATAAGTTTGTCCCTCTTCTGGTGCCGATGGAGTACGATATAACATCCAATAAAGCGTACCCAAATCATTTAAGATATCTGGTAACTGAGGTGAAGTATCATCAAAAGTAATTGACTCTTGGTAAGCAATAATAGCTACCATCAAATTTTCCGCAGTTACCTGTCCTTGTTCGATCCGCAGACGATAAAAATTGCCTAATTTATGATAGGCAGCACCTAGCGCTTCTCCCGGAGCATTTTCTGCGTGTAATCGCTCAATCTCCGCGAGCATTTGCTGTGCTTGGGAAATCTCCTCATCATCCGCAAGAATCTTTGTATTAATTGTTGTTAATACTAATTCAGATAATTGTTTACTAATATGAGATAAAGATGGCAGCGATTCCAAATAATTTTCGCTATTATTTGCCGAATGTAATTCCGGATTTACCTCAACTTTCAGGAGTTCTGTTGGTAAAGCAACTTCTTCTTGTAACTCTTGGTGATTGACTGGTTCATCAGCAGGAAAATCAAAATTTTCTGCCAAATCGAGTTCGCTATCCTTTGCAGCTTCTAGTTCTGCTGGGATAGGTACTTCTTCTAAAATCGATGGTTGAAAATCATCAAAATCTAAATTTCTCGAACTTGCAAACCGTTCTGAATAGTCTGGATGTTGTACTGTAGGTGTGGGATCTCCAGCAAAATAAAACACACCAGTACGGCTATGCCAAAACTGTGGCGCTGACTGCTGAATCGCCGACAACCAAGGACGCGGTACCCATAAAAGTATACTCGCTTCTAAAAAGCCGCTGGTTTTTTCGCTAGATAAATATTCCTCAATGACGCGCAGATGGTGTAAAAACATCCGTTGAATAGCTACTGACTGTCTAGTGAGTAGTTCTACACCCACAATTTGAAATGCAGGTACGGGTAAAGGTCTACCAGGTGTATCTTTTGATGCTCCAATAGTTGGCGGTGGATAATTCGCCAGCCATTGATTGATTTGAGCTATCAGATTAGGATCGCTGAGATTTAAACGTAAAGTGGCGAGGCGTGGATAGGCAGCTGTACTACTTTCTAGGCTATCATCAGGCTGATATAAAACTTGCCCCACAGGATAAGCCAAGGTAGAATGCAACCGCGCTGCTATTTGATTTCTTAAGTGTAAATCATCACAAACTGCGATAAATATTTGTCTTCTTAAATTCAGACTCAAAGCAAGTTTTAATCGGTGATATACTTGCCGATTCCAAGCAAAATTATCTGTGTGTGCAGTATCGTTCACGCTCATAGCGGCTAAAAAGCCAATACACAGTTTACATTTTCTTTAAGGGTACATCTAAGTACTCAACCACTAGCTAGAAAATGGGCATGGGGCATAGGGCATGGGAAAGACAGATTTTCTTGTTTAGTTATGGGATTTTCCCATGACGGGCTAGCTTGAGAATAGGGACTAGGGGTGAGGGATGAGGGCTTTTTGGATTTATTTGGGGGTTTTTCCGGTGATTGAGCTAGAAAAACAGGTGTTCCAGAAACAGGACATGATATTTTTCGCTTTTTGCTTTACCTACTTCAAGTTTATATTTTTTTTATATTTTTTACATAAAGTGAGCTGAGGATTCGCTACGTACTAATTAAATCCGCTATAAGTTGAGTATTTTCCGTAAGCATAAAGCTAGATTGCTGTTTCTTTTGAATATTCTTGGCAGTAAATTGCAAAAAATTAGGTTCCTCATGGGTGAAGAACCTCAAATCAGAGAAAAGATTAAATTTTATTAAAATTCTTTGCGTTCAACTAAGTCACGAAACAGAGAAGGCGACAAAAATTAGACCACCAACCAAGACTGTAGCGACTACTCCTAGAACAACGTAGGTTCGCTTTTGCCCTGCATTTGGAGGTTCTGCTGCATAAATCTTGGGTTCGCGAGCAAAATTATTGAGAAGACCGCCTTCTTCATTTGTATACGGCATGAACTAATTCCTTGTTGTTATCTTTTGTTTAATTGTTGCATAAACTTTATAGTGACTATTCACAAAAAGTAAACAATTGTTACTTTCGGTATAGTCAATAGTCAATAGTCAATAGTCAATGGTCAATGGTCAATAGTCAATGGTCAATAGTCAATAGACTTCTTACAAAAGTCTTGATTCTTTCCTTCTTCTTTACAACGGCAGTTGCTTCAAGTCGGGAAACCTGCCCAACGCACTGCCTCGTCTTTGCGCCTACCCTGCGGGAAGCCGCTTCGCGTCTATGCGTGAGACAAAAAAATATTTATGCAAGAGGTCTAATGGTCAATGGTCAATGGTCAATGGTCAACACTTCGACAGGCTCAGTGCGCCGCAGTCAACAGTCAACAGTCAACAGTCAACAGTCAACTGACAACTGACAACTGACTAACTACTAATTGTCCCTGTGAGTGGGGAACTAGCACTAGCGTAGTCTTTAATTGGCATTCTCCCTGCGAGGTAGGCGAGACGACCGGCAACGGCGGCTAGATTCATGGCGCGTGCCATTGCAGCTGGATTTTTTGCCAAAGCGATCGCACTATTAATTAATAAAGCATCTGCACCTAGTTCCATTGCTTGAGCTGCTTCTGATGGCGCACCAATCCCCGCATCGACTACGACGGGAATTTGGGAATTTTCAATGATAATTTGGATATTCGCTGTAGTCTTCAAGCCTTGTCCTGAGCCGATGGGCGATGCTAAGGGCATCACTGTGGCGCAGCCGGCTTCTTCTAAGCGCTTGGCTAACATCGGGTCAGCGTTGATATAGGGCAATACAGCAAAGCCTTCTTTAACTAATTGTTCTGCGGCTTGCAATGTGCCTATGGGATCTGGTAATAAATATTTAGGATCGGGGATAACTTCTAATTTGACGAAATTATTATCTTCCTGTCCCAAAAGTTTCGCCATTTCTCGCCCTAACCGCGCTACCCGAATCGCGTCTTCTGCGGTTTGACAGCCTGCTGTATTGGGTAACATCCAAATTTTCTGCCAGTCGAGTGCTTCGGCTAAACCTTCATGTCCAGCCGCTTTGGTTTGCACTCGACGCACGGCGACGGTAACAATTTGACATTCACTGGCGATAATACTTTGCTGCATTTCTGCAATGCTGCGATATTTACCAGTTCCAGTCATTAGGCGAGAACGAAAGGTTTTACCTGCAATGATTAATGGTGAGTCTTCAGTGGTGATGACATTGCGATCTAAGTTATCTAAAGTCGCAACAGAACGATGTCCGTTGGTGAAATTCGCAGAGTGAGTAAACATGGGGGTAGATTGCGGCAGGAAGCGCGAATAATGGAAGTGAGATAATAAAGGATCTGATTTTTCTTGGGTAATTAAATCAGCAATGATGGCGGCGGTGATGGGTGCTAGCAAAATCCCATTGCGATAATGTCCCACCGCTAAAGTTAAATTTGCACAGGGACTAGTTCCCAAAATTGGTAATTCATCAGGTGTACCGGGACGAAATCCCCACCAAAATTCCTCAATTGGGTAATCTTGTAATTGGGGATAAAGGCGGGTAGCTTGTTGAAGTAACGTTTGTATCCCGGCTGGTGTGTTATTTGGGGTAAAACCAACATCTTCTTTTGTTGCACCAATAATAATTGTGCGATCGCGTCTGGGTACTATATAGGTATTCTCCCCATATAAAATCCGCTTCAGGGGCAATTCTGGTAAAGATTCCGGTACGCGCAGCCGCAACATTTGCCCCTTGACAGGACGCACGGGAAATGGTAGTAATTCATTTGACCAAGCACCAGTGGCTAAGACATAATGGCTAGCGCGAAAAACCCCAGCGCTAGTTTGTACGCCTAATACTTTACCTTGCTGTTGTAAAAAGGCTTCAACGCTAACGCCGTTTTTAATTTCTACGCCAACGGACTCAGCCACCGTCCACAATACCCTTGCTAAGGCGCGATTATCTACTTGTCCATTTTCGGGATACCACCAGCCACCAACTACTTCAGCTGCTAATCCTGGCTGATATTGCTGGATTGCGGTTTTATCTAACCAATAAGCAGGTGATTCCCGCGCTGATGGTGACAAAAGGGTATTTTGCTGCTCGTGCTGTTGATAAACAGGTGCTAAGATGCCACAAGGCCAATAAAGTGTGGGTAAACCAGCAAGTTCTTCGAGTTTGTGCGTCCATTCGGGATATAAAGCAAGCGATCGCCAGCATAAAGCATACATTGCCTCATCTGTCAAATTTTCCGCATCTGGTGCCAACATCCCAGCCGCCGCATGGGTAGCGGCGGCGTTAAAATCACGGCAAAGCACGGTGACATTTGCCCCGCGCAGTTTGAGTTCTACGGCGATCGCTAAACCAATCGCGCCGCCGCCAATAATTAAAATGTCACTAGTCATTAGTCATTAGTCATACATTATTAGCCATTTATCATTAGTACATAACTAACAACTCACAACTAATAACCGATCACTCATAACTTATAACTCATAACTCGCAACCATTGACGAGCAAACTCTACCACAAGGCGCGAATGGGTTGTGAAGTTGAATTTTCTTCAGTAGATTGACTATCTGTAGATTGAGTATCTGTAGTGGTGGTATCGGTATTTTCGGTATCTGTGGTGGAATCGCCAGTAGAATTGTTATTTTGCGCTACATTGCTTCTATTTTCGCTAGTAGAATCGTTATTTCTGCCCGCTTCTGTGCTATTAACGTTAATATTAGCTGGGAGGACTTTTGAGGTTTTGCTATTTGTTGGGACGCTGGCGCTTTGTCCCCCCATGGGAAAGTTAATCCCTAGTAACGTACCTAGCAATATAGCCAAGCCTCCAGCCATCAGAATTAGCGGTGTCCATCTACCCATGTTGCTTTGCTCCTTGTGAAGTTGGTGTTTTTGTGTTGATTTGCGAATTTGGTGAAATCCAGCAAATTTTTTATTTCATACTATAGCTGTTGACAGTTGACTGTTGACAGTTGACAGACTTAAAAACCTTTTAGTATCAGGGTTTTATCTTAGGTTGATGTCCTAATCTATCTGGCTACAGCTATTATTGTTTGTCTAAAACCTCGATTGGTTTGTCAGACGAGATGCAGGTCTGCTGTAGGACAATAAGCAGAAGCGATCGCAGAAAAAACTTCGCCTTCTACCTTAACTGCTCAGTTACTACATCTGCCAACAGAGTGATAGTTTATTACCTTAACACCGCCATTGTAGAGGTCAATACCATTTTGCACCAAAGTTTCGCGGAAGTAGGCTGTCTAATGGACAATATTTCGCCTGGGTTGTTGAGTAATCTAACTGCTGTGGCGATCGCATACAATCTCAGTTGCTATTTAAAGCTAGTTGTGTGGACATTTGGGAATTAGTAAACTGGCTTTTTGTTGTATATTGGCACATTGCCTAAAAATATGACTACAAATTCTTCACCTCAACTTTGGCTCTATGACACTACGCTACGGGATGGTACTCAACGTGAAGGACTATCGGTGTCCATAGAAGATAAGTTACGCATCGCCAGAAGACTAGATCAATTAGGGGTTCCCTTTATTGAAGGGGGTTGGCCTGGTGCCAATCCCAAGGATGTACAATTTTTCTGGCAATTACAGGAAGATCCGCTTAAAAATTCCGAAATTGTCGCTTTTTGTTCTACCCGTCGCCCTCATACCAATGCTGCATCAGAGCCGATGCTGCAAGCAATTCTGGCGGCGGGTACGCGCTGGGTGACGGTATTTGGTAAATCCTGGGATTTACATGTCACCACAGGGCTAAAAACGACCTTAGAAGAGAATTTGGCGATGATCCGCGATACCATTGAGTACCTTGGTAGCCAAGGGCGGCGGGTAATCTACGATGCAGAACATTGGTTTGACGGTTACAAGCATAATCCCGATTATGCATTAAAGACATTAGAAACCGCGATCGCCTCTGGTGCAGAATGGTTAGTTCTTTGTGATACCAATGGCGGAACTTTACCCCATGAAGTTACAGAAATTGTCCAAGCAGTCAATCATCATTCGTCATTGGTTGCTGACAAAGCCCAGATGAAAATTCCCCAAATTGGGATTCACACCCATAATGACTCCGATTTAGCCGTGGCGAATGCCTTAGCTGCTGTCATGGCTGGGGCGAGGATGGTACAAGGTACAATCAACGGTTATGGCGAACGTTGTGGCAATGCGAATCTTTGTTCTTTGATTCCTAATTTACAATTAAAGTTAGGTTATAGCTGTATCGGTGAAGACGAGCTAGCCCAACTTACAGAAGCCAGTCGCTTTGTCAGCGAAGTCGTCAACCTCGCCCCTGATGAACATGCGCCCTTTGTGGGGATTTCAGCATTTGCACACAAAGGTGGGATTCATGTCTCCGCAGTCGAACGCAATCCCCTGACTTACGAACACATTCAGCCAGAACAAGTAGGAAACCGTCGCCGCATCGTCATTTCCGAACAATCTGGAATTAGTAATGTCTTAGCTAAAGCCCGGACTTTGGGTATTGAATTAGATCAGCGTCAACCCGAAGCTAGACAAATTCTCCAAAAAATGAAAGATTTGGAGAGTGAAGGCTATCAATTTGAAGCCGCAGAAGCGAGTTTTGCCCTGTTGATGTATGAAGCCTTGGGAAAACGCCAGAAATTCTTTGAAATTAAAGGCTTTCAAGTACATTGCGATTTAATCGCCGGCAAAGAAACCACAAATTCTTTAGCGACAATTAAAGTATCTGTAAATGGGGAAAATATTTTAGAAGCTGCAGAAGGTATAGGGCCCGTAGCAGCGTTAGACGCAGCTTTACGCAAGGCTTTAGTCAAGTTTTATCCCCAAATAGCAGAGTTTGAACTCACAGATTATAAAGTCCGCATTCTTAACGGCAACACCGGCACAACCGCCAAGACGCGAGCTTTGGTACAATCAGGTAATGGACATCAACGCTGGACTACCTTAGGCGTTTCCACAAATATTTTGGAAGCTTCCTATCAAGCGGTAGTTGCAGGGTTGGAGTATGGTTTGCTGCTGTACTCGCAACCAAAAGCTTTGTTTATCTCTAGTGAAAAGTTAAAATCTCAGAACACAACGGTTTCTGAATCCTAATATTTGCTGTCTTAAAAAAGATTTTAGCTGCCCAGAATTATTTCTATTAACAGCAGCGTAATTGCCAATCTCAATCAAGCATCATTTTACTTCCCACACCAAATAAATCCGATTGGCAATTTGGGGAAACACGAAATATAGCTACTTATTTTTACTCGCACTGCTGTTATGAGAAACTATCCCAGGCTTGAGCAACCAATTTACTCAGCCAGCGACGCTGCTGTTGATCCAGCATGTGGTCGTCAGCTAGCACCTGGGCGGTTAATTCTTCCAAGGATTGACCTTGAGCGCGGACAATTTTAATGACTCCAGCGATCGCAGATGCAACCAATTCTTCATCAACAGGTCTTTGTTGCAGGGCAACAATATCTTGAGGGCTGTCTGGGATGGGATAATTCATGGCGTGGGTTTACAGAAATTCAGAATGAACAATAAGTTTGATAAATTATTAAACTTTCTTCACCAAATCTTTATGTAACTGATAGGGCGGAGTTTAGCGTATTTCATACCTTCTTGAAATCTGTCTTAGTGAGTAGATTTAACGGAGATGTCAGAAAACAATGAAAGAATTACTTTATTTAGAAGTTCCGACCTCAGAGACACAATCTGTTTGCAGTTGGCTACAAGCAGATTTTCAACCGGGGATTGGTGAAAAAATAATCACTCCTGACGGATTTCGCCTCAGAGTAACTGCTGAAACTACAAAAGCTGAGGTCGCTATTTCCGAAAATTTACCGAGAGAACTTTCCATATTTGTTTGGTCAGTGCAGCGTACTACCTATGTAAAAGTGTTCCGTTGGGGAAATCAGCCCTTTCCCCAAGAAGGACAAATTTTACAACGCCTGACTACGGATATCAGAAACAGCTTTCCTTATAAATATCCTGAACCCCCAGCTATTGATTTATCCCAACAATCAATATTTGCGGCTTTAGCACCCTATTACCCCCAAACGGTAAAGTATTTCCAGAAAATGCCCAATGGGGAATACGATTTAACCAGGGCTTATTGGTGGGAGCAACGATGGCGCGAGGGTGTACGCAATCCTCAAAAACCCCGTCAAGTTGTTTTTTCCCACAACAGGGAAGATAAATCCCCCTCATCCCCCACCTACGACATAATCTATATAGGTGGCGCATTAGGAGCCATTCATGCCGCAGTGATGGCGAAATTAGGCTATAAGGTTCTACTGATTGAGCGAATGCCTTTCGGCCGGATGAACCGGGAATGGAATATTTCTCGT
The DNA here is from genome assembly GCF_014696435.1 of Calothrix anomala FACHB-343. Lineage (GTDB taxonomy): Bacteria > Cyanobacteriota > Cyanobacteriia > Cyanobacteriales > Nostocaceae > Aulosira > Aulosira anomala_A. The sequence goes on along the minus strand of NZ_JACJQG010000013.1, from coordinate 136,457 downwards.
GATGAACTGCAAAGCTTAATTAATCTCGGTTTGGTAACCAGTAGCGAGCTAGAAACCGTAATTGCACGGGAATATAAGGACGGGTTCAATAAATTTTTCGATGCCAACAATCCGGTGAAATTGCGATCGCCTGTTTTACATACTCCCACAGTGCTAAATATCGCCCTTGACTCCGATAGATGGCTGCAAATGTGCGGGCAAAAGCTCCGTGCCGCAGGTGGCGAAATCTGGGATGAAACAGAGTTTTTGGGCGCAGATATTTATATATCACAAGTTGAATTGAATGTCAAGCATTTACCCAGTCAAACACAGAAGCGAGTCACCGGGAGGTTGCTAGTAGATGCGATGGGTACAGCTTCCCCGATTGCTTGGCAATTAAATGGCGGTCGCGCCTTTGATAGCGTCTGTCCAACAGTAGGGGCGGTAATAGACAAGGGATTTGCCCCCCAAGTTTGGGATTCCCAGTATGGCGACGTGCTTTATAGCCACGGCGATATTTCGCGTGGAAGGCAACTAATTTGGGAATTATTCCCCGGAATTGGCGAAGAATTAACAATTTATTTGTTTCATTACCACGAAGTCAATCCCCAAAATCCCGGTTCCTTGTTAGAGATGTACGAGGACTTTTTCACGATTTTGCCGGAATATCGGCGCTGTGATGTAGATAAATTGGTGTGGAAAAAACCCACCTTTGGCTATATTCCCGGACATTTTAGTGTTAGCAGTAGCGATCGCACCGTAGCTTTTGATAGATTAATTGCGATCGGTGATGCCGCATCCCTACAGTCACCCTTGGTATTTACTGGCTTTGGTTCTTTGGTACGCAACCTAGAACGCCTCACCAAACTTTTAGATATCGCCCTCAAGCATAATCTCTTAAGTTTCCGCCACCTCAACCAAATTCGCGCCTACCAAAGTAATGTATCTATCACCTGGCTATTTTCCAAAGGAATGATGGTACCCACAGGTAAATTTTTACCACCCCAAAGAATCAACGCCATGTTGAATACCTTCTTTGGGCTATTAGCCGACGAACCCCTAGAAGTCGCCGATAATTTCATTAAAGACCGTTGCGACTGGTTCACCTTTAATCGCCTCGCCATTAAAGCCGCAAGGAAAAACCCAGCCTTATTATTGTGGATTTGGGAACTAGCAGGGCCTAAAGATTTACTCAGATGGGTAAGTAATTATCTTAACTTTGGTCGTTATGCCCTAGTGAGTGCATTGCTAAATGGCTGGTTTGAGCATTTTCTCAATCAAATAGAACCTTGGCTAGAACCCCGCTATCCCGCATTGTGGTTAAGACTATTAGCCATTAACTACGCTATCATCACAGGCAAACCGCGATCGCCCAATCAAGTAACCAACACCAACCCACAAGAAACAATGCAAAACTCAGAAGCGCAAATTTTGAATTAGAGACGCGATAACCCTTGTCTGTACAATTGTCAGTTGTCAGTTGTCAGTTGTCAGTTGTTAGTTGTCGGTTGTCAGTTGTCAGAAAATTCTCAGTGATGAACCAATGACTATTGACTATTGACTATTGACTATTGACTATTGACTATTGACTATTGACTATTGACTATTGACTATTGACTATTGACTATTGACTATTGACTATTGACTATTGACTACTGACTCTTCTGCTGCCGAAAATTTGGTAACTCTACAGACGCTAAAGACTTACGCCCCTTTGGTGGTCGTTTGGGATAAACTACTGGTGAAGGTGATTTATCGTCGATAGTAGAGTTACCAGATACTTCTGTTGCTATATCTGACAAAGACAAGTTCACTTGATTCACTTGGGCAATGTCTGACCAATAGTCTTCATTGTCTGCTGGCTCGCTTGTTTGTGCAATCGCCGCAGTCGGAGATACTGGTAAATTATTAGCTGATGCCGAAGCATTATTTACTACCCAACTAATAGGCGTATTGCTGTCTGGTAAGGTTTCTGCTGGCTCATCATCAGTAATAGTAGTGGCAGAAGTATCCCAAATAGATACATCAGCTTGATTGCTATCTAAATCTTTGTCTATCTTCTGTGTCGCAGATGACGCTGCTGGTTTGGCGTTAAAGAACATTTGCATGAGATGATCGATTTGCTCATCAATGTTCGCAGTTCCCATATTTGAAACGGCTTCTGGTGTAGCCGTAGCATCGTCAATTATGGGGGATGAATTTAAAGCATTATCTGATGTTGCTGATTTTAGCTGTTCTTTTTTGTCTGACCAATCCCAAGGGGAAGATGGAGTAGCAGGAGTTGAAGCTGATTCTTTCCAAGAACTATCTAAATTATCAGTTAAAGCATCTGATTCTGCTGACCAAGGCTTAATTGGCTGTGCATTGGGAAACAAAGACCGAGCTTTTTTAGCAAATCTGGATTGCTTGGTGTTTTTCTCCCGCTTAGGTGTTGCAGCATCATCTAAAGAATCATCACCAGGAACAGGATTCTCTAAACACTTTTCTAGAGCTGCTTTGAATTGTAGAGTCTGGCGTTGTTGCCGCATCAGCCTGGTACGCAATTCGCGACAGGAATTTTCTGATTGTAATAGCTGCTGAGATTGTTCGCTGTAGTTAGTTTGCAGCAGGGAACATTCCCGTTCTAATTGGGCGAGACGTTGTTGACTAATTTGTAGCTGTGCTTTATAGGTTTCAATGCAAAGTTCTTGGCGCTGAACATTTTGCGCAGCAGTTTCTAATTCTTGGAATAAGGATTTGATTTGTTCTTGGGCGGCGGTGAGTTCCTGAGTTTGTTGGTTGAGCATGGACTCAGTGACGCTAGCTCGTCTTTTCTGCCACTGTATCACCTTATCCGACTCAGATAATTCCTTTTGCAGCTTTTCTATTTCCTCGTACAAACCATCATTAGCAGCACGCAATTCTGAATTCAATGTCAACAGTTTCTGAAATTCAGAATCTATTAATACTTGTTTGTCTAAATCCGGTTCAGCTACCCAGTCCGGCTTGGTTGCATCTTCAGGGACATCCGGGACTTGAATTTCGGGCTGTTCGTCTTTTGCTGGCTGAAGAAGTGGTAATTGTCGAATTACCACATTCTCATGGGGGACAACAGAATAAAACGGACAACTCGCCTGCTCCACTTGTGGCGAATTAGCAGAATTTAAGGATTCAACAAAAGCCCCATTATTTGAGGGTTCAGCTTCATTCATCACTCTTGACCCACCTGCTTAAGAATGTTCAGCAGTGCTGGCGTTAGCATTGCTTATCGACAGTGTCCGAATCGGGTTTGACGCAAGTTGCTTGGGGAAACCTGACAAGCCCCTGGTTTGAGCCGTGGGGAGAGTCACTCTATAAACCAAGGGTAGCCCTCCTCCAGGATGAGTAGTTAATCATTGATTAAGTATTCCCCATTTTGCATCTATAACTGATGACGTTATAACATTATGAAGTTATTCTCCGCCAATATGCGGATCAGGGCGTAATCTATTGTAGATGCGGGTTACAGGCGCGTTCCTGCTTGATTTTAATTAACTAGTTTTTGGTAGTAAGTTATCAGCGAAAACTCATCACAAGGGAAGCGTTAGCACTGTATCTAATTTAGCAAACACCCTACCCTCAGACGCAAGTGGTAGGACAAATGTTATGGGGCATGGGGCATTGGGCAAAAGTCAAATACAATTCTTAATTTTGAATTTTGAATTTTGAATTTTGAATTGATTGTCTCCCTTGTCCTTGTTGCCTCACGGTAACCAATATGGGGCAAATCCATCTAGGGGTAGCTTCTCTGGCTTAATTTGGGCTGTAGTGGTGTCGGCGATGGGTAGTAGGGGCATTAACCATAAACTGCTAGTACTAATCTCTGCTCCATCGTCAGTTTTTAAGGCGTTGGTGGATGGTGCATTGAGTGGCTGGGCTACTACTTGGTCAAATAATAAGCCTAAACCATCTGGCGATAGGCTCATTTGGACATTTCGCTGTTCCACGGGTAATAGTAGCAATGGTTTCTGTTTTGCTGTCTTCAAATCGATGGCGACTAAATAAGGCTGTTCTATGTATTCTTCTTTAGAGACTAATTGTGTTAACAAGCAGTAAAGAGTAGGTGAAGCTGGATCAAATTGACAGTTAAGAATTGAACCTGTGGTTTTTAATAAGGGTTTTTGAACGCCTTGGTTGGTGACTAAAAATAAATCACGGGTGTAATCTGTATTAAATTTGACCATTGCGGCTTGGGAGCCATCTTTGGAGAAAGCTTGAACTAAACCAAACTGTGGCAGAAAATCTAAAGGTCTATTACTATCTCCTTCTAGAGAGACAATTGCGGCTCCTTGTCCTTGGGCAATTGCCACGGCTTTACTGTCTGGTGTAATCATAAAGTCTCCCCCTGGCTGGCTTTTGAGGGGTTTAGCGGTGGGTTTTTCGTCAGATTTATTGCTAGTTGATGGCATTACCCACAAACCAAATTCGCCCGGATTGGATCTTTTGCCACGCTGAATAACTATGGTTTGACCATCTGGGGATAAGTCAAATTTGAGGTTTTGATATTCTTTACTATCTAAAATGCGGTTAACTTTACCTGCTGTTTGTGGCTTTGTTTCGGGGTTGTTAGAAATACCTGTACTAACTGTGTATAACTCAGCAGAAAGTAAGTCTGGATTTTTATTAGTGCGAGCCGAAAAAACTATTTTATCACCATCGGGAAATGGCTCAAAATCCATGATAATTAAATCTTTGGGAGTCAGTACTTTTTTTTGTTCTTGGGTTAAGTTATAGAGAATTAATTGTCCTCTTTCTTCGGGATTTACGCCTATATAAACAATGGCGCGATCGCGTGTCTTGAAGTTTCCCCTAAACGGCTGAATTCCGCTATTTATACCTTGTTTTTGCGAAAATTTATCTTGGGCTGTGTCTAATTGGACTTTATAATTTGTACCGTAGGGGGCTGGTGTCAAAAGAGTATATACCATCCGCCTTCCAGCCCAACTAATTTTTCCTGCTAGGGGTGGATCGATTTTCAAGTTATCCTCGACGCTTTTCGGTTCCATTGGGCGGCTAAAAGTCAAAGAAAAAGATAAATCTTCTGAGCCTATTTGCTGATTTTCCCAGGTAAAGCTGCGGACTCGCGGTTTGACGCCATCACCTTGCCAGATGAGTAAACCTATTAGTAAACTCAGAACTAGCATAAAGGCGATCGCTACTCGATCTAGTGGTTGAATAAATGATTTGGAATTGGTCATTTGTTAGTTGTCAAGAGTCAATGGTCAATGGTCAATGGTCAAGAGTCAATAGACTTTGGACTTTGGACTCTTGACTAATAGTCATAAGGATTTTTAGGCTGGGGAATCTTTTTCAATGAACTAGCAGCGATGGTAAGTTGGCGTTTTCCCGAAAGTGTTTCTGTGATCATTTGTCCTTCGATTTCTAGCCAGGTATCTGCTGCATAGCGTTCTTGTTCTGCTTGGAGTTTGACGGGTAAACCTACGGGATAGGCATCCGCAGCACAACAACTTAAAACGAATCTGGCTAAGAAAATATATTCTTTGCCTAACTCTGGCGGCTGAATCACAAATCCTTGTACCTTGACTTTTTGTCCTGTATATGAATCTGGTTCGGGATAAACATTCAGGGTGCGTACCCAGTCTACAAGCGATCGCTCTTCTGGGCGCACTGTTGTGCGAAAAGCTTGGGGTTTGAGGCGCGAACTTCCCAAGGAATCAATGGTGACACCACGCTGGAGTGCTTTATCACTGGCGAAAACTTGCGGTGTAATGATGAAACCTAAAATCGCTGCAATTAATAACAAAGTCGCACCCCAACCAGGGGGAAATACATTAATATGCATGGGGTTGCTAACATCATCTTGACGCCGCCGTCGCAACACTTCTTGAGCCTTAAAAAAACCGATAAATAGCAAGCCAATAGCGCCAGCAATTGCTAATCCAAAATAATCGGGGTGAATTAACAAATTCAGCTTACCTGTAACCCAATATTTTAAGATTAAAATTCCCCAAGCTGTAATTGCTAAGATATCCAGCCAAGGTGCAAAGCGATTGCTAAGTTTAGATTTAGATTTAGATTTCATGGGTAAATAGTCAATGCTCAAAAATCAATGGTCAATGGTCAAAAGTCAATGGTCAAAAGTCAATTGTCAAGGCTCATTTATCATTGGGCTATTAACTATGGACTATGGACTATGGACTATGGACTTTTGACTAATTGATTTACATGACATGCAAATTCAAAAACAAGGTGAATAAGAAAGTTAATAATGCTGCTAGGGCGAATAAATAAAATAAAGCTTTGGCTTTGAAAATAGATAACATCAAACCTACGCCTTTGATGTCAATCATGGGGCCAAAAACGAGGAAAGCTAATAAGGAACCACTGGTAAAAGTAGAAGCAAAAGATAGGGCGAAAAAGGAATCAACTGTTGAACAAATTGATACTACTGCTGCTAATACCAGCATGGCAACAATTGAGCTAATGGGGCCTGCACCTAGACTTAAGATTAATTCTCTGGGTGCTAGTACTTGAATAGCTGCAGCGATCGCACTTCCTAAAACCATGACTGCGCCTAATTCCCGTAATTCCTGCACAATGTTATCTACTACTAACCGCAGTTTATCGGGGAGGGGTTTTTGGCTGGGAGATGATGGAGTAGTTGAGGAGATTAAATTATTATCAATTCTGGTTGCTCCCCCGGATCTACCTCCGAGAATATAAGTTCCAGATTTCAATAAACCAGAATTTGGGGTGTTTTGTTGTGTTGGCGAACGTCGCCCCCGGCGTGTAGTTTCTGGCGGTGCTGGTGGATTAAACTTGAGGTAACGGGCGAGCGCTGGTTGAACAATTGGACTCAAATCTTTTTGAAAGCTGAAAATAAAACCGACAGTTGTAGCGATCGCTAAAGAAAAGACTACGCGCAATACTACTATTTCTGGCTGATCGCGAAACGCTGTCCATGTTGACCAAATTACAATTGGGTTAATTGTTGGTGCTGCTAGCAAAAAACCAATTGCTACTGGTGTGGGTACTCCTTGCATTAGTAATCGCCGCGCTACCGGCACATTACCGCACTCACACACCGGAAACAAAAAGCCGATTGTGCTACCTACCAAAGCTCCCAGTAGTGGATTTCTGGGCATTTTTTCTACCAGTTTGCGCTCATCTACAAAAAACAGCAGCACGCTGGAGAATAACACTCCCAGAAGCAGAAAAGGTATCGCCTCGACTAGCAGACTTAGAAATAGCGTAAAACCATTGTTCAGTTGATTCATGTGTGTCGCAGTCAAAAGCGGTTTGGAGTTTTTAAGTTATGCCTAGTCATTTTATCGGAATGGGGATCAAATGCAGATAAGGACAATTTAAGCTCATTTTGACCAAAACTAGATATGGGATTTATATTAGCGCTTTCACCCAAAAAAACCATAGCTACTCAAATATAGTTATGTTTACTTGGGTAGATTTACTGACTAGTATGATTGTTAAGAATATCTAGCTTCATAAATGGTTCCAATTATCTAGGTAAGCACCTACTGTACTATAAAGAATCAGATTTGGTTCATATTTTTAAACATTTGAGAATAGGACTAGCCACTGATGCCGCAGAATGTTGGTTTTTGGCAACTTTTACCACTAAATCTTGTGATTGAGTAAAGATTTAACACATTAGTTTATGTAGCGCTAATTGTCGATAGCTCAAGCTAGCTATTGAACTAAGATGAGCAGGGGCTAGAATGATAGTTTACTCATTTGCTAGTTTTTATACAATTTCGAGTTTCCCGTGTCACAAGATTCCAGTTCCCAAATATCACCACCAGTTTTATCTCAGGGTAGCGATCGCGATCTCGGTTTAGATTCTACTCTCGAAGAACTGTCAATGTATGACTTTCAAGTGGAAATTAGCTGTACAGCTATGGAAGTGGCGCGGATTTTTGAGAAATATCCTTTACTCCCTGGTGCAATTTTACGAGAACAGGGAAAATACATCGGGATGATTTCACGGCGACGGTTGCTAGAATTTTGGATTCGTCCCTATGGAAAGGAGTTGTTTTTCCACGAACCATTGAGTATGCTCTATAGCTATGCCAAAACATCGATTTTGCAACTACCGCAGACAACGCCAATTTTAACAGCAATGCAACTGACCTTGAGGCGATCGCCTGAACTTGTGGCTGAACCTGTGGTGGTAGAAACTGCACCTGATAGTTATAAGTTATTAGATATTTCCGAATTAAATCTTGTATCTTGGCAAATTCGCGGGATCGAAACGCAAGTGCGCTATGAACGCAGCCAAACTCAAATGATCCAAAATGATAAAATGGCAAGTTTAGGACGGTTAGTTGATGGCGTCGCCCATGAAATTTTAGATCCTGTAAGTTTTATTTGGGGTAACTTAACTTATGTCTCTAACTACAGTCAAGATTTACTCAAACTCATAGCAGCTTACGACCAAGAATGTTCGCCAAATTCCAATTATATTACTTATCTCAAAGAAGAAATTGAATTTGATTTTTTAGCAGAAGATTTATCCAAATCATTAGCTAGTATCCGCACGGGAGCAGAAAGATTAAAAAAACTCGTCACTAGTTTGCAAAATTTCTGTCATATTGACGAAGTTTACCCCAAGCCAGGGGATTTACACGCCTGTTTAGATAGTATTGTTTTATTAATTAATAGCCGCATTCAAGGTGAGATTGAGATAATTAAAAACTATGGTCACCTACCTCCAGTTTATTGCTTTATGGGGCAACTTAGCCAAGTTTTGATGAATTTGTTTACTGAATCTATTGATAATTTATTAAACGAAATTGTCCGCAATCAGTTACAACCGGACAACAATAGTAATCAGCATAAGCCGCGCATAGAAATTACTACAAAAATTATTTCTCAAGCCGCAACTAAGTCAGAAGCGCCTGATTCGCGCTGGGTTTCGATTTGTATTGCTGATAATGGCCCTGGTATGTCTTCGCAATTACAAAAGCAAATTATTGAATCATTTTCAATGGAAAAAAGAGCCGATAAAGCCACTAGTTTAGCTGTCAGCTATCGGATTATTACAGCTAAACATGGTGGTAAATTAAATTTGCGATCGCAACTAGGCAAAGGTACAGAATTTGAAATATTATTACCTTTACTTTCATAAATCTCTTAAATAAATTATTACCCTAAATTCATGACAAATGACAAATGACCAATGACAAATGACAAACTATATAGGATAAATATGTAATCTCCCATAACCGAGAAACTGCCCGTGAGATTTTTCGCCTTGAGGAAATGCTGTCACTCCGAACATATAAACCCCGCTAACTTGAGGATTTTGTACGGGTTTTAAAGCTACAGTAATATTTTTACCAGGTGCTATTGGGGGATTAAAAATAAGCGTTACAGTTTGCGTTTTTCGATCGCTGCTAATATCTTTTAAGGCAAACTTTTGTCCTTCTTGGGAATATGTACCTTCATAAGCAAAACTCTTATCTAAGTTAAAGCGAACTGAATCTACACCTTGCTTTTGTTGGATCGTAATTTTTTCCAATGGCTCACCAGCATTATCCGGTAAGTTAATTGTAAAGTAATAAACTGCGGCTGATTCGTTAATGCGATTGTAGGTAGTTGTAGTTCTTACTAAACTAGGTGGTTTGGTAAAATAGCTAATTTTTTGAGAATTAATTGGTGATTGAGAATTAATTGGTGATGGAGTTGGTATCGTTTTAGTAACTGGTGGTGTCTCGGAAGGAACTGGTGAAGGTTGAGTAACTGTAGTAGCGACGTTATTATTAGGATTACTATTATCAGCTTTAATATTAAAAGCAAAGTTCCCAATCAGCGAAGAAGATTCCCAAGGTGTTTGTTTACCTTTAGTTTCTTTTACCACATCTGCGCGGACTTGCTTAAACATTTGCTCCACATCTAAATTAGGTGTTTTAATGTGTTGTAACAAAGCTGTAGTATAAGGACTATTGCTACCTCTGCCATCTAAAGCAACTTTACCCGGTGATGTTGCATAAGCAATTAAAGTACCTTTAACACTTTGGGTTGGTGCGGCTAAACCTCCTTGAACAGAACGCCATTTTCTGCCAAAGGGATTATTACGACAAGCATCTAAAATAATAATATTTACATCATTAGCGGCATCTTCCATAATATTAAGAACTTTGCCCAAAGGTAAAGTTTCATATCGCACATCTTGTTCTCGTTCTAAACGCGCATCTATAGGAATTAAATAATTTTCGCCATCTACTTGTGTTCCATGTCCCGCAAAATAAAATAGTCCTGTTCCGCCCTGACGCAACTTGCGATTAAAATCTTCAATAGACTGTTCCATTTGTCGCAAATCTGCATCCTTTAACAGGGTGACATCAAATCCTAACTGCTTCAGTGAATTAGCGATCGCAGTTGCATCATTGATAGGGTTACTTAATTCCGTCGCTAATTTATAATTAGAATTACCGATAACCAATGCTGTACGATATTGGCGTTGAATATTAGAATCTTTTTGTGCAATTAAATTTTCCTGCTTGTAATTCAGCAGTAAATGTTGATTAATATTTGTTAAATTACTTGTAATTTTTGGTATCTTAACTGCTGTTGCAGTAGCTAACGCAGAAATATTAAGATATTTTTCGCCTATGTGAATGCCAACTAATGGTAATAGTAGTACCGTTATTCCTAAACCAGTCAGCCACCTTTGCCTGAACATAATGTTATTTCTTTCTGAAGATTAAAAGTAAATTTGGTGATTTTACCCTTAATCATACCAATATACCTTTAGCAAAAATCCTAAACTCCTCAAAAACTCTGCGTACCTACCCTGCGGGAACGCCTAACGGCGAATGCGTTAACCTTAGCGTACCTTTGCGTTTAACAAAAGTATAAATCATCAGCGCAAGTCAACCCCACCCCTACAGTTAGGAACATTTACAATTTATCTAACAAAATTTCACCACGACGATAAATTTCTTTGGCGTAATCAGTCCAAGTACCCTGTCCCCAATAACGAAAACAACTAGTTTGTAAGAGAAGATTATCTAATAGTAACTGGCGATAATTATCTTGTTGAGTTAAAGATGGTGCAGTTGTAGAATCAACTAATAACGTATCGACTTTATCGTGAAATAAACTACTTAATTCATACATAGGAGACAAAACATTTTCATAACCCTTAATCCAACTAATATGATTAGTCCATGAAGCTCCATCCATGTGGAAATTAGGATTAGTTTGTTTTAATTCAAAAATGGCATTTTCAACGCCTTCAGGTTGGATATTATCTGATGCGACTCGCTCCCAAATATAATGTTGTCCGACTGGCTGACAAGCTGTATATTCTTCTGGTTTACAGCCAGACGCTTCAATTAATTCTAAATATTCTGTACCACAAAATCCTACGACACCTGTTTTACCTCCGCCATGATTTACCATATCCCCCCAAGCTTGTTTAAAAGCACTGGGAAATTCATTCATCATGACGCCGCCATTTTCACCATCGCCGATTTGGCTGACAATTGGCGGTACTAATACATCTCCTAATTGTTGTTTATTTAGAGTTTTGGCTTCATAATAAGGTTGCATCTGACCGACTAATTTAGTATCTGAACCTTGAGTTTTAATTAAGGCAGTAATACTAATAGTTTCGCCTTGAGAATTACGCGCAATTAAACGATGTGGTAAATGTTTATAACTTAGCGGTTGTCCGTTAATAGTTTCTACAGAATGTTCTTGAACTAATAGCCATTTATAGCCACATTCTTTCAGTGCTTTGACAAATGCAAATAAAGTATCGGGATGATTTGGTAGGTGCATTTCTGGGGGAGAAAAGCCTTTGACTCGCGCTAATGCTTCCCAACCAAAAATTGCAGCGAAGTGTTGCTGCCATGCCAAAATTTGTAATTTAATATCTGCTATGGGTGTGGATGGAATTACAGCATGACTCCACATTGTCCCCAACCACTCTACATAAGGTTGATAGGTGGGATCGCAAGTGATGCGTTTGAGATTATTGATAATATCATTGCGTCCCATTTGTCTGAGTCCCCAAAACAGATTGCCAGAGTAATCCAACATGACGCGGGGATTGCAACCTTGATGGACGAGTTCGGGGATAAAATCGCCCATACGGCTGTAACAATAGGCAAAAGGTGCGGCGTTGTGGTTATCGCCTTCACCTTGATGTTCAAACATATATTGCAGATTGCTGATTAGTCCGCCATCATAGCCAGCAGGGATGGTTGGCTGGTGCATGTGTAAGGCGATCGCAAATCCGGACTGAATATTATCTAAACTCAGGTTGGTTTTTGGTAAAAATACGGGTGAGTTGTGGTTGACTACGGAAAGAACCTCTGTTTCCCAACCAGAAATATTGGGGAGTCCATCGATGATTTCGGGGATAATGGGGAGATTATCGGGTAATTTCAGCATTTCTGGTGGCTCCGCAATGAGGTTGGTTTGATTATTTAACCGCCAAGACGCCAAGAGCGCCAAGAGGAGAAAATATGTTTTCCTCTGCGTTCTCTGCGTTCTCTGCGGTTGAAAAATAATTGATTGAACCGCAGAGGCGCAGAGTACACAGAGAGAAGAGAGATATTTTGGGCACAACATAGGCTAATGCGGATCTGAATTGCATATTAATAAGGGTTGTTGACTGTCAACGGTCAACGGTCAACGGTCAACGGTCAACAGCCTTGACGATAGATTGTGCAACTTAAAAGCAGAATAGCTTTGTTGTGCCCCTACTTATGTTACTTGCGGGCGGAGACGAAAGATACCATGTTTCGGGATATGAGTAATTCTCTGGTAATTAGGCTGAGTTTTTGCGCGATCGCACTCAGGATATTTTGCGGCTGTTTGGGTTTGAAGGCTGGCGGTGTTGCGATTTGTAAAATTGGTTCTAGTAACCAAGGTGTCAGGCGTTGACACCATACAGCGAGATGACTTTGCCATCCTACCAAAATTTCTGGTGAGTCTCTCTGCAAGCCTGCGACAAAGGTTTGGGCGACTTCTTGGGGTGTCATGGGGATTACCCAGCGAAATAACTGAAAGCCGCGCACCATGTCTGTATCGGTGAGGGAAGGTAATAATGCTTGCACTTGAATGTTGTAAGGTGCTAGTTCTTGGCGCAAGGCTTGAGTAAATCCTAAAATGGCGAATTTGGTGGCGGAATAAGTCGCCATTGTGGGTGCAGCAATTTTCCCCATCAAGCTGGAGACGTTGACAATTGTTCCTTGTCTGTGGTTCGCCATGCGTCGCGCTACCAGGCTGGTGAGGTTGTACATCCCTAATAAATTGAGGGAGATTTCTTCTTGAACTTGAGGAAGTTTCGATTGGAGAAATGGAGTTTGGTAAGCGACTCCGGCACAATTAATTAGTAGATGAATTGCCCCGCAATCGCGCCATAGTTGAGCTACAGCGATATTTACTTCAATCGCTTGGGTTAAATCGATGGGTACGATGGTGGTTGCTGCGCCGATAGCTTCGATTTCTTCGGCGACTGCGGCTAATTTTTGGCGATCGCGTGCCAATAGTATCACGCGCTTGATACCTTGTTGGGCTAATTCGAGTGCGATCGCCCGCCCAATTCCACGGGAAGCCCCGGTAATCAGGGCTACCTTACCTTGAATCTTCATGAGTTTTTACCTCCAAAATCTTTAGTCTTACCGCGTTCTCGCATCCGGAGGGTAAGACGATTTAGTTATGTTTATTGACATCAAAACTTTGATAGGAGAAATTTCTGAGTTAATCTACAAATCCCTTATAGTCAGCCTCCCAACTGCAGAAATCTCTCTCTTGGTGTTTGACAATTACGACTTTGCACAATTGGCTGCATGGATATAGCTCATAGGTTTTTTAATCTCCTTAATCCAAGCATTAACCAGAACGCTGTCATACACACGTTAACAATTTCATCAAGTTATGGCAACATTTATTAATAAGCATTTCTTAATACTTGTTTACAAATAGTATATATATAGGCGAAATTTTGGGGATAAGTTTTTATTAATACTGGGTAAATAATATAAAAATTTCCTGACAATCAGTAGAAACTGCTGGCATTAATACTAGAAAATCAGCGATTTAGCTAAATTTGTTACAATTTGCGCGATCGCTTAAATATTAACCGTACATCAATTTTTGGAAACATTCCATTAGCGATTGTCGTCAGCAAATTCACTAAATTTCAGTGATGAATACTCCTAGCCATGCGATTCTCAATCTGGTAGTTTTCAGCCAAAACATCCGCAATCAAGCAAGCCACGCGATTTTCATCGGTGCCATCTTGCCTGATGTGCCAATATTTTTGTTCTACTTCTTGATGAAGTTTGTCTATCGTTTACCGTCACAGCAAATTTGGTCAGAAGTTTACTATCAGCCGTTTTGGCAAAATATTATTAGTACTTTTCACTCGATCCCTTTAGCATTAATCGGGGTAATAATTGCCCATTTTTTAAATTGGCAAGTTGTAGAAATGGGGTTTATCAGTATGGTATTGCACTCAATTTTAGATTTACCAGTGCATCATGATGACGCCCATCGGCACTTTTTTCCGTTGAGCGATTATCGTTTTATTAGCCCCATTTCCTACTGGGATCGCCGACATTACGGGGGGATCGTCGCTTTCGTAGAGATTTGTTTAGTATTAATCGCCAGTATTTATCTATTTCCTAATATGCGATCGCACTTCAGTAAAGGTCTATTATTAGCTGTGAATTTATTTTACTGGGGTGCGTATTTTCAGTTTTATCTAGGAATCCATAAATAGGAGGGTAAATAGATTTAGTAGACTTCATCATGGGTACCTACATCAACTAAGACAATTGCCTCTTCTTCCATATCCTCAAACTTTTGAAAATAAAAGACAATCCGAAAGTCATATTCCACAGCGCAAGACCAGAGATCTTTCAGTTCGCCTTGCAGCTTGTGGGTTTTGAGGCTAGGGGAAAATGGATCAATCTCAAGCAGACTTAGAGTTGTGAAAACTTTGGCTTGAAGTTGAGGACGATTTTTACAACGGCGTTTCAGGGCACGGCGAAAACTTTCATCGAAAATTAACGCCCTCATTCCTCATCCCCAAATACACTAGCCATCAGTTCAGTGGCGGTACTTCTCTGAGCAGTGCCATTACTGACGGCTTCCATTGTTACCTTAGCGTTCTGAGCAATTTCTTGGCGGCGTTTAGCAATGCGGCGTTTGTAAATCAAGTCAAATAATATATCTTGCTCGTCTTCAGAGAGAGCTTCCACAGACTCAATAATTGCTTGCAAAGTAGGGAGTTGAGACATAGATAAATAACATAGTCTAAATGTCATTATAAAGAATAGCTTTCAACTTCCTTGTTATCTACGGACGGATACTTTGATGAACTAAACCAAGTGTGTGCAAAGCCGCCCAATTGCCTTGGGAACCCGCAACTTGTCCCCCTTGTCTTCCTGTTCCCCAATTTCACGGCTATGGACTCGGCATAGACTTCGGTGCTGGTGCAGTTGGTTGGGGATCTAAGCCATGCCAT
Source organism: Calothrix anomala FACHB-343 (assembly GCF_014696435.1). GTDB lineage: Bacteria > Cyanobacteriota > Cyanobacteriia > Cyanobacteriales > Nostocaceae > Aulosira > Aulosira anomala_A. The sequence goes on along the minus strand of NZ_JACJQG010000013.1, from coordinate 120,994 downwards.
TGAGTGCTTGTTTTAACTACTGGTGCTGCTATCAAACTTACAAATGCTGATGTCAAACTAAATTTGGTCTAAACCAAACTTACAAATGCTCCAGTCATTTCAACAAATGCTGATGTCAAATTAAGTTTGGTTTAATTAAACTTATGAATGCTCCAGTCATTTAAACAAATGCTGATGTCAAATTAAGTTTGCTTTAACTAAACTTATGAATGCTCCAGTCATTTAAACAAATGCTGATGTCAAATTAAGTTTGCTTTAACTAAACTTATGAATGCTCCGGTCATTTAAACAAATGCTGATGTCAAATTAAGTTTGGTTTAAACCAAACTTATTTTCGGTCATCAGTCATGGATGGCGTTTATACCATTTCACGAAAATCTTGATACAAATCCAATGGTTTTTAATTCTTTCCCCCTGCCCCCTGCCCCCTGCTCCCTGCCCCCTGCAATCTATTTGTATCAAACTTAAAGTGAAACGGTATTAGGGCTTGGGTGCTGGTGTGGTTGGTTGGGGATCTAAGCCGTTGAGTGCTTGTTTTAACTGTTCTGGGGTTAAAGATTGTATAAGGCTGAGATTAAGTGGACTTTGACTAATATATTGAGCATAAGCTGGCTGCAAGTAGGTGCGGGATTCGCTGCGGTTTAAAAGATGGGTTTCTAGGAAAGCTAGGCTTAAAGCTTTGATATAAGAATAAGCTGGCGCACGATTTGGCCCTAGTAACGCCTCTGGTACGGGTAAGACATTATTATTAGCTGTAGGTTCGGCGATCGCGCTAAAATGTGTAGCGTTTTCAATAACGACTAAGTATTTATTGGGATTAGGTAACCAAGTAAAGGGATAAATCTGTTCTGCTATGGGTGGGGCAAAGATATCTTCGCTACCAGCTACTAGCATGGTTGGGACTTTAATTTGACTGACGCCTGCTTCGCCTAAGACGGAACTATCAATTGGATTAATCGCCATTACAGCTTTAATGCGATCGTCTTGCAGGGGATAATTGGCGACAGGTAACTCAAAAGCGCGACATTGCAAAAATACTGATACATTCAAGGTGCGATTAGGATTGCAATCTTCGCGCAGTTTATCAAAGTTAATTTTACCTCCAGCTAAAGCCATGACAGTATAACCGCCGAAGGAATGACCAATTGCGCCGATTTGCTGGAAGTTGATTTTACCTCGAAGATTGGGATTGGTTTTATCTAATTGCTGGAGTTGATCGAGTACGAATTTAACATCTAAAGGTCGGTTAAGAAATTCTTGGGCTTCTGGTGGCCCTGCTAAACCGGCAAAGTATAACTGAAAGCGTTCGGCGTTACTACCAGGATGTTCTAAGACAGCAACGGCAAATCCATGAGATGCTAAATGTTCAGCTAAATATATAAAAGCATAACGATCGGAAGCAACACCATGAGAAATTACAACCAAGGGAAAGGGCGGTTGAATATTTCCTGTAGCAGCTGCTGATGCTTGGGGTAAATAAATATCTACTGGGAGAGTGCGATTGCGGGAATTATCGTTAAGTTTGAGGTTGGTGATTTGAAAGGGTAAATTCCCAGGCGATCGCAAATCTGGCTGTTGGGCAAAGTCAACTGTGGCATTATTAGTTTGGGCGATCGTTTGTTGTTTGATCAAGGCCACAATTTGATCCTTAGCTCTACCCAACTCTACCAAGCTATTAACTACCTGTAATCCCTCAGAAAAATTCAACCGCAAACTGTCGCTAGGGTATTTACGCAACAAATTGACCACATTTAACCCTTCTGGTGAAGCAGCAGAGAGAATTAAAGCTGCACGAATCGCATAAAAACCATTTTGGCGAGAGTCGGTAAGTAGTAATTCTCCTAAACGCCGCACCACCGCCTCACCTAAAGGTGAGTAGGTAAACTGAGACACTAAAACTGGACTGATATCAAATTTTTGTTGCAGTAGTTGTCTTAATTGTGCCAGTTGTTCGGGAGTAGCACGGCTGGCATAAAATGCTAATTCACTATTGATTTTGCCTTCTTTAGCAAATTTTTCCAAAGATTCAGCCGATAAAGAAAATTCTCCAAAAGGAGGGTAAAAAAAACTAATGCGTTCAGCGCCTAATCCTGGTGTTGCTGTCAAAATTGTTGATAATATACCTAAACTGAGGTATTTTAGGAATTTTTTCATCAGTAAAACCCGCTATTTAACCCTTCCACACAAATTTGGACGGTGAGGAAAACGGGGCGGGATGTTTACCGCTTTCCTATTGGCTTATCTAGATATATCAAAGGAGCTATTTCTGCACATATCTCTCATAGGATATTTGACACTCCACCGCCCTATAAGGGCGGGGATTCTACATTCAACGACTCGCCATTAGACGACAGGTTTACACCAATCGCCCAAGAGGAGCCACTGCGTTGGACGGGTTCCCCGGCTTAAAGCAAGTGGCGTGGCAAATCTCCTGTAGCGTAAGTTCCCGTGTGCCCCACGGTACTGAGTCCTAATCTCAAAATGTTGATTGCTGCATTGATGTCCCTGTCTTCGGTATATCCGCAATGAAGACAAACATGAGTCCTGGTGGACAGAGATTTTTTCACCTTCTTGCCACAATTAGAGCAGTTCTGGCTTGTATTGTGGGGTGGCACGGCAACAGTCACCTTCCCATATTTGTGACCAAAATACTCTAACCAACTGCGGAAAGTGTACCAACCAGCATCAGAAATTGATTTAGCTAGATGTCGATTTTTTACCAGCCCTTTGACATTTAAATCTTCATAGACTACCAAATCGTTAGATTGGATGACGGAGTATGCCAGTCTCTTGCAATACTCTTTTCGTTGCCTACTTACCCTTAAATGTTTCCGGGCATATCTATTTCTAGCTTTGTGGTAATTGTTTGATTGCCTTGCGCGCGCTTTTTTCTTCTGCTGACTGAACTTTTTAGACTTCTTACGATTGGCTCGGTTTAGCTGTTTCTCCGATTTACGGTAGAACTGGGGTGATGGTTCTACATTACCTTTATTGTCGGCAATGAAATACTTTAACCCCAAGTCAATACCAACTACCTGATTGGTTGGTTGACTTTCTATCCTGACATCGATATCAATTGCGAATTGGGCATAATACCCATCTGCACGACGCACTAACCGCACACGCTTAATTTGCTTGATGTCATAGTAATTAAGGTCATAGGTTCCTTTTAGCTTGAGGGTTCCAATACCTTTCTTGTCTGAAAAGGTTATGGCTTTCCTGGTATCAGAAAGCTTCCATCCAGTTGACTTGTACTCAACCGAACGGCAGTTTTTCTTAAACTTCGGAAAACCCTTTTTACCCTTAACCTTCTTCTTACAGTTATCGTAAAATCGAGCTATTGCACTCCAAGAACGTTCAGCCGCAGATTGTCTAGCCATCGAGTTTAATTCATCAGCAATCATGAACTCAGCAGCTAATACAGCACAGTATTTATTGAGGTCATATCTTCCTACTTTTTCGTTATCCATCCAATAGCGCAAGCATTTGTTTTGGATGAATTGTGATGTGCGGATAGCCTCATCTATTGCTTGATATTGCTTGTCTTTACCTTTGACTTTAAACTCGTAAACAATCATGGGTATCGACCAATTAACCACATCTTTATGTTAACACAAAATACATAAATACGTCCCAGAAGTACGGGGTTTTAAACCCATTTTTTCGATAACACTCGGAAATGATTTCCGCTACAAAATATACTCAATTTCTTAACGAAGTTAGGTATGCCAGCTTCGTAATTTTGGTTATTTAAATATTGTGATTGTTCAGCGTGCAGCTAGGATTAATTCTGCCTATATAAACCCGATTTTCGTCGCCTACAGATTTTTTTCAGCAGACCACAGAGGCTCATACTATTTCTGGAAATGCCTTTGCTATGTATTGCCCACCCTACATATACTTTTAATAGTTACTTTTGGCTGCGGCAAATATTACTTTAAACCATATCTATTTTGAGAACCATAGTTTTTCATGGGTAGTGGGAGCATCTTGCTCCCTGCTGGTAGTAGGGGGCTTTCCGTCCCGCTCCAGGTTTCAACATGGACGAAGTTTATATATTGCAAACAATATTTAAATTGGTATAAATTCGGCAATTTTTTCGGCGTCGAGCAAATCATTCTTTGTTAAACAGGTAGGAATGTTGCACAAAAAATTTAAAATTCCTTATATCCTGAGAGAGATTTGATCGCCCATAGCATCTGCTATAGAATCCAAAGCAATAGGTAATTAAAAACAAATGTATTCTAAATTGAACTGTAAAACTCAAAAAGTAGCTCTAAAATTTAAGGAATTGCCAACTAGCAAGCTGATTCGGGAAATGTGGCATTTGATCAAGCACGATGGCGGGATCAAGAACAGATATCATCCGCAATCAATACTGCTCGGTTAAGCTCAAAAACCTTAACCCGCGTATGTTGGGGAGCCACTGCGTTGGACGGGTTTCCCGGCTTGTTCGCCGGAGGCGTTCCCGCAGGGTAGCAAGTGGCGTTTGAGGAACGAAACCCAACATTTGGTTAGCTCTGTTGGGTTTCGCAGAGCCTCAACCCAACCTACAATTTTCCTTAACCGAGCAGTATTGCATCCGCAATGACATGCTAATCATCAAGCTATTTGGCAGAATTAGGGGAGCTATAAAAAATAACTAAATTACTCTGCCGCAAAACCGGGAAAGCAATGGCGACAATTTTTGATCAACTATGGGATTTAGGTGAATAAGTATGTCAACTCATCGGACTGTGATGGTAATTGTTGATGCAGAGGAAAGCGATCGCGATTATGAGCATCAACTACAGCAAGATGGGAGTTTTGCATACAGAATTATTCAAGAGAAATATAGCCATCAAATTGATCTACTGTTGCGATCGCCATCTGTTGACGCCATTGTTTTAGCTCTTTCCTCACCCGATTCTGAAAGTTGTGCGGCGATTCAACAATTGCAAGCCCAAATGGGCAATTGCTGTCCGCCGATTGTGGTGATTGATCGTGACGATGCAGATATCGCAGTGCGGGCTTTAAAACATGGGGCGGTGGATTATTTAGTCAAAGAAAGAATGACGCCGGAAGATTTACGCCAAGCAGTGAGAAATGCGATCGCCATAGACTTAACCCAGCAAAAACAGGCTGAGGCGGTAATTCAACAATTAAATCGGGATTTGGCAAATCGAGTGGTGGAACTGCAAACCCTGTTCGAGATTATACCTATAGGAATTGCGATCGCCACCGATCCTGACTGTTTGCAAATGCACAGTAATGCTTATCTGCGCCAATTACTTGGCGTTGAACCTAGTAGGAACGTCTCAAAAAGCTCACCACCACAGGAACAACCTTCCTACCGCACTTTCCGCGATGGAAAGGAAGTACCAGCAGCAGAGTTACCAATGCAAATAGCCGCCAGATTGGGTGTAGATGTGCGTGATGCTGAATTTGAGATTCTGCTAGCTGATGGTACAGTCTGCCAGATATTAGCTTATGCAACTCCCTTGCGCGATGAACAGCAGCAAATCCGGGGTTGTATTGGTGCTTTTGTCGATATTACCGAACGTCACCAAACCGCAGCCGCACTCAAAACCAGCCAACAACGCTATCAAGAATTGGCGGAAGCTATGCCGCAAATGGTGTGGACAGCCGATGCTAGCGGAGCAGTGAATTACTGGAATCAACGCTGGTATGATTACACTGGCTTGAGTCCAGCCGAGTCAATGGGAGTGGCGGGGGTTGATCAAGTTCATCCCCAAGAACGCGATCGCACTTTGGAAAAGTGGAGTCAGTCAGTAGCCAACGGCCAGCCCTTTGAAATTGAATATCGCATTCGCCGGGTTGATGGGGTGTATCATTGGTTCATCTGTCGCGGCATTCCCACAAAAGACAGCCAAGGTCAAATTACAGGTTGGATTGGTACAATTACTGATATTGACCATCAAAAGCAGTTAGAAAAACAACTGCTCAATGAGATTGCAAATCACGAGCGGAGCGAAGCTATCCTTCAAGCATTTATTGCCGCTTCTCCGACAGTTTTAGTTTTATTTGATCGGGAGTTACGCTTCCTTTATGGTAACGAAGCCCTAGCGAAAATCAATGGCTTACCCTTAAGCGAGCATATAGGAAAAACTTTATGGGATATTGTGCCGCAAATGGCACCTGATTTTGCTCCCTTACTGTTCAATGTAATGGAAACTCAACAGCCAGTCCTGAATCTGGAGTTCAGGGGTGAGGTCAGACCCGGTGTATTTAGGCATACCATCGCCAATCACTATCCTGTGTGTTTACCCAGTGGAGAAGCGATCGGGGTAGGGGTAGCGGTGATGGATATCACCAATCTCACCTTGGCTCAACAGGAACTAGCAGAAAGCGAAGCTCGCTTCCGCACTTTAGCAGATAACATTTCTCAGTTTGCTTGGATGGCAGACGAAACGGGAGCGATTTTTTGGTACAACAAACGCTGGTATGACTATACAGGTACAACCCCCCAAGAAATGCTTGGTTGGGGTTGGCAAAAAGTGCATCACCCACAACATAAGGAACGGGTAGTTAAAAAATTCCGTCATTCAATGGAAACAGGGGAAAGCTGGGAAGATACCTTTCTTTTACGCAGCCAAAATGGAGAGTATCGCTGGTTTCTCTCCCGTGCGATTCCCGTCCTTGATGAACAGGGTAAAGTTTTGCGCTGGTTTGGTACCAATACTGACATTACCGATTTACGAGAAACTGAAATTGCTCTGAAACAAACTACAGAAAGACTCAATCTGGCTTTAAAAAGTACGCCCATTACCTTGTTTAACCAAGATCTCAACCTCCGCTATACCTGGATTTACAACCCCTCATTTGATTTTGCTGTGGCGGAAGTTATTGGTAAACAAGATCAAGATTTACTCTCGCCAGAAACAGCTGCTTACCTTACCCAGCTAAAGCAGCAGGTGCTAGATACAGGTGTAAGTTTACGGCAAGAAGTCAAGCTAATAAAAGATCGGCAAACTGCTTACCACGATTTAACCATCGACCCCATCCGCGATGCTCAAAATAATATTGTGGGTATTACCTGTGCGGCTGTGGATATTACCGATCGCAAACATGCCGAACTCGCCCTGCAAGAAGTTCACATTCAACTAGAAGCCGCTTTAGCAGCAGGGTTAATTTACACTTGGCGTTGGCATATCCCCGATAATCGCGTCATCACCGATCGCAGTTCTGCCCATCTATTTGGCGTCGATCCAGAAAGTGCGGCGGCTGGCTTACCAATTGAGCAATTTATCAACGCCATTCATCCAGAAGATTTACCGCTAGTCAGCGCCGCCATCAAACGCGCCATCGCCTATCGAGAAGATTATGTAGTTGAATACCGCATCATCAACGCCGAGCAACAAGAACGCTGGGTAATTGCTAGGGGAAGGGTAGAATATGACGCCAACGGTAAAGCGATCGCCTTTCCTGGTGTCTTGGCTGATATTACCGATCGCAAACAATCAGAAGCCGCCCTGCGTCAAAGCGAAGATCGTCTGCGCATGGCGATTGAATCTGCCCAATTAGGTACTTGGGATTTGAACATCAGCACTAATCAACTAATTTGGGATGTCGGCTGTAAAGCTATGTTTGGTTTACCACCAGAAGCCGAAACCAGCTTAGAAGTATTTTTTGCTGGGCTGCATCCCGACGATCGCGATCGCTTAGAACAAATAGTCCAAGCTGCCTTTAACCCAGCCACTGGTGGTCAATATGATGTGGAATATCGGACAATCGGGATTAATGATGGCATTGAACGTTGGATCAGAGCCAAAGGGCAAACCTATTTTGATGCCGCAGGTCATCCCTTACGTTTCATTGGTACGGTATTAGATATTACCGAGCAAAAATGCGCCGAAGCCCAACGAGAGAAGCTACTACAACAAGAACAAGCCGCCAGAGAAGCCGCCGAACGTGCCAACCGCATCAAAGATGAATTTCTCGCCGTACTTTCCCATGAATTGCGATCGCCCCTCAACCCGATTCTCGGCTGGACAAAGTTATTGCAATCGCGGAAGTTAGATGAAAGCAAAACTGTTGAAGCCTTAGCGACAATTGAACGCAACGTTAAATTACAAACCCAGCTAATTGACGATTTGCTCGATGTTGCCAAAATTCTCCGTGGCAAACTCAGCCTAAATCTCACATCGGTGAATTTATCTTTTATTATTACGGCTGCCATCGATACAGTAAAGACAGCAGCCATAGCTAAATCTATTACAATTCATCCGGTATTACCGAATATTGGGCAAGTACCAGGAGATGCTGCCCGCTTACAACAAATTATTTGGAATTTGCTGTCTAATGCGATTAAATTCACCCCTAATGGTGGGCGTGTAGATATTAAACTGCAAAAAGTAAGCGATCGCGCAGAAATTATTGTTAAAGATACAGGTAAAGGCATCAGCCCGGATTTTCTACCCCATCTGTTTGAATCCTTCCGCCAGGAAGATGCTTCCATCACTCGCAAATATGGCGGATTAGGACTAGGATTAGCTATAGTCCGGCAGTTAGTAGAAGCACATGGTGGAGCGATCGCGGCTGATAGTCCAGGTATCGGCTTAGGCGCGACTTTCACAGTCCAGTTACCCCTACTCAATTTAGTCCCAGAAATTCAGCCAACAGAGGATTTTTTCGCCCAAAAACTCGATTTATCAGGAATTCGCATCTTGGCAGTCGATGATGACACCGATGCCCGTGAGTTTTTAACAGTATTACTTACCCAACATGGTGCAGAAGTTGTCACAGTTACCACTGCGGCGGAAGTTCTAGCAACCCTAGAGTTTTTCCCAGCAGATATCTTAATTAGTGATATTGGGATGCCGGAAGTTGATGGTTATACCTTAATTCAACAAATTCGCGCCTTACCACCCAAAAAAGGCGGACAAATTCCCGCGATCGCACTTACTGCCTATGCCAGAGTTGACGATTACCAACGCGCCTTAAACAGTGGTTATCACAGACACCTCACCAAGCCATTAGATCCAGAAAAATTAGTTCAAGCGGTTATCGCACTAACAAAAAATAAGTAATACCAATTCAAAATTCAAAATTCAAAATTCAAAATTAAGAATCCAGACAGAACAAAGCGTTGAGGTTGTGTATCTATCGCATTCTTTTTTCAAATTGGTATAAGTTGGTGTAATTATACCTTTAAAACTTACGCACAAACTACGGAAGAATCGAACCGCAAAGACACGAAGGACACGAAGAAATAAGAGTTTCAAAGGTATTTTGCGTAAGTCCTGACCTTTTCTCTAAAATCTGGCTACACATTAATCTCCGCGTCTCGTTGTCTCCGCGTCCCCCGTCATTATCTGTTGCTTCCTTTTGGAGAATTGGTATTAGAGATTAGTGGCGGAGGCTGTCATTAGTCATTAGTCATTTGTATCCTTTATCTTCCCATGCCCAATGCCCCATGCCCCATGCCCAGCCTCAGCCTTGAACTTGCATTCAAAGCTGAGAACTGAATTCAAGCTTTTAAAACCAAATTGAAGGAATTTAAATAGCCATTGATGGTTTTCACTAAAGATGGGCGTTGTTTTTTGGTAGTTACAGCCATTACTTGATACAACCGCCCTTGAGCAAAATACATTCTGTTTTTGGTGAATTTCCCCCCAGCGTCTACATACTCAATTTCTTTACCTGGATGACCATTAGTACTCTGAATATCTCGCTGACTAATTAAATTACTTTTCGTAGTCTTTAAGGCGATATCTCTAGCGTTATTCAGTACCGTTTGGGGGTTCGCCATTTGACCATAACTGTAAGGAAAATCATTGTAAGCCACTACATAAGCTACTTCCTGTTTTTGTGGTTGGGCAATAAATAATTCGACATTGATTTCCCCCATGTAGGTTTTTTGGGTTTGGGTATTCCTTTTAGGGGTTCCTGGCATTAAAACACTAAAACGTCCATCGGGGCCAGTAAACAACTTCCATTTGGGCTGGACTGGTTGATTAACTTTGGTTTTAGCCGGAGTTGAAGTAACTTTTGGTTTAGGTTGAACTGCTTCTACCAATAAAGATCCGCCACATACAAGTGTGGCAGCAAGTAAGGGCAATAAAAGTTTAATTGTCATAGATTTTGCTTTTGATGATGCTAATATCACCGATGCTAGCTGTTATAACCTAGCAGCATACAAAGCAGCACCAATTAGCCCTACTTGTTGGTTGAGGATAATATACACCGGTATTTCTTCGAGGAGGGAACGCATTCTACCTTTTTGGGTGAAGTTTAACAGAAAACTACCCTCTTGGATTAACGGCAAGATTTTGGGAGCAATACCACCAGCAACATATAATCCGCCATAAGGTAGGAGTTTAATCGCTAAATTTCCCGCTTCTGCACCATAAAGTTCGACAAATAGCTGCATGGTTTGTTGAGAAAGGCGATCGCGTCCTTGAAGTGCAGCTGTGCCAATAATTGCATTGGGATCGACGCTTTTCTCTAATTTTCCTGCCTCTTGTTCCCACACTCTGACAATATTGGCGATATCTGGTGATTCCGTCGCAATTTTTTGATCCCGCAAAAACTGGTAAATAGAGATAATACCTTGACCAGACACAACTCTTTCTACAGAAACGCGCTGGATATCATGTTTATCTAGCAGGTATTTCATCAACCGAAACTCTAACTCGGTACGCGGTGCAAAATCTGCATGTCCACCCTCAGAAGGAAAGACTTGATAATGTTGTCCTTGCTTAATTAAAAAGCCTTGTCCTAAGCCAGTTCCCGCACCAATAATCGCAATCGGTGCTTCCGATTTGGGTTTTCCTGCTTGTAAAGTCAGCAGATGTTTGTTGTTTAAACCAAAAATACCGTGACCAATCGCTGTAAAGTCATTGATCAGGGAAACAGAACCAATCCCTAATTCTTGCTGTAGACGTTCGCTATCTAAATACCAAGCCAAATTGGTCAACTTAGCAGTATTCTTCACCACTGGCCCCGCGATCGCAAAGCAAGCTTTTTCTGGTGTTGCGGCTTTGGCTTTAGTTAAAAACTGCTGGACTATCGGTACTAAATCAGGAAAGTCTTGACTGTGAAAACTTTCCTCATAAATATTGCGTAACAGATGGGAGTCTGAGGTTTCATTGATTCCCGGTGAGTCTGTGGTTTCCGTTAACCGCAGAATAGTTTTTGTACCGCCGATGTCTCCCGCTAGTAGTAATGTCATAAAACTTATCAGTAATAGAGTGAATTCTCAGTCCATAGCAATATCTAGATTAGCGGAAGCCAAGATTCAAAATCTCTATCAGAGATTTAAACAAATCGAACTACTTCCTCTACCTCCACTAGATGAGAAGTATCTCCCTTAAGTTCTAGTAACCATTCTGAGTCTTGCAGCACCACTTTGACTAAAGAACATAAAGAAGCCTTCACTTCCGTTTTTGCAACTTCTCCGGCTAATCCCATCGCCGCACCCAGTACAGAAGCGCCATGTGCTACTAACAGGATATTCTCCGGGTAGAATTCTGTAGCCAGACATCTAGCTGTTTGTCCCGAACGTCCTCTGACTTGTTCATGTGTTTCTGGATATTTGGCAGCAATGCGCGCGGTATAACTGATATCAATTCTGGGAAATAATTCTGCTAACGCTGATGTGGAAAGCCTTTCTGGTTCTTCTGTCATCCAAGCAGGATTTAACCATTCACTTAACCCAGTTTCTAGCTTAATCGGTAAATCTAGGGCTTGAGCCACTGCATTAGCCGTTTGCACGGTGCGGAGAAAGGGAGAGGCAAAAATATGACTGATTTTTTCTGTTTTGAGGCGATTAGCTAGCTGCTTGGCTTGAATGAAACCATCCTCTGATAAAGGTGGATCGTAGCGGCGTTCAGCAGTGAGAAACCAATCGGGGTTGACAAAGTCAAGGCGGTTGGCGTGTCTGGCGATCCAGATAATTTGACTCATGGTTTTAATTGTTCAGGGGAATACAATTCGCTACAGTAATAGACACCCAAAAACTGGGCTACAAATCCAAATATATTATAAATATTGTAATGTTTTGTTAAATAATTCTTGTGAGAGTAGGGCATCTAAGATTATTTCTCATGTTGAGAAACTTGGTAAGTCAGTAATAAAAATTCCTTGTGTATCAAGCAATATTAATCATTTCAAGGGTATTTTATTGCTCATGGGAGTGCAAATTAATTTAACAATTTAGATTATTAAGAAATATTGATAAATTAACTCTAGCTAGCTAATTTAATCCAAAAAATCTCCTTATATGTAGGGTTAGCAATTCTCACCTTACATATGTTTCTAAATATTGAGAAACTAGCTAGTAAATAAATAGCAGTATACAAATTGATATCAATAATATAAACAATTGTATAAAATTAAAAAAAAATTAAAGATTAAAAATCTGGAAAGATGACAGCGTAAATTGAAACTGAGGAGAGTATGGATAAAAAAATGATACCCCTGTTTACCCGTTGTCTTGCGGAATTTCTCGGAACATTGGTGCTAGTTCTTGGTGGATGCGGAAGTGCTGTTTTTGCAGCAGCATTTCCTGATGCTAAAGCCAATGAATTGGGAATTGGTTTTTTAGGTGTGTCTCTAGCATTTGGACTGACAGTTTTGATTATGGCCTATGCGATTGGTCATATTTCTGGTTGTCATCTTAACCCGGCTGTATCATTTGGTTTGTGGGCAGGAAGACGGTTTCCCGGCTCCGAATTACTGCCATATATTATTTCTCAAGTATTAGGCGCAATTTTCGCCGCAGGGTTAATTTATTTAATCGCCAGTGGTAAACCAGGCTTTACACTTTCTGGCTCGAATCCATTAGCAACAAATGGTTTTGCAGAACATTCTCCCGGTGGTTATTCAATATTTGCTTGCTTCATCACAGAAGTTGTACTCACCTTCATCTTTTTAATAGTAATTTTAGGTTCAACTGATGGCCGTGCGCCTAAAGGATTTGCACCGATTGCTATTGGTTTAGCGCTAACTTTGATTCATTTAGTCAGTATTCCCATCACTAATACATCAGTAAATCCTGCGCGTACTACTGGCCCTGCACTGTTTGCTGGGGTAGAAATGTTTCGCCAAGTTTGGATGTTTTGGATTGCGCCTATTTTAGGTGCAATCTTAGCTGGATCTTTCTATTCACGAGTATTAGGTGAATCAGGCGAACCTGTTGTAGGCGAAGCAGAATTGCAGTTGAAATAGCAATTTTCAAACACAATATTATTTATAATGCCCACCAAAGATATAAAATGGTGGGCATTGCCTATTTATAGCTGTTGACTGTTGACTGTTGACTGTTGACTGTTGACTGTTGACTGTTGACAGACTTAAAAGCCTTTGATTGTCAGGGTTTTATTTTAGCTTGATGTCCTAATCTATCTAGCTAAATCTATATATGTTAAAAAATTTTTTATTTTACATGTTTAGCAGTATTAACCTGCAATATCTGCATCCTCAAAAATTCCATCACAATCAATCGAGACAACAATTACATGTCCGCCAAATAAACCGCCATCCTCATAATACAAGGTAGCGCTACCATCAGAATTTAAATGGACTGCTTCGAGTTTGATCAAATTCATGAAAGTTGGACAGTCAATCTCATCATCATTATTCCAGCTTTTATTGTACAGGTCGATAAGCTGGTTAGCTGTACAACGCCGAAGGTTGACTTCTTGTTGTTTAATTCGGGTGAAAGAATGACAAGTAAGTTCGCTAACAGATGGTATTTCTATATTCTCACTATCAACGCTCAAACTAATAATATTCCCTGGAGTAATTTCAATTTTACCCTTCCACCAATCAAAATCATTATGCCAAGTTAATTCACCTAGAATTTGATTTTTAATTACTTTTTTAGTCATGATTAAGCTGCGTATGTTTGATTGAGTCACAAAACCCAACATTTGGGGGGTTTGTTGGCTTTACACACGGTAAGCCCAACCTACAATTGTCTAGTTTTGCATTAGCTTATAATTTTAACCATGCAAATAATTGTCCTACAGTTAATTGCAGGTTACTCACTAAATCGGGAACTGGTAAAATTTCCTGTTCTGCTTGTAAAAGTTCTGGTTGTTGTTTTGGTGGATAAACTATAACAGATTTTTCATCTGGGTCAATCAGCCAACCTAAGCTAGTACCATACTTTAGACAATGTAAAATATTTCCGGTGACTTTAGTCTGACTTTGTTCAGGTGAGAGGATTTCAATTGTCCAATCTGGATAAGTTTCAAAAACATTCGTCACATCGCCATTTGCATCTACAGGAATTCTTTCCCAAGCAAACACCGCGACATCAGGGACAATTGAACGTCCGCCAAAGGTACAACGCAATTCTGGAAAGGCTAGGGCAATTTTTTGAGTTTCAGCTAAAGCATTAATAGTACTAAATAACTGACATCTAAGCCTACTATGTTTTCCTTGTGGCATAGGTTTTTGAATAATATGCCCATTGATATATTCACTAGCTGGCTTAGTTTCCGGCAGTTTTAAAAATTCTTCTAAAGTTAGAGGTTTGGTTGGTAACTGTACCATATATCCCACCCTATTTCTTCATTTAATTCAGTTATCCCAAATAAGCTTTTTTCACTCGCTCATCGGTAATTAATTCCGATGCTGCACCTGTTAAAGTAATAGCACCAGCTTCTAAAACATATCCTCGATCAGCAATTTGTAAAGCTAAATTTGCGTTTTGTTCGACTAATAAAATTGTTACGCCGGTAGCGCGGAGATTTTCAATAATAGTAAAGATTTCCCGGACGATCGCGGGTGCTAAACCTAAGCTAGGTTCGTCTAAAAGTAGGAGTTGGGGTTTACTCATTAAAGCACGCGCGATCGCTAACATTTGTTGTTCCCCACCACTGAGGGTTCCGGCTAGTTGATGGCGTCTTTGAGCTAACCGGGGAAATAGCTGATATTGCTGTTCTAAATCTGCTTTAATTTGTTCTCGATCGTTACGAATATAAGCGCCTAATAATAAATTATCTAAAACTGTTTGTCTGGCTAATACTCTCCTTCCTTCAGGAGAATGGGCGATACCTAGTTTTACTACTTCGTAAGCTGGACGGCGCGTGATATTCTTACCACTATAAAAAATCGCCCCGCTTTTGGGATAAACTATTTTCGAGATAGCGCGGAGTGTGGTAGTTTTACCAGCACCGTTAGCACCAATTAAAGTGACTACTTCACCTTTTTTAATAATTAAATTAATTTTTTTTAAGGCTTGAATACCGCCATAATTTACATCTAGGTCTTGAACATCTAAAATCGTAAAATCTTCTTTACTAATTAAATCTTGGCGTTCATCGGCGTTCATCGGCGGTTTAATTCCTCATCCACTTCCCAAATAAGCTGCGATTACGGCTGGATCGTCTCTGACAACAGCAGGTTTACCCAAAGCAATTAATTGTCCAAAATCCAAAACAGCAATGCGATCGCATAATCCCATAACTAAGGGTACATGATGCTCAATCAAGATAATCGTTAAGTTAAAGCGTTCCCTAAGACTGCGGATAAAATCGCTGAGTTGCTGTTTTTCGCTGGGGTTCATCCCTGCTGCGGGTTCATCGAGGAGCAAAATTTGCGGTTCTAAGGCTAAGGCGCGGGCGATTTCTAAGCGACGCTGATCGCCGTAAGCAAAGTTCTTGGCTTTTTCTTGAGTGCGATCGCTCAATCCCACCATCTCTAATAAATCTAAAGCTTTTTTGCGACTTTTAGATTCTTCACTAGGCGCTGGTGGCAATCCTAGAACTCCTGTAATCATACCACTATTAGTATGCAAATGCCCGCCAATAATCACATTTTCTAAAGCTGATAATTCACCGAATAAGCGAATGTTTTGAAAAGTGCGGGCAATTCCTAAAGCTGCAATTTTATGGGGACGTAATTGGGATATATCTTGACCTTGATAAATTAATTGTCCCTCAGAAGGGGGAATTAAAGCAGTAATTAAATTAAATAATGTGGTTTTTCCTGCACCATTAGGGCCGATTAATCCAAAAATTTCATGTTTTTGGACTGCGAAAGAGACATTATTTACAGCCACTAAACCACCAAAGCGGCGTGTTAATGATTTTGCTTCTAAGACAATAGAATTGTTATCCATATTTCTAGGGGCTAGGGGCTAGTGACTAGGAAATGTAGCAATCCTAAATCATTTGTGAAATTTGCTAACTCTCAGCTTCTTCTCTGAACCTTGGCGTACTTGGCGTCTTGGCGGTTCATCAAAAAAAATATTTTCACAACTCAGATAGGATTGCTATAGTAATTCAAATATTAAATTAGGATCTACTTTTAATTTTGCGCTGCTTAAAAATATCTGGTGTGACTAATCCTTGAGGGAAAAAGATGGTTCCGATAACAATTAGCACGCCAAAAATAATTAATCTCCCATCTCGTAAAAATTGCGCTAACCACAAAGGTAATCCGCCTGTATCGGCTAGACTGCGCAAGATTTCGGGTAAAGCTGTAAATACCATTCCGCCCACAACTGAACCTAAAAACGTTCTCGAACCGCCAATTAAGACAAAAGTTAAGTAGATAATACTCGCATCAAATGTCCCTTGGCGAGCATTCCAGGTATTGAGAAAATGGGCGCTAATTGCACCAACTACCCCTGCAAGAATAGCCCCTAATGTAAAAGCTAAAACTTTATAGTATGTGGGGTTAATTCCCATTGCACCGGCGGCTAGTTCATCTTCTCGAATTGCAGTAAATGCTCTGCCTACGCGAATGCGTTCTAGACGATAAAATAACACCATTGAAATGATGAGTAATGGTAAAGCAATCCATAAATATTCGATTTGGTTTTGGAAGGGTTGGGGAATACCAAAAATCCCCACAGCACCGCCTGTAATTTCTAAATTGAGGGAGATAACGCGCAAAACTTCGACAAAAGCAATAGTTGCGATCGCTAAATAAATTCCCCGCAATCTTAAAGCGGGAATTCCTACAGCAATACCCAATAATCCAGAAATTATACCAGCAATTATCATCTCGATTAACAACAGCCAAATCGAAAATGAACTACTATCAGATTTAAAGACTGTTGTTGATAAAATTGCGGCAATATAACCACCTAGAGCATAAAATCCGGGGCTTGCTAAAGATAGTTGTCCTGTCATTAATGGTAAGTAAAGGGATAGCCCCAATAAAGCCCCTAATACCATAGAGACTATTAGCGAACCGTAAGTAGAAATAAATTCAGTCATTAGTCAATAGTCAATAGTCAATAGTCATTTGTTATTTTTCCTCCTTGTCCCCCTTCCCTTCCCTTATCTTCCTTGTCCTCCTTATCCTCCTTGTCTCCCCTTAATTCCCTTATCTAATTATCATAGGATTTACACACACTCTACGAATTCTTCTCCCAAGGGGAGACGCTGCGCGTTGGCGGAAGCCTCTCGCAGAGAAGGCGTTCTTGGCGTCTTGGCGGTTCAATAAATTAAGGTTTTTGATGATTTTGCGTAAGTCCTGCCGCATTGCGAATGCATTATTATCATAATTCCTAATAAATCTTAGGCTTAAGCTGTTAATATTTGCTCTGCTGTTAATGTTAATTCTGGAAAAGTTGGCGATATGATTCGTTCAGCACCTCGAAATTGATGGCGTTGATATCTTCCATTACTGTCTAATACAAAAACAAATACAGTCGGAACTTTGGGATTACCTAAATATTCTCTTAACCCTATTGCTAAATAATCGACGATCCAATATTCTTTGATGCCTAAACGTTGATATTCGTCTAATTTATCAATATAGTCATCTTCCCAATTAGTTGATGTCACTTCTACAGCTAATTGAATCGATTCTTCCAGTGCAGAGTAAGCAGTACGATTTGAGCGCCATATATCCTTATCTATGACACTGACATCAGGCTTGCGTCCTTGTTCTACGCCTTCAGCAGTGATTGTTTTAATTACTGCTGTGTTATTAACGACATAATTCAGATTAAAACGTTTAATTTCATCCTTGAAAGAGTCAGCCATAAAATCAGCGACATCATCATGATTTCTCGTAGCTCGTACTTCAACAATTTCTCCATTCACTAATTCATAAAAACCTTCCTCTGGGCACTGTTCAAGAAACTGATAAAAAGTTAATTTCTGTTTAGTAAATGTTGTCATACAGTCTCTAAACCTTCTGAATAAACCTGCGTCCTAGTAAACCTTGGGGTCTAACTAATAGCATGACAAATAAAATGGCAAATGCTACGGCGTCTTTGTAACCGGAGTATTCGCCGGGGACGAATGCTTCGACTAAGCCAATGAGTAAACCGCCTAATACCGCACCGGGAATACTTCCTAAACCGCCTAAGACGATGACTGCTAACCCTCTTAAACCAAAGGCGATACCAAAATAAGGCCCGGCGATACTGACGCTAGAAGCAACTAAAGTACCGGCTAATCCGGCTAAGAAACTGCTGATGAAAAATGTCAGGACGATAAAGCCATCGGTGTTAATTCCTAATAAACTGGCGGTGGTTGCGTCTTCGGCGATCGCTTGCATGGCTTTACCATATTTAGTACCGTTAATAAAATAGGTAAGAATTGCCACAAATACCACAGAAACCGCAAAAATCACGATTTGCACGCTGCGTATAGGAATCGGGCTTTCAGGAGTACCAAAGTTTATTGAGGGTGGTAAATTCCCGTAAGCATTAGAAGGAAAGGTATAACTTTCTGCACCAACTAGATATTGGATCAGGTTAACGATAACTACCGCTACGCCCAAGCTAGAAACTACAGTTAATAAAGGATCTGATCCTTTACGGCGTAGGGGTTGAAAAGCGATGCGTTCCATTGCTATCCCCACCAATCCCGCCAAGCAGCTACCTAAAAATAAGGCGATCGCAAATGGTAATTTTATCGGTAGAGTGGCATTAGCTAGCAAACCATTGAAGCCAAAACTACCACCCATGAGTGCATAAGTAAAATATGCACCCAGAGTAAATACTGCTCCATGCGCTAAATTAATGATGCCTAAAATGGAGTACACCAGAGTGTATCCTAAGGCGAAAATTGCATAAACGCTACCAATAGATAGCCCGTTTAAAAATTGTTGCAAAAATAAGGTAAATGTCATTTGTCATTTGTCATTTGTCATTTGTCATTTGTCATTTGTCAATAGAGACGCGATTCATCGCGTCTGTACAATTTTCATTTGTCCTCCTTGTCCCCCTTCCCTTCCCTTATCTCCCTAATCTACGTCATTTTAAAAATGTAAATTTACCTTGGCTACCATCTTTATCCATTTTGATTTGCGCTACATAAAAATCTTTTTGGATGACTTCACCAACGGGGGTAAAAGCAATTTCACCTAAGGGTGTATTATATTTCCCTGCTAGTATCTGTTTATTTAATTCATTGCGCAATTGTGGTAGAGCTAAGGTATTAACTTTAGTTTTTTTATCTAATGCTTGGAGTGCTTCGACATAAACTTGAACTGCTGTAAAAGCTTGGGCTGTAAATTGTGGCGGTTCTTTTTTAAATTGTTCGCTATAGGTTTTACGAAATGTTGAATTAATCTCACCAGGATGTTCTGGACTGTAAGCTTGGGCAATTAATACACCATCGCATAATGCTTTACATACTGGGAAAATGTTGGAAGTATTCAGCCCGTTACCACCGACAATTAAACCTTTATAACCGAGTTCTCGTAATTGTCTGACTAAGTTACCACCATCAGCAGCTAAACCGGAAATAATCACTAAATCTGCTTTCAGGTTAATTGCATTGGTAGCTTGGGTTTGAAAATCTGTATCGCTAGTTTGGAACTTTTGAACTGTGACTAATTCCAAATTCTGATCCTTCACAGTTTTCTGAAAGATGTCGGTTTCTGATTTACTATAAGAATCATTTTGGGCAAAGAAAACCGCCACTCTTTTAATGTTAGGATTGAGCTTGAGTGCAGCTTTGACAGAATTAGGCGCAACTACAGAACTAGGTGCAGAAATTCGCGCTATGTAATCGCCAATTTCGGGAATTTTATCTGCGGTATTAGACGCTGCTAATACAGGTACTTTAGCACGATCAGCTACAGGGTCTGCACTAAAAGCTTGTTGTGATAAAGTCGGCCCCACAATCCCGACGACTTTATCTTTATTAATTAAGGTTTGAAAAGCGTTAATTGCACCATTTTCATCACCGCTAGTGTCTTGAAACACTAGTTTAATTGGCGTACCATTAATACCACCTTTATCGTTGAAATACTTCTCGGCAATTTTTGCGCCAGCTACTTGTTCTTGCCCTAGTAATGCTACGTTACTAGTTTGTGCAAAGGCAATACCAATGGGAATTACGCCTGATGTATTTGTTGTTGATTGATTGTTAGTTGTAGTCTGAGTTGGTGTAGAAGTTCCTCCATTATTAGCACTGTTACCACCATTACAGGCTGTTAGCAGCAAACTTAAGGTAATACAAAATGTAGTTGTCAGCGCAGCAGAGTTTTTCATGGATGAGCAACGATATATTTTGGGAATCATCTTTATTTGACCACATAAGGATCAAGATTCCAAGTAGTTATATGCTCTTAAATTTTGATTAACAAAATGGGGCGATTTTCTCATCATCGCGGGGAAATTTGCTGTGCTGGTTACAACTATTTCTCGTCTACCATACTCATGGATTTTTGGCGTTCGGCATAATCCTCATAAAAACCGGCTACTTCTGCTAGGGTATAAAGCGGACGTTGTTTTACTTCTTCATAAATCCGCCCAATATATTCACCCAAAATTCCAATACTAAATAGTTGTACGCCACCAATAAAGAAAATAGCCATCAAAATAATAGCCATTCCCGTGAGGGAAGAATGGGGCTGAACAAGTCGCCAGTATAACACCATTACACACATGAATAGTGAAAGTAGGGCGGCGAAAAATCCCATATAAGTAGAAAGTTGTAAGGGAACTTTAGAAAAGGAAACTAATCCATTAATTGCCAATGCTAAAGATTTGCGAAATGTATATTTCACTTCACCGGCAAAGCGCGGATCGCGTTCAAATTTAATTGCTATTTGATTAAAACCCACCCAAGCCCGCAATCCGCGAATATAACGATTGCGTTCTGGCATAGCATTAAGAACATCGACAACTTGACGATCTAATAAACAAAAATCCCCTGTGTCTGTGGGGATATCAACATCTGCCAGATTTTTGAGAATGCGGTAAAAAGCATAGGCGGTGAAACGTTTAAACCACCCTTCTTGACGGCGTTGGATGCGTTGGGCGTAGACAATTTTATATCCTTGTCGCCATTTTTCTACCATGTCGGGAATTAATTCGGGCGGATCTTGTAAATCGGCATCTAAAATGACAATTACTTTGCCGCGAACAAAATTTAGCCCAGCCGTCACAGCAATTTGATGTCCAAAATTTCGCGCCAAACTTAAGTAAACCACGCGCGGATCTTTTTGATGTAATTCTCGCATCATTTGTAAAGAGCGATCGCGGCTACCATCATTCACTAAACATAACTCTACCTCGCCATCCATGCGATTCATGACTTGGGAAATGCGGCGATACATTTCTTGGATGGTTTCTTCTTCGTTATAAATCGGGACGATAAAAGAATATTTAGGTAGCATGATTTACTTAACGTTTGCGATGAAAGGGAAAACGGCGACGACGACGATACCAAGTAGAGCCAGCCACTAGCATTCCTAGTAAGGCTAAAGCGCCCACAAGTGGCATAACTTCGCCGGTACGGATTGCTTTTAAGCCAGAACTACCCAGTAAAACAAATGGTAATACTGACGGTACAGTCCCTAAAATAGTGCCGATGAGGTAATCTTTAAAGCTGACTGATGATAACCCAGCTGCGAAGTTAACCAAACCGTAGGGCATTATCGGTAATAAACGAATGGCAAACATATAATAGACTCCGCCTTGCCTAATTTCAGCGTCAATCGCTTGCCAACGCCCTGCTAGTCTTTTGGCTACCGCATTATATCCAATTGTCCGGGCAAAAATAAAAGCAGCGATCGCGGCGACAATTGCCCCTGTACTTGTCCAACATGTCCCCAGCCAAGGGCCGAAAATCGCACCCCCGGTTAAATTCAGGGCGGTGGAAGGTAATACTAAAATGGTGGCGACGACATAGATAATTACATAAGTTACAGGTGCCCAAATACCAGAGTTTTTCAACCAAGATTTAATTAAATCCGGACTAATTCCCCCTAAACAATAGGCTGTGAGTGCAGTCGCTACCACACAAATAATAAATAATAAGATAAAACTAGTTTTAAAATTAAACATTAATCAATTAATCCTAATAATTTATCTTTCATAGTTCAGTTACCTTTTATTCATCAGGGTTTTGAGTTCCCCAATTCTTAATTAAAGCGTTCCATAAAACGACGATCTAGCCAATCTTTCCAATACCACAATAATTTATTGGGTGGTAACGTGAATGCACCTCTTGTGGCGATCGCACTTTTATCTCCTGTACCAATTAAACTTAGGTATTGTTTCTGCGGTACATAGGCTTTGAGAGGTTTACCTAACAAATACCGTCGCAAATTCTCATACAAAGGCTTACCTTGTCTGACAGCAAATACCCCAGCTTTAGGACGGGGATGATCGATCATTGTGGCAATATCACCAGCCGCGAACACATCAGGGTGAGACAGAGATTGTAAAGTATCTCCTACTAAAATAAAGCCTTGGTCATCAGTTCTTAGTCCTGTAGATTTTAACCAATCAGGTGCAGCAGCTTGGGTTACCCAAAAAATTTTGTCACAATCTACGGTTAATCCCGACTCACATTTAACTTGTAATGTCTGTTGATTTCCTGTCTGTGCAAGGGGTGTAACTTGAGTCACAGTTTCGCCTAAATAAAGTTTTATACCCCGTTGGGTGAGAATTTGCTGTACTAGACGCTGGACTGAATAATGATGCTTGGACATTAATTGGCGATCGCGCTGGAATAAATGAACCTCTAGCATCGCTGATGGTGATAAAATGCGCTTTAACTGTGCTTCCATCGACAGCGCCAATTCTACACCACCTGCACCACCACCTGCGATCGCTATTCTTAGCGGTTTTTGCGGATTTGCTTCTACAGTTTTCAATAATTGATACCAGTGTTTAAGTAGTTCGGAAACAGGTTTAGCGGGAACAACACATTCTGCTGCATCGGATACAGATATTTTTGCGGGAGTACTGCCAATATCAACAGACAGTACATCAAAATCTACAGCAGGATGATTCGCACAAATTACTTTTTTATTTTGCAAATCTAGATTAATCGCTCGGTCAACATAAAACTGTGCTTGTGCAAATTGAGTTAATCGTTGTAAATCAATATGACATTCATCATGGTTGTAAAAACCAGCAATGTGTCCCGGAAGCATCCCCGAATAAGGAGTATCTGAATTTGGACTAATTAAAGTTAAACCCACTCCAGCTAAAGGTTTCATCCCTAACATCCTCAGCACAATTGCATGGGAATGGCCCCCTCCTACTAAGACCAAATTTTTCGATTTCGCTGATTTTTCTGGCGGCATCTGATGATTTTCCCTAATTCTGTTACATTATCTATTGTGAATAGATAAATCCCTGAAACAATTAATTTCTCTGGCTAATATATATTACTGATTATTTCTAAATCTAAGTTAGCAAGATTACTTATATGTCCTAGTGATATACTTACAGATAAAGTGTATGACTTTTTTGGTGACAAATATCTAAATTATTAAAATTAACTAGATGTATGTTAAAAGTAATTATAGATGCTTATAATACGGTAAGAAACAATAATAAGAGAAATATATCTTTATTAGACAAAATCTATCAAGCGCTATTTGCTAATAAAAATAAATTAGAAAATATTAATCAATATTCTTATATCCAAAGTTTAAACCAAGCAATTGAACAACTAGAACGCCAAAATAGAGAAATTAATCTAGCTGTCTTTGATGATTTAGCCACAATGGCGCAAGCCGATCCAAAATTACATAGAAAAATTATGGCAGCGCTAACAAATTTTATTCGCAATAATGCCGCCCAAGAGACTCATATCCAAATACAAGACAACCCATTATCAACAATTCGTGCTGATATTCAAGCAGCTTTATCAGTGCTAGCTAACAGAAATACTCAACAAGATAGAGAAATTGAACTACTAGATTTAAGCCACATAGATATTAGGGGTGCTAAACTCTCCGGAGCTAATTTTGAAATGACAAACCTTTATCAAACTAATCTTTCTGGCGCAGATTTATGTAGTGCTAATTTGCATGGAGCCATTCTAACTGCGGCGAATCTTTCCGGCGCAAATCTCGCTGGTGCTAACCTCAAAGAAGCAATTTTAAGTGCGGCGAATCTCTCCGGCGCAAACCTTTCTGGAGCCAATTTAAATCAAGCAAACCTATATTTAGCAAAGTTAGATGGGGTAATTCTTAAAGATACTATCCTCAATGGAGCTAACTTGAGAGAGGCAAAATTTTCTGATGTTGATATCTCAAGCAAATAGTAAAATTGAAACTCGCACAAGGGCGGGGAAACCCCGCCCCTACTGACTAATGACATGGAAAGCAAAAAACTCAACCTTGGGGGATATATGCAAATGGCTTGCAATATGCTATACTGTTTACCCTCCGAATATAAGTAATAATCCTGAGTAACGAGGAATATTTGGGCAATGTCTGCTAACAAGACAGGCTTACTGTTAAATTGGTTGATAGCGATCGCAGTGATATTTGTGCTGTTATTGACTGTGATTTTCTTTACATTGTCAAATATTCGGCAATTATCAATTCCACAACAAATACAATATGGAATTCAAGCCTTAGGAACCTTAGCAATGATTTTTTTAGGCTTGGCATTGTTGGTGAATGCATATTATGGAGCCAAGCGTGCCCAAGCTTTAGAAAAAAGTGCGATCGCGGCTGAAAAAAACATCGAACTAGCAATTCAAAATGCTAAACTCTCCCAAGAGCGGTTAACAGCCGAACGCTTTATGACAGCTATTGCCCAGCTAGGGCATGAGAAAAGTGAAACCCGTACAGGAGCAATTTATGCTCTGGAAAGAGTCGCCCAGGAATTTCCTAGAGAACATTGGACAATTATAGAAATTCTCACTGCTTTTGTGCGCGAAAATGCACCTATCCATCACCACGAACTCATGCGTGAGGAAAACGTTGCACCTCTAGATTTTGATAAGTACAAAAAAGACAATCATCGCACACCACAAATTGAAGTAAATACCCCATACGAATTACCCAAAATCCGCACCGATATTCAAGTAGCCTTGACAGTCATTGGTAGGCGTAATTATTTGGAAGATAGAGAAAACCAAAAAATCAACTTACGCAATACAGATATTAGACAAGCCGACTTACAAGGAGCTAACTTAGAAAATTTTGATTTACGGGGGTGTGACTTATCTGGTGCAGATTTGCGCGGTGCGGTTTTAGTTGGTGCGGATATGGCTGGAGCTAAACTTTTTGGCGCAATTTTGTATGAAGCTAATTTACTTAAAGCTAATTTACGGGGAGCAAATCTGGCTTGGGCTAACTTAAATCGCGCTAATTTGTCTAGTGCTAACCTGCGGGGTGCTAACCTCACAAGCGCAAGTCTGCGTGCAGCTAACTTGCAAGGAGCCAACCTGTATAAAGCGAATTTACAACAAGCTACCTTAAAAGTTGCCAATCTCTCCGCCGCCAAGTTATTTCTAGCTAACTTGCAAGGTGCAAAGTTGGGTAAAGCTAACTTACAGCTAACAGGGTTAATTGGCGCAAACCTCCAAGGCGCTAACTTAAATGGAGCCAATCTTCAAGGCGCTAACTTAAATGCAGCAAAACTGCAACAAACAGAAATTTACTTTGCTAACCTTTCCGAAGCTAGCTTGGCTGAGGCTGACTTACATCAAGCCAACCTGATAGGCGCTAACCTTTCTCAAGCCGTTCTCTATGAAGCTAATCTCCACGGCGCAAATTTGATGGGTGCTAACCTCTTCGAGACAAACTTTTGTGATGTCAAATTAGCCGGAGCGATTTTGACAGGGGTGAAGAATTTAGAATTACAACAAATTACAACAGCTTTAGGCGATCGCACAACTCGCCTACCGGATGATGTAGAAGCGCCTACACATTGGCGGCAATCTAGTTAAAGTCAAAATAAATAATTTATGCCAAGTTTTTGGCATATTTTTGCTGTTATTGGCTATTTTAGCGATCGCACTTGTTGCTGCATCGCAAAATTTATGCTGATTTTGTAATTCGCAGTTTATTGTTGCATAATTCATAACTGTAGACCTGATGACGAGCTAAATTTACAGATTTCATGAATGCGATCGCACAACTAAGTCTACAGAGGATATGCAAATTTTATCCCATATATGGTATTTATGAATCAATACGGTTCAGTTAGCATCAAAAACCTGAAAAGATGTAGGTTGGGTTGAGGAACGAAACCCAACAAAGCCCCTTTAATGTTGGGTTTCGCTATCGCTCTACCCAACCTACTAGCGCGGCAAGCTTAATTTGTTGGGTTGAATAATCAGAGACTATATTTATTATTGGTAGATTTTCTAGATTGTTTGAACCCAACTTTTTAACCTTGTCACGCTACTACAATTATTCTTAACTGAACCGTATTGATTTATGAATAATCTGAATCGGCAAACCCTCAATAATAGCTTCTGAAAATTTGTAGGGTTTTTGATTGCGCCTAATTACAGTAATTATTATGGTGCTAAGTAAATCCATAGAGATTTTTAGGCGAACAAATTTATTGATTAATTAAGTCAGTGTATTTACTGTACTAAAAGGGATCAACAAATAATAGTATGGATAAGCCAAATTACATAAAAATTCAGCAATGAAGACTCCTGATACGTCTTTATTCAATATAGATAGACTTAATACTTGGTATATATATACTCCTGCTATATTATTTCTGGGCATATCTTTAATTATTAGCGCTTTGGCGATTTTTCCGGCATTTTCCATCACTCAAGAAATTGCCATATTTCTGCAAATAATCACTTTAATTTCTCTGGTGGCTTGGGGCATAGTACTTAGCATTCATACGTACTATACCTCAAAACTTTCTTTAGCAATCGGTCAGACTGTATTATCAAAAACCTTTTCCGAAATTATGGAGCGTAAGCAAATCATCAACAGCCAGGTAATTTCTCCACCAGTAAATCCAGAAGAATTAATTGCCAAACGATTTTCAGAAGCGATCGCACATTTAGGTAGCAGTCAAATAGAAACACGTTTTGCTGCAATTTATGTTTTAGAAAGAATTGCCAGAGATTGTCCAAAATATCATTGGACAATTATGGAAATCCTCGCTGCTTTTATCCGCGAAAATTCCCCGATAAATGCTGATATTGAAGAAAATTTAGCGAAAAAAATCCCTACAGATATTCAAACAGCCTTGACTGTCATTGGCAGACGCAATACATTAAACGATTTGGCAAATCATAAATTAGATTTACGCGATATTGATATCAGTGGCGCTGATTTAATGGACGCTAACTTAGGTGGAGCCATATTAATTGGAGCCAATTTACAATGGGTAAATTTGATTGGAGCCAATCTATCAAGCGCCAACTTAGCAGACGCCAATCTTTGTGGAGCAGTTCTTTACGAAGCTAACTTGAGAAAAGCAACACTCACAGAAGCAAATTTACAAGAAGCAGTTTTGCGAAAAGTGAATTTATCTAAGGCTGTAATGTGCGAAGCGGATTTGCAAGGCGCAATGTTGTATGATGCTGACTTGCAAGATGCGATACTTGAAAATGCTAATTTAGAAGCAGCTATTCTTTGCGATACTAACCTAGAAGGAGCAAATTTAGAAGGAAGTAACCTTTTTGGCGCAAATTTGATTGGGAGTAACTTGCAAGGCGCAAAAATGATTGGTGCCAATTTAGAAGGTGTATTGTTCAGTACAGCTAATCTACAACAAGCTAACCTCTATGAGGCTAACTTAGAACAAGCCAATTTCTATGAAGCCAATCTAGAGCAAACAATCCTCACTGGTACGAACTTAAATCAGGCTATTCTCCAGAAAGCGAGAGTTTTTGGCGCAGATATGACAAGATGTGAAAATTTAGAATCACAACAGCTAGAGTTAGCTTTTGGCGATCGCACTACTCTTTTACCAGAAAACCTAACAATACCTGAAAATTGGTGTCCTAATATAGCTGATATTTCGCTTTTTGAAACTGAAACTTAATCAAAAAGCCTAATTCTTTAGCTGCATCATCAATTAATCCCACGTTTACCTTGCAGGTAAGGCGTGGGATTAATTTTGATAGGTAAATCGGTAATTGCACCAAACTATGTACTTTACGTAAATAGGGAGCATCCCAAATGTGCAAAAACGCCCTCACCCTATAAGGGTGGGGCTAGAAATACGAAGCCTGCCTTCGCAGGCTAAAAGTTTGATAGCCTGCGAAGGCAGGCTTTGTTGGTATAGCAATACCCTTCTAGGGTATTGCGTCAAAATTGGGATGCTCCCCGTAAATAGGCTTGAACCCCTTACGAATTACCAATGACAAATGACAAATGACTAATGACTAATGACTAATGACTAATGACACTTAATATCTTGTGCCTGAACCCGTGACTTGATTAGGATCTTGATAAGCGCGAGGAGTTTTGCGATTACGCGCTAAACCCGCTAAACCTGCCAAACCTAGCAATCCTAACCAACCCCAATCATTACCGCGATCGCTTCTGACATCACTGGTTCCTCGCAACGAAGGGTTACCTGTAGTCGTACCTGTCGAGTCAGTACCTGTAGTGCCTGTACCACTAGTACCCGTACCTGTCGAGTCAGTACCTGTAGTGCCTGTACCACTAGTACCTGTGCCTGTACCACCAAAATCTGTAGTACCTGTACCTGTAGTACCTGTGCCTGTACCACCAAAATCTGTAGTACCTGTACCTGTAGAACCTGTACCCGTAGTACCACCAGTACCTGTAGAACCTGTACCTGTGCTACCACTACCGCCAATACCTGTAGAACCTGTGCCACTAGTGCCCGTACCAGTTGTACCGCCACTGCCTGTACCTGTAGTACCAGTTCCGCCGAAATCTGTAGTACCTGTACCTGTAGTGCCTGTACCTGTTGTACCACTACTACCAGTACCTGTAGTACCAGTACCAGTTGTACCAGTGCCAGTAGTGCCTGTACCTGTAGTGCCTGTACCTGTTGTACCACTACCACCAGTGCCTGTAGTGCCTGTACCTGTAGTTCCTGTGCCACTAGTACCAGTGCCAGTTGTACCAGTGCCAGTAGTGCCTGTGCCAGTAGTGCCTGTACCACTAGTACCCGTAGTGCCTGTACCACCAGTACTGCCACCAGAGGAACCACTACCACCAGAAGAACCGGATTGAGCAGAAACTGATATAGATAAGGGTACAGCAACAAAACTGAGAGCAAAGATACCAGCCAAAACAAATTTGGATAAATTCAAAGGCCTCATGATTATTTTTCCTTATAGGCTCTAGATTTTTGTGGTTAATAGATTGCCAACAACGCCGTTAACGACTCAATCTGTTACTAAACTCAGTCTTGGTAAGCACCACACATTAATACCTTGCCCGATTGTGGCAAAAGTCGAAAAACATGGAAATATATGGGATTAAGAAAAAGCCTCAGCAGTTTTCAGGCATATTTAAACAACATGAAGATTCTCGCTAGATTCATAATTATCTTCATCTTCTGAAAAATTTGTGTTTTGAGTATGAGCTTGGCGAATGCTGATTGCATCAGCTTTATAGATACAGATAGATACAGTAATTCTTTACCCTCGTAAAAACCCCCACGACGGTTTGCTATACGTCGAGGTAACTTTGACTAAGAATAACTTTTGCTTTTTTGATAAACGTCTACCATAGGATTAAAACTCTTTCTATCCAAAGTATTAGCCTGTCATCAATACCAGATTTTCTTACCGTTAGATATATCTTTTCTGCCGCATCTTGAATATTTATCAGTGATAGGAGTACAGTTGTTCATATAACTGTTTACATTGCTTGAAACTTATATATAAAGTAATTAATTGCCATTGATGAAATTTGTTGTTGTTAGTTTTGATTGTTATAAATAAAATTAAGCTGTAAATCAATCTCTAATAAAGGTTTTCCCAATATATGAATTTATCTTATTCCAAATAATTTAAAAACTTATTAAATTACATCTTATTACAGATATAGAAAACAGAAATTAAGTTATATATTTTTAGTTATTGCGGTTAAAATTGCTCTTTTAAAACACTCACCTTTAAGATTTGAGAATTTTCATATACCAGTATGACCATAGTTCCTAGCAATCATCTACCTCAAACTGTTATATCTCCAGAGAACTTAGCCCATCAGCGTCTTGCTGCTCAAAGAATGCAAGATGTTAACCTTTTATTACAAAATTTAGCTAATAGTGAAGAAGCAACTATTAAGCTGATTATTGATTGTTTATATGATATTGGCTCAGTTAACTTAATTAACCGCAGGTTGCGCTTTCGTCCTTTAAACCGGACAATCAAATTAATTGCCAGAGTGTCTAAACCTGTATTCAGAGTAATTGCATGGCATTGGTTCCAAAAAAATTGTCCGCAGTTAATTACTGACTGGCTAGAAACAAAAATTGCTTTTGAAGATCCCACAAATTTACCGCAAGAAATCGCTGTAGAAACTTCACCAGCTAACCCATATTCTCAGCTAGAAGTAGAGCGCATGAACCGAGAAATCAACTATTTACGTCAGCAAGTGAGATGGCTAGCTGGGTTTTGTATTGTGGCGCTGTCTGCGTTAGGCGTTACAGTCACTGCACTTACCCGCAATCCAGATGCACCATTGCAAAGTACACAGCAAATTCAATCACAGATCCATCCTTAAAGCCAATACGGTTCAGTTAGCGTCAAAAAACTGATTTGGCGTAGGTTGGGTTGAGGAACGAAACCCAACATTTTCGGCGCTTTGTTGGGTTTCACTTCGTTCAACCCAACCTACATTTATCCATAACTGAACCGTATTGTCCTTAAAGCGATCGCTCTTTGTGTTTACGCGCGATCGTCCTTCATGCTGATAAGCTAAAGTGGCAAATGATTGTGCATCTAGCTTCAGCCTTCACCAACCTCACCCTTGAAGGGTGAGGATTGTCTAAACCAATTTAGGCAACGCAAGAGGTGAATACCGCATTGAGACACAGGTTGGTACGCACTTCCAGATACTTCCCTAGTCTGGACTATCTGCAAGCCTAATTGGTTAGGTGCTGTTAGACAGGACATCTTATCTGTGTTGCGGGAAGGGACTTAAACGGGTTTTGCTGGTTTCCTGGGCTTATCGCCATTTAAAAACCAGTCCCCGTAAGGGGCTTGTAAAGCCGTCCTTATAGGACGGGGTTTCTACCCATTTTTCTGATGAAAGCAGTCTTAATGACAGCAGCCGGAAGCCCTGACGTGCTGCAAATACAACAAGTGACAAACCCTGCTGTTCCTGTCGGAGATACTGAACTTTTAATACGCTTGGTAGCAGCTGGTATAAATCCTATCGATACAAAACTGCGTCAACGCGGTACATTCTACCCCGAACAAATGCCCGCCATTCTCGGATGTGATGGTGCAGGTGTTGTAGAAGCCGTTGGTGCTGGGGTACAGCGCTTTCGCCCAGGCGATGCAGTCTATTTTTGCTATGGCGGTTTAGGCGGACATCAAGGTAATTATGCGGAATATACTATTGTTGATGAGCTATTTGTAGCACATAAACCTGCTTCCGTATCTTTTGCAGAAGCCGCAGCCGCACCTTTAGTACTCATCACCGCTTGGGAAGCTTTATATGAAAGGGGACGTTTAGAACCCAAAGAAAACGTATTAATTCACGCTGGTGCTGGTGGCGTCGGCCATGTCGCCATTCAATTAGCTAAACTCAAAGGTGCGAATGTCGCCACTACTGTCAGTTCTCAAGAGAAAGCGAACTTTGTCAA
Source organism: Calothrix anomala FACHB-343 (assembly GCF_014696435.1). GTDB lineage: Bacteria > Cyanobacteriota > Cyanobacteriia > Cyanobacteriales > Nostocaceae > Aulosira > Aulosira anomala_A. The sequence goes on along the minus strand of NZ_JACJQG010000013.1, from coordinate 89,094 downwards.
ACAATTAGGTGCTGACGAAGTAATATTTTATCAACAAACTGACTTTGTACAAGCCGCTTTAGATTGGACTGGTGGCGAAGGTGTAGACTTAGCCTTTGATACTATTGGCGGCGAAACCTTTCACAAAACCTTCCCCGCAGTGCGTGTATATGGCGATATTGTGACAATCTTAGAACCAGATGCCAATACTGTGTGGAAAGCAGCGAGAATGCGTAACCTCCGCATCGGTTTGGAACTGATGTTAACACCGATGTTACAAGGAATGGTGGAAGGATTGCAGCATCACGCCGAAATTCTCCAACAATGCGCAACTTGGATTGATGAAGGTAAGCTAAAAATTCATGTCAGTCACAAATTTCCTTTAGCAGAAGCAGCAAAAGCTCATCAATTACTTGAAAGTGGTTCTATCACAGGTAAAATTGTTCTGCTGATTGGCGATGAATGATTGAAAAACAGTTTGAGTAAGTTATTTGGGAAACGCAAAGGTACGCAAAGGTTATACGCAAAGGTACGCAAAGTATTTTCTCTGCGATCCTCTGCGCTTTTTCCTATGTTTCTTTGCGTTTTATTAATTATTCTATTTTTATTTCCTCTACCAGCTTTTGCAGTTCAAACTTCAATTCAGCGTACACCTTTAACTATGGAGTTATTACAAGAACGGTTAAAGACACCAATACTCCGCGAAGGTAATTTAACCGTAGATTTACGGCAGATGGTGATTGATTTACGTCCAGAAAATGCCAGCTTCCGTGATAATTTTTACCAATTGCTGCGGAAAGAATTACAAAAAAACCGTGCCAATTCTTTAGGTTTAGATCTGAGTTATTCTCTGATTCAGGGGGATTTTCTGGGGAGCGATTTAGGTTTAAGGACTCCCCTTTATGCTCAAGAGATAGCGCCAATTTTTACCCCAACTGAAAAAGAACAATTGGAAAGTTTACGCCTAGTTTGTTTGCAATCTCTCGCTGTTGGTTTACCTAATTCTAAAGATTGCCGTTCGCTTTTAGAGACGCAAGCAGCAGCTAGTGAAATTACAGTATTTCGAGGTTCTTTAACGCTAATACAAACTCGGTTTAATGGTGAAGTTTGGTTTCCTAATATCTTCTTTTTACAATCTGTAGATGCTCAAGGTGCAATTTTTACTCAGCATACACACTGGAATGAAACTCGATTCAGTCGTGATGTCAGCTTTAATGGTGCGATTTTTCGACATTTAAGTAATTTTCAGGAAAGTATTTTTTTTAATAAAGCTAGTTTTAAGCAAGTTCAATTTCAAGAAACTGCTGAATTTCAACATAGTGTATTTTTAGGTGCTGCAAATTTTAAGCTGGCAAATTTTAAACAATTGGCGAAATTTAATGCTGTGCAATGGTTGGGAAGTACGGATTTGTCTGATGTGCATTTTTTCGGACAAGCACAGTTTACTAAAGCAAATTTTGATGGGTTTCTTTTATTAACAGATGCGACATTCGATCAAGCGGTGATTTTTCGCGAAGCCCAATTCGATCAATCGGTGAGTTTGCAAGGTGCTAGTATTCTCAACTTGGCAGATTTTAGCGATGCAAATTTTGCTCAAGATGCTTTTTTAACTGTGGCTGGTTTGAGTTTTAACTCGAATCAAGCCAAGATTTTAGGTAATTCTGGTGAAATTGGTAAGAGATTTTGCGTCCCGACTTTGCAAGGAAATCAGAATGTATTACGTAATTTAGGACAAAATTTCCGTCAGCAACAGCAAATTGCTGATGCTAATCAACTGGAGTATACAAAACAGCGATTGCGACTGCGGGAGTTAAGCCATCGTTTGCTGTCTACAAATATTAATAAGGCTCCTTTAGCTAGTTTAAAGCGATTAGGTTTTACTGCCAAGCAAGCAGAAGCGATCGCTCAACGCCGTCAAGTTAAATTATTTCGTAACAGCAGTGAATTACTGACTTTAGGAGACATTGATTTAGATACCTATAACCAAGTACGCGATCGCTTGATTGTCAGCGAACCTCTATCATTAGGTAGCTGGTTACTCCTAGCTTGGAGTTGGTTAGCGTTAACTTTACTACTGCTACTGAGTGGCTATGGTACAAATATTTGGCTCGCTTTTGGCGTTGGTGGTGTTGCGATCGCCTTTTTTGGCTTAATATTTTGGCTTGTGGATCGCTATCGTCGTCTGCGTCCTACACCAATTATCCCTACATATTACGAAACTATTTCTATATTAGTAAGTTTTACCAGCTTAGAATTTTTCAGCTTATTAGCCATTTTTCGCAGTGCAGAACAACCTTGGCTAACTCTAGGATGTCTGTTAACGATTATTGTCCCCGTACCAGTAATATTACTAATGCGACTGTATCAACAAGGGCGATATCACGACTTATTAGAGGTTTCTTACTTCACAGAAGATGGTACCTTTCGCCAGCTACGATTACTAATTGGACGCTTACCTGTCATTCCCCGAAATCCCACATTCCGCGATCGCTATATGCATCTTTTATGGGATCGGCGCTGGAACTGGCTGAACTATTATGACTTTAGCTTGAATAACTTAGTACGGTTAGGCTTTAACGATATTCGGATGCGAGATGAGCATTTACCGAGCATAATTGCTACACTTGGTTGGTATCAGTGGAGCTTGGGTTTACTGTATATCACCTTAGTACTGTGGACGCTTTCCCGTACCATCCCCGGATTAAACTTGCTGATTTATCTCAAGTGAAATGGTATCACATGGCAAAAATAGCAGGATAAATCTGGTTCTTGGCAGAAAATAACTGATAAAGCTTGGCTAAACCCTAAAAAAGAAAAAATTCAGTTAAAGGTAGGCAAACCCACCTCTAACCGAAATCAAAGCATTTTGTAACCAAATACCAAATTCAATATGACACATGGTTTTGACGTAGATATTACAAACTCATGACAAGATTGCGTCTATCGCCAATCTGTTTAATGATGCTAACTCACCTTTGCTTCCAAAGATTTCAGCAATTCAGTATTCACACCCGATTCACGGGTTAGAGAAATTTTACCAGTGCGGGCTATTTCCCTCAGCCCAAACTTCTGTAGCACCTGCACAATCGCCACCAACTTCCCAGGATCGCCCACTACCTCCAGCGTCAGCGAATCTTCCGCCACATCTACCACTCGCGCCCGAAAAATCTGAGATAATTCGATCACTTCTGAGCGGTTGCTGCTAGTAGCATTCACCTTGACAAGCATCAATTCTCGTTCAACGCAGGGAGTTTCTGTAATATCCTGCACCTTCAGGACATTGACCAGCTTGTATAATTGTTTGGTCAGCTGTTCAATCACGCGATCGTCACCAGGTACCACCATCGTGATTCGGGAAACGCCTCCCTGTTCAGCCGGGCCAACAGCAAGGCTTTCTATATTAAAACCGCGACGGGCAAATAAACTCGAAATGCGGGACAGAACACCCGCCTCATCTTCTACCAGAACTGAAAGGGTATGTTTCATGTTTGCCAACACAGGCTCAGGCTTCATTTGACTAATAAAAACATTAGCTAATGCTTGCCCTACAAGTACTGCCTACTAAATTTCTAAATAAATATGATCTCTAATTTTAAACTTAAGACAGCACTGATTAAACTTTTAGCTTGAGTTTAAATTGCCCACAAATCATCCTGCAAGCATAAACTCCTAACAATACATATCTTTTTACTGGCAGATGTCAACAGTCGCTAAGAATTTTATCCTCAGATTGTAAGCAATTCTGATAGGAGACAAGATTTTATGGGTTGGCTCAAAAGATTATTTGGATTAGAAAAACCACAAAACGCAGAAGTAAACCCTACTCCCCAAGCTGTACCACAAGGTTCTAATGCAACCTTTGCACCAGAAACTACTGCTGGTTCTACTACTACCCAATCTATTCCCCCAGAACGTTTAGGATTAAACGGAGAATACGATCAAAGTGGTTTAGCCAAGCGAGTAGCGCTAGCTTTTGATCAAGATGCTCAACTGGATGATATTAATACCCTGTGGGTTGCTCAAACAGGAGGAACTGTAGTACTCAAAGGTAAAGTACCTAGCCAAGAAATTCTCACTCGCATGGTTTCTGTCGCCCGTTCAGTTAATGGTGCTACAGGTGTGGAAACCAACCAAGTAACCATAGGCTAGTACCGCTATGGGGAAGTCAAAAGTCAAAAGTCAAAAGTCAAAAGCTTAATAAATCAAGGCTTGTGACTGTTTCAAATGGTAGCTTTATTTAGGCCTTGTTGTACTATGGGCTTGATATCAAAACTCAAGTTCTAACTAAAGCAGAATTACTGATTAGGCAAAGTCACAAGCTTTTCACTAGCTTCAAGACATTGATTAATCCAATTTAAAATAGCCTGGTTTACTTCCTCTGGACTTTCATCATGGGGGCAATGACCCACATTTTCTAAGTTGAGTACTTGCAATTTCTCATTGTATTGCGCAAATTGATTAGCAAGTATTGGCGGCACAAATCGGTCTTTTTGTCCCCAAATCAAAAGCATGGGAATTGTTAAATTTGGCAACATAGTCTTGACACTAGGGCTAAAGTTCACACCCATAGCCGCTCTAAATAAGGCGCTAAAAGCACGAGCAGAACCTCTATCTTGTGGCGGCCCGGCTAAAATATCTATTAATTCATCGGTAATCGCTTCTGGATTAGCATAGGCAAGACTAGCCCAACGGCGTAATACACTGGGTTGACGCACAAAATTAAACACAGGTTTTAGCACCATTGGGGAAGCGACGATCTTTTTAATGGTGGTGATAATTGGCATTAAAATCGGTCGCATTGCAGCCGGAATTGCTTCTTGCTCTAATGTAGGGTCAGGCAAGCTCATCATAACTATACCTTGCACCATATCCGGATGAGTGGCGGCAGCAGCTAAAGATATGAGCGAACCATTAGAATTACCAATTAATATGACTGGTTGACGAATAAAAGCTTTCCAAAAGTCATATACCTGTTCTACCCACAATTCTACGCTGTAGTTCGCTGCGGCTTTTTCTGACGCACCAAAACCCAGCATATCTAGAGCATAGACTGTGTGGTGTTCTGCCAATACTTCTAAATTGTGTCGCCAATGACCAATAGAAGCACCAAAGCCATGCAACAAAATTAAAGGTACAGTCTTTTGTTGATTTTGGGCAGAGCGGATATAAGTATAGCGGGTTTGCCAACCTCGCCAAATCCAGTCTCTCTGATTACCAACCCTCTGTTGCCAGTTTATCCCAACTGTCACACCTGCCTCCCGTTTTTGAATTTGGAAATCCTCTTCCTTTCCATCTTAAAAGCCAATACGGTCTACCACTTCTTCTAAGATATAAGGTTGGGCTTACCTTGTGTAAACCCAACAAACCCCTGGAAATGTTGGGTTTCGCAGAGCCTCAACCCAACCTACGCAGATGGATAAGGGAAGAGGGACAAGGAGGACAAGGGAAGGGAGACTAATAACCAATGACTATTGACTATTGACTATTGACCAATGACCAATGACTAATGACCAATGTTAATTTTTGTATAAAATATTACATTTTATTGGTAACCAGGTATTTTATCTGTAATATTGCTATTCTGGAAATATAGTTGTAAAACTAAATGTCAATTAGTTGTTAACTGATTGATACAATACTTAATGCTTGTCTAGGTTGTGTAATTTAGATTAACAATTTTCGAGAAATTCTCTCAGACTGAGTAGAATGACAAATACAGACTAAATCACAACCACCTTATGGATTAGTTAAGCTATAACTGTAAGGCTCATTTTTAAGTCCTCAGCTATTTTAGTACTTTATCCTGAGGCAAATCAATCAAAAACTCAGCCAATCAAAACCAAGCCAAATTCTTAACAAAGAGCTCCCACGAATCATAATGCCTGTGATTGAGAAAAAACGAACTCGCGATCTGCCCCAAATTAACGAACGTATTCGCTTCCCGAAAATTCGTGTTATTGACACTGATGGTGCTCAATTGGGAATTATGCCCCCGCACGAAGCACTTCAGCTAGCTGAAGAAAAAGAGTTAGATTTAGTGCTGCTAAGTGATAAAGCCGATCCGCCAGTTTGCCGGATTATGGACTACGGGAAATACAAGTTTGAACAAGAGAAGAAGGCGCGGGAAGCCCGGAAGAAGCAGCACACAGCTGATGTCAAGGAAGTGAAGATGCGCTACAAAATAGAAGAACACGACTATAATGTGCGCGTCAAACAAGCAGAACGCTTTCTCAAGGATGGGGATAAAGTTAAGGCTACTGTGATGTTCCGGGGTCGGGAAATTCAGCACAGTGACTTAGCAGAAGATTTACTCAAGCGAATGGCGACTGATTTAGAGCCATTTGGCGAGGTGCAACAAGCACCGAAAAAAGAAGGAAGGAACATGATGATGCTGATTTCTCCGAAAAAGTAATGTTCCTTATTCGCTGCCAGAATTGTAAACCTTAATTGAAGACTTAAAGCCGATATCCAAGTCGGCGGAATTTCTGAAAACATGATAGTCCTGAACGCTGAGAGGGAAAAATAATACTCAGTTGTTCAGGACTTTTGCCATTTCTAGGTAAGTTCTGTGACAATCCCTTTTATTTAGGGGCTAGGGGACAAGGGAAGGGGGACAAAATCAATTCAAAATTCAAAATTCACGCATTCAGAAATATTTTTGACTTTTGACTTTTGACTTTTGACTTTTTATGCCCAATGCCCAATGCACAGTACAAATACCAGAAAAAAAGCTGAATGGAACTAAAACATACCTGGTTAACTGCAAATAAAGGCATTCCGTCTCGGCTGCTACATTGGTTGAATCTTCGGCCTGAGGAGACTGAACGGACATGGCTAATGTTTGTTTTTTATACAATCGTATCTGTAGGATTACGATGGGCGGAAGACAGTACAGTAGCGTTATTTTTAGATGAATATGGTGCTAATCCTTTACCTTTGGTGTATATGGCTAGTGCCGCCCTGGGTTTTGGATTGGTTTTTTTATACTCCGGGTTACAAAAGATTTTTCCCTTGCGCTGGGTAATTGTGGCGATCGCACCTTGTATGGTGACGCCATTACTCATATTAGTATTCTTGCATTCGGGAATACAAATTTCTTACTGGACAATTATTCTTGTCTTTTTAATGCGGCTGTGGGTAGACGCACTGTATGTAGTCAACGATCTGAATACTTCAATCGTAGCTAATCAATTATTTAATATTCGTGAGATTAAGCGCACCTATCCACTGGTGAGTAGCGGTTTATTAGTAGCTGATGTAATCAGTGGCTTTAGTTTACCTTGGCTATTAGCATTCGCCAAGCTGAATAAAGTCATTATTATTGCTTGTGTATTGATTATTTTTGGTACAGGCATTCTCTTTTACCTCAGTCATCACTATCGCGAAGCCTTTCCCGATGCGCCACAAAAGCTCAATTTTCAAGAAGCAACCGCTAGACACCGCCGTCTAGAAGTACCACTCAGACGTTATATCTGGCTGCTATTTGGCTTTGTTGGTCTTTTGCAAGTGATTGGCTTGCTGATAGACTTTCAATATCTGCGCGAGTTGAAATCTAATTTTGGTGAAAAAGACTTAGCTAGCTTTTTGGGATTATTTGGCGGTATCGTCGGACTGTGTGAGTTAATGACACAGTGGTTTATTTCTAGCCGCCTCATTGAACGCTTAGGTGTATTTTTTGCCGCCGCACTGTTACCAATTACTGTAGGTTGTTTAATTCCCGCCGGAATCACCTTTTTCAATGTGATTACTGGTGTGGAATTACCCAACTTTTTCTGGGGGTTAGTAATTCTCAAATTCTGCGATGAACTTTTGCGCTACACCTTTATTATGAGTAGCGGCCCGGCACTTTACCAACCAATTCCCGAAAGAATTCGCAATCGCACACAAATATTATCGGGGGGAACGGCAGAAGCGATCGCTACAGGTTTTGCCGGAGTAGTAATTTTTGTGACTTTAATCTTTTGCGATCGCTATGTCCCAGAAGATTTAAAAAAATGGGTGTTTATTCTGGAAACAGTAATCGTAGCTGCGATTTGTTTAAAAGTAGTGATGTTACTGCGATCGCGCTATGTAGACTTACTCGTGTTCAGTGCAGACAGAGGCGAACTCAGTGCTGCAAATGTGGGTTTACGAGTATTTCAACAAGGAGTAGTTAAGGCTTTAGGCGAAAAGGGGAGTTTAGCAGATAAACGTTCTTGTATTGAACTTTTAGCCCAAATTGATTTGCATGGTGCGGTAGAAGTTTTAGCACCCTTACTAGTAAAATTACCGCCGGACTTACAATGCCAAAGCTTAGAAGTTATGCTCATGGCTGAGGCGCAACCGATTTATTTACCCTATGTTCGTCCTTTATTAGAACAGTCTGAAGATAATGTGACACCAGAGGTGTTTGCTTTGGCTTTGCGCTACGTTTGGCTAGCCGAACCACATCCCAATTTAAGCTTATTAGAAGAGTATCTCCACCCCCGACAACATTCACTGATCCGCGCCACCGCAGCCGCCTTACTCCTACGTCAAGGAACGCCAATGCAAAAAGTTGCGGCGACTAAAGCTATGCGGCGAATGCTGACTCACAAAAACGAACGAGAACGGGTGAATGGAGTTAAAGCTTTAAGAGAAGCCGTTTATTTACAAGCCTTACGAGTTCATATCCCCCATTTATTGCAAGATGAGTCTTTACGAGTACGTTGTGCTGTCTTGGACATGATCGCAGCTACTAAGTTAGAAGAATATTATTCGGCACTCTTAGGGGCACTTTACTATAAATCCACCCGTAACACAGCAATGCGTGCTTTAGTACAGCTAGAAAATGAAGCCATAGAAATGCTGTTGGATCTAGCTACCAATATTTACAAACCTGAACTAGTACGTGTATATGCTTGGCGTACCATTGCCCAAATAGGTACTTCGGAAGCTGTGGATTGTTTATGGCAAAACTTAGAACAATCTTGGGGTTCTAGCAGAATTCATATTCTGCGCAGCTTATTAAAAATACATAAACAACCAGAAATTAAAAGCTTAGAGGATAAATTTTATGAAAGTAGAGTAGAAAATTTAATTAAGGAGGAACTCAAATTTTTAGGCAGTATTTATGCAGCTTACATCGACTTTACATTACTGCAAACTATTACTAACCAGCAAGCAAAAGAAGTTTTTGAGTTACTGCAACGCGCACTTCTAGAGTTAGAAATAGATGTAAAAGAAAGATTATTACTGTTACTGAAGTTATTGTATTCTCCAGACAAGATGCAAGCAGCAGCCTTTAATATTCGCTCTGATTCAAGTATCGACTTAGCGCGAGGTTTGGAAATTCTCGATCACACGGTGAATCTTTCCTGTAAATCTTTGTTGCTGAATATTTTAGATCGGCGCTCCTATGAAGAAAAACTTTATCTGTTGACAGCCTCAGGATTAGTTGAATATCAACAATTATCAATTAGCGATCGCCTGCGACAGTTATTGATGATCTCGAATTTTCTCTCTGATTGGTGTTTAGCTTGCTGTTTTCATTTTGCCAAAGTCAGCCAAATTCGCTTGACAATCCCAGAAATTATGATTGCTTTGCGCCATCCCACAGGTTTTGTCAGAGAAGCCGCGATCGCATATCTGAGTGTAGTATCACACCGTTTTATCATCAAACTCCTACCTCAACTGCAAAAAGATAAACACCCCCTTGTGGCGGCTCAAGTTAAAAAGTTGATGGCACAATATCAACAGCAGAATTACAGAATTGAGCAGGAAGTTTAGAGAATGGGCATGGGGCATTGGGCAATAAAGCAAACAAATGAATCAATTCAAAATTCAAAATTCAAAATTCAAAATTAAAGACAGCCACCCACAAGGGGGAGCCAGTCTCGTGGGCGGGTGTCCCGACTTGAGAGAACTGGCGTTGGGGTTTCTACCAACAAGCGCGAAACAAGGATTTTTTCGCCCACTAGGGGCGAGGTTTTAAACCTAACTTTTTCCAATAAAAATTGTACAAACGCGATTAATCGCGTCTCTGACCATTGATTATTGACTATTAGAGCGAACTTCTTCTACTTGACCGACTTCAAATATGAGGGTGAAGGGCTGACCCATTTCTCGCTCAATGAAATTTTCTAATAACTGCACTTGTCGGGGTGTGACTGGTTCTTGGGCGCGGACAATTAAACGGACTTCTGGCGGATTGGCTAGCCAGTTGGTATTACTGTTGATTAAGCGTAAGCGTTGAAAGGTGACGGTTCGATTTAATAATGCTCGGCGTAAGCTCATTTCTAATTCTCCTTGTCGCACCAGTCGAGCAAAGCTGACACCTAAAGGAATGAGCAAAACTGCAGTTAAAGCTAATGTCCACAGTAGGGGGCGGCGTGCCCGTGATAAAGATGTGTATCCTGCGACTAAGAATGTCAGCATACAGGATAGGGTAATGCCGAGTAAGTTAGTTAAATAAAGCAGAGTCGCCCCGATACTTAATGACCAGTTTCCTTGTGCCAAGCCTAAACCAATCACACAGATGGGAGGCATGAGCGCTACTGCGATCGCAGTTCCTGCCACACTACCAGAAATTTTTGGCTGAATTTTTGCGTAGCCACTAATACCACCAGCTACGACGGCAATACCTAAATCTAATAGGGTAGGTTCGGAACGGGCTAGCACTTCACTACCGTAGCTGGGTATAGCAACGAGTAGACCTAGCGTATAAGCCATGACTACGGCTATAAATGTTCCTACTACTACAGCAATCACACCTTTGCGAAAGAGAATCACATTACCTTCCAAAGCACCAAAGGCTAATCCCCGAATAGGTAACATCAGAGGTGCAATAATCATGGCACCGATAATTACGGCAGTACTGTTAGACAATAAACCAAAAGTGGCGATCGCGCAGGAACCCACAATTAAAGTTATATAGGATGGGTCTAAGGTCGATTCCGCCAGCAAATCTGTTTGTATTTGTTGGAGTTGCTCTGGTTGAGAACCTCGGCGACGGAAATTTTTAAAGCGGTCTCGAATGTTATTACCCAAGACCATCCTCCTTGATTTGTGAATTTTGACTAAATTTTGACCTATTGATTATTTAAAATCCCATATTTGGCTGATGTCATCTAGAAATAGTCAGATGCAGAGTAAGTAAAAGACATTACCAGGATTCTCTTTATGATGCTTGAACCAGCAATTGCGGAACAAGTCATTGCGGCTAATATAAAGCAATTTCTCTTAGTACTTTCAGTCTCTTTAGGGGTAGCAACCTTACCACAAATATTTAGTTGGTTTCGCCATATTCCTTATACTTTACTCCTCGTAATTGTTGGATTAGGTTTGGCATTTGTGGATATCCACTTAGTCAATCTATCTCCAGAATTAATTCTGTTAATTTTTTTACCACCTTTGTTATTTGAAGCCGCATGGAATTTAAAATGGTTGGACTTGAAGCGAGATTTCCTACCAATTTGCTTATATGCAGTTTTGGGAGTAGTTATTTCTATCGTCGGGGTAGCAATAGGTCTAAATCAATTTGCTGGACTATCATTAACTACGGCTTTGCTTATTGGCGCAAGTTTATCAGCTACCGATCCGGTTTCTGTAACTGCTTTATTTCGAGAATTAGGTGTGAGTAGCCGACTTGTGACTTTGATGGAAGGTGAAAGCTTATTTAATGATGGCATGGCAGTAGTTGCCTTTGGTGTTTTAGTCGCCTTACCTTTAGGAAATGCTCAATTAGGATTCCAGGCAATTTTGCTGCAATTATTTACAGTTGTTGGTATTGGTGTAGCGGTAGGAGGTTTAATTGGGTTTGGCATTTCCTACCTCACCCAACGCTTTGATTTACCAATGGTAGAACAATCTCTGACGTTGGTTTCCGCTTACGCTACTTACTTAATTACAGAAGATTTGGGTGGTTCGGGAGTAATTGGAGTTGTTACCACAGGCTTGATTTTAGGTAACTTTGGTTCTCGAATTGGGATGAATCCCCGCACCCGCATTATAGTTTCTGAATTTTGGGAATTTTTAGCTTTTTTTGTCAACTCAATCGTCTTTTTGTTGATTGGCGACCAAATTCACTTTACAGGTTTAGCAGAAAATTTACATATCATTGCTATCACAGTGGCAGCGATGATTTTTATGCGTTTCATTGCGATTTATCTACTTAGTAATTTAAGTACTAAGTTAACTAATTCAGAAATTTGTTTACCTGACCAAACTATTTTGTGGTGGGGTGGATTGCGCGGTTCGGTTTCTATTGCCTTAGCGTTAAGCGTACCGACAATATTACCAGAACGGGAAACAATCATTGCTACAGTATTTGGTGTGGTTTTATTTACTTTGTTAGTTCAAGGATTAACGATTAAACCTTTGCTGCAAAAGTTGAATCTTTTAGGCGATGCTCCTTTACGCGATCGCTATTTAGAATTGACTGCTCGTCATGTAGCTTTAGAGCGAGTGCTACAACACTTAAATACAGATAGCCGTCCTGGTATCAATCTCGAATTTTACCGTTATCAAGAGGCACTAATTAAAGGTGAAATTGGAAATTTACAAATAGAAATAGACAAGTTACAAAAAGAGTATCCAAATCTGCAAGACTTTACATTAGAACAGTTCCGCGAAGAACTTTTTGCGATTGAGGCAGACACATATGCAGAATTTGTCAAATCTGGTCGATTAAGTAAAGACCTTGCGCCGATGCTTCAGGAAGTTTTGCAAAAAGGTCAATAGTTAATAGTCATTGGTCATTTGTCATTTGTCATTTGTCATTTGTTAGAGATGCGATAACCCTTATCCTCCTTGTCCCCATTGTCCCCCTTCCCTTGTCCTCCTTGTCCTTAAATTAAAACCCAACAAAAGCCAATATTTGTTGGGTTTATTCATCTATCTCAAGGAAATTACTTTGGCAGAACTGGCGAGATTTTCAGTTGCTGTTAAAACTTCTTGTCTTGCCCATTTATCGGCTGTCAAAATGTCATCTAAAGAGGGATTTTGTAAATTATCATTTTGATGGCGATCGCACACCCATTCAATACAACGGGGTATATCTAAAAAGCGAATTTTTTCTTCTAAAAATAAAGCCACTGCTTGCTCATTGGCAGCATTTAATACAGCAGGCATGGAACCGCCAGCGCGACCGGCTGCATAAGCTAGTTGCATACAAGGATACTTTTTATGGTCTGGTTCGCGGAAGGTTAAATTACCAGCTTTAACTAAATCTAAGCGTTCCCAGTCGGTGTAAATGCGATCGGGCCAAGATAAAGCATACAATAAAGGTAAGCGCATATCCGGCCAGCCGAGTTGGGCTAAAACTGAAGTATCTTGCAGTTCAATTAAGGAATGAATAATGCTTTGGGGATGGATAACAATCTCAATTTGGTCATAATCCATACCAAAGAGAAAATGCGCTTCAATTACTTCCAAACCCTTATTCATTAAAGTTGCAGAATCTACAGTAATTTTACGCCCCATTGACCAATTAGGATGTTTCAGCGCATCTGCAACTGTGACTTCTGCTAATCTTTCTACTTCCCAATCTCGAAACGCACCGCCAGAAGCAGTTAACAAAATCTTTCTTAATCCGCCTTTAGGAACGCCTTGAAGACATTGAAAAATTGCGGAATGTTCGGAATCGGCTGGTAATAATTTAACGCCATGTTTTTCTACTAAAGGTAAAACTACAGGCCCCCCAGCAATGAGAGTTTCTTTATTTGCTAAAGCAATATCTTTACCAGCTTCAATAGCAGCGATAGTGGGGAGTAATCCCGCACAACCAACGATTCCAGTAACAACAGTTTCCGCTTCACCATAACGCGCAACTTCAATCACTCCCGCTTCACCAGCCAGAAGAATTGGTTGGGGATCGAGGTCTTTGATTGCTTCTTGCAGCGCTGACAATTTATCTTCTACACATATAGCTGCTATCTGCGGTCTAAATTGCCGAATTTGAGCAGCTAACATTTCTACATTGCTTCCTGCTGCTAATCCAACAATCCGAAATTGATCCGGGTACTGAGAGACAATATCTAAAGTCTGAGTACCAATAGAGCCGGTGGAACCAACAAGAGTAATCGCTTTCACAATTGTTTAATATTTATAGACAACTCTCACTATAAATTGCTGAGGTATCCTTCAACAAAGCAAATTTGAGAAACTAGCGATCGCATTTCTCTATCTTCCTTGTCCCCCTTGTCCTCCCTGTCTCCCTTGTCCTTTTTGTTCCCATATCAAATAGGATTAGGTTGATTCCCTATCCTCCAGTTTGTTGAATCACTTGGTTAATGCGATCGCTTCTGACTGGCTGACAATCACCTTCTCGCTGATAAATACAAGTATTTCCCCAACAATGCTGCGATGAATAGCCTGGTTGCTGAATGGGGATGTTAGCAACCAGATAATTAAAGTTTTGTTTCTGCGTCTCAAATTCCTTATTGTTGTCCATCAAAAACATTGGCACATCTTGATGTAGGTAAGTATAGCCGCCAGATAATGCCCAATGAATACCCCAAAGACCGACACCACAAACTGTTTTTTCCTGACTTAATTTTTGTAAAGCTTGCAAATTACCAGATTCTGCATTCCAGTGCGTCCATCCCCGATTATTCCACAGCATTTGCCAGCTTAATTCTGTATAAAGGTTAAATCTGCCAGCCAATACCGCAGAAGTAGAAGCCCAAAGTATCAAGCATAACGATACTGCTACGAATTTTGCCTGATGCGATCGCCATTTTAACAGCCAGAATTTGACTACCTGTGAGGTTCCTAAGCCAGCTAACATCAAGATTAAGGGCAAGGCGGTATAAATAAAACGGTATTCTTTATGTGCTGGGAGACTGTGAATTAAGATAACTGCGATCGCTAACCATGCCAAAATGGGACTCTGAAAACTACCGATAATTGCTAAAAGTGCGATCGGCACAATAAAAAAAGACCAGCTTTTCAACATGAATACGAAATATTCATACCAAGGAGAAACCCCATAAATATGACTTCTGTTTTCAATAATATTAATCCAAAAATGTTTCCAAAAAGATTGAAAAGGGTAAGACCAAGTAAAAGCATCAACCAGCCCAAAAATCAGTAAAGGGCCGATAATACCAGCCATCATAGTAATAGTTCTTTCTTGCCAATCTTTGTGCCAACAAATATATAACAATGCAACAGCTACAGCCGTTATTAATTGAATTCGTAAACCTAAAGCGCACCCACACAAACAACCTGCTAAAAATAGGCGAGTTCGAGGCTGAAACCACTTTCCATGAACGCCAAGGTAAACGCCTGGGAGAAAAAGATGAGTGGCTACTACCTCATTAAAAGCCTTGGGTGCAAAGTAGACAAATTCATACCAAACGCTGCAAATACCCGCCGTGATGACAGCTGTTAATAAACCCCCTGTGCGATATCCCCAAAGAAAAGCAACAACTATCGTCGTTAAAGACAGCAGAGACAAAAAAATATTTACGCCAGTCACATAACCTGTAGAACCATCTCCCAGCCAAGCAGTCAGGCGCATAATCGCTGCTAACAGGGCAGGAAAAATCCACGATCTGATACCATCTCTAAATTCCCAGGTAATTATCCCATGACCAAAAGCGAGGCGGTGGGCGGGTTCCTGAGTCTGGAATATTTCATCCGCCCAAAAAATATTGGGAAAAGCCAACGCGCAGCCAACGCGCAGCAGTAAGGCAAGTAAAATCAGAATGCTACATAAGAGCGTGTTTAACTTCAATTTGCTATTCATTTGCTGCTGTATACAAAAATGTTATCCTGCTTGCGTCACGCTGAATTGAGACCAAATCATGAATTGGGCGATCGCTCTAGATTAATCTCAATTAATGGTCTAGTTTATGGTATTGTGCCTTTGAGCATCTTTCCCTAAGACGCGATCGCCTTTTATAATTGTGCCTGCTTATCAGTATTAAAATCGCCAAAATTTTTGAGAACAACTGGCAAATTTATAGCCATGCTATTTTCACATTATTTACCCCCATTTTCTCACAATTAAAATTGTGTGCGATAGTGATTTACTATCTTCAAAATTAAATTTTTAATTTTCTGTAAATTAAATTAAGCAATTTACCTATACTATGAATGTTTTTCTGAACAAGATTACTCAAAATTCTCATTCATTTAGCAATACTGTTACTATTTTTTTCTTTTTAATCGGCTTACCAGCAATATTAAATCATGCTATGTGGCGTGATGAATTAAACGTTTGGCTGATTGTCAGAGATAGCCAATCATTATCCGAACTCTTTTATAACATTCATTATGAAGGACATCCCTTTGTTTGGTATATATGTTTAGCTATTTTAAAGCAAATTATAAATAATCCTATAATTATGCAAATTTTTCATCTATGTTTAGCCACCACATCAGTTTATTTATTTACTCGTTATTCCCCATTCAGTTACTTACAAAAAGTCTTATATTGTTTAGGATATTTTCCATTGTATGAGTATTTACTAATTAGTAGAAACTACGCGATCGGATTATTATTTTGTCTTTTATTCTGCACCCTCTATGCTAGCCGTAAGCAGACATATCTGAAACTGTCCATTGTTTTATTCTTCCTAGCCAACTCCAACGCTTATTGTTTAGTATTATCCATTGTACTAACTACAACTCTGGTATTAGACTATATTCTGCAAAAACCTTTAAATCAAATCATTTTAGCCAAAAAAATTGATATAGTTTTCAGTTTTTTAATTGCTTGTTCCGGAATTATCCTTTCCTTAATCCAACTGATTCCTCCTCAAGATAGTAAATTGGCGGGGGGTTTATCAGGTTTTGTCTTGAATTTTAACTTTAACCACTTAATCAAAACTCTAATTCGAGTTTGGAATAGTTATATCATTATTTTAGTTCCTGGAGAATCTCAACAAATAAGCCTCATTGTATTTTCTCTAATTTCATTAGCTTTTATTGGTTTCTTCGCTGTCTTATTTATTAGAAAACCAATTATTTTCTTTCTTTACACATTTGGAACTATTGCCATACTTGCTTTTACCTACGTAAAATTTCTGGGAGCGCCTCGTCATTATGGACATTTATACACTTTGTTGATTGTCTGTCTATGGCTGAGTAAATATTACTCTAAATCATCTTTATTTCTGCAAGTTTTTCGTCCTCATCTCAGAACTTATATCATCAAAGCTATCAAATGGACAAAGCCTTATCATCCTCTAGTAATAATGTTTATGTTATACGCACAAATGCTAGGAGGAATATTCACATTTAGCCGCGATATAATTCTTCCTTTTTCTGCAAGTCGAGAAACAGCAACTTATCTCAAAGCAGAGTACAAAGATAAATTAAAGGATGTATTTATTATCGGTAGTCCTGATTATACAATGTCCCCAATTGCTGGTTATATCAATCGCAAAATTTATTATCCTGAAATTCAACGATTAGGTAGCTTCGTTTTATTTACCACCCAACGCCAAGAAGTCGATCATGCAGCAATCCTTAACCAATTAAGCCAAATAATTAAAACCCAATCGGAACCAATATTGTTAATTTTAAATAAGCAATTAGAAGCTAATAATTCTCAATTAAAAATTACTCCAGTCAAGGAGTTTACAAGAGCTTTTAATTCTGATGAACGATATCACTTATATTCAGTTTCCCAGACATCATAAATTTTCAGAATAAATCAATGCGATCTCTGTCGTATGAGCAATGTCTACCAAAATCTCGCTATGGTGGATCATGCTCAACTCACTAATCAGTTTATTGCAATAATATGCATACAATTAAAAATATTATTAATTATAATTTCTACTTTCCCTTAGCAATGTGGCTGTCTAGTAGACTTATCATTGCCATTGCGATGTTATTAATTGCTCCATTACTACCAACTCCATCAACTGGGGTTCCAGCAACTTTTAGCTGGGATGTTTTCGCTGCTTGGGATAGCACTTGGTATGAGAAAATAGTGACTTATGGTTATGATTTTTCTCCAGAAGTTAAAGAAATTCATACAGTTGCATTTTTCCCTTTATTTCCATTATTAAGTCGTCTTTTAATGAACATCGGCTTGCCTTTTAAAGTAGCAAGTACATTGGTGAATAACTTAGCTTTTTTAGCTGCATTAACAATAGTTTATTTTTGGAGCGAGGAGCTTTATGGTAAAACCACAGCGCGATGGATAACAGCTACTTTAGCATGGTGTCCTTATTCCCTATATGGAACTGTAATTTACGCTGAAGGCTTATTTTTACTATGTACCACATCTGCCTTAAGAGCTTTTCATAAAAAGCAATATATTTGGACAGCATTTTGGGGACTATTATCTACAGCAACGCGAGTACCTGGAGTTGCACTGATACCAGCTTTTCTATTTATCTCTTGGAAAGAGAATAGAGGAATCAAAGCCTATCTTGCCAGTTTAACTACTGGCTTAGGTATATTTTTTTATAGCTTATATTGCCAATTTAAATTCGGTGATGCTTTGGCTTTTATTCATGCACAAAAAGCATGGCGCGGTGATGCAAAAGGTTTTGCTTGGGAGGGTTGGTGGAGAATGTTGATGCAAATTACAGTCGGGTTTACTAATTGGAAATCTGGCTATATTCAAGATATTTGGCATCCCTTATTTTTTCTCGTTATTCTGATAAGTAGCTTATTATTATGGCGTTTTCGTTTGCGTCTGGGTAAAAAACAATTCCGTTATGGAATCTATTTATTATGTTTACTGATGTGGTTATTAACAGGTGATGAATTATTTATTCTCACAATGGTTTTTGGTGGTATTTATTTACTATGGATTTCACGGGATGAAATTCCTTTAGTTACCCTCATCTATGGATTTGCTTCATTAGCCTTAATTTTAAATACTGGGATTACAGCTTCTGCTGAACGCTACGCTTACGGTATTATATCTCTGTCAATGGCATTCGGTTTATTACTAGCTCGTTATCCTCGTTGGGGATACCCACTGATGTATTTCTTTGCTATTTTGTTAGCACATTTCTCTGTGCGATTTGCCCGTAATCTTTGGGTTGCTTAAATTTATAATTAAATAAAGCTAATAAATGAGTTAAATACTCTATAAATCTGACAGTATGAACCAAATTAAAAATATTATTCAACATCCTAAATTATTATTGTTTCCTATAACAATCTGGCTAGCTACGAGGCTAATAATAGCCATTGCTATGTTAGTAATTGTCCCATTATCTTCAAATTCATCACCTGAAGTTGATATTAAATTTGGTTGGGATGTTTTCTTTGCTTGGGATAGCCAATTTTACAAAACAATTGCCACTTCTGGTTATGAATATTCCCTGGAAAAAAAGCAATATTATACTGCATTTTTTCCATTGTTTCCCTTGCTATGCCGTGCAGTTATGAGCATGGGTTTAACTTTTGAAATTGCTGGAACTTTAGTAAATAACTTGGCATTTTCACTAACCTTGACTATACTTTACTTTTGGATAAAAGAGCGTTACGGTAAAAGTACATCAAGGTGGTCAATAGCTGTTTTAGCTTGGTGTCCTTATTCCATTTTCGGAACTGTAATTTATACAGAAGGGCTATTTTTATTATGCAGCACAGCTGCTTTAATAGCTTTTGATAAAAAACAACATATCTGGGCAGGTTTTTGGGGAGCGTTATCAACAGCAGTTAGATTACCGGGAATTGCACTCATACCTGCTTTTCTGTTTGTGAGTTGGAAAGAACGTCGGGGAATAACAGCTTATATTGCCAGTTTGGCTGTTGGGCTAGGTGTAGTTTTTTACAGTCTTTATTGTCAAATTCAATTTGGTGATGCTTTGGCTTTCATTCACGCACAGAAAGGATGGCGTGATTCAGCCGGTTTTGCTTGGCAAGGGTGGCTAAAGATGCTAATGGAAATTACGATAGGAAAAGCTAATACCAGATATGCTTATATTCAAGATCCCTGGCATCCAATAATACTTTTAATCATTCTGGTTATTGCTTATTTATTATGGCACTTCCGTGTTTATTTGGGTTCTATTAAATTCCACTATGGGTTATGTATTTTATGGTTATTGCTTTGGATATTAGTAGGGGATGAATTAGTTAAAAGCGTACTAATTTTTGGTGGTGTTTATTTGTTGTGGTTTTCACGAGCTAAAATTCCTTTAGTTACAGTTATTTATGGGTTTTGTTCCTACGCCTTAATTTTTAACACTGGAATCACCGCTTCTGCTGAACGCTATACTTACGCGATTGTATCACTAGCGATCGCATTCGGTTTATTACTAGCTCGTTATCCGCGATGGGGATACACAATTTTAGGCTTTTTCGCCATTCTGTTAGTCACTTTTTCTCTCCGCTTTGCCCAAAATCAGTGGATAGCATGAGGCTAGTTAATTAATGGCGAAACTAGAGTAAAGTTTTCAGATTTACCAAGTATTCTACTCTTAGATAAATTTATCTTCTGCAAAGTTAGATCGTCTAACAATAAATAAGATTTTTTCTCTACCATTTGTTGCAAAACTTGCACATTCGCAGCAGTCACTTGACAATCGCTATAAAAATCTAAGCTGGGGCGACTATAAGCAAAAGAAGTATAAATTTGTGTTCCGGCTGGTACATTAGCTCTAATTAATGCACCTACTGGCTTAACTGGAAAAGCTTCGTTTAACTCCCAAACCCAAGATTTTGAACTCACAAACAGCGCTAAAACTAAATACATTCCAGACAATAAAACTGGAATAAAGTAACGGTTACGCTGTTGAATTAGCCACGCAGTTACACCCATGCTAATTGCCAAAACAATACTCATAACAATTAATGTTGGCTGGGGTTCAGCAATTATAAAGTAGACGCAGCCTCCCAAGCCGACAACCGAGAGAAATGCAAAGAATACAGTTAAAAATTTACCTTTAAATTTAGCTTGCTGTTGCCAAATATTGCTTAATTTCGCTCCAATTGCTAAAGCTAAAAAGGGGTATATAGGCATTACATACCAAGGTAGTTTAGTTCGCATCACAGAAATAATGCCTAAATAAACAATTGTACCAATGAGAATTAAACTACCCCAAGCAGTCTGACGTTTTTGCCAACTTAAATATAAACCTCCGGGTAAGAATAATAGCCAGGGAAAGCCATATTTAATTATTTCAATTAAATAGTACCAAACAGGGCCAGTATTACCTTCTACAGCTTGTCCTAGTCTATCTAAAGCTTGGGCTTGAAAATGCACTTTTAAGAAGAAATCGCCGTAATGTTGCCATTGGAGATAATACCACGCGATCGCAGGTGCATTTCCTAATAACATTCCCAGCCATAAATAGGGGGTTTTAAATAAACTAAATTGCCTATTTACTATAATAAATAATCCCGCAATTCCTCCTAAAACTAAAACTAATAATCCTTTGGTGAGAGTAATTAATCCTAAACAGAAACCTATTCCTAAAGCATACTTTTGATTATGACGCGCCTTTAATAGACAAAATAATAATAGAAGAAAAAACGAAATCGTCATTCCATCTAACATTGCTAATCTGCCATGACGCACCACTGGCAACATTGTCAGATATACTAAAGCTGCAAATAAAGCTGGTAGGCTTTGTAGAAACACCAAACGCCCTACTAAGTAAAGTAAAGGTACTCCCAAAGCTGTTAATACAGCCCCAGGAAAGCGAGTAGTAAATTCTTGTACTCCGCCAATGTGGTAGCACAGTGCAATTAACCACTGCATTAAGGGTGGTTTTAATAAAAATGGTTCTCCATGAAGTGTGTTATACAACCAATTACCATTGCGGTAAATTTCTCTAGCGACGATTGCATAAGTACCTTCATCCCAATCTCTTAAGGGTAGATTACCTAAAAATATCAGCCACAAAACTAGAGAAGCCACTAGCAAGCTGATTAACCATTCTTTATCTGTGAATGGGCGCATATTTAAAAATGAATTATTGGTAAAAATCTCATAATATTTGTTACTGTTTTTAAAGTTTTTAGTTCCGGAATATTGGGGTTTAATTTTTCTGCGATCGCTAATTTGGGTTCTGCTTGTCTCGGTTGAAAATCGTATAAATAAACAAAAGCTAAATACAGCCACACATAGGGATTTTTTGCATCATATTTAGTTAATTCTGTCAAATTTGCGATTAATTCTGGAACTTGGCGCTGTAAAAGTTCTGCCAACACTAGAGTATAGCGCCAATTGCGGTTACTTGGTTCGGTTTGCAGTCGATAATTAGCGGCTAATTCAATTTGTTTTAAATAATCTTGCGTAGGATCGTATTGATTGAAGTTATCTATCTGCACAAAGATATTATCTAACTTGCCCTGTTGTAATTCTAATGCTAATTGTGACATCTGAGAAACTAAATCTAAAGCTGGTGCTTTGTCTATTTTTCCTTTATTTGTGACATTTACAATAGTTGGCGGAATATTTAAAGGTGTCACTTTACCAGTTCTTCTATCTAAATACTCAGCAGAAAGTTGATATTCTCCCAATGCTAATCCTTGAGGAATGAATGTAGAGATATTCTCAGTTACCTGAAAACTTCCTTGGGGATGACATTTAACACCACAATATAAATTACCCAAGCCAATAGCGCGATCGTGATACCAAGATGATTTATCATGCTGCCATTTTAAGAGTAATAAGCCATTTTGCAAATCATCCCAGTCACCAGTTATTTGATAACTAACTGGGTTACTTTGTCCGACTAATAAATGATTATTACTGATTACTGGCTGTAAATTAATTCCCGAATTACCATTATTTAATTTCTCAACGACTACATCAGGATTCACTCTTTTATATAATCTTAATTTATCTCCACTAGGTAATACCCAATCAGCCTGTAATTTTAAATTTGGATCGGATTCTACTAAAGCTTTAAATTTGCGTTTCGTTTCTCCCCGTTCTCCTGCTTCATCTGGTTCATTATCTTTAGTTACATACCAAGGAAAGTATTTTAAATCTTGTTCTACTTGGGATAATTTCATCGTCACTTTTCTACCATAGACGCGAAAATCGGCTAAGGTACCAAAATAATCTAAAGTAAATTCATTAACTTGGGATGTAGATACAGGAATTACCCCTAAAGTTGATCTGAGATATGGATTAGTTTGATTAATTTTATCGATTAACTGCGCTAGAGGATATTTTTTACCCTCATCACTGGGTAAATGTTTTCCTCCCCATGCTTGAATTATCGGTAAAGGAAATAAATTATTAAGTAAAATTATCCCACTTAACCCAATCGCTATCAATCTAACTTTATCAAAATTTTTGTTATCTATTAAATTAAACCAGTAAGCTAAAATTAAGGCAATTATCGGAAATAAAGGTAAAATAAATCGCACATCTTTATTTGTCCCCAGAGAACAAATAATATAGCTACTGAATAAGTAAATGATTAACCAATTTATACCTGATGTAATTCTTTGCTCTCTAACTTCCTGATGCGCAAATTTATAGTTAATTACATAAACCAATAAAATCCCCATACTCACAAATAATATTGGAAACCCAACAGTTTCCGGTAACATTTGCGGATAAACTAACCAACCAGCAATCGTAGTCACTGGTGGATCTCCCTCATTTTTACCAACATTATTCGCATTGATTGCAGAGGTAATAATCGTTAACCAATTTAAACTATACCAAGAGCCACAAATTAACCAAGCTGTAATTAAAGATAACCCAGTTTGCAGCAGCTTAATATATTTACGCTGGCGAATAAAGCTGATTAATATCAAAACAGCAGGAATTAAAATAAAAATAAACCCTGTCGGTTTTGCTAGCATGATTAACCCAATACCCAATCCCAAAGCTAGGGTTAATAGCCAAGATTTAAAACCACGAGCATAATCTTGCCAAATCGTTAAGATAGTGAAAGTAAGGGTAACAATTGCCGTTAAACCATAATCTAATAAATAATCCGTCCGCATAATTCCCAAAATGGGGAATAATAGGCAAAATAAACTTGCGGTGATACCTATCTTTGAACTTTTAAATAAATAATTAGCTAAATGATAGACTGAAATTATAATTACAGCGCTATATATTAAATTAACTAAACTCGCTTGATCGTAACCTTTACCAAATAAGAAAAAAAACGGTACTGTACAAATATAGACAAAAGGAGCGCGATAACTTGGCGTGAGCTTCCACAGAGATAGCCACCAATCACCTGAGAAAATGTGGATATTCTGAAAAATTCTATAATGATGTAATGCTGTGGTTAAATGGGCGCTTTGATCGTAAGATGGAATGGATTCATCTAGCAAAAACCATAATCTATCTATAATTAATCCGATAAACCATATTAAAAATAGTATTAAATAATCTTTTTTAAACCGAGTAATTGAATAATTCATAGTTTATTTATATCAGTTAAGTTTAAACCCTAAAAAGATGATATTTTATGATTGCAACTGACAATATCATATTGGAGTGTAGATGAATTCTCTGAATGTTATTCCTAGAGTTAATCTTATTATGCAGCTTGCCTAGTTGATGCAGTTGACTAAAAGTTGCTCTCTATAGTAGTCCTAAATCATTGGTAAGATTTACAAACTCTCAGTTTTTCCTCTTACCCTTGGCGTACTTGGCGTAATTGGCGGTTCAATAAGAAAATATTTTCACAACTCAGATAAGATTGCCATATATGTCAGCATAATACTGAGTGCTGTATTAGACTTTTCACATTTGGCGATCGCTATTTTTATTCAAATGTAGAAGCTTCAACTACAGCAGTTGCGTCAGTCAGCTACCCATTGTCAATCAACGAAACGCTGACACCGTCTAGCTATTTGAACTTTGCGAAATTAACAGATGTACTAGTCAAGAGTGTAATCCTCTATTTTTCAGTTGCCATAGAATTTATATTGATTTTTATCAAAACATGCTATAATATCAGCCAAATTTAAAATTAAATCTCAGTAAATATGCGGTTAAAAAAGTATTGTATTTATTAAAATAAATGCTGACTAATGAATATTGTTTATGGTAATAAATAATTTAGTTTGATTTGGGTAGCTCTAATAATTGTTTGCTATTGGCACCAACTAAATCATGGCTTAATAATTTAAGTAGTGTTAAGGTATTATTTCCACCCTGAGAAATCAAATACCAATGACATTTTGGTTGGTCAAACACTAAAGAGTATCTAAATTAACTACTCAATTAGCTTGATCGATGGGAAACTATATCTTAGTCAATATAGTCTCTCTACTCTATGGAAGATAAGGTTAATCGTTTACTAGTTGAAAATTTAACTTTTTCTTAAAAAAGAAAAATCAACTGTCAACAGTACAATATACCTAGTCGTCTAACAAAACTGAATAATTAGTACAATGCTTTTGCTTAGATATTTCTAAACAAGCTAATTAGTTAGCTGATAGATTTGCCAAAACTTAGGGAATTAATCAGCCTAAGTTCAGTATAGGTCAATGGTTTCCTAATTTATCAAATAATAAGCAAGAGGTCTCGGACAATTTAGTTCTGTTACTAACATAATTTGCATAAGTTGCAGTAAATTACCTAGTTTTACTGTTGACTAATTGTGCTGACTAATTATGATGAATGCAAGTTCAAAGCCTTAGGTATTTATGAGTTGACATAATTACCTAATATCGTGTATGTATCGGTTTTCTGGAAACTAGAGAACCTGGATTTCATTGTAATTTTTTACATATATGACTAATCACGAAATTTCTGTTAATCTTGATTAAAAATTTCAAGAATAGCAGTAATTATTACTGTATCTAATTGTGTAAAAAGATATCTGGTAACGTACTGCCATGTACGTGTTTGATGGTTTGACCCTTGAAGGAGCTATGAAGTGGAAAATCATAAGTCGTTTTTTTGGCCGCAAGGACTATTAATTGCGCTGGTTGCTTTAGTCAGTAGTTTTAGTCTGGGCTTGATGTTGCTTGTTAAACCGAATACCTCAGAAGCACAGAGTCAGCAGAGTATAAATGAAATCGCTACATCTGCTAAAGCTGGGACTCAGGCGCGAATTGAAGGTTTAAGAAGCACGATGCTGACAAGTTGGCAAAAACAAGCTTCAGCTAAAGGTTTTGCTTATGCTGTACCACAAAGTTTTCTCGGTGCAACCATTGAATCAGCGAAACTCAGTCCAGATAAGAAAGTGATTGCGCTGACTTTTGATGATGGCCCTTGGCCGGAAAGCACTGCACAAGTACTAGATATCTTAAAAAAGAATGATATCAAGGGGACATTTTTTGTCGTTGGACAGAACGTCAAAAATTTTCCCGATTTAACAAAGCGAGTAGTAGCTGAGGGTCACACGATCGCCAACCATACTTGGCATCACTGGTATCATCACATGAATCCCCAAACTGCGGCTTATGAAATTGAGAATACCACTAGCTTAATTTATCAACTGACAGGGGTGAAAACTAACTTATTTCGCCCACCAGGAGGCAATATGCGCAATGGTGTAGCGGCTTACGCCAGAAATAGCAAATACGCTATTATCATGTGGTCTTCTGACTCTAAAGATTATTCGCGCCCCTCTGTGCCAAACTTAGTCAATAATGTCTTTAGAACCGCTAAACCTGGTGGAATTGTACTCTTACATGATGGCGGTGGTAATCGTTCCCAAACCGTAGCAGCTTTACCAACTATAATTGAAAACTTCCGCAAAGAAGGCTACAGCTTTGTCACTGTTCCAGAACTCTTAGAAATGCAAGAGAAAGAACAAAAAATAGCAGCAAATAAAAAGTGATTGCTCAGAGACGCGATGAATCGCGTCTGTACAATTGTCATTTGTCATTGGTTACAATCTCTTGACCTTATTTAGCTAATTACAACTTTCATTAATTCTCTGCGTACCTCTGCTCTTCCCTTTGCGCCTCTTTGCGTTTAAATTTCAAACCTCAATTAGCCATTGAGTTACTATTTGATTTTGAAATCATGATCTTAGGGTGAAAACAATCTGTAGTTAATTCTGCAAACCAAATAAAACCCTAGAGATTTCTCACAAATCTGCATAAATCCAAAATAAAAAATCAAGGGACACAGATAAATTTAATTACCTGTGTCCCTTTTTAATGTAGCCAGAAACTTAGTCCTGACTACAAACTCAATCCTTAAACTGCACTCAATTGTTTAATTTGGGGATTAGCTTCCGGGCCATCAGCCTCAGAAGGTGGTACTAATTGCCAGAATTTAGGTAAGTATTCTTGCCAATTTTGGAGAATTAATTTCGCTTTAGGCGAACCAGTGCGATCGCAATGTGTTTGAATTAAGTCTTTGAGTTGTTTCTCACCTGCTTCGGTGCTAACTCGTTGAATCTTGACAATATCCTTGTTCACTAATTCAGGGAAAGAACCATCTTCATCTAAGAAGTAAGCTAATCCACCTGTCATCCCCGCAGCAACGTTGCGTCCAACTTTACCGAGGACGATAATTACACCACCTGTCATGTATTCGCAGCAGTGATCGCCAGCGCCTTCAATCACGGCGACACCTTTGGAGTTACGCACAGCAAACCGTTCTCCCGCTAAACCGTTGGCGAATAATACGCCACCAGTAGCACCATAGAGACAGGTATTGCCAACGATGACGTTTTGTGCTGGGTCATAGCTAGCATTAGCTGGGGGTTTGATGATGATTTCACCACCATGCATTCCTTTACCTACATAGTCGTTGGCTTCGCCTTCGAGACGGAGAATCATACCGGGTAGGTTGAAAGCGCCAAAACTTTGACCCACACTACCTTGGAAGTTGAGATGAATTTGTCCTGCGAAGCCGCTATCACCGTATTTAGAAGCGATCGCGCCGGATAATCTCGCACCCACGGTTCTATCGGTGTTGACGATTTTCACGGTTTTGGAGATGGTCGATTGATGACAAATCGCCGCTAAAATGTCTGGATCTGCGAGTAATTCATCATCGATCACTGCACCGTTGCTGTGAACTTCTTCATGCACCAACCAGCTACGATTTTCTTTAGTATCTGGTAACTGAAGCAAGCAGTTGAGATTGATTGATTCGGTTTTGGTGAGTTTGATGTCTTCGCGCATTTTCAATAAGTCTGCGCGTCCAACTACTTCTGATAGGGAACGATAGCCTAGCTTCGCCAATAGACTGCGTACTTCTTCGGCGATAAAGTAGAAGAAATTCACAACATGTTCTGGCATACCGGAGAAGCGCTTGCGGAGTTCTTCTTTTTGGGAAGCGACACCCACAGGACAGTTATTTGTATGGCAGATCCGCGCCATAATACAGCCTTCCGCAATCATGGCGATGGAACCGAAACCAAATTCTTCGCCGCCCATCAAGGCACCAATGAGGACATCCCAACCACTCTTGATACCGCCATCAACACGCAGAATTACGCGATCGCGCAAACTGTTCTCCATGAGTACGCGATGGACTTCGCTTAATCCGAGTTCCCACGGTGAACCAGCGTGTTTAATCGAACTCAGAGGTGAAGCACCTGTACCGCCATCATGACCGGAAATTTGGATGATATCGGCGTTCGCTTTCGCTACACCTGCGGCGATGGTACCAATACCAATTTCTGCGACTAACTTCACAGATACCTGTGCTTTGGGGTTAATTTGATGCAGGTCAAAAATTAACTGGGCCAGGTCTTCAATGGAGTAAATATCATGGTGCGGTGGTGGGGAAATCAAGGTAACACCAGGCTTGGAACGCCGCAACATGGCGATATAAGGACTTACCTTTGGCCCTGGTAATTGTCCGCCTTCCCCTGGTTTTGCACCTTGAGCAATTTTAATTTCAATTTGCTGGGCGCTGGCTAGGTAACCGGGTGTCACACCAAAGCGTCCGGATGCAACTTGTTTAATCGCACTGGAAGCTGTGTCACCATTCCTTAATCCCTTGAGGTGGGGAAGGGTGGGCGAATGACCGGATTCATCCACATCATCCAAGACGTTATAACGGACTGGATCTTCGCCACCTTCGCCGGAGTTGGATTTACCACCGATGCGATTCATGGCGATCGCTAAAGTTTCGTGGGCTTCTCTAGACAACGCACCTAAAGACATTCCCCCAGTACAGAAGCGTTTGACAATATCGCTAACTGACTCGACTTCTTCTAAAGGAATGGATTGGCGATCGCTTTGGAAGTCTAACAAGTCGCGTAAGGCGGTAACTGGGCGATTTTGCAGGTGTTTTTTATAAACTTCGTAATGGTCGTATTGCTTCCCATCTACAGCTTTATGCAATGCTTTGGCTAGTTCGGGGCTGTTCATGTGGTATTCGCCGCCACGACGATACTGCACAAAGCCTAAGTTTTCTAACTTCTTGGTTGTCAGTTCGGGGAAAGCTTTGTGGTGGAAGGAGAGAATTTCCTGCGCCAATTCACTAACACTCAAACCACCAATGCGGGAAGCTGTACCTTTGAATCCGAGTGCTAATAAATCGCCACCAATCCCGATGGCTTCAAAGATTTGGGCTGCTTGATAGCTGGAAAGTAGAGAAATTCCCATTTTCGAGAGAATTTTCAGCAATCCAGATTCTACAGCTTTGCGATAATTGGCGATCGCTTGTTCTAAGGTAATCGTCGCAATTTGACCTCTGGTCATAAACTGCTGTGTCTTCTGATCTGACCACCAATCGCGGACAGTATCTAAAGCCATGTAAGGACAAACAGCACCAGCACCATAGCCAATCAAACAACCAAAGTGATGAGTACTCCAACATTGGGCTGTATCGACAATCAGCGAGGCTTTCATCCGCAAGCCTTGACTAATTAAGTGATGGTGGACTGCGCCAACTGCTAACAGTGGGGGAATATAGCTGTATTCTGTGCCTAAAGAAGAGCGATCGCTCAATATCAAAATCTTGGCACCCGCCCGCACTGATTCTGCCGCTTTGGCTTGTAATGACTCTACGGCTGCTTTTAAGCCTTCTGGCCCGGAAGCAATTTCAAATAATGTAGATAATTCTGCAGTTGCAAAGCCGGAAAGTTTAATCGCCGCTAATTCTTTTTCTGTCAGTACAGGCGAATCGAGTTTGATTCTTTTTGCATATTCTGGCTTGATTTCTAATAAGTTACCCCGTTCGCCTAGTTCCACCTTGAGAGACATAACTAGCTTTTCTCTTAAGGGGTCAATCGCCGGGTTAGTTACCTGCGCAAAGCGCTGTTTGAAATAGTCATACAGCAAGTGAGGTTTTTCTGACAACACCGCCAGAGGAATATCATCACCCATACAGAAGGTGGGTTCTGAACCTTGCATCGCCATTGGCTGAATCACCATTTCTACATCTTCTGTGGTGTAACCAAAGGCTACTTGATGTTGTAGCAAGGTTTGTCTATCTATTGTCTTTTCTGGGGTGATGTGTCCGTTGTTATTAGCAACATGCCCATTGCCATTGCTGCTAGCTACGCCATTACCATTGCCATTACTGGTTGCATAATGCCCCTTCGGGTTCGCAGTCGCCTGCGGAGGGAAACCCTCCCGCAGCGCTGTCTCACCGTTTACCAATGTCTTCAGGTCTTGACGGTGCTGTTGCAACCATTCCCCATAGGGGTGCTGCTTCGCAATCCGTTGTTTAATTTCCCAATTTTTTAGCACTTCGTTGGTAGTTAAATCCACGGCGATCATTTGCCCCGGGCCGAGTCTACCTTTTTCTACGATATTTGCTTCTGGGAGATCTACTACACCAGCTTCAGAAGCCACAACGATGTAATCATCTTTGGTGATGACGTAACGTGCAGGTCTTAAACCGTTACGATCTAAGGTTGCGCCTACTTTTTGCCCATCACTAAATACTAATAATGCCGGGCCATCCCACGCTTCTTGCAAACCACTGTAATATTCGTAAAAATCGGTAATCTCTGGATAATCTTGCAAAGAAGGCTGATTTTGATAAGCTTCGGGAACTAGCATCATCAAGCCTTCTAAGGGGCTGCGTCCCGATCGCACTAAGAGTTCGAGGACGTTATCTAATGTAGCTGAGTCGCTATTGTCAATATGAACTAAGGGCTTGAATTCTTCAATGCGATCGCCCCAGACTGGATGGGCTAAAGTCGCTTCCCTCGCCATCATCCAGTTAATATTGCCTAACAAAGTGTTGATTTCGCCATTATGACCCAACAACCGCATGGGTTGAGCTAAAGGCCACTTGGGCATGGTATTGGTGCTAAAGCGGCGGTGATAAACAGCAAAAGCACTTTTATAAGCCGGATTTTTTAAATCTAGATAAAACTCTCCCAATACCGCCGAACGCACCATCCCTTTATAAACAATTGTGCGACTCGACAAGGAGCAGATATAAAAGTCTTCAGAAATACTTTTAGCTACTTTAAAAATCCGCCGTCTGGTGATATATAGCGCCCTTTCTAGTTCTTCACCGCTTGTCGCCCCAGCTAAAAAGACTTGTTCAATTTGCGGTTGATTTTCTTTCGCTTGTATCCCCAATGTCTCTGGCTGTACGGGGACTACTCGCCATCCCAGCACAGTAAATTTTTCTTCAGCCGCAATTTTTTCCACCATTACCCGCGATTTTTGCGCGGCTTCGGGGTCTTGCGGTAAGAAAATCATCCCTACTGCTAAATTGCTGGTAGAGTTAGATTCTGTCCCCCTGGGGATATAGTCTTGGAACAACTCCCAAGGTATAGCAGTCAATATCCCTGCACCATCCCCTGAATCTCGATCGGCACTACAACCACCCCGGTGTTCTAAGCAAGTCAAAGCTGTTAAAGCTTTGTCCACAATTTCGTGGCTGGCAGAATTTAGGCGATGGGCGATAAACCCTACACCACAAGCATCCCGTTCCTCAACTAACCACCTTTGTCCTTGGTAATTACCCTGTGAGTCAGTATCTGAAAATGTCATATTCTGCACTTGCTTCCTTGGTTGATTATTCATAGACTGTTCCTGAAATCCTGAGTTACGAATTTTGCTGCTGCTTGTGAGAAAAACTTCTCAACCTTGAGCAATGGGGGAAAAATATCAACACCGAAATTTAGGGGAAAAATTTAACTTCGGTTCTATCTATAGGTTTACCCGTGTTAAAATATTCGCGTTATTTTTATGTGTTTATGCTGAGTTAGCTAAATTACTTTTCAACTATTAGCTTTATATTTATATCGTGAAGCTAAGTGTTTTCTCAATTCTTTTCCCGATGACAGTGATTTTTCAGGTAAAGGTAGTTATTACCAACCTGACAGCAAAGTTGCTGAAGTTACCTGAATACAGTCAGAAAATTCAGCCTATTCCACTATATGCCCATTTGACACTTCCTAAATATTGCTCTTGGTATCTAAAATTTTTGTTGATTTTATTGATTGCCACTGGCGTCACTACTAGCTATACCTCACTCAAGTAGCAACAGTAGCAAACATCGGTGAGGAGGGAATAATTCAATCCAGCATTAATTACCATGACGATTGTCTTGGGCTGCTGAAAGTGCCAGTTAAAACACTGAGTTGCAGTAGTTTTATGAAGAAATGGTTATTTTCGTCTACAAGAGATAACGAGCCATTATATATACTATCACTTTTATTTCCAACTCAGCTCGTGATTGTTTAATAATT
Organism: Calothrix anomala FACHB-343; assembly: GCF_014696435.1. Taxonomy (GTDB): domain Bacteria; phylum Cyanobacteriota; class Cyanobacteriia; order Cyanobacteriales; family Nostocaceae; genus Aulosira; species Aulosira anomala_A. The sequence goes on along the minus strand of NZ_JACJQG010000013.1, from coordinate 56,671 downwards.
CTGCATCATAAGTGAACCTATATCTTGGGTGAACACTTTTCCAAGTATCTCGTAAATAATGTTAAAAATGCCGAATTGCGATCGCCAAAAATACAGTCACGCTATTGTCAACCAGGGTCATAGCAGATGGTTTCTGACTTATATCTCACCTGTAGTTGTCACAGCACTGTGTTTATATACTACCAGTCTTACCAGGGCCCAAGAGTTACCGACAAGCAATATCCCCGCACCAAATGTAAAACCAGAGGTTTCTACAATACCCGGAGCTTGGGGTATCATCTATGGCAATCAAATTTCCCTTAATGGTCGGACTGTTGCAGGCGCTTGGTTACAGCGTCCGGGAAACGCAGATCAACCGACAATTTACATCAGTGACGGTGTACTCCGGCAATTAATCGGAGTGGATTTATTAAATACTAACAATCCTGTCGAACAACCAATAGATTGGTTTTCACCCAGTAACACCCCAATTTCTTTAAATGCTTGGCTGCAAAGAGGATACCGCTATTTAGAAATTACAAATTTAGTGCAGACAGCAGGATGGCAAATCCAAGCCAATGGCAACATTTTGGTGATTTCTACTCCATCTGCCAATGTCAGAGAAATTTCACAAACTCGAGAAAATTTTGGCGAGCGGTTGACTGTCAATCTCGATCGTCCCGCACCTTGGCAAGTTAGACAAGAGTTACCCGTCAAAAGTCCTCAAGATCCAGATACGCCAACTGCTAAACCAAGCAAAATCCCCAATCGCATCTGGAAAATTACTATCGATGGAATAGCTGACCCGGCTTTAATACAAAAGTATACTCCTATACCACCAGTTCCTTTACCAGCGCCTTTACCAGCACCAGTACCAAATCTGCTTAAACAGTTATTACCTGCACCAGAACCTTTGATTCAACAAGTAGAGGTAGTCAACAATCAAACAGTCATTAGTTTGAGCATTCCTTTTGGGATGTCACCCAGAATTACTACTGTTGCTAATCCTAATCGCCTGATCGTTGATGTGCGACCGGATGCACTAGTAGCAAAAGATATTACTTGGGCTAGGGGATTACGCTGGCGACAGCAGATAGTTAATTTAGGAAAAGAACGCTTTCCAGTTGTTTGGCTAGAAATTAATCCCCGCGCCTTTGGGCTAACCCTCAAACCGATTCGCAGTAATCCTAATGCAGTGGAGGGAACTGCCCCTTTAATGCAAATAGCACCGAGATATTCAGCCGCAGCTGCGATTAATGCTGGTTACTTTAACCGCAATAATCGCTTACCTTTAGGTGCAATTCGCCAAAATGGTCAATGGATATCCGGGCCGATATTAAACCGAGGTGCGATCGCTTGGAACGATGCCGGAGAATTTTACTTCGATCGCCTCACCTTACAAGAAACATTAACAACAGCGAATAATCTGCGATCGCCGATATTATTCCTTAACAGTGCCTATATTCAAACTGGTATAGCCCGTTACACCAGCCTTTGGGGACAGTTTTACACCCCCCTTTCAGATAACGAAATCATCTTGACAGTCCAGAAAGAGCAAGTTATCACTCAATTACCGGGTGGTAAAGCTGGGCAAACAAGCTTTCCTATTCCCCCTGATGGCTACCTGCTTGTTTTTCGAGGTAACGCTGTCAATACGGCTGCCCAATTACCAATAGGTACCGCACTAAACATTACTAGCACCACAATTTCTAGTGAATTTAGTCGTTATCCCAACATTATCGGTGCTGGGCCGCTACTCATCAAAAATCGTCAAATTGTCCTCGATGCTAAAGCCGAAAAATTTAGCGATGCCTTTATTACGGAAAAAGCAATTCGCAGTGGTATCTGTACCAATAGTACAGGTCAATTGATGATTACAGCCACACACAACCGTGCAGGCGGCCCCGGCCCAACTTTAGCGGAACATGCTCAACTCATGCAACTTCTAGGTTGTGTAGATGCCCTCAATTTAGACGGTGGCAGTTCCACCAGTCTTTATCTAGGTGGGCAATTGCTTGACCGTTCCCCTAATACTGCTGCCCGCGTTCACAACGGCATTGGTATTTTCTTGGAACAAAAGTAAGGAATTGGGCATTGGGCATGGGGCATGGGGCATTGGGCATTGGGTAGAGACGCGATTAATCGCGTCTTTACAATTGTCTCCCTTGTCCCCCTTGTCTTCCTTGTCCCCCTTGTCCCCTCTCTGCCTACTCAACACATTTCCTGCACTATATTTTTCTCTTTGTTATGGTAGGCAAGGTACGACTCAATTCTTGATGTTCGCAACTACAAGGTAACACCAGAGTTCTCATCAATAGTTCTTAGAGTACAGACGGTTTTTAATGTCTTTAAATGAGGTTACTATGGTTCAAATTTCCGAAACAACCCAAACTAACACTCTTCCTTTACCTTCATCTGTGACTTCTAGAGGCGTTGCAGCTACAGAATTACGCCCTTGGGGTTCTTTCACAGTGTTGGAAGAAGGACGAGGATATAAAATTAAACGCATTGAAGTTAAGCCAGGACACCGCCTCAGCCTGCAAATGCACCATCACCGCAGCGAACACTGGATTGTTGTCTGTGGTACAGCTAGGGTATTGTGCGGCGATCGCGAAATTTTATTAACCAATAATCAATCTACCTATGTACCTCAGTGTACAGCCCACCGTCTAGAAAACCCTGGTGTGATTCCCTTGGTTTTAATAGAAGTCCAAAATGGCGAGTACCTGGGTGAAGACGACATTATCCGCTATCAAGATGATTACGCCCGTACTGGCGAACCAAGCCGTTAAATTGTCTTAAATTAAAATTATTTCCACTCATCCCATCTGCTTGTCGGGTGGGATTTTGCGTTATGGTCAGTTGTCAGTTGTCAGTTGTTAAGAAGGCAATAGTCCTTTTCTCTCAATGCCCCATGCCCAATGCCCAATGCCCCATGCCCAATGCCCAATGCCCCATGCCCCATGCCCCATTCTGTAATACTCTAAAGATCGGGTTGAAAATGTCTCAAAATAAATTCTATGATTCAGTTGAGTCCCGCAGCTGCCAGTGAAATCAGGCGGCTAAAATTAAAACAGCCACAAAATGTTTTATTTCGATTAACAATTAAGTCTGGTGGTTGTTCTGGCTGGTTTTACGATTTGTCTTTTGATGAAACTGTCAAAGTTAGCGATCGCACTTTTGACCTCAATGGCATTCCCTCAGTTATCGATGCCGATAGTTTAAAATATATTAATGAATTAACAGTAGATTATTCAGAAGATCTAATGGGTGGGGGCTTTCGCTTCCAAAATCCTCAGGCGATCGCTATTTGTGGTTGTGGAAATTCTTTTGAAATGAATCCAGAATCTATAGTCAACAATCAATAATTCAGAACATTCCCAGACCCAAAAATCCCTCAAAAATACCAATTGACATGAAATCCTAAAAAAAGTTATAATTAGGATTTGTTAAAACTTAGACCCTAAGCAGCTTCACGCGCTGTAACTCATGCCAACTATACAGCAGCTCATACGTAATGAACGCGAAAAAGCGCGTCAGAAAACCAAGTCTCCCGCTCTGAAGCAATGCCCCCAACGCCGGGGCGTATGTACCAGAGTATACACGACTACTCCTAAAAAGCCTAACTCAGCCCTCCGGAAAGTGGCAAGAGTCAGGCTAACATCTGGATTTGAAGTCACAGCTTACATTCCAGGTATCGGTCACAACCTCCAAGAACACTCTGTTGTGATGATTCGCGGTGGTCGGGTTAAGGATCTCCCAGGCGTGAGATACCATATTATCCGTGGCACCTTAGATACAGCAGGGGTCAAAGACCGCAAGCAAGGACGTTCCAAATATGGAACCAAGCGTCCCAAAGAAGCGAAAAAATAGTAACTAGGCGGTTAATCGCATCAAAATATACGATTAATCGTCTGGTTTCAAAAGACGCACCGAACAAAAAAAGGCATTCGCCGCAGCATTAGTTATACTTCTTTTGTCTGTGTCAACAAATCAAGTTTTGCACTAAGCGAGCAAGTGTCAGAACTTTTGACCAGAATCTAAAGTAAAGTGACAGCAACGCTTTAATCTAGATATTAAGGTTTATTACTGTTGTCGCCTTGTTTATCTGAAGTCGGGTAACAAGTGAATTAGGTTGACCTGGCTGCATCTGTAAAAGAAAAATTCAGGAAGTTTGAGCGGCGGTTCGTACCGCTTTTAGTTTCCGGTGTCTGATAGCATATAATTTCGTTGCCAAAACCGAATTAAGGGTGAAGTATGTCTCGTCGTGGTGTTAGTCAAAGGCGCCCAGTTCCGCCTGACTCAGTTTATAATAGTCGCCTAGTTAGCATGATGATGCGGCGCGTAATGCGTCATGGAAAAAAATCACTAGCGGCACGCATCGTTTATGATGCAATGAAAACTATTGAAGAACGTACTGGTAATCCAGCGTTAGAAACCTTTGAAAGAGCAGTGCGCAATGCAACGCCTTTAGTAGAAGTCAAAGCCCGCCGAGTAGGTGGCGCTACATACCAAGTACCAATGGAAGTGCGTTCCGAACGGGGTACTACCCTAGCACTACGTTGGCTGGTACAATTTTCTCGTTCTCGACCCGGACGCACAATGGCTGGCAAATTAGCCAATGAGTTAATGGATGCAGCCAACGAAACCGGAAATGCTATTCGTAAGCGGGAAGAAACACACCGCATGGCAGAAGCCAACAAAGCCTTTGCTCATTATCGTTACTAAATCCAAAAGCGGTATATCGTTTATATGGTAACGATATATCGCGGGTTTCAAAAAAAAGACGGTTTTCCGTAAAAGTATAGAATCTTAACAAAGAGTAATATACAAGATATCATGAGGCGAAAACTATAGGAGGCTACTGTGGCACGCACGATCCCGCTAGAGAGAGTACGCAATATCGGCATTGCGGCGCATATAGATGCGGGCAAGACAACAACAACAGAGAGAATATTGTTTTACTCTGGGATAATTCATAAGATTGGCGAAGTCCATGAAGGAACCGCCGTCACAGACTGGATGGAGCAAGAGCGGGAAAGAGGAATTACCATCACCGCAGCAGCTATCAGTACCAGCTGGAAAGATCATCAAATAAACATTATCGATACTCCAGGTCACGTTGACTTCACAATTGAAGTTGAACGCTCCATGCGTGTGTTGGATGGTGTAATCGCCGTGTTCTGTTCTGTAGGTGGCGTACAACCCCAGTCAGAAACAGTATGGCGACAAGCAGATCGCTATAAAGTACCGCGCATCGCCTTTATCAACAAGATGGATCGTACAGGCGCGAACTTCTATAGAGTTCACGAGCAAATGCGCGATCGCTTGCGAGCTAACGCCATCGCCATTCAATTACCAATTGGTAGCGAAACCGACTTTAAAGGTATCGTTGACCTGGTACGGATGCGTGCCTATATTTACAACAACGATCAGGGAACAGATATTCAGGAAACTGAAATTCCCGCCGAATTGCAAGAGCAAGCAGCAGAATACCGCACCAAACTCATCGAAGCAGTATCAGAAACCGATGACGATTTGATGAATAAGTACTTCGAGGGTGAAGAACTTACAGAAGCGGAAATCCAAGCTGCTCTGCGCAAAGGAACCATCGCGGGTACAATTGTGCCTGTGCTGTGCGGTTCAGCCTTCAAAAATAAAGGCGTACAGCTGATGCTGGATGCGGTTGTAGATTACCTACCAGCACCAATTGATGTCCCCGCAATTCAAGGTACATTACCCAACGGCGATACCGTTGAGCGTCGTGCTGATGATAACGAACCTTTATCAGCTCTGGCATTCAAGATTATGGCTGACCCATACGGTCGCCTAACCTTCGTGCGCGTTTATTCAGGTGTCCTGAAGAAAGGTAGTTACATTCTTAACGCGACCAAGAATAAGAAAGAACGGATCTCCCGCCTCGTAATTTTGAAAGCGGATGAACGACAAGATGTCGAAGAAATGCGGGCTGGCGATCTAGGTGCAGCGTTGGGTTTGAAAGATACCCTAACAGGAGACACCATTACTGATGAAGGCGCGCCAGTAATTCTGGAATCTTTATTCATCCCTGAGCCTGTAATCTCGGTGGCGGTTGAACCCAAAACCAAGAATGACATGGATAAATTATCCAAGGCACTGCAATCGCTTTCAGAAGAAGACCCGACCTTCCGCGTCCACGTCGATCCTGAAACCAACCAAACAGTGATTGCAGGGATGGGAGAGCTACACCTGGAAATTCTGGTAGACCGGATGTTACGTGAATTTAAAGTGGAAGCAAATGTGGGTGCGCCCCAAGTAGCTTACCGCGAAACAATTCGTAAAGCAGTCTCCAAAATCGAAGGTAAATTTATCCGCCAAAGTGGTGGTAAGGGTCAATACGGTCACGTAGTGATCGATTTGGAACCAGGCGAACCAGGAAGCGGCTTTGAATTTGTTTCTAAAATTGTCGGTGGTGTCGTACCGAAAGAGTACATCGGCCCTGCAGAGCAAGGAATGAAAGAATGCTGCGAATCTGGTATTTTAGCTGGGTATCCGCTCATTGATGTAAAAGCTACATTGGTAGATGGCTCTTACCATGATGTAGACTCTTCAGAAATGGCTTTCAAAATCGCCGGATCTATGGCGTTGAAAGAAGCAGTAACCAAAGCTTCGCCTGTCCTCTTAGAGCCTATGATGAAAGTCGAAGTCGAAGTTCCAGAGAACTTCCTGGGCGATGTCATGGGTGACCTCAATTCCCGTCGCGGACAAATTGAGGGTATGGGATCTGAGCAAGGTCTTGCTAAAGTGACTGCTAAAGTCCCATTAGCAGAAATGTTTGGCTACGCCACCGATATCCGGTCTAAAACCCAGGGTCGGGGCATCTTCTCAATGGAGTTTAGCCACTACGAAGAAGTGCCTCGCAACGTGGCTGAGGCAATCATCGCTAAAAGCAAAGGGAACGCTTAATTAAAAAAGGAAACGAGCATTCATGGCACGCGCAAAGTTTGAACGGAATAAACCCCACGTTAACATCGGTACTGTTGGCCACGTTGACCACGGTAAAACAACATTAACAGCAGCTATCACCATGACCTTGGCAGCCCTGGGCCAAGCAGTAGCTAAAGGCTACGACCAAATCGACAACGCACCCGAAGAAAAGGCCCGGGGTATCACGATCAACACAGCTCACGTTGAGTATGAAACCACCAATCGCCACTATGCTCACGTAGACTGTCCCGGACACGCTGACTATGTGAAAAACATGATCACTGGTGCGGCACAAATGGATGGAGCCATTCTGGTAGTAGCTGCTACCGATGGCCCTATGCCCCAAACCCGCGAACACATCCTGTTAGCAAAACAAGTAGGGGTTCCCAGCTTGGTTGTCTTCTTGAACAAAGAAGACATGATGGAAGACGAAGAACTGTTGGAACTAGTGGAATTAGAATTGCGGGAATTGCTTTCCAGCTACGATTTCCCCGGTGATGACATCCCCATTATTAGAGGTTCTGGTCTGCAAGCTTTAGAAGCAATGACCAAGAATCCTAAGACCCAACGTGGTGAAAACCCCTGGGTAGATAAAATCTACGCCCTGATGGATGCTGTAGACTCCTACATTCCTACTCCTGAGCGCGATGTAGACAAGCCTTTCTTGATGGCGGTAGAAGACGTATTCTCCATCACAGGTCGTGGTACAGTTGCTACTGGCCGGATTGAACGCGGTAAAGTGAAAGTCGGTGATCCTGTCGAGTTAGTGGGTATTAAAGACACCCGTAACACCACCGTCACCGGGATCGAGATGTTCAAGAAGAGTCTCGAAGAAGGTATGGCTGGGGATAACGCAGGTGTACTCCTACGTGGTATCCAAAAGACAGATATTGAACGCGGTATGGTGCTAGCTAAACCCGGTTCAATTACACCTCACACTCAATTTGAAGGTGAAGTATACGTTCTCAAAGACTCTGAAGGCGGCCGGAAAACTCCATTTTTCCCTGGCTACCGTCCCCAGTTCTATGTACGGACAACTGATGTAACCGGCACCATCACAGCTTTTACCTCCGATGAAGGTGCTGCGGCAGAAATGGTCATGCCAGGCGATCGCATCAAAATGACTGTAGAATTGATCAACCCAATCGCGATTGAGCAAGGGATGCGCTTTGCGATTCGTGAAGGTGGTCGTACCATCGGTGCAGGTGTTGTTTCTAAGATTCTCAAATAGCAACACCGTTTGTAGCTCTCATTAAAAAGGAGCAGAGATAGCACAATCATTCTCTGCTCCTTTCTCTTCCCTTTGTTGAAAGGATTGGCAATTGGGAATCCCAGTCTCCAGTTCTTTCTAGTAACTTAACTAACCAGAACCTAGAAAACTAAAGATGGCAACTCTACAGCAGCAGAAAATTAGAATCCGCTTACAAGCTTTTGATCGTCGCTTATTGGATACATCTTGCGAGAAGATTGTAGACACCGCTAACCGCACCAACGCCACAGCTATTGGGCCTATTCCTTTGCCGACAAAACGTAAGATCTATTGTGTATTGCGATCGCCTCACGTAGATAAAGATTCCCGAGAACATTTTGAAACTCGCACCCATCGCCGGATCATTGATATCTATCAACCTTCTTCTAAAACAATTGATGCGCTGATGAAGTTGGATTTACCATCAGGTGTAGATATCGAAGTTAAGCTTTAATTAGTTATTAGTCCATAGTCAAAAGTCCATAGTCAAAAGTCTATAGTCCAAAGTCCATAGTCCGGAGTCATTAACCTTGACCGTTGACAAATGACCAATGACCAATGACCCTTGTATTCACATTGACATTGCCCTGATGTAATCTACCTCAGGGCTTTTTAATTAGCATTCAAAACAAATGATAGAATAAAAACAAATTACGGGAGAAGCAGAGTACTTTAAATCTTAGAGATTAACTTTATACCAAAGTAACTATGACATCCTCATCTAGAATTGCAGTTCGCGAACTACCTGTGTTCCCGTTGCCTGATGTAGTTCTTTTTCCCAGCAGACCATTACCTCTGCACATATTTGAATTTCGCTACCGAATCATGATGAACACGATTTTGGAAAGCGATCGCAGGTTTGGCGTTTTAATGGTCGATCCAGTCAAAGGAACCATTGCTAATGTTGGTTGCTGTGCAGAAATTATTCATTACCAGCGACTGCCAGATGACCGGATGAAGATGTTAACTTTAGGTCAGCAAAGATTCCGTATTTTAGAATATGTGCGCGAAAAACCTTACCGCGTAGCGTTAGTTGAGTGGATTGAAGATCAAGCACCAACCAAAGATTTACGGCCTTTAGCATCTGAAGTTGAACAACTGCTGCGTGATGTTGTGCGTCTTTCCGCTAAGTTAACAGAACAAAATATTGAATTACCCGAAGATGTCCCCGATTTACCCACAGAATTATCTTATTGGGTAGCTAGTAACCTTTATGGGGTAGCCGCAGAACAGCAATCATTGTTAGAAATGCGAGATACTGCTGCTCGTCTAGAACGGGAATCGGAAATCTTAACTTCTACCAGAAATCATTTAGCAGCACGGACTGTTCTCAAAGACACATTTAACCAAAAGTTATAGAGCAATAGCAAACCATAGCATTGCTGAATCAGGGCGATGAGGAAGACTTCATCAAGGTATGGCGTGTAAAAATAATCAATGCCCCATGCCCCATGCCCCATGTTAAATTTCTATTGGCAGAATATTATAGCTACCAAAAATTTTCAGAATTTCTGTGTAGCTGTTTAATTCTGCTAAAGCAGATTGCATTTTCGGTGTATCCGCATCTGCTTCTAAATCCATGAAAAATAAATATTCTCCCAGCGATCGCTTTGTGGGACGAGATTCAATCCGACTGAGATTGATGTCTAATTGTGCAAATATCTGCAAAGGTTTGACAAGTGCGCCGGGTAGATTAGCAGGTAAACTAAAAGCCAGGGATGTATGAGTCCGACTGGCTGAAGATTTGTGGTATGAATTGTCTGTTTCACCTTGACTGATTACCCAAAAGCGCGTGCAATTTTCTGGACGATCGTTGATACCTGTAGCTAATGTGGGGAGATTGTATAGTTCAGCTGCTCTCATAGATGCGATCGCAGCTGATGTAGTATCTTCTTTAAGTAACTTTAATGCTTCGGTGGTCGAATTGCTAGGAATTAACTGTACGTTTGGGAGAAACTGCTCTAACCATCCTTGACATTGTGCTAAAGCTTGTGGGTGTGAATAAACAGTTTTGATTTCATCTAAACTAGTAGCGCAAGAAATTAAAGTATGAGTAATTGGTAATATCAACGCTAACTGAATTCGCAAACTATCCAACATCCACAGCGCATCCATTGTCATGGTGACGCTACCTTCAATGGAATTTTCTACCGGTACAACTGTTAATTGAGTATTTCCTTGGGCAACAGCTTGGAGTGATTGGGCAATGCTAGGATAAGGACATAAAGTAGCTTCAATTCCTGTATTTTGCTTTAACCAGTTAGCATAAATAACAGCTGCTTGCTCTGCGTAAGTACCTGGCGGGCCTAAATGTGCGATGGATAATGTCATGTTTTTAGCTGTAAAATGCGATTTAAAGTGAGAAATAGACTGAGAAGGGACTTGCAACTAAAAAAATATTCCCGAAGTCATTGTTAACGGTTGACTGTTAACTGTAAAACGTCAACAGTCAACGACTTGAATGGAATAATTTATTTTTTAGAGTTCCCGAAATTCAATTGTAATTTGTCAGTAGTTAATATGAATTACACATTGACAAAAAATGCTCAACATCGATGTTATAGTTCATTTTGAATAGCTGGGAATAGTGCTACATATATTATTTGTGACTGAAAACTACTGAGGATGAATTTTATTTGCTCAACTCTTACTACCCATAAAATACTTGCCGAGAGTAAGGATTTTTACTAAGGGTAAATTAGGTTGCCAAAACTATTTTCTAGAAATAGATAATTCTTAACCTGTGATTTAATCTTGCACTGAATTAATGAGTAATTTTACTATTCATTAATTATCAGGCTTTACATAGTTTCTCTCTTTTGTCAATCATTAATTTCAATGACTACGCATATATTTTTCTATCTAAAGTTAGTAATCAGATTATCAAGTTTTTACCCATAGGCGATAGTTTTTGAGCAACAATTATTTTTATAATCAAATAAGTTTAAACTTTTTACCAGTCAATTTAATTTTTTTAAAGAACTAAAAAGATTAAATGACAAATTATATATAACTACCCATGACGACCCAGTTTACTGCTTCTCAATCGGTGGAAATAGTTGTTCCCAAGCAGCCTATTCCCATTCAGCACTACTTGCGTCAACCCCAGCGACTAGTTTATGCGTTGGTAGATAATAATCGCATTCAGCAAATTTCTGAAGAAGTATTTCGTTTGAAAATGCGTCCTTTAAGTTTTATGTCACTCAGTATTCAACCTACTGTAGACATGAGAGTATGGGCAGATTCTCAGGGAACTCTTTATTTACGTTCTGTAGGTTGTGAAATTCTGGGTGTTGACTATATTAATCAACGCTTTGCACTAAATTTGAAAGGCTATCTCTCTCCATTACAACACAATACAGAAACTCGCCTACAAGGCAAAGCGGATTTAGCAGTACAGGTAGAGCTACCACCACCATTTTGTTTTACTCCTAAACCAATTTTAGAAGCTACTGGTAATGGTTTACTCAAGAGTGTGCTGTTGACTGTGAAGCAAAGATTGCTACATCAACTTTTGGCAGATTATCGCCGTTGGGTGAGTGTACAAACAAAAGAACAAGGACTGAGCGATCGCACTGGAGAATTACCAATTCTCAATCCGGAATAAACGTCTTTTCCCTATTCCCAATCAGCAAGCCGAAGAACACAATGGTTCTTCAGCACGAGATTTGACAAGGACGAAAAGATTTGCGGTGCAGGGGCGAAGGGCCGTATTTTTGCAGAGCTAGTAAATGTTTTTGGCTACCATAACCCTTGTTACTTGTGAGGTCGTACATGGGGTATTTGGATGCTAGACGCAGCACCAAATCGTCACGCCAAACTTTAGCCACTATACTAGCTGCGGCTATATTTAGCGATCGCTCATCTCCCTTAACGATTGTTTGTTGTGGTAGCAATAAGTCTTTGATTGCCTGATTACCATCAATTAAGCACAAAGCAGGCTGTACCTTCAATTTCAGCACAGCCCGCTTCATTGCCAACAATGTAGCTTGCAAAATATTTAGGCGATCGATTTCCGCAGTGGCAGCGAAGCCAATTTTCCAGTCTATTGCTAGGGTACAAATTTGCTTTGCTAGTTGCGCTCTGCGGGAACTAGACAGCTTTTTACTATCGTTAATTTTAGCTGCGATCAGTTCCGGCAAAGCATCAGCAGGTAGTAACACTGCTGCTGCAACTACAGGGCCAAATAATGCCCCTCGCCCCACTTCATCTACACCCGCTATGGCTGAAGTACCTGAAAAGTCAGATAACTCCAGCCAATTGAATGTGCTGGGGGATGGTACGGAGCAAATATCTGCAGCAGCTTGTCTGGTTTTCACCATACTTAGATTAACTTTCTTCGGTGGAGCTACTGCCGTCAGTGGCGGAAGAACGGCGACGACGGCGACGGCTGGCGGTGGAAGTAGTTACTTCCCCTTCATCAGCAATGTCAGTAAATCCTGATGGTTCGATGACTGGTTGGGGTAAAACAGGTTGTGGTTCAACTTCAACTGGTGGTGCAGCTAATTTAACGGCGCTAACTTCAGTTTTAGTTTTCTGGGGAGCAGGAATTGGCTCTAAAACTGGTTCGGGGGATGCAGTTGGCGCTTGTCCGGGTTGGACAATGTTGATAATCACAGATTTGGGATTTTTGACTTCCCGCTCTAATTTCACCAAAGGCGAAATACCCATTAAAGCGAAAACATCCTGCTCTTCTATGGTCATTTCTACAGTCCTAATTTCCGGTGGTTCTACCACTGGTTTGACTGGCTCGACTTTGGTAATTTTTGTCCGTTCTCCACGTTCGCCCCAACTTTGTTTGTTGAGGGTAGGTGCAGGTATCTCTGATGTTGTTGCTAGTTCGTTATCAGCATCAAGATCTAAGTCGGCTTCGCTACTATAAGTGAGTGGACTGTTAATTACTCTGGGTTCATCTTTGCCATTGGGAGTACCGATACCAATGCGACTGCGACGAGTACGGGTGCGGCGCTTATCGCGATCGCTCATTTCTTGATAGCTGGGATGATTCATCAGATTCAGGGCACTTAAGTCTGAGTCTGTATCAAATGGTTCGCCAAAGCCATCGTATGTTTCCCTGGGTTCGGGAATCCGGGCTACTGGTAGCCGTGGTTCTCTGGTTTCGCGGATTTCTCTGGTTTCGCGGATTTCTCTGGGTTCTCTTGCTTCTCTTGGCTCTCTATGGGGTAAGACAAAGCGATCGGGAATTTCTGCTGGGGGTGTCGGCATTCTGCTTTCGCTTTCTCCAGGGAGACGCACTGTATGCCCTAAACCACCGCAGTGGGAACAAGTTTCACCAAATAGTTCGTAAATATTTTGACCTTGGCGTTTCCGGGTAAGTTCGACCAAACCTAACTCGGTGAGTTGGGCGATTTGCGGGCGCGCTTTATCTGCTTTCAGGGCTTTATTAAAGTGTTCCAGAACTTGCAATTGGTCGCGGCGCGATTCCATATCAATGAAATCGACTACAATTACCCCAGCAATATTACGTAGACGCATTTGGCGGGCAATTTCTGTGGCGGCTTCACAGTTTGTCCACAACACTGTTTCTCTAGCTGTAGCAGAACGTGTAAAGGAGCCGGAGTTAACATCTATAACTGTTAATGCCTCAGTAGGCTGAATGATGATGTATCCCCCAGAAGGTAAGTCTACTCTTGGTTTGAGGGCTTCTCTAATAGCAGCATTAATGCGGAAGTATTCTAAAATTGGCGAGCGATCGCGATGGTGATCGATTAACAATCCCTGCGGTGTTTGACCCCCGCTCCAGTTTTGCAAATACTGTTTGACTCGCTTCAAACCGGTACTGGAATCGACAACAATCCGATTCACATCTGCACCGTACATATCCCGCAGGACACGTTGAATAAAGTCATCATCTCGATTCAGTAAGGCTGGCGCGCGGGTAGATTGAGCTTCTTGTTGAATTGCTTCCCACTGTTTCTGCAATACTTCTAAATCTTCAATGATTGCTTCTTCTGGTTTACCTTCTGCTTCTGTGCGGACTAGTAAGCCCATTCCCGCAGGTTTAATTAAAATTGCTAGTGCGCGCAAACGGTTACGTTCGCTTTCACTTTTAATTCGCCGCGATAAGTTGACACCTCTACCATAGGGCATCAGCACTACATAACGCCCCGGTAAGGTAATGTTACCAGTGAGCCTGGGGCCTTTGGTTCCCGTTGGCTCTTTCATCACTTGCACCAGTACTTTTTGTTGTGGTGCTAATAATTCTGTAATGGCGGCGGCGGTACGCTTGAGCTTTAAAGGCCCCAAATCAGTAACATGAATAAAACCGTTACGTTCTGGATCGCCAATATTCACAAAGGCTGCATCAATACCTGGTAATACATTTTCGACTACACCCAGGTAGATATCACCAATTTGGTGATGACCTGTGGCTACCACCAGTTCTTGTATTTGATCTTCCGAAAAGACAGCCGCGATTTGATGCTGTTCCGCGATAATAATTTGCTTTGGCATTCAATTTCCTCAAAAATTTGCAGCACTAACTGGTAAAGGAGGTTTATTATGCCTCTCGCCCCTGCAATCCTTAAAAGGTGCTGCTGGTAATAAAATTTGTGAATCTAAGCTCTGAGTTAAAGAGCTAGGGAAGGTGTGATGGCGTTTCCACGCGCTATTATTCCAAAAAGGCTGCATATGTTTAAGCAATTGAATCAACCATCTATGGTTGATTTTTGATGCTATACCTTTAACGTTGAAGTATTAGGTATTCAGCAGTTGTTTTAAAAGCATGGAGGAAGAGTTGCCGACGAGCCTGTTATTAATGACTAATTCACTAAGTAGCTATAGAGAGAGTGTTCTTTAACCTGCCTCAGTTTTTCCGGGATACTATCCTAGAAGTTGCACTCTAATATTTTTGCTTTTGACCCTGAATCGGGTAGTGAATCAGCTGATTCAATGCAGCGCCAGAAAATTTCTCTTCATCCCATTCTAACGCAACCTTGCCAAAAATCAATTCCCACGATGTACCAAGTTAGGGCAACTACTAGCCAGTTACCCTTGACGGATTATATACCTAAAACTAGCCGATTGCGCTGGATGTGCAACAGAACAAATTCTGAGCCTGTTACTATTTCTAACATAAATAGAATTTGTTCGGGACGCAACGACACGCCATCAGGACGACAGCTGCCTAAATAACGTAGTTTGGCTGTAGACTCGGTGGGGCTGTTGTCGCTAGCAATCAATTCCAGTGCAAATAAGCGATCGCGCAGATTTACTACCTGTGTTTTCCCAGATTTGCTGGTTTGCTCGTAAGTAATTTCGGTTTGAGCTTGAATTTGCTCAATCCAGTTTTGCCATTGACTAGGCGTAACTTCTGTCATTGTAGACACAGTAATGAAATATTCTGCGGCGACAATTGCTTGACTAGCTGAAGGAGCTTTTAAATCCACTTGTTGGACATCGTATATAGGGATGTCTTTGGGTAATTCTTGAGTTAAATGTTCGCGGAAAGTTTCCACTGCCATTAACTGCGTTAATTCAAAATCTACTATTTCACCATTGCTTGTTACTCCCAAAGCTAAGGCATTAGCTACGGAAATACGCGGAGAGGGATGAAACCCGCCAGTAAAGGCTATGGGTAAACCAGCGCGGCGCACCACGCGATCGAACAGGCGGAGTAAATCTAAGTGGCTGACTAAAGCCATGTCGCCTTGCTTGCCAAACCAGACGCGCAAGCGTTGGACTTTAGTAGTATTAGGCACAAACTCACCAGCAAATTCCGGGATGGGCGGTGGCTCGATGACGATATTGTGACCAAAATCGGTGCCACAGACACCGCAATGAGAACAGCCATCAAAAGAACAGTCTGGAACAATTGCGGCTTCTAGGGCGCGTTGTAAATCTTCTTTCAGCCACTTTTTATCAATTCCGGTATCAATGTGATCCCAAGGTAAGGGTACATCAAGGGCGGTTGTCTGGGAAGGGGAAACGGTGGAAGTTGCTGACAGGGAATTTTCCTTGTCGTTGTCTTTTAGCGTTGCCGCCTTCTCTAATTGATTGTCTTGTTGATGAAACAGGTTCCATTCACCCTGTTCTACTTGACGGTATTTCCAGTCTAGACCTGCTTCGGCGATCGCTTCCCCCCAAGCGGCAAAAGCTTTATCTACACTGTCATACCAAGAATCCATTCCTGCTCCTAACTCCCACGCGCGGCGGAGGACTTTGCCTAAAGAGCGATCGCCTCTGCCTATAAAGTCTTCCATTGCAGAAATCCGGATATCAGTAAAGTTTAGCTTGACTCCTCTAATCCGGCGAAATTCTTGCCGCAATAGCTGCTGTTTGCGGGCAAATTCTGCTGTCGCCACTGAGTGCCATTGGAAGGGGGTATGGGGTTTGGGTGTAAAGTTAGAAATCGTAATATTAAAGTTGAGCGGTCTTCTACCTTGTCCTCGACATTCACGCTGTAACCAGCTGACGGTTTCGGCAATACCGACGACATCGGCATCGGTTTCACCCGGTAAACCAATCATAAAGTACAACTTGATTTTATCCCAGCCATTTTCCCAAGCTGTTTTTACCCCTCTGAGCAATTCTTCATTGGTCAGTCCTTTATTGACAATATCTCGCATTCTCTGGGTTCCCGCTTCTGGGGCAAAGGTTAGCCCGCCTTGTCTGGTACCGCCCAGGATATTGGCAATATTTTCGTCAAATCTATCTACCCTTTGGCTAGGGAGAGAGAGGGTAATATTTTCATTTTTTAACCGATTTTTAATTTCCATCCCCACGGCTGGGAGGGCTAAATAATCAGAACAGCTCAGGGAGAGCAAGGAAAATTCATTGTAACCTGTCGCCCGCATTCCCGCTTCAATGGCTTCGACGACTTTTTCGGGGGCGACATCTCTGGCGGGACGGGTGAGCATTCCTGGTTGACAAAAGCGACAACCACGAGTGCAACCCCGGCGAATTTCAATGGTTAGGCGATCGTGTACTGTCTCGACGTAGGGGACTAGCCCAATGGAATAAGCCGGGATGGGGGTAGCCACCCGGCGCAAAATGCGTTTGGGAACATTTGGCTCTATCGGATGTACCGAACCATCCTCTGCCATTTGATAAAACTGGGGTACATATACACCTGGGATTTGAGCTAAGTCCAGCAACAATTCTTTCCGGCTCAACCCGACTTGTTTACCTTCTTCTAAAACTAAGCCAATTTCTGGTAATAGTTCTTCTCCATCGCCAAGGGCGATAAAGTCAAAGAAGTCGGTGTAAGGTTCGGGATTGGATGTTGCTGTCTGCCCACCGGCAAAAATTAGGGGGTAATTGCCCTCTGTTCGTTCTTGCCAGGTTAGGGGTATGCCTGCCAAATCCAACATTTCTAAAATGTTGGTGGCTCCCAGCTCGTAACTGAGACTAAAGCCCAAAATATCAAATTCATTCAGCGATCGCTTCGATTCGACAGCAAATAACGGTGTATTTGTTTGTCGGAGTTTCGCTGATAAATCCGGGCCGGGTAGGTAAGCGCGATCGCATAACTGTCGCGGCTGGGCATTTAAGATGTTATAGAGAATGATATGTCCTAAGTTGGACGAGCCGACTTCATATACTTCTGGATAGGTAAGCACCCAGCGTATTGTTGCCGTTTCCCAAGGTTTGTGTATTGCTAAACGCTCATTACCTAAGTAACGCGCTGGCTTAAAAATATCCGGTGTGATTAATTTTTCAACTGCAACAGCCACTGTGCTATCTTCTAGCTACCTTAATTACAGCTACTCACCTCTAAACATAGCATTGATTAGGTCATTTCACAGAAACATCCGCTGCAACTTACAATTCTGTTACATACAGAGAAAATTAAAGTTTGAAGAGCAAACCGCCAGCTTGTTGAAGCCTTTATGAGGGAGATCTGGTAAATTACGGATTCAAGACCGAAACTACTGCCTTGTTTCTCATATTTTGCCATCTCCCTCAGCGATATTGCTGTTTATCCAGATTTAATTTAAAAAATTTCAAATACTTGGTCTAATTGTGTCAATTCAAAAATAATTCTTATTGACGCAGAAACAGAGGTCAGACGCAAACTTCGGCCTAAAGTTCCCGCTAGCCTCAAAGCCGATACTAAAGCCATCAAACCTGCGCTGTCTAACGATTCTACCTTTGCTAAGTCCACTACCAAAGTGGAGGTATCGTCCTTTGCCAAAGCGGTAGTCATCTCCCGCTCAAATTCCAACGCATTGGTAGCATTGAGACAACCTTGGGGACGAATAACTGTAATTTGTGGACACGTAAGTACCGCTTGCATAATCAAATCCTAATTAAAGTTATTGAACAGTAAACTCTAGCTGAGATGTATTAGAACATAAACTTTTTTCCATTACATCGGCCAATTGTCTGATGTTCCTTTGCTGAATCTTTATTCACTTACGTAGTCTTTTAAAGATTGTCCTAAATACATGGGAAATTGTATGTATATATACTTTTTTTTATTCAAAGTTAAAAAACAATCAACATAGCCAACTATAACAGCAGATTAACATAAGTAACTATGCTGAGAAAGTTACTTTGTCTGCTGTTGAAGTTGATTTATAATCGGGTTAGCCTTTCCGTGAAAATCCGGTAATTTTCTGCTGAACATCGGTAAATACTGAGTTTAATTGTGAAGTCCCTTGGTATATCATTGTGATCTAGATCACAACGTATTATGGTTTCAGATCACTTTTTATACCAAACTTTATCTTGGATAATTAAGATCAAATAAAATTTGGCTTACACTTTATGGGAACTAAACATGTTATTCGGCAATTAGTAGAAAAGGCTCTGGATATTAAAAAGTTAACCCCAGAAATTGAAAATGAAATCAACTCAGAATTAACACAAATGGGTTATATATCTGATGTTGATTATGAAGCTCTGGAATTATTAATGGCAGAGATGGATGCCGGAAGAATTAAATTAGTTCCGAGCTGGGGATAACAATCAATTATTGTGCGAATTGGCATTTTTTTTCTCTACCTAGAGCTATATAACTTCAGCATTCTCAACATTCATTTCGGAAAACTCTTGCACCAATAACTCCACTGCTCTCATCTAGGGCAATTTTGGGTGAGTTAAATATTTAGATCCCTCCTCTGGCGTAAACTGTGCTAATGAGCATTAACATTTGCACTATTAATAATTCGCCATGCACTTCGCTAAACGCCTAGAAAAAATTCCTCCCTATCTGTTCGCTGAGATTAATCGCAAAGGAAATGAACTCGTAGCTCAGGGAGTTGATATCATCAATTTAGCGGTGGGCGATCCAGATAGACCGACTCCAGCCCATATACTCCAAGTAATGCATGAGGCGATAGATAATCCCTCCACCCACAACTATCCCCCCTATCAAGGTACTCAAGCATTCCGGGAAGCAGCAGCTAAGTGGATGGAACGACGGTTTGGAGTAGCTGGGTTAAATCCCAATACAGAAGTTGTGTCTTCTATTGGTTCTAAAGAAGCAATTCATAATACCTTCCTCGCCTTTGTAGAAGCAGGAGATTACACGCTCATACCCGATCCTGGTTATCCTGTTTACCGAACTGCAACATTATTTGCGGGTGGCGAACCCTATACTATGCCCTTAAAGGCAGAGAATCAATTTTTACCCGATTTGACGGCGATTCCCGAAGAAGTAGCCCGCCAAGCAAAACTGTTGTGGATTAACTATCCAAATAATCCCACAGGAGCATTAGCAACAATAGAGTTTTTTGAGGAATTGGTAGCTTTTTGTAAGCAATACGGTATTTTGCTATGCCATGACAATGCTTACTCAGAAATGGCATACGATGGCTATAAACCGCCGAGTATTCTCCAAATCCCCGGTGCTAAGGATGTAGCCATTGAATTTCACAGTTTATCTAAGTCTTACAATATGACCGGCTGGCGGATTGGTTTTGTCGTCGGTAATGCTATGGGGATTAAAGGCTTAACACAGGTGAAAAGTAACGTTGATTCTGGGGTATTTAAAGCCATTCAAGTGAGTGCGATCGCTGCTTATTCTACCGATGAATCAGAACTGCAATCTGTCATTTCTGTATACCAAAATCGCCGAGATATTATCGTTAAAGGGCTACAATCTTTAGGCTGGCCGATTCAAGCGCCAAAAGCGACTCTTTACGTCTGGGTTCCAGTACCCTCAGGATATACCTCCACAGAATTTGTCAACCTTCTCCTTGACAAATGCGGCATTCTTGTGCCTCCAGGCAACGGTTACGGTGCCGCCGGAGAAGGCTTTTTCCGCATCGCCCTCACCATATCTGACGAGCGAATGCACGAAGCAATTCAACGCCTCAAGGATGCGGGGATTAGGTATGAATGATGGGCATTGGGCATTGGGCATTGGGCATTGAAACAATTTTGGATTTTGGATTTGCGATTTTGGATTGTATTTGAATCTAAAATCCAAAATCTAAAATCTAAAATTCCTAGTCCCTAGCCCCTAGCTCCTGCTGATATTCCTGCCAAACTAAGTGCATAAACTGATGGAGTTTCTGTTTAGCGCCTGAGTCGGGTTCAGTTTTCGGTTCTTTGGCTAATACTTGACTTAATATCGCAATAACTTCGGTATCTAGGGCGGGTTGAAATAAATTTACAGGCCAGAGTAAATCCGAAGCATCTCGCAAATCGGTGAGATGGGGTGGTTCAAGCATGTAATCAACTAGCACTACAGGACGTACCCAGCACAATTGACGGGAAAGCACAACTTGAATGACTTCTGCATAAAGAATTATGTCGCGATGCTTTAAAGAGACAATTTGTCCTGGTTGAAAGTCTAGGCTCATGTCCATAATCTGCCGCTTGTAGCAGGCGGTAATCTTGTCAAGGAAAAACGGCTGCAACCATTAGGTTAGCACTATTACACCTACCTTGTTGGAAACGGGATTGTCATCATCGGCTTTTAAAAGCAAAAATTTTTCTGGGCAGGCATCTGAATATAAATGCTATAAAATAAGTGAATAACTGTGAAGCGATCGCTTGACAGTCATTTTGTTGTAGTAAAGCAAACCTGAAAGAGCAAAGAACCGTGTCAGTCGAAACCATTGAGAAGCGTTCCACATCCCGCAAGCTCGCGCCTCAGTATCGCGTTTTGCTCCATAACGACGACTACAACTCTATGGAGTACGTGGTGCAGGTACTAATGACTACAGTGCCGAGCCTCAGCCAGCCCCAAGCTGTGAGCATTATGATGGAAGCCCATCATAACGGGCTAGCTTTAGTGATTACTTGTGCGCAAGAACATGCTGAGTTCTACTGTGAAACTTTAAAAAGTCATGGTTTAAGTAGCACAATTGAACCTGATGAATAAAAATAATTCGTAATTGATAATTCGTAATTCGTAATCAAGTAGGTAGGCACAATTGCAAGATAATTTTTGTCTTTAATTAAAGTTACCAGCTTTTTACATTTTGTAATATGCTGTGGTAACATTGCCTACTTACTAAAAATCCGTGTGGGTTTCTATCCTCAAAGATTAAGTCTAGACTTATCTTTAATAATGAATTACGAATTACGAATTACGAATTACAAATTATTTATGGCTTTGCTTTTATGAAAATTCAATTTATTCATCATTTAGCTCAACGCCCTGCCCCTATAAGGCTGGGTTGTTTTATATTAGCCTTATTATTGCTATGGTTGCCATTTGCTGCACCAATATACTTACTAGTCAAGGATGCTAATTTAGTAAGTATATTAACAATGGTATTGCTCTATGTAGAGTTTATTTTCTTATTAAGAATATGGGGTAAATATGTTTATCAAGAACCGCATATACTACAGCATTATGGTTTGGAGTTTTCTCGCAATAACGGCGTAGACTTAGTATGGGGTTTGGCTATTGGTATTAGTAGCGTTTTAATATTATTTGGCTTACAAGGGGCTTTTGGCTGGTTAATTTGGCAACAATCCCAGGTATTTTTACTAAAAATTGTTTTAGAAGGTTGTATTGTTGGTATAGGCGTAGGTTTTGCTGAGGAATTATTATTTCGCGGTTGGTTGTTGAATGAATTAGAGCGAAATTACAAAACCAATATTTCTCTATGGACAGATGCGATTATATTTGCAGGATTGCATTTTATTAAGCCATTAGCAGCAATTATTCATACTCTGCCACAATTTCCTGCTTTAGTATTATTGGGGTTAACCCAAGTGTGGGGGAAACGTTGGCGTAGAGGAAGGCTGGGCTTACCAATCGGATTGCATGGGGGTTTGGTTGGGGGATATTACATTATTAATGTCGGTCAATTAATTAAATATTCTGGTCAAGTTCCTGATTGGGTAACTGGGGTGAATAATAATCCTTTGCAAGGTGTAATGGGAGTATTGTTTATGAGTATCTTGGCAGCGTGGATGTGGAAGAAGAAAAATTAATAATTTTTAATATTAGACAACATAGACAGCTATGATTTTTTGAGTAAAGATTAATCAGGAAAATACATAATGATAGAGCCATTAATTTTACAAAAACTAGAAGAACTCCCTGAATCTCTTCAGACAGAAGTGCTTCATTATATTGAGTTTTTGTTAGAGAAGCACGCTAAACAGTCTACCCAAGAACAACTGACAAAGAAATTTCGTGTTGCGGGAACAATGAAAGATATGTTTGTTTTACCGCTACCTGATGACTTTGATGAGCCACTTGAGGATATGAAAGAATATAAGGATAAATGTAGGTTGGGGAGCCAGTGCGTTGCGGGGGTTCCCCCGTTGTAGCAACTGGCGTTTGAACGGAGTGAAACCCAACAAAGCGCCGAAAATGTTGGGTTTCGTCCCTCAACCCAACCTACGCTAAATCAGTTGTCTGACGCTAACTGAACCATACTGCTATAGCTGTAGCCAGATAGATTAGGACATCAACCTAAGATAAAACCCTGACAATAAAAGGCTTTTAAGTCTGTCAACTGTCAACTGTCAACAGCTATACATCATCGAGATCCATTTGATCGGATTTTGGTAGCGCAAGTGATGAATCATCGCCTGGTTTTAGTGAGCCGCGATTCGGCTTTTGATGCCTATTCTATTACGCGCATCTGGTTATGAAAAAGCCAAAAAATTCCTGTTTTTCATTAAAATAGTTGATTAGATTTCAATTGTAGAGTTTTCAGGTAAACGTAGTGTATTTACCTGAAAATATTTGTAGTTAAGTTAAATTTTCTCCACAACTGTGCCGACTACGCAAGCTTTATCTAAATTTACGCCATTTAAATTTGCTCCTTCTAATTCAGCACATAATAAATTTGCGCCTGTAAAATTAGCCCCGGCGAGGTTGGCACCGCGTAAATCGGCTTCTTCGAGATTGGCTTGACTTAATAACGCCCCTTGCAAATCAGCGCGGCTTAAATCTGCACCTTTGAGATTAGCACCCGTTAGGTTAGCACCGCGTAAATCAGCGCCACGTAAATCAACGCCTTGCAAATTGACGTTCATTAAATTAGCACCACTCAAGAAAGCACCAGCCAAGGATACATCAGCAAGTGTTGCACCCATGAAGTTAGCGCCGCGTAAATTGCTACCACGCAAGTCAGCACCAGTTAAATCTGCTTGCATCAGGTTTGCGCCCATAAGATTTGCCCGCAAGTCGGTGGCTTGGAGGTTTGCGCCCATCAAATTTGCGCCTTCTAAATGCCCGCCTTCGAGTTTGGAACCTGTGAAATTTGTACCAACAAGGGTAGCGCCTGCAAGATTAATCCGGCTTAAATCTAGTTGACAGAGTTCTTCGTCTTCTAAATTTGCCCCTGAAAGTTGTTTGAGGTTTCCTAATTTAATCGCTTCAATATTCATTGCGGGTAACTACCAATTTCCTGACTAGTCTTGCTTTGGCTATCCCATCGGGAATCTATAAGCCACATACCGGCACTGACTTTGGTTTCTATTAGGGTTAAGTCGAGTCCTTGTTGCAAACCCATGACTAACAAAGTTAGGGTATCTATTAGTTTAGGGTCAAAGCGGTTTGCTTGTTGTTTGCACTCATCTAAAGCTTGAGTAAAAATTTCTTCGCGGCTGATTTGGGCTAATTTTTTCTGATTAACTCGCCATTGAAAGTCTGCGACTAAGGATAAAATTCGCGATTCTAGGGGAATTTCATCTCCGGCTAAACCTGCTGGTTCGCCTGTACCATCCCACCATTCGGTTTGATGGGTAATAATTTGGGCAATTGCGCGTAATCTGGGCATGGTGCGCAATACTTGTGCGCCAGGTACTAGGGGACAGCTTGGAGGATTGGCGGATTCTTCTGGGTAACGTCTAGAACTACCAGCTACGAGAACGCTTTCGGCTTTTTGTAAAGGATCTATGCGGTGTAGTAGGGCGGCTAGGCGCAATCTTTTAATTTGCCATGCGGGAAGATTTAACAGTTGCCCCATTGTTTCTGAGAGGGCTACGACTTCCGCCGCCGCCATTGGGTTATTAATATCTGCTAAATCAATTAATTGCGCCATCCGCAAGAATGCTTGAATTTCGTTAGAAACCAAGTTGTTATCTAGGACTTTTTGACGCGGGGCTGTGGGAACGGGTAAATGTTCCTGCCCATCTTGCAGGTAATGTACCACCAGGGAGACAACAGTACTCAAATCTTCTGGGGTGACAAAGCTGGGCTGAATGGAATTTTTCTGGGCGGTGAGTTTGTCTGCGAGTTCGGGGTTGTATGGTTTAATATGAGCGATCGCTAATTCTGCTGTCTCTCTAACTAACTCTGGTTCAAATGTCCATAAACCGTAGAATTTGCGCTCTAAGTCCGATGCAGGTAACCCGCCACCACCATAATCAGCTTCTGATAATTCTTGACAAATTACCATTGCTGTGTATTTAGGTGAAAGAATAATTAAATGCCACTCTTGCGCTACGGCATCGCCTGGATCTAAGGCAACTAAGTCTACATTAGCTAATTGACTGGTAGGATGTTCGCCAAAGCCACCATCAGGGGCTGCCATAATTACTATCTGGCGGCTGTGTTGAGCGATGTCTGCGTATCTTTCTGCTTCTTGGAGATACCATTTACCTCGTTGGAAGGCAGTTATGACTAAAGGTTGACCATCATCTTTGAGGATATGGTCTTCTAGGGCATGACACAAGGCAACTAGGGTATTTTTGTAGTACACGCCAAACCGAATTGGTCGAGTACTACGGCGATGAATACTTTCTAATTGTTGGAGTATTGAGCCTTCTAACATGAGGTTTATTTAATTTCACCGCCAAGGCGGATAAAGTAAAGAATTGTAAATTTGTATCTATAACTCTTTTAAGTTTACTTTTTGAGGTACGAATTACGCTATATAGCAGAAATTATTGCTCAAGTTGCTGCTATGGAGCGAGAACAACTTTATCTGCCAAAAACAGCAGAAATTGGCTGGCTAATTATTTTACGCGATCGCTATTCTGACTCACTCTAGCTAGAAAATGGGCATGGGGCATTGGGCATTGGGCATGGGAAAGAGTGATTTTTTTGTGGGGTGGACATCTTGTCCGCCCAGGACGGGCGAGACGCCCATCCCACAAGAGTTTGACTAATGCACTACTTTATTCTAGACAGTCCACTAGTACAAAAAATCTGTTAATTAAGATTGTCTCAATCAAGAAAATCAACAGTATATCAAGCGTTGGCGGTAAAATTCTTTGCTCTTAACTCTGTGTTCTCTGTGTTCTCTGCGGTTCAAAAATGAAAAACTCCACCCACCAGGGGATGGAGTTTTTGGGCAAGGGGAATGGGGCAAAGAAATTACCAATGCCCAATGCCCTATGCCCCAAGCGGCGGGGCGGTTGTCCCTCTCCACCCACGGATCGGAGTTTCCCGCCGCTTTCATTAAACACCTACCAACTGTTTCTCGTTTTTCTCAATTGGTGCAGATAGTGCTTCCTCTAAATCAGCACAACCCAATTTCTCTTCTAAGATGTTCATGACTTCGCGCCCAAAGTCATTGGGGTTTTGTCGCCAAGCTTGTAAGCAGACTTCGCCAAAGAAGGAACCAAGGGGTTCTGGATTCCACAAAAGTTTTTTGGCTGTCCAAGGCATCAAGCTCATGGGATTATACCCTGGTTTGAGAATACCTTTTTTAAAGGCATATTCTTCTAAGTGGGTATGGGGTTGTAAGCCAATAAAGAAAATCGCCGGTTCAACTTTATCTGCGCCAAAAATCCGTTCGAGTTCGCGGTGATAAGCGATGGTTTGGCGGATGGTTTCGGGACGTTCGTCAATGACGTTAAAGGAGTAGTTGACGGAAACTAAGTCATTAAAACCAGCAGCTTTTAAATCGCGACAGTTTTGTAAGACAGTACGCAGGTTATAGCCCATGCGCATTTTCCGCACGAGTTCTTGAGAACCACTGGTAATCCCGATTTCAAAGTAATTCATCCCGGTTTTCGCCATCAAGTCGCACAACTGGGGTGTGAGGTTGTCGGCTCTGATGTATGCTGCCCAATGGATGTCTGTCATCCCAGAATCGACGATTTTCTGTAAAAGTTCTACTGCATCATCGATAAATCTCTTAGCAGGGATGAATTGAGCATCAGTAAACCAGAAATTGCGAATTCCGCGATCGTACAATTGGCGCATCTCGGCTACAACTTCATCTGCGGGATTAATCCGTACCTGTTTACCTTCGACTACGGTGTATACACAATAACAGCAGTTATGGGGACAGCCGCGCTTGGTTTGCACGCCGATATAAAAGTCTTGGCTTTGGAGATAATAGTTAAATTCCGGCCAGATGCTTTCGATATAGTCGTAGTTACAGGCAGATTTTTCCAGTGGGGTGGGTTGTTCGTGAATTAGCCGTTGTCGGGGTTGATTTTCACCCACGACATAACAGCGTTCATCCCGAAACTCTTTTCCACTTAAAAATTTTTCTAACAGAGTTTCCCCTTCACCGACAGAGATAATTGTCCCTGACGGTAAACTTTTACCCAACTGTTCGTAGAAGACGCTAACTGCACCACCACCAACAATTGCTCGCGCCGATTGCTGATATTTTTGAGCGCGTTTTAAACCGCGTTTAATTAATCCCAAATTCCGCCATAATTCTACGTAGTAAGCAATAAAAATTCGCAATCCTCCCAAAGCGCCGCGTAATTTTACTAGGGGATTCTTCGCATAGTAAAATTCAAAAGCATTTTGTAGAGGGTTACCACCACGACCACCAACAGGAGCGTATATTTGGATATCTCGCCAAGAAAATACTAATAGTGTGGGTTGAAATTCATCTATACATCGCTCTAGAGCTGATGTGTAATCTAAAGGTGGTACAGATCCCAAATCAAAAATACGTTGTTCGATATTGGGAAACTGTTTGTGAACGTGATCGCTTAGGTAGACAACCCCAATGGGAAAGATGGGGTTACAGGGAAGGCGAACGTAAAGAATTCGATTTTCCATTGTGCTTGCGTCAACTGCCATCTTGCCGTTTGTGTGGAGAAACTAAAGTGAAAGAGACATCCAGTATTAAACTGTCTGTGTAAGTTGTGCTTGTTTTCTTTGATGGCGATCGCGCTGGAGATTTCAGCTACCGTCCGCTCAAAGTCAACCCTCTCGTGGTAACCGGGGAAATAGCTATAATTGCTGCGCATCTCATAGCTATGACATCCATGAGATCGGTTTTATAAAGATATATTTCATATAGCTTTACCATAACATTCACCTTCTTCATTAAGCGATGAATCGTCATGTTTTGCTGTTTTTAGAGATGACAGCAAAAATTTTTGTGGCGGCGAAGCAAAGGTGAGGGGATCGTCGCCATGCCATATTCTTCAAGACTGGGATTGAGAATTGGCAAAGCATTTGTCAAAAAATCAATATGAAAAACTTCTGTTATAGTGTATAATTGTACAGAAATAAAAAATATTTACAAAAATTTTATATTAGACACCTATCTTTAGATAGAAATAATGCAGAAATATGCAGTTGGTAGTCGGAGTTACAGCTTGTGGGGATCGCCAAGTGTTAGTTTTGCTAGTGTAATGTAAAATTGTGGCGTAAAGCTCCTCAGCAGTTATGGCTCAAATACTAGATCCACTACCACCTGAGCAATCGGGGACAATTCTCTGCTGCTACGTAAATGCCACGAGCAAAATCCAGGTTGCCCGCATCACAAATATTCCCAATTGGTATTTTGAAAGGGTTGTTTTTCCTGGGCAAAGGCTCGTGTTTGAAGCCCCTAGAGAAGGTCAAATGGAAATTCATACGGGGATGATGGCAAGTGCAATTTTATCGGATACTATACCTTGCATACGCCTAGCAATTAATGAGCATGGTACTTATGAGTCAAGTAACAACTCAGATGTAACAATAGGCTCTATTCATAAAAATCCACTGGTGCAGCCAATTAATACAAAAATTGAAGATACAACAAAACCATTATCAGTAGCTGGTTTAGCATCAATTGATTAAAAAAATTTTTTTCTCAAATTTTAGGGTTGCTGGGTTCAGCAGCCTTTTTTGTTGATTGGGCATTGGGCATTGGGCATTGGGGAAGAGTCAACTGTCAATGGTCAACAGTCAACAGTCAAATAGAATTCTTAATTTTGAATTTTGAATTTTGAATTTTGAATTTTGAATTGTTTGTCCCCCTGCCCCCTGCCTCCTAATCCGCGTTGTACTCTACAATCAATGTATGAATTTGCCTTCTTTTCTTTGGTTGTGGAAAATAGCGGCTTGGTCGATGGGGTTATCCTTGCTGGCATACGTAATGTTGGCGACGACTGGCTTTTGGATGTATAAGGCGAGAAATTTGCAACAGCCTCCGAGTTTACCGATGTTTCAACGCGGACTTGGGAGAATGCGATCGCTTCACTTTACTATGGGTATTACTATGGTCAGCTTAGTACTGCTACTGCTGGCCATTGGCATTATCGGTACTTTGGGTCATTTTGGTTCCCTGGGTCACTCATCACACTTGGTTGCTGGATTATTAGTAGTTGTCTTAGTTTTGCTTTCGGCTTTCAGCGCTACGCAAATCAGCCCTGAGAGACCTTGGGTAAGAAATTTACATGTCACTCTCAATATTATTTTATTTATCGGTTTTGCTTGGGTATCACTCACCGGTTGGATTGTCGTGCAAAAATATTTACCTTAATTATTTATTGATTAAGCTAATCTGCTTTGAAGTTGCACAATCCATTGTGAGGGCTGTTGACTGTTGACTGTTGACAGCCCTTATTAGTAGTTACGCAATTTAGATGCGTATTAGCTTATTTACAACCTTGCAGCAGCAAGCCCAGTCTCAGAAGATACACTGGTACATGAAGCTGTCAAATGTTTGGTTGTTGTAAAATACTGAATTTGTGGCAGCTTTTGGCACATTACGGATAAGATAGTCCAAATATCTTATTTTCTCACTTATGCTGGAAAAATAAGATGAATGCGATCGCGATCGCTGATTTTTATTTCAGTACGAAATATTATTATCAGTGTTAAAATTAGCTAACAGTAGCAGCAAAAATACCATGATCGGTCAACTCTTGGACGGACGTTATGAAATAGTTCAAGTCTTGGGCGGAGGGGCCTTTGGAAAAACCTTTTTGGCAAAAGATCTCAAGCGTCCAACTCATCCGCAATGCGTGGTTAAGCAGCTGAGCTACTCAAGCCAAGACCCTTTAGCCTTAAGTGCGGCGCGCCGATTATTTAAAAAAGAAGCAGAAATATTAGAAAAATTGGGTAGACATGACCAAATACCCACTTTATTAGCAGAATTTGAGCAAGATAAAGAATTTTACTTAGTTCAGCAATTAATTGATGGTCATCCTTTACACCAAGAAATACAACCACATCAACCTTGGCATGAACAGCAAGTTACCCAGCTATTAACAGAAGTTTTAAGCATTTTAGTATTTGTACATAGTCAGGGAGTGATTCACCGCGATATTAAACCATCTAATTTAATGCGCCGCTCTACTGATAGAAGATTAGTATTAATTGATTTTGGTGCAGTTAAAGAAATCAACGCGCAAATTCCGCATGGACAATTGACACCCACTGCGGCTGTTGGAACTGCGGCTTATATGCCAATGGAACAATTTCATGGTTTTCCCCAATTCAACAGTGATATTTATGCTTTGGGAATGATTGCTATCCAAGCGCTGTTGGGTTTACCAGCCCATGATTTAACCAAGCTGCGCGGTAACAGCAGTCCTACACCTGGCGAAATAGTTTGGCGCAACCAAGTTAAAGTTAGTCCGGCTTTGGCAGATGTGATTGATAAAATGGTTGTGGCTGATTGGCGCAGCCGTTACCAAGCAGCTAGTGAAGTACTGGCAGATTTAAGTAAAATCGCGGCTTATTCTCCAGGTTTTTCACCACTGCCCACAAAAATTAGTAAAAATAATCCAATACCGTTAAAAATTCCCGTCAAACCATCTATTGTCATTGGGGTAATCGGATTAATTGCAGTTTCCGGAATTGGTTTTGCTGTATATCGTCAGCTACCGATAACCCAAGCAGTAGCATTTTATGAACGGGGACGAGAAAAATTAGAGAAAAAAGATAAGTCAGAAGCGATTAAAGAATTCACTCAAGCTATCAAGCTTAATCCTAAGTATGCGGAAGCATATTATGAACGAGCAAATGCTCACTTTTTGGCGAGTAACTTTCAACGTGCGGCGGAAGATGCAAGCAAAGCGATTGAATTAAATAAAAATTATTTTGAAGCTTATAGTCGTCACTGTGCTGCACTTTTGCTGCTACAACAACCCCAGAAAGCCGAAGAGCAATGCACGCAAGCCATTAAGCTTAATGCTATGTATGGTGATGCTTACTTAAATCGAGCTAATGCGCGGCGTAATTTAAAAAATAAAGACGGAGCATTGGCAGATTTTACTAAGTTAATAGACTTAAATCTCAACGATCCTCAGGCTTATATTAACCGGGGTGTTTTATATATTGAACAATTTCAAGATTACAATAAGGCGATCGCTGATTATAACCAAGCTCTACAATTAACCACTAATAAACCAGATATCGCCGCGATCGCCTATGATGGCCGAGGTAACGCTTTAGCCGCCCAAAATAAATTACAAGGAGCGATTGACGATTTTACTCAAGCAATCGAACACAAAAAAGATTTTGCCCAAGCTTACTTTAATCGCGGCCGGGTTTACGCTGCACTTGGCTCTAGGGAAGAGGCCATTCAAGATTTTGAGAAAGCTGATACACTTTGTAGTCAACAAGGACTGACGAATTGTGCCAAGCTAGCCCAATCTTTTATTCAACAACTTCAGCCGTAATGGGGCATTGGGCATTGGGCATTGGGCATTGGGCATTGGGTATTGGGCATTTCTCGGAGACGCGATGAATCGCGTCTCTACAATTGTCTCCGTTTTCTTTTTTATAAAGTTTTGTAAATAATTTGAATTATTCCTACCTGTAACGCCGATAAGCTATCAAACAGGTGAAAGGAGGTTCGCAATTGTCATGATATTCCAACCTATATTAATTGGGTCTGGATGACTTTTATGTCTAATGACTTGAAGGAATCTCCTTTGATTGGCTTGCTGGAAGCTGCTTTAAATAACTCAATGGCCAGAAGCAGGTTATTACAGCAACAAAAAACGCTCCAGGAAATTATGAATGATATTCCGGCGCGTCAATGGTTATTTGCACAATTATCTCAAGCCGAGAATCCAGAGCGGGTGAAGGATTTCATTATCGCGATGATGAAGTCTTCCCGGTTAATTTGGAACGGCGCAAGAATATCACCAGATGTATATAGTGAAGCTTTATCAAGAACTTGGGTATGGTTTATGGAAAATCTGGGGCAGTATCAGCCAACAACGGCTAGTTTTGTCACCTGGTTTA
This sequence comes from Calothrix anomala FACHB-343, assembly GCF_014696435.1. Taxonomy (GTDB): domain Bacteria; phylum Cyanobacteriota; class Cyanobacteriia; order Cyanobacteriales; family Nostocaceae; genus Aulosira; species Aulosira anomala_A. The sequence goes on along the minus strand of NZ_JACJQG010000013.1, from coordinate 24,707 downwards.
ACCAAAAACTGCGCTGGATCATTCATGATGTAATTCGCCAAAAAGCTGATGAAGAAAGAAGACGGTTAAATGCTGTTACAGATGCAGAAAATCATCAGTGGATGGAACCACCAGCGCCAGATCCGGATCGCTGGGATGAAACTATCCAAGAATGGCTAGATTTATTGCAAAATCATCCCCAAGCCTTCAAAAATTGTCGAATGCAGAGTTATCCCCAGGTTAACTGTCAAATTTTGTTGATTCATATTTTAAAGGTGTTACAAGATTCCGGAAATTTTTCTTGGAATGCGATCGCTCAAGAATATGCAATCGAACCATCAGCACTGAGGAGATTTTGTCGCACAAGATGTTTCTCGCATTTAAAACAGTTGTTGGACTAGGGGCTAGGGGGACAATTGTACAGACGCGATGAATCGCGTCTCTGACAACTGAACAGACGCGATTCATCGCGTCTCTGACAACTGACAACGAACAAATCATGATAAATACCGCAGAAAGATTTCCGCAGATTGCAATTGCAATTACAGCAACGGATCGAATACAAGCTTACAAATTTGCGCAACAGCAATTAACCGAAGAGCGATCGCAACAAGTTTACCGCAATACCTTGGCTGTATTAGTCATGCGGCGTTATTTACAACTATTAGGTATCGACAGCGATTTAGAACTCAGTCATAGCTGGAATCCCCTAGAACGCCTGATTGAAAATATTGCGGACTTGTATATTCCTAGTTTGGAAGGCTTTTTAGAATGTCGGTGCTTGCGTCAGCGCGATCGCAAATGTCACATCCCACAAGAAGTTTGGACAGAACGCATTGGTTACGCGATCGTGCAACTCGATGAACCTTACCAAGAAGGGCACATTTTAGGATTTGTTGAATCTATATCAGTAACAGAACTACCGCGTAGCTATTTTCAATCATTGGATTTATTGTTAGAGCGTTTAACCTTAGAACCAGCAGCAGAACCAATTGTAAAACTAACACAATGGCTACAACATAAATTTGAATCTGATTGGCAACCTGCACCAACATTACTCAGCAATTTTCGCAGCATGAAAACGTTAATTGAGCAGCCACAACAGCAACTGCAAAATCGAGGTAACGATGTAATTCGCCAACGAGTTGAACAACTTTATCGCGGAAGTTATTGTGATTTATATCTCACTCCCCAAGAAGCTTTGGTAAAACTTATCCAAACAACTGAGGATGATGAAATTCGTTGGCAAGCTGCTGAGTTATTGTGGGAAATAGAACCAAAGCATCCATCATGTCCAGTAATTAATGCTAAAGATTTAGGTATTTATCTCCTGGGATATTCCATAGTCTTAATGGTAGGAATTTTGCCTAAATTAGATAGCAAAATGTTAATTTTATTGCGAGTTTATCCCTTAGAAAAATCGTCTCATTTACCATCAGGATTAAAGCTCATGGGGTTAGATGAAAATGGTAGGCCGTTTTTTTCTATAGAATCACGCCAGAAAGATGATTATATTCAGTTTAAGTTTACAGCCGATGCAGGCGATCGCTTCCGTGCCCTTGTTGTTCTCAATGATGCCAGCTTTAGCGAAGATTTTATAATTTAGCTAACTCTTGCGTAGTTTTGCGGAATCATGCTTATCTAATAATAAACCCTTGAATTCCCAATATCCTCGCTAGGTCGTTTATGGTGCTATCCTCCTCTAGTCTTCAACCTCCTCAAAATGTCGCTGTTGTACTTGAGATTAGTAGCGGTAGCTTTGATGACGGCTTTTGTGTCAGAGTGCAAATTTTTGAAGACGGTAAAATTATTGATGAACACTATGATTTAACTGAGATTCCCCCAGCGTCGCCGATACCAAAGTTATACGAAAATTGGCAAGATATATTACTGGAGAATAGTCGCACCCTACAAGCTGTTCCCGGACAGGTAACAAACGTAGCTTTAGATAGTTGGAAACAAAGAGCCGAAGAGCTAGAGAATTACTGTAAGAACTGGTTTCAAAATCCAGCCTTTAAAAGTTTACGCGATCGCATTCAAGCCAATATCAAAGTCAAAGCCGATCAATCTGTGCCGATTATCATTAGATGTCATACTGCAAATCATCGGCATAATGATGTTTTACGGAGACTACCTTGGCATATCTGGGATTTATTTTCTAAACTCCCTAACACTGAATTTGCCTTATTTACTAGATTTCACAATCAAGTAGCTACCTTTACAACACCAGTCAAAGTTTTAGCTATATTCGGCAGTTCTCAGGGAAATTTACAACTAGAAGCCGATAGAAAAGCTCTCGAACTTTTGGAAGCAAGAGGAGCAAGAATTACTTGGAAAGTGGAGCCAACAGAAGAAGATATTGCTCATTTATTATTTGATAATGTTTGGGATATTCTGTTTTTTGCTGGTCATAGTTCCAGTAAAGTAATAGGTGGACAAATTCAAATTAGTCAGGATAAATTTTTACCTTTAGAAGCATTAACTCCCAGCTTAAAGCGAGCAGTAAATAAAGGTTTAAAGTTAGCAATTTTCAATTCCTGTGATGGCTTAGGAATTGCAGATTTTTTGACACAGTTAAACGTTCCAGCCTCAATAGTGATGCGGGAACCCGTACCAGATAGAATTGCTGGTCAATTTTTACTCTATTTTTTACGAGAATTTTCGCAAGGTATACCCCTGTGTTTAGCAGTTAGGGAAGCACGCGATCGCCTAGATGCTTTAAAGGCTACTTTTCCCACTGCTTCTTGGCTACCTGTCGTTTGTCTCAATCCCAATCAACCAGAATTTGTTTGGCCTACTCAAACCTCAGAAATGATACCAAATCCCTCTCCTCCCCCTCCACCTTTCCCACTGCTTAAGAAAATCTTAGGTTTGGCTGCTGTCGTAGGAATTATTGCAGCCACTTTAATTTATATTAATCGCTGTTCAATTTTCTCTTCAAGCTGTAAACCCCCAGGAAATGATGAAACAATTCAACCTAAAATAGACAACTTTATGAGCTTGGGTGAAAAAGCAATTGCTGATAGCACAGTCAAATTGAGTCAACCATATCTTGGATTAAAAGAGCAAGGAATTAAAGAATTTGCTCAAGGTGACTATGATAGTGCATACAAAACTTTTGATAGTCTCCGCTTTCAAGCAGGAAACAATAAAAAAGTTCAAGGTTTACGTCAAACAGCTTTAGCAGCATTGCAAGATCCAGAAGTGCTAATTTATCGTAACAATGCTTTCGTAAATACGCGACATAAACAAAATCCTATCTTTCCAATTTACACCATTGCTGTAGCAGCACCCTTAAATGTTAATTCTGGATTAGATATCTTATTTGGCGTGGCTCAAGCTCAAGATGTAGCAGTTAAAAACGGTATAAATTTACAAGTTGTCATTGCTAACGATCTCAATCAACAAAAGCAAGCTCAACAAATTGCTACAAAACTATCCCAAAATCAAAAAATTCTCGCTGTAGTAGGACATTACACCTCACCTAATACCTGTGAAGCTTTAAAAGTTTATTCACCAAACGAACTTGTCTTAATTTCTCCCACCAGCACTGTATTGAATTTACAAAGTTGTGCTACTGCCAATAAAGTATTCTTCCGCACAACTACATCTACTCGAGACGAAGCAAAAAGTTTGGTGCAATATTTAGTTAGTGATTTGCGAAGAAATCAACCAAAAGTAGTCATTTTTTACAGTAAAGAATGGTTTAGCCGAGATTTGACTGACGAATTTGAGAAGGTAATCCAATCATATCAAGGAAAAATACTTCTTAAAGTTGACTTATCCGATCCAAACTTTGATGCTAGTAAACTTCCGTCCGAGGTTCAAGAGGCAGATGCTTTGGTACTATTACCTGATGGCGGAACTGATGGTAATAAAACATTGGAAAATGCGATTAAAATTATCAAGTTAAATAATGGTAAAAAACCTATTTTAGGAGCCAATACTCTTTATCTTCAACAAGTACTTACTCAAGCTAAAACAGCTACAAAAAGCTTATTTTTACAAAGTGAATGGCATCCAAAACAGTGTGGTGCGCAAGACTTCGCTGAACAGATTCGTCAATATTGGGGTGGTGATTTAAATAGAAGAGTCGCCCTATCATACGAGGCTGTGCAAGCAATTGTCCAAGCTATTAAAAATCAAGATGTAGGTAAACCTATTGATAGAAAAACAATTCAACAGAAATTGACTGAGACAGGTATTCACCCAGATAAAGCAGCCTCTAGTGATGTGCTGAAAGGTTGGAAGATTATTTTTAAAGCAACAGGCGATCGCGAAGGAATTGACACCCAACCCATATTAACTGTTAAAGAGCATAATCAGCAATTGAAGTTTGATCTCGCCAAAGATATTCCTTGTCAATAGGTGAGAAACAATGCGACAGATAATAGGGTTATGGCAGTGCCATGCCCTCTAGTATATATTTATGTGCCACTCTATTTAAATTGGTATAAGATTTCTATTTTTTATGCAAAACATGCGTAGGGTAACCTAGATTGTGTAAATTTTAGTAACAATTGCGGAAATTGTGACTCTAACTGTAGATATTCCTTTAGCGGGGTGAAAAGCGATCGCTTAATGGTCTATTTTCCAGAAGAATTTACTCCTATGAACCAATGTTTAGCAAAAAAAGTATCACTGCAAATTTTGCTAGTTGATAGTTATGATATTGCTCTCAATGCAACAGCCCAATTGGTAAAGACTCAATATCCTGATGGAAATATTATCAGTACGCGAACAGCAAATGACGCTATTAATAAAATCGTAAATTGGCAACCAGATCTAATTATCATGGATATTTACCTACCAGAAAAATTAGGAGAAATAGCACAAACTAAGACAGGTCTGGATTTCTTACAACAGGTAATGCAAAAATATCCTAAATTGAATATATTTGTCCAAAGTCCTTATGTTAAAAGACTAGTGCAAATTAAACCTGCAATTGTTAAACATCAAGGCGGCTTTGTCATTGCTGATAAAAATGTTACTAGTCAAGAAATGCTCTCAATAATAGATGGAGCATTAAAAGGATTTACTCGCATTAAAGGAATTACAGATATCTATATATATCCAGATATTTATGAGAAATTAAACCTGAAACCAGAAATATTAAAACTACTAAGCCTAGCTTTTAATGAAGGATTGCAAGATAAAGCAATTGCTGCACATATTTGCGTATCTGAACGTACTGTACGTAAACATTGGGAGACATTGCAAGCAGCTTTAGGTATTGATTGTCATGAATTAAGAAATCAAGGGATAAACATCAGAGTTTTTACAAAAATTCGAGCGAGAGCAGCAGGATTAATTGATTGATCGATAAATTATCAAGCTGGTATGGGTAACATTTTCAGTACAAAATAAGTAAATTTGTAGTGAGAACTGAAGTTATTACTACAAATTTAATTTCTCAACTTTGAGAAGCGGCACTAATTCAAACTATAGCCATATCCAATAATATTAATGAGTAAAACGATTTATGTACAGCAAAATAATTCAAAGGCTAATTCTCTTTTCGATTGCTCTAATTTTCAGTATCACATTTTCTATCCATCATGTCCAAGCTGAATCAATACCCTTTTATTGGGACTTTATTAATGTAGATGTTGCCGTACAAACTAATGGTGACATGTTAATTACTGAAACCCAAAAATATACTTTTACTGGCGATTACACAAATCAACGTTATCGCTACATTCTTATAGATAAAATAGACGAAATTCAGGAAGTAACAGTATCAGAAAACGGGCAAATATTTCCCAGTGCCACCAAAATAGAAAATAATAAATTTTGGATTAATTGGGAACATCCATTAAAAGCACCAGAAAGTCATACGTTTGTACTGAAATATCGTGTTATTGGTGGATTGGAAGTCAATGAAAATGATGCACAAGTCTATTGGAAAGCTATATTTCCTGAGCGAAAAGCTGCTGTTAAACAAGCAAAAGTCATAGTTCGGTTTCCGGAACAATTCGCTACAAAAATTAAAGCTTTTCAAACCTGGGGTACAGAAGCCAATATTCGCAAAGTTGATGCTAAAACTATTGAAGCGATCGCATCAACAGCCATCGAACCAGGAAAAGAGCTAGGAGTTCAGGTAAACTTTGATAGCACTGGTACTGATATCAAACCATCACGATGGCAAAGTTCAGGATCTTCTTCATCTTCTGGTAATTGGTTTAGCTGGATATTTTGGGGATTTTTTGGTCTTATATTCTTATACGGCATGATCTTTGGTAGTAACAGCAGTAGCGATCGCACTGGTGGCGGTAGCGGTAGCGGTGGTAGCTGTGGCGGCGGTGGTGGTGGCTGCGGCGGTGGTTGTGGTGGTGGTTGTGGCGGTGGTGGTTAACTAACACTACCAATTAAAAAAATAATTTCTCTGGGCGGGGAAACCCCGCCCTTGTGAGTTTCCCTGTAAGTTAAGATCGCCAAAAGTAAAAGCTGAATATTACTATTAAAAAATCGCGCAAAAGACCAGCTAGCGTGGAAAATATTGAGAGTGTTCCCCAAAATTATGGATAACTCCCCTGTGCTTGCTCAAATAGATGGCTCTCTACCTAACTACAATCTAGAAAATACCCCGCCCATGAATTCAACAGAGAACCGGGTAGGGAGTGATTTTGATTCCCTAATGATGCTGCGGTGTATAGAACTCGCCCGTCGCGCTTTGGGGCGCACTTCCCCCAATCCGTTAGTGGGTGCAGTGGTTGTCAAAGATGGGGAGATTGTGGGCGAAGGGTTTCATCCCCGTGCGGGCGAACCTCATGCAGAAGTTTTTGCCCTCAGAGCCGCAGGAGAAGCTGCTCGTGGTGCTACTGTTTACGTAAATCTGGAACCTTGTAACCATTACGGGCGTACTCCACCTTGTTCGGAAGGTTTAATTAATGCGGGAGTCGCAAAAGTAGTAGTGGGGATGGTAGATCCAAATCCCCTAGTCGCTGGGGGCGGGATTGCCCGTTTACGTGCTGCTGGTATAGAAGTTTTAGTAGGGGTAGAAGAAGCTGCCTGTCAGCAACTCAACGAAGCTTTTGTCCATCGCATTCTCTACAAACGCCCTTTAGGTATTTTGAAGTATGCTATGACTTTAGATGGCAAAATTGCTACAACTTCCGGTCATAGTGCTTGGGTGACAAATCAAGCAGCCCGCAGTGAAGTACATCAGCTACGGGCTGCTTGTGATGCTGTGATTGTCGGCGGAAATACTGTGCGACAGGATAATCCTTATTTAACCAGCCATCAGGTAGGGGTTCATAATCCTTTACGAGTCGTGATGAGTCGCCATCTCAACTTGCCAGAAAATGCTCGCCTATGGCAAACATCTGAGGCTCCTACCTTAGTTTTGACAGAAGTAGCTGCTAACCCTAATGTTCAAGAAATGTTACGACAACGGGGGGTGGAAGTGGTAGAGTTCACTTCCTTGACACCAGATAATGTTATGGCGCACTTGTATGAACGGGGTTTTTGTAGCGTATTGTGGGAATGTGGTGGAACTTTAGCTGCGAGTGCGATCGCCAACAGAGCAGTCCAAAAAATTCTTGCTTTTATTGCTCCAAAAATCGTTGGTGGTAGTAATGCTCCTACACCCGTAGGCGATTTGGGCTTTACCACCATGACTGAAGCGTTACCCCTCGAAAATGTTCGTTGGCGTGTAATTGGTTCTGATTGCTTGGTAGAAGGTTATCTTAAGCGACATACTTAATTAATCTTCAATATTACAAAAGCAAAGAGCGATCGCTCTTAACACTGTCGTTCATAAGCTAAATCGCGAATCAGAGACAGGCGCGATTGAATATAATCACACAGAAAATCAGTCTCTTTCTGTTCTAACAATGCTTCGGTGTTGGTTTGCTTGACTAACCATTGCACCAAGCTAGCATCGTCTAGTTGTAATAAAGTCTTGGTCTGGGCAGTTTCCACCACCGACCAAAGCTGACGCATAATCTTAGGAGTCATCAGACCTCAATTTAATTATTAGCTTCGCTGTTTTCAGATTACACAATTCTGGCAACAGATTGCGGCATGAATGTAGAACCTGAGATAACTATTATCAAAAGCTTAATAAAGCGATTTATAACTTTATGAAGGTTAAGAATTATCAATCGCTATCGGCTAATTGTTGGGCTAGTTTTACTTGTTTTTCAAGTATATATACTTAATATTACCCTAAAACTTACTGCTTTCAGTGGAAGAAATAATAATATTATTCAGTTAACTCCAAATCTCGCTCTAGCAGGGCTTACCGCCAACATAAACCACAGATTTTAATTGCGATATTGCCATTTATTGCTAGAGAAACGTTATTAATACGAGGATTAGAGATTAATGTCCGGCAAAAACACAATAAAAAGAATTATTAATAGCATTTATTTTACTTGCCCTTAAAGATTTCTATACCTTAAGGAGGAAGAAAAATATTAAGATTTATTGGTCATGTGGAGTATAACAAATTACTCAATAACTTTGCAATCTTTATTCATCAGCTAGCAGTAAGTTATTAAAAATAATGGTAGAAGTTAATTGTTTAACCTCTACCACTGGTAAAAGTTTTTACTCGTCTTCAGACAAGAGCAAAAAATTCATGGGACAGATTGCTAATACTTAACGCCATTACCCAACAATTGGTATAACTTTTATCTCTAGAGTTGCTGTTGGTAATAGATCTCGATTGCACCTACAGCTTTCAGTAACGGAGAATCTAAATTCTCAATCCAATCAGCTACTTCACGCGCCAATCCTAGCGTCACATGTCCATCAGATGGTTGGAGGCGATCGCTAATTGTATTAGCTTTGATCTGCTGTAATTGCGCAATCAACGTATTTAATCGTTCTGAAGGTGAATCGTCAGCAGCAAGCATACCTTTCCCGACTTCTAGCGCTGTATCTACCAGTTGGAGAAATTCTTGTTTTTTTGCTTCCATCTTTTTTAAGTTAGACGATCATGTGATAAATCACACAAAGAGTGCATGAAAATGTCTCTTCCCAGTCAACAGTCAACAGTCAACGCTATTTTCTAGCTAGCCCCTTGCTTAGGGACAAGTAAATTTCTTAACTTTCATTGGAGTCCCTTCAGACCATTTTAAATTGGGATCTTTGGAATCTTGAATAAAGGTTTGCTGTCCACCACCAGGGTAACATTGTGCTGGGTCTTGGGGAGCTACTACCCCTTCATAAACTGTCGTTCCCGCAGGTACCGTCACAGTTAACATCATCGTCGCTTGGTTACCCCATTCTTGCTTTAAAGCTAAATTCCTGATGACATCAACATTTTTCTTATAGAGATTAGTAGTCAGATATCTGCCAAATTTATTTTTATCGGTACTGAAGTAGCGGTAGTAAGTTTTGTCTTCTTGGAGTTTAATTTCCTGACATTTAGAGTCTAAGAAAGTGACTGCAATTTCTACAGGTAAAGGACAATCAGGCGCAGTGGTTTGTGTCTGCGGGCTAGATTGATTTGATACTTTATATTGAGCAAAACTACTACCAACAACACCACCCAAAGAAAGCGAGCATAAAGCTATGCTAGTGAGTATATGTTTAAATTTCGTCATTTTTCGCTTGTAAACTCAAAGGAATTTGATTATAAAAAGTATAACTATATACTTTTTATTCGGCTAATTTTTTTATGAAAATTTTTGCTTCAACAAAAATTAATCCGATCGCCGACTTATAAACGAGCGATCGGATTAATTTTTAGATGATTATTGCGTCAAATTACGATAAATTACCCGAATAATTGGCGAATAAGAGACGAAGAAAGTTATTTTAGCCAAATTTTCCTACATAATGGCAAATGACCACTGTACGGGCGGGTTCACCGATATCCTCATTTATTAACAAAGATCCAAATAAACCCGCCCCTACTGACTATTGACTATTGACTATTGACTATTGACCAATGACCATCTTCAATCTTGATACTCTACCCAACTATTCGGTGTTTCGGAAACTCGAACTTTGAGCTGTACCTCTGCGGGTAACTTCTGCTTAGTTTGATCGTAAATATACTTGGCGATCATCTCCGCAGTTGTTTCGTATTCTGGAGGTAAGACTTCATTGAGAACGCAATGATCGAGTCCGCCTTTGGTTACATCTTGTTTAGCCCATTTTAAGGTTTTAAAATCAGCTACCATAACTGGATGCGGGCAATATTCTGAAGAGTGCAACGTTGATGATGTAGCTTCGAGTCTCACTTTATAAGTATGTCCGTGCATTCGACCACAAGGGCCATCATAATCTTTGATATAGTGAGCGCTATCAAAGGTGAATTCTGTAACTAATTTCCATTTGGGCATTTTGACATCACCTCATAGTCTATAGTGACTGAAATACTCACGCCACCATATCTCATTCACAATCACAACTAGATATATACAAGTATTGCTTAATTCTTGCAGGCTTGACTATGAGCGGGTTTGTCAGACAAACAATTAAAAAGCGCGATCGCACTTGATGCTACCGATACTTTTTTGCTAACATTCATTAACAAATACACTCACGAAGTGAGGGCGTATCAACCAATGCACGAAGGAAAATCCCTCGCGCACCATTTAGATCCCTTGGCATCACTCGCCCGTCAGTTAGTGACTTAATGAATTTACCTCCACCAAGATTGTGGATTATTTCACCAGTCCAACTAACTGTCTTGGATGTATACGCCTCATTAACATCCATTACCAACTTGCTGTTTTCAAAAGCTTTGTGCTTAAGAAACTGCTTAAAACGGTAATGAGATAGTGTCAACATCTGACGTACTGACTTTGATCTAATTCGCCGTTTTGCCTTTTTCGACATTTGAGATGTTTCAAAGGTCGGTAACAGAATAATGTCAAAGTTATCAACCAAAAATCGGGCGGTCTTTTTGTGCAATTCATCTACAAGGTTTTTGATTTTATCTCGTAGTTTTGTTGCAGCAAATTTTAATCTTCTCTTCTGCTTACACTTGGCTTTGGTGATTTTAGAAATTAACTTATCCAACCGAAAACAGAGTTTTTGAATTTGGATATTAGCTGAAGTTCCGATTTCACCAAAATTAGATTCTGAAAAGAATGTAATAAATGTTCTGATGCCTGGATCTAGTGCCACGACACGCCCTTGGTTATCGAACTGTTGTCGTGACACTACCATAGGTGTTGTCAGATAGTAGTCGCCATAAGCAAACACTAATCGACAGTCACCAAAGCTCTGAGGTAAGGCTTCCTTGAATACTACCTCACCCAAAATAGTGTGGTAAATTCCTTTGTCTGACACCGCAGATTTAGGAATATAGCAAGATTGAATAGGGGCTTTTCTAGACCTAAACTTACAAAAGCTAATAGCACCACCATTTTTAAACTTTTTCTTAGCATTACTAACAGCCTTGCAGGAATCTTTGATGGCAATTGACTTGATTTGATAAGGTACTGATTTGCAAAAATCAGGTAGTCCATTCAATATATCTGTCTTAATTGCTTTCCAATTCGCCTTAACAGTTGAATCTTGCAGTAGTTTGACTGTGGTGTTATAGACAAACCTAGAAACACCAAACCACTGTTTAATCGTCTGTCTTTGGGTTGCTGTTAGGAATATCCGGATCTTCCTTGATTTTTTTACTGTATTTCCTAAGTCCGTGCATTCTACAAGAGAAGACATGGAGGATGGAGAGAAGATCCGCCCTAAGCTCTGATTCGGGGCAGTGTACAGTGTTGTCGAGAACCACGATTTGTCCACCGTTTTGCTCGACCATGTACTGAATAAGCTCAAATCCAAACCGTGCGAGTCGGTCACGACAGGCAACAACAAGCGTGAGCTTATCTCCGCGCAGAAGTCTGTCCAGTAAGGTTTGCAGTCCTTTACGCTTGAAGTTGATTCCACTGCCGATATCTTTGATGATTTCGGCTTCCGGGTAGAGTGATTGCATGTAGGCAATTTGTCTACCAAGGTCGTCTCGTTGTTTAGTTGAACTAACTCGGCAGTAGCAAACAAGGGAGCGATATGTTGCACCGCGAAGGTAGGACTCGACGTTAAAAAGTCTTTGCCCTGCTTCGTTTTTGATGCTCTCGATTTTCCCATTGTCGGCGTATTTCCTTAAAGTATTTGGGTGTAATCCCAGCGCTTTAACCGCTTCTCGTAGTGGTACGTAAGCCATACCACTATATTAACATTTGTGAGGAAACATAATCTATTGTTAGCAAAATACTAGCTATTGACTAGCCCTCCCCAAATGCGATCGCGCTAGTTAGCTGAAAAAATAAGTATGAAGGAAACCAAAATGATTAAGCTAATGAATAATTCTCTGCTGTAGGTATTTCACAGCACACTTTACCAATCAGGTTTTCACTCACATATTCCATGACTACAGTTGGTTGAGTATAACTAGCCGAGCGCTGTTCAATTAGCGATCGCCTTTGTAAAGAAAAAAGTGCTTCTAGTAATTCTCGCTCTGAGATTTGCGGAATCACATACTGTTGTAAATGTTGTAAACTTACCCAATCTTGCTTAACTGCTAGGGAATACATCACCTGCTTTTCGTTAGCAGATAAGCGGTTAAACTGTTGCTCTAATATTTCCCAAATATCGCCAAAAATCACCGAGCCTTGCTGTAAAAATTGGCAAATATTGCCATCAAACAAATGCTGAATTGTCGTAGCGACAATTTTCAAAGCTAAAGGATTACCTGCATAACGCTGAATTAACTGCTGACATTCATCTGTAGAATCTACTAATCCTTTAGTTGCGAGGATTTGCTGTGATTCTACCGCAGATAAACCAGTAAGTTGGAGCGATCGCACCGGTAAAGCGTCACCTTCTCTAGCTGTAAACCCACTAGGGGTTTCTCTGGTAGTAAAAACTAGACAACTTTGATGGACTTCATCTCCTATCCTTCTGAGAAGTTGACCGTATCCTTCATATCCAGTGCAATAATGTCCGGATGTCTCTCCACTTTGCAAAAGCGATTCGATATTATCCAATAAAATGAGGCAGCGTCGAGAGCGCAAATACTTCATTAAGTAAGAAATTTGTACATCCAGGTTTTCTGGTAAACTTGCTGCTGATTGCTGGGAGACGAAAGAAATTAACTCTCGCATCAAATCAGAAATTGCTGGACTATTGCGCAGACTGCGCCAAAAAACAAAATCAAACTTACTTTGTAACTTTTCTGCAACTTTCACAGACAAAGCCGTCTTACCAATCCCCCCCATTCCTAACAACATGAGCAAACGGCATTTTTCATCAATAATCCAGCGTTGCAGCAATTCTTGTTCTTTCTGGCGTCCATAGAACACAGAAACATCAATCGCCTCTCCCCAATCTTGCTGCTGTTGGATTTTCGGGGTGGGAAATGCGGCGATAGTAGATACTTGTGAATCTACTTGCTTCAGGCTGGAATAATGGCGGCGCAAGACTGTTTTGACATTACTTTTAGCAATATTTTCCCCCAGCGCTTTTGAGAGCATTTGCCATAACCGAAAGCCTACATCTCGGATGTAATCATCATCGTAACCCGAGCTTTCGGCAATTTCTGCATAAGTATATCCACTCCAGCACAATCTAAGCACCATCTCTTGGATATTACTCAGATGCTTCTTTTGCAATGCTTTGTCTAAAACCAGCATTGCTTGCTCAAAACTTAACTCTATGACTGTCACATAAAATATTCCTAGCTAAGATCTGCATCCACCTATCGGAGATTGTTTAGAGTTTTATGCAGTTCCCGCAGAAGTTTACATTTTGTTATGGGGCATGGGGCATTGGGCATGGGGCATGGGGCATTGGGCATTGGGCATTGCTGAGTTATGCACAGTCAACGGTCAACTGTCAACGGTCAACTGTCAACGGTCAACAATTACCCCTAAACTAAAATCCCCCCAGTAGTCTCGACAAAAAGATTAGATGACTGGGGGAAAATGTTTTATCAAAAATATCTTCAAAATTCCATACCACACGACCCCTTGATCAAAGCAGGTAATATGCTATAATCATCTGCGTTGATTAGTGGTAACTACCATTGACCCCAGCAGGGCATTAGTAGTAATCGTGTTGTGGTTCTGGTTCTGGTTGCACCATTGCAAAGTTTGAGGCATCGTATAGGTAGCGGCTGGCTTCCTCTTCGAGGCGATGAATCAAATAGGGTTCAATGGCGTTCCCATGTCTCAGCGCGGCTAAATATCCATCCAAATACATCCGCATATCGTCCATACGATAACCGCGATTCCATAACTCGACGAAGGCGTCGGTAATTCTTTGGTAATAGCGGATGGTTTGTGTGTCTTGGAGCATAACTGCTGAATAAATCTCTTTGGAATGAGAATTGTAAATGATTCGGGCAAAAATGTGAAGTGTGACTTTCCCCCTATGCAGGAGTCAAAATCAATTTCTCTCTTTTGGGCGTTACCCTCCAGCAGCTACAACGTATTCTGATCCTATTCCAGAAAGCACAAAATAAGTCAAGTAAGTAAGTTATTTTTATAATTTGCTTTTGTAACTTCCTGCGTTTTTAGACTATCTTAAAACTAAGTTTTGCCGGGTGCGATCTGCTTTGGGAATGAAGTCAGGATATACCTTTGGGCAGGATCGGCGAGTTTAGCGATCGCTTGTTGGTGCTTTACCCCCTTCGATGGAGCTAGGATGTGTAGCCAGAAATAATTTTCATAAGTCTAACAAAAATTTAAGAATATTACTAATCGGCTGAAGTTAAAGCATAAGTTAAACTTTTAGCTAATATTGTCATCAGAAAATGTCAAGTTAATCATAATTGGAGTAACAAAGACTACAAAACCTTGGGCATGGGCTTGTTAATTTGAAAGTCATCAACGCTAAGGGGTCTTGCCACCGTGGGTTCGGTTTGTATTGAAATCGTTGAGGGGAATCCCCATCTGAGGTCGTTGCTCGGTTGGCACTTGCAGCAGCTCGAATATCGCGTACATCAAGCCGCCAGCATATATCAAGCAAGGGAAGTGTTTTTAAGCCAGCAACCAACACTGGTGATTCTAGATGCTGATTTACCTGATGGTGATGGCATTGAATTTTGCCGTTGGCTGCATCGTCAGCAACAGCCGTTAATTTTAATGCTATCTGCCCGTGCGAATGAAAGTGATGTTGTAGTCGGTTTAAGGGCGGGAGCAGATGATTACTTGAGCAAACCATTTGGGATGCAAGAGTTTTTAGCCAGAGTAGAAGCGCTAATTCGTCGCAACCGCACACCTGTTGCACCAGCTTACTTAGATTATGGTGCCTTGCAAATTGATTTAGTGCAACGCCGGGTGAGATTTCAGGGAGAATTTATTGATTTAACACCTCAAGAATTCAGTTTACTATACGTTTTAGCACAAGCTGGAGGAGTACCTCTGTCTAGGTCAGAATTGCTCAGAAGAGCTTGGCCTGACGCCATTGATAATCCACGCACTATTGATACTCACGTTTTATCGCTGCGGAAAAAAGTTGAACTAGATCCTCGGCAACCCAGTTTAATTCAAACTATCCGGAATGTAGGATACCGGTTTAACATGGAAATTTTAAATTCCAACTTACCGCAATCACCAGCAAAATTGCCCAAAGAGAGATTTAGCAATCAACGCTCAACCCTGAGTACGCAAAGGGTGTAGGGGGTGTTGACTGTTGACTGTTGACTGTTGACTAAATCCACTCTTGGGAGGCTTGAGCTTCTGCTTGTTGCAAGCTGGCGCGTAAATTAGACCAGTCTACCTCAGCAGTTGTTCTATCTGTTAACAATTGACCTTGCTGGAGGTGGAAGAGTCTTGTACCAAATACCTGTGCTAATTCTAGCTGGTTATTAATTGTTAAAATTGTGGTGTGATGGCTGGCAGCCAGCTGAATTAAGATTTCTATTACATGGGTGGCAATACCAAAATCTAAGGCGGAAGTTGGCTCATCTAATAATAATATTTTTGGTTGGATGACTAAAGCTCTGGCGATCGCAATTAGTTGGCGCTGTCCCAGAGAAAGTTGTACTTCAGTGCGTCCTAACCAATCATTGGGTATATGCAGTTGTTCCATCCAATAACTGACTCGTTGCTGTATTGTCTGTTTGGATAAACCACGCAATACCAGTGGATAAGCCAATGCTTGTTGGACTGTCATCCCCAAAAGCTTAGACTCTTGTAATCCCAGCGTGACTACCTGGCGTAACTGGACGATGGGGATTTGGCGATATTCCCTATCTTCTAGAATAATTTTGCCGCTAGTTGGTTCCATCAGGCGGTTAATCAGCTTAAATAAGGCTGTTTTTCCCGCTCCTGATGGCCCGACAATGACAATGCGATCGCCTGGGTAAACCTCAAAGGAAATATCCTGCAATATGGGATATCCTTGGTGATTGGCTGATAGTTGGGTTTTGAGCTTTGTAAACAGATTAACTTGCTCTAATTCGAGTATGGCTTTTGGGGTGACAGTATCCAAGTTCAACTTTCTTTAAGAATTGGTCAAAATCAATCGTAATTACGAATTACGAATTACGAATTAGTAATTATTGGGTGAGTTAAAGCTGTAGAGATAGTCCAAGCATCTACCAACAGCAACAATAACGTGAAACCCAGCAATATAAAATACATCCAAGGTTGTGCTAAAGGACGCACATCTGTGGTGTCGATACCTGTTTTTGCTTGTACTTGCCTAACGAGTTGAGCAAATCCTACTACACGCATCGGCAATAAATAAGCTTGTCCAGACTGACTCAGGAAATAATATACAATACCTCCTTGACCAGTGGTACGGGGTTTTAATTCTTTCACATCTGACCAAGCCAAAGACCAACCTTTACGAAAAAATCGCGGTACCCATAGAGGATAGGCGACTTGTATTCCTTGGTCGTCTACAATAACTCTTTCGGTCAACACTGCATATAAAGCAACCAAACCGATACCAATTCCTACCCATAATAATGACGGTGGGATAGGTGCAGCTGTAACTTGGGCTAAAAAAGGTAAGGGAACTGTGAGTGCGATATATAGACTCAACAGTGTAATCCGAATTAACGGTGAGAGGCGAAAAACAGAGGTTGAAGGATTAACTAGGTTTGCTGTCACGGCTCAAGTTAGATATCTTTATCTTTATTGTGAACGAAGCGAGAGGTGAGGGAATATGGGTAGGTTGGGTTGAGGAACGAAACCCAACATTTATGTCACTTCGTAGCGAAGTTTGTCAAAGATGTAAGCCAACGCTAAAGTACAAGCCGTCATCTTGCGCATTTGTTCCGCGATCGTCTAGCTCAATTAGGGGAACGGCATAATCTAGACGCAAGTTAAAATCTGGTAGGGGTTTCCATAAAACGCCTAGCCCTAAACCACTGATAAACTTTTGTCTTTGGATTAGGTTGGGGTTGCTATCGACATTCCAGATATATCCTAAATCAAAAAATGGCGCTAATTGCAGCACATCTTGACCGTTGTCGGGGTTTTTTTGTAAACCTATGCGGTTTTCTATAGATAATCGCAATCCATTATCACCTGCGCGGACATTTTGACGATAGCCACGCACTGATTGACCGCCACCAATGACAAACTGTTGGGAGGGTAATAAACCGTTGGGTGTGAGTTGCAGGTCAAGTTGGGCGATTAACAGATGATTTTGACTTAATTTTTGCTGTCGCTGTAGTTGCAATAACCAACTAAAAAACCGACCATCGGGTTTGGGGTCGTCGTTAATGGTAGCATCAAAAGCACCTATGCCAAAGTTAAATTGCGATCGCAATCCCCAAACACCCTCAAGACTGCGTTGTACGTAATCTTGGCTAAATCTAATTGTTCGGGTTTGGCTATTACCATCATTGTCAGGCCCGATACCGAAGGGGGTTGGCCCTGCAAAGGTGAATGTTTGACCGTTTTGGACGCTAAAACCTAAGGATAGAGCAAATTCTTGCGCAAGCGATCGCACTATTGGCTGACGGTAGGTAATTTCATACAAAGTAGATTCACCGCGAATATCAAAAATATCGAATGGTGCTTGAACTACTTTGACTTTGTTAATTGCAGTTCTTAATTGCAAAGTCCCATTCATCGGATTTAGCGGTACTTGATAGCTAAAGTCGTAAAGATTGGAACCGCCACTTTTAGTAGTAAAGTAATAATTTGCGCTGATTTGGTCGCCAATTCCGGTCAGGTTGCGATAAATAGCACCAATACCCAATCTTTCCGAACCCAAACTAGGGGGAGAATAGTTATCTGCACTCAAATTTAAATCAAAGGGTTCGGCTTCGGTGAGGCGCACTACTACAATACTTTGACCTCGATTGGTTCCCGGACGAACACTAGCTTCTACTTTGCTAAATAACGGGTCAATTTGCAATAACCTTAATTGTTCTTCTAGCTTAGATGGAGAAAAAGGTTTATGAGTGCCCATTCCCAACCGCGATCGCACATAATCAGGATGAATGCGTTTTGTTGGTGGGTCAAATTGAATTTCTTCGATAGTACCTTCAATTACCTGAATTCTCACTACGCCATCTTTAATAGATGACTCGTCTACAATTGCTTCTGAGGTAATGTAGCCTTGCTGAAAATACCAACCAGTAATTTGGTCTGCAATATTCTTTAACCGGGCTAAACTGACTGTCTGTCCTTCTACAGTCTTCAAGATAGATTGGATGGCGGCTGATTCGGCAAAACTACTACCTTGTAAATCGATTTTCGTGACGGTAATCGGCGGAGAATCTGGCGTTGGTGAAGCTTCTGGGGTGGGTGTTGCTTGCGCCATCTCTAATTCCCCAGCAGAGTTAGGCACAAAAGGATCTCTATAGGGAAGGACTAAGCCCCCTGCACCCTGTCCCTTTTCCTCTCGTTGACTGTTGGGATGCAAAGATGTATTGCTAGCTGCCGTTGATATTGCTGTGGCTAATTTGGCATCAGCATAATTAGGGAATATCCCAGCAATCACAAGGCTGCTAGAAAATAACAATACAATCCCAGCAACAAATTTCTGTAATAAAAAATACATTTTTGAGTTACGCAATAAAAACTTTACTTAAGCACTAATACCCAATCATACGTAATAAATATCACATTTTACAGAATCTTTATAAAGCTATAAAAACCGATCGCCCCATGAGATGGGTGATTTTGAGCTTTTTTGGAGAATTCTTATATTTTATGTATTTTTTCTGTAAAAATATCAGTAATTACTCGGTTTTATATTAGATTGATATGTGATCGGTTAAAATTTAGGTATTTCTTGTGTGTTTTTTTATAGGCATGGTTTAGATACTAAAAATAAGGCTAAAGCATGATAGCAGCAGAAAATGAAGACAAATTCACCAAAATTTGTATTTAGTAGCGATAACCAAGCAGATTGTTCTTATCTACGTCTGAATCAACAACTGAGGCAGATTAGCATCCAAGGGAAAGGAAAGTAAATGTTAAATAAATCTTTAGTAGCAACTTGTCTCGCTAGTGTCACTATACTCACAGGAGTTGTACCGACGCTGGCACAAAAGCCTGTACAATCGCCAGCAATCAATCAAAAGTCAGACAAAGCTAAGGAATTGCAGCCAAAAGAAATAGCAGCGATCGCCCAAGCAACGGTAGTCAGGATTGAGCCAAGTGTGGGTGCTGCGGGTTCGGGGGTAATTAGCGGTGCCTATCAAGAAGGAGGAACCAACGTTTACGCCGTACTCACAACCAAGAAGGTAGTACAAGACAAAAATATTCAATATGACATTATTACACCCTTATCTTCCGGTGTAGGGGGCAATAAGCGCCAAAAAATCAGAATTTCTGCCGCAGACATTGAAGAAATTCCGGGTGAAGATTTAGCCATTGTGCGTTTTAAAAGCGATCGCACTTATGAAATTGCCAAACTAGTAGAAACAGAAGATCCGCAAGATTGTCTACAAGCAGATCCACAGCTATGTAATGGTGCATACGTCGGTGGATTTGCTAACCCTCCTAGCGGTAAAAACCGGATGTTTCATGTCACAGAATTACAGAAAAAAGATAAATCCCGGACTTACACTAACTTACCTTCTCGGTATAATTTATCAGGATTAGCGGGTGGCCCGGTGTTTGATACTTCGGGGCGTGTGGTGACGCTATTCGACAAAAATCAAAACCAGAGCAAGGCATTTGGCAAAAGAAGGGGGTTTAGCCAATTGCGTAATTATTCGAGAATGCGTGTTAGATTAGACCTGACACCGCCATTATTAACTATGTCCTTGAGAGGCAACACACCATTTAATTTCCAACAAGAAATTTTCGAGACAGATATTGAGGCTGTGAATCGGTAACTTGGCAATTAAGTAAAAGCTCTGAGGAAAAATCAGTATTAATAAGGCGCTGTCTGACACTCTGAATCGAATTGAGGTGAAGATAGCACATCCACCAAGGTTTTGAGTGGTCAACAATTCCCCTATCTGCTGGGATGGGGGAATTTCTTGCTGCTTTTTTATACCCTCATACCAAAGTAACTGAGTTACCTCTATAGCGGAAAATACTATGAATTCACTAGCGCAAAAGATTAACCTATTAATACTGATCGTGAGTCAAGCGATCGCGCAGATATTTTCTTTAAGCGCGATCGCCCCAGCTAAAGGGCAGTCAATTACACCAGCAGTTGACGGTACAAATACTATAGTTACGCCTAACGGTAACCAGTTAGATATTAGCGGGGGTACCCTTTCGGGCGATAAAGCCAATCTTTTCCACAGTTTTCAACAATTTGGCTTAGATAACAACCAAATCGCCAATTTTCTTTCTCAGCCCAACGTGCAAAATATCTTAGGGCGGGTAGTTGGCGGCGATCCTTCCATTATTAACGGTTTAATTCAAGTTACTGGCGGGAATTCTAATCTATTTTTGCTCAACCCGGCTGGCTTTATGTTTGGTGCCAACGCCAGCTTAAATGTACCGGCTGATTTTACCGTCAGTACTGCTAATGCTATTGGTATTGGTGGCAATTGGTTTCTAGCATCAGGTAATAATAACTACGCGGCTTTAATCGGTAACCCCACAAGCTTTAGTTTCAACACAGATCAACCAGGGAGTATTATTAACCTGGGTAACTTGACTGTAAATACAGGTAATTTAAATTTACTGGGTGGTACAGTAGTTAGCACCGGACAGCTATCTGCACCAGCTGGTAATGTTACCGTCGCCTCCGTACCGGGGCAAAGTTTGATCCGTATTAGTCAAGCAGGACATTTACTCAGTTTAGAAATTCCCACCAACGCAGCAGTATCGGGAAATGTTTCTGTAGCCTCATTACCAAAATTATTAACTGGTAGAGGTACGGCAAATAATCAGAGTTTGACAGTTAATAATGGACAGGTGCAACTAGCTGCATCAGGTATCCCTGTAAATGCTGGGGATGTAGTCGCCACAGGAGTGACAGCAAAAACAGCTACCCTCAACGCCGCCCAAAATTTAATTTTGCCAGAAAGTCAACTGCGCACCACTGGCGATTTAAATTTATTAGCAAAAAACACAGTCTTAGCACGGGATACTGTCGCCAATCCTTTTTTAGCCCAAGCTGGGGGAAATCTTTACATCCAGGGAAATCAAAGTATTGATATTCTCGCTTTGAATCATCCCCAGACACCCTTTGTCAGTGGTAATAACCTGAGTTTAGTTAGTGATGGTAATGTTTCTGGTGACGCCCATTTTCGCAGTGGTGGACAATTTAGCATTCGCAATCTATCAGGCGGTGCAGGTAATTTTGTCAGTTACTTCGATCCGATTATCACAGCTAACAGCGATGTTAAGTTTGGCGATTACAAAGGTGCAGCCTTAATGATACGGGCGACAGGGAGTGTCCAGGGAGGAGATATTACCATTACGGGCAAAGATCAGAATGTTAATATTTCTGTACCAGATGAAGATTTAAATGCATTGAAAACAACTAGCGCTTTAATTATAAGTGCTGGTCTAGCTTCAGTCGGAACAGATAATCTCCCAATAACTGAGGGAGATACAGACTTCAAAAAAATCACACCTCCCTTAAACGATGGCAGTATTCAAGTAAGAAATATCAAAACCACATCAACAATAACCGATGAGACTGGGAAGATTAAACTGACTGCAACAGGTGACATTACTACAGGTACTTTAGATGCTTCCGCTAGTACGGGTAAAGCAGGGGCGATCGCTCTGACAACAACAAGCGGTAACATTACCATTGGTGGAATTGTTGGTGGAGATACTTTAACCGCAGATGCAGGAACAGGAGATATTAATGTTGCTGGTAATATCACTACCACAGGCGATCAAACATTTAATAGTGCTGTAACCCTGACTGGTAGTGAAAATAAAACATTTACATCCAATACAGGTGCGATCGCTTTTAATAATGGTTTAACAGCAGGTAGCAATAACCTGACGCTGACAGCGAATAAGATTGACTTCGCATTGGTAAATGATTCAGTCACCGGTACTGGTAAGCTGACACTTCAACCCTTCAAACCTAACCAAAATATTATTCTGGGTGGTGATACCAATAGTAATGCCGATACTTTAGACTTGACAGCAGCAGAAATCGCTACTTTAAAAAACGGTTTTGATCTCATTACCATTGGACGTAGTGATGGTAGTGGTGCAATTACAATTAATCCTGCGGGGTTTAACCCTGTTAGCTTCCAAGATCCTGTAAAAATTCAGTCCCCTAGCGGTACAATCGCAGTTGAGACGGGAATTACAACTATAGATAATGCTTCTATCACCTTAGATGGTAAGACGACGACTCTCAAAGCTGGGATTACCACTGATAATCAGGCGATCGCTTTTAATCAACCAGTATTATTGGATAACAATACTAATATTACTCTCGACGCAGCAAATGGTGACATCACTTTCAAGAGTACATTAGGTGATAATGGTAATTTAATTCTCAGTGCAGGTGACATTAAATTCCAGGGTGAAGTCAGTTTAAGTAGTTTAGATATCACTGCAAGTAATACCAATGTCGCTAGCGACATTACTACCACAGGCGATCAAACATTTAATAGTCCTGTAACCCTGACTGGTACTGGGGATAAAATATTTACATCAAATACAGGTGCGATCGCCTTTCAGAGTACTGTTGATGGAGATGGTAAATTAACCCTGAATGCTGGTAATACCAATATCGCTAGCGACATTACCACCACAGGCGATCAAACATTTAATAGTCCTGTAACCCTGACTGGTACTGGAGAGAAAATATTTACATCAACTACAGGTGCGATCGCCTTTCAGAGTACTGTTGATGGAGATGGTAAATTAACTCTGAATGCTGGTAATACCAATATCGCTAGCGACATTACCACCACAGGCGATCAAACATTTAATAGTCCTGTAACCCTGACTGGTACTGGAGAGAAAATATTTACATCAACTACAGGTGCGATCGCCTTTCAGAGTACTGTTGATGGAGATGGTAAATTAACCCTGAATGCTGGTAATACCAATATCGCTAGCGACATTACCACCACAGGCGATCAAACATTTAATAGTGCTGTAACCCTGACTGGTACTGGAAATAAAACATTTACATCAGATACAGGCGCGATCGCTTTTAATAATGGTTTAACAGCAGGTAGCAATAACCTAAAGCTGACAGCAAACGAAATTAACTTACCCACAGCTAATTCAGTCACGGGTAATGGTACGCTAACACTTCAACCCTTCACAGACAGCCTCAATATTATCTTGGGTGGTGCTAGTGATAGCAGTGCGACAACTTTAGATTTAACGACAACAGATATCAGCGCCTTAGCTGATGGCTTTAGTAGCATCACCATCGGACGGAGTAATGGTAGTGGTGCAATTACAATTAATCCTGCGGGGTTTAACCCTGTTAGCTTCCAAGATCCTGTAAAAATTCAGTCACCTAGCGGTACAGTCACAGTTGAGACGGGAATTACAACTATAGATAATGCTTCTGTCACCTTAGATGCTAAGACGACGACTCTCAAAGCTGGGATTACCACTGATAATCAGGCGATCGCTTTTAATCAAGCAGTATTATTAGATAACAATACTAATATTACTCTCGACGCAGGAAATAGTGACATCACTTTCAAGAGTACATTAGGTGAGAATGGTAATTTAATTCTGAGTGCAGGTGACATTAAATTCCAGGGTGAAGTCAGTTTAAGTAGTTTAGATATCACTGCAAGTAATACCAATGTTGCTAGCAATATTACTACCACAGGTATTCAACAATTTAATAGTGCTGTCAAATTAACAGGTCTTAGCACAATTTTCAACTCTGACAATAACGATATTACCTTTAAAAATACCGTTGAGGGTGCAAGCAATTTAATTGTGGATGCAGGTATTGGTAAAATTAATCTTGCCAATAACATTAATACCACGGGTACTCAAGAATTTAATAGTGCTGTCAAATTAACAGGTCTTAGCACAATTTTCAACTCTGACAATAACGATATTACCTTTAAAAATACAGTTGAGGGTGCGAGTAGTTTAATTGTGGATGCAGGTACTAGCAATATTAATCTTGCCAATAACATTAATACCACGGGTATTCAAGAATTTAATAGTGCTGTCAAATTAACAGGTAGTAGCACCACTTTCAACTCTGGTAATAACGATATTACTTTTAAAAATACAGTTGAGGGTGCGAGTAGTTTAATTGTGGATGCAGGTACTAGCAATATTAATCTTGCCAATAACATTAATACCACGGGTATTCAAGAATTTAATAGTGCTGTCAAATTAACAGGTAGTAGCACCACTTTCAACTCTGGTAATAACGATATTACTTTTAAAAATACAGTTGAGGGTGCGAGTAGTTTAATTGTG
>NZ_JACJQG010000129.1 GCF_014696435.1 Calothrix anomala FACHB-343 | reverse complement strand
TTACCCGAAACTTCAGAAACCTTTATCTACCTTGCTATGATCCGTATTATGGTGAGGCGGCTAGCATAAAATTTGACCCCTAAAAACTTTTCAAACACCCTCTTAGAGCAAATTTGATAAAAATAGCTTTGAGTTGGGGTTGACTTCCGGAACTCAATCGGAAGTCAACCCCAACTCTAATGCCCAAAACGTAGACTAAAGGACACAATCCGCCAAAGCATCAAAAAAATAGCTGTAGAAAAAGTTTCTGTATAATCAAATATTGCGATCGTTTGGAAAGTTCACGTTGTTTTAGCACACGTATTCGATTGAGCGGTTTCAACCCTATCATTTCGGTGAGGTAGCTCCTCCTAAAGCCTGTTACATGATGTTTGACGAAAGAGTTATTCAACATCGCACATCAGTTGTTTATATTCCGAAACGGCGTTTCGATAAGCCTCATTCTCCCCAGGTCTTGCATCCCAAAGGATTCTAATGATGTGGGTCTGGTTGAGATTCATTTCGTTTCGCAAGCGCAAAATCTCCGTTATTGCCTCATTTCGGAGTAAGCCGAAACGGGTGAAACGCTGTGCTTGCGAGCTGAAACCATTGATTTCACGTTGTTTCGGCGTTTCGGATGAATGTTTCGCCGTTTCGCTAGGTGAGGATTCCGTTTCGCCTTCATCAGCGTGGAAACTCGACTCCAGTCTCTTGATAGTATCGATATCAGAACTGATGAATTCTCCTGGTGTGGGTGGTTGGAAGGCTTCAAGAAAAGTTCTCGAATCGCGGTCATAGCCAGAATGATTTTCCAGCTTAGGCATTGCAAACCAACGATTGAGTCCACCATGATAAACTGCTCGGTTTACAGGCGATGCATCAATGAACTCCTGAACTTTAGCATCACTGATTTTCTGGCTACTGGGGATGAAGCCAGTAGAAATCATCGCACTATAGGCTGCAATATTCACACCAGAAACAATCGCCAGGGGAGTAAACTGCGATCGCAGTCCACCACTAATACCCAAATCCTCAGTATGGGGATTCTGGGCTAAAATCCAAACTCTAATCCCAGCAGAGTCACCGCAGGAAGTATAACTGGTCAATTTTCCCTTGAGCCAATCGAGTTGCTTTGCAATCTTAAACTGGCTGCCAATTTGTGTCCCTTCATCAAAAGCTAGCAACTTGTCACCCCTGATGGTATCAAATTCTTTGATGCAATTTTGAAACCAACTGACAATTTCAACAGGAGTCATAGATGGAGTAGAAGCCCGTTTGAGGACATCTACACAACCAGAGAAATAACCAGTTTCTTTTGGGTCGTTCTTGGGGTCAATGTAAAAAATGGTAGTTTGCGGGTGCAATTGTTTAATTCGCCGCAAAGCATTACTCACAAGCAAACCTTTGCCAGCCCCAGGAATACCTATGATTAAATGGTTAGAAATCCGTTGTGACATCTTCTCAATCACATCAAGTGTTTGAGGTATTTGGGGGCTGTATTCGTCAATGTATGTGTTAGTTTCATCAATTGGTATAGGAGTTGAGGAATTGGATGAAGGAATACCAAGTGGTAAATTAGTGATTGGTGCAGCTAAAGGTAAGTGAGCAATAGGTGGAGGGGGTAAGTTGATTTGAGGTGCTTCTAATTGTGGTGGGCGTATTTGTTGAATCGCTTGAACATGGTGATAGTTAACTCTAGGGTCAACTGAAACTTTGGCAAGATGCTGATTGAGTTGGTCAAAGGTGGGGAAGACACCGCGAAAATTGACAAAGCAATCAAGCAAATATCGGTAAGCATAAAAGCGTTTCCCTGGTTCCACAATATTAATAAACTCAGTTAAGGTATGGGTGTGCTGCCTGAGCATGGCAAATTCATAACGCTCGCACGGTTCCAAGTGATGCATCAAATCAACAAATTCGTTTTGGTTTGAGAACCATTCTTCTCTGGCTTGGCTATCACCCATTGCTGATAAAAACTCGAAGAAATTGCCTCTAATAAAGGGTATGGGGGCAAACTGATGAGAAGCATTCATGTCAGTTGCAACTGCCCAAACATACCCAGCACTGGCAATTAACGCACCGATGGGTGCCAATGGACTGGTAGCATAACAGACTGCTCCAATTGCCCCACCAGCAAGAGTGATGAGTTTCGAGAGATTCATCCCGGCTCGTTCATCTTTGGCTCTAATTAATAGCTGGTCAGTGCGTTCAACTAACCAAGCAGCAACATTTCCCGCTTCCAGGTGTTCAATAGAAGGATAATCTTCTCTGAGTCGAGCAGTTTCTAGCGTAGTTAAAGATGGTACTCGGTTTTCCTGATTAGCCTGGTTGTGATTAGATGCAGGGTCTGGTTGATAATTGAGAAAATCCATAGAGTTCACCAATACTGATTATCAAAATAGAATTCAGGAGTCAGGAGTCAGGAGTCAGAATTCATACTGAATTCTGTACGAGTGGTGAGGCAGTCCGTTGGCGGGGTTCCCCCGCTTAAAGGAACTGCCGTTAGCGCAGCGTAAAGCCTGCGGCATAGCTCCGCTTAGAGCGACGCAGGAGCGTCACCCGTAGGGCGGATGAATAAGTGGGTTTAAGACCCCCGCTAAATTAAAAATTTAGCGGTCTACAATTAGCGCAAAGTTCAGAGCGGAGGCTTCCTCCGCTCTGAACTTTGTAAGAGAGTGGCGGGTCTGAATCCCCCACTAATTGCATTCTGACTCCTGACTTCTGACTCCTGACTTCTGGATTCTTCTTCATTTGGTCAATTTCCAAATCGTGTAGCCGATTTCACCAGCCATCATTGAGCCTAAGTTGTAGACAAGGCAGGCAAGGATAGTGCTGGGATTGGTGAAGGCGAAAGGGTTACGTCCAACGAAGGTAGTTGTCAGGTCGAAAATCCAAAAGAACAAAGCAACTGCACCACCTGTGTGCCGTTCTTTCATACCAGCAACCTTGTAATCCCGCCACAATGCCTGTGTTAGGTCAATGGTGCCACTGGGTTTGCCGCCTAATGTAAACTGCTTGGAATATTCAAACTCGGTTTTCGCTTCTTCTGGACGTTTACCTCTTAACGTTCGAGCTTCCATCACCTGAACTAATGCAGATATGCCAAAAGATAACCAGAATAATGGGTTGAAGGGCAGTGTTAGCCAACCAATCCACCCAATCCAATTTTGTTCAAACCAGGGCAACAGAGGAGTTCCAGCAAACATCGTCTGCCAAATGCCATCAGTACTGAGTAACGAACCGATGAAAAAGCCCAGTGCGCCGATGATTTTTGTACCGCCAGAACCAGGGGTGACGAACTGTGCCAGGATATGGGAAACGAAAGATACAGGGATGGAAATAATATCAACAATCCAGCCCGCAAGGATTTCTATGTAATCAGAAACTCCCTTCCTTTTGTGAGTCTGCTTTTCGGTTGCTTGCTCAGAAGATGAATTTTTCTGAGTATCCATTCTCTTTATTCCTCCTGCTCGAGTAACCCAGAATTGTCGCGAGGTTAAGCTGGGGGTGCTGGGGGAGAAAAGAGTAATTGAACAATAACTCTCTTGCTACCCCAGCCTCAAGAGCTTGCCAGAACGCGAAGTTTGTGTGACACACAACTAGCCCGGTGCATCAGTGCAAGCATTTTTGTAGTAGTATTTCCATTGCCATTGCCGAGCAGAAATCCGCCCAATGCAAGCACCAGCAGAGTCATAAACATAAATCACTTCCGACTCTAACCAACCTGTAGTTTCTGGGCGCGGATCTCGTTTTGGATTGTCAATGTACTGCCGAATTTTTAGTTTTTGAGTATTGGGCATGACTTGGGTTTGAGCTAGCTTTAAAGCTGTTAGCTGGCGTTGCTCGATGCGTGAGCGTTCTACATCTTCGCTCTGTTCAATGCTTGCGGCGGCGTTAAATGATTGAAATTGAGATGGGAGTTTGAGGAATAAGGGTGATGCAATGAAAGCTATTCCTATAAAACCGAGTATTGCTTGTCCAAGGTATTTATTAGCACTAGTACTCACGATTTCTCCCCGATCAATTTCACCGATATACCAGCAGTAAAGCCTAAAGTCATCGCAGACGAACAATTCGCAATTCGCAGTTCGCAATTCGCAATTATGAACAAAAGTTTCAATTGATTCATTGTTTTTACAAGCTTTTAATTTCAACTATGAACAAAAAAACAGACAGTATTAATTGCGAATTGCGAATTCATAATTGCGAATTGGTTTGACTGGGCTAATTGCTAGTTTCTGCAATGCCTGTGCGAGTTTTTGGCTCATTTTGAAACACGCCCCAAAATTGCAAAACCTGCGCCAACAAATATTCCTAAAGCTGGAAGCAGTCCAGTAGAAAGTACCCCAGTAGCAATTACACTTCCCAAGAGATAGCCACTTCCACCCAAAGCACCTAAAACGGAAGTGGTGAATAAACTTGTGCTGAGAATATCCATAACTGTCTTTTTCCTTTGGGATTTCAAAATTTCTTGTAGTAGTCGGATTTGGGCAATAGTAGCGACAGTCTCCTGATGGAGTTGTAGAGCCAGTGCTACTGTTGAATAAGCTTTTAGAACTGGATCTGTGTCCCCATTGAGCTGACTCTCTGTCTGAGTGAATTGAGTCGCTGTTTGAGTTGTTCCTTGTTTCGGATGGACTCCCCCAATCTTGTTGAGGCTTCTTCGGCTAGGTTAATTAAGCTCTGATCAATCTCCGCTATTTGATTGTCAACTTCAAGCAGAGATTGCTCGGCAAAAGCATCTAGTACTGTCCCTTTGGCTGCAATCAAGGATTCCATGAACAACAATGCGCCTGTTACCCCAGTGGAGGCACCCAAGATTTTCGATTGTTCGTTTTGAACCGCGATCGCTCCTGATATCGTCTGTTTATCTGCTGCTGTTAGCTTGTATGAAGCCTGCTGAATTGCTTCGTCAGCCTTTGTAATTGTGGCTTCTCCCATGCCATTGAATGGTTGCGAGTCCGGCTTTTGGTCTTGTTTGACTTTTGAATGAGCAGCCAGAAATTCTTCGGGGAGTTGGGAATTGATTGTCCAAGTTTGGCCTGGAAAGTTCTTGCGGAACTCGTCAACTAACTTACCCGGTTTTATACCAATAGATTCTGCATATTCTTTAATAGTCATTATCTAAACTCCTGTAAATTTTTCTGGGTGTTGTTTTAACTCAACTGCGGTTTTGATTAAACCTTTAAGTAAAACGCAAGTTCTAATTTGTTGCAGAACTGGAAGATGCCAATTAGTCAATTTGACATGGCGATTTAATCCACCATTCTCTTCATCTCTAAAATCAGCAAAACTTGGGAGATATAAAGAAGCTAAATCGAGATATGTTCTTAACTGCCTTTCGCTAATTTGTGGTTTCAATCTCAGAGCTGCCTGTTGTCTTGTGAGAACTTCTTCAACGGAGCAAGAACCTTTCAGTTGCAATACTTTCTCTCCTTTCACTTCCGATTGACTTCCGATGAACTTCCGATTCATTTCCGGAAGTGCTGATATCAATCATAAAAAACCCGCAATATTGCGGGTAGTGTTTGTGTAACCTCTTTGTGTTTCTCCAACACTAAGCTAAAGCTAATATTTTATGGATAGCTCCGAAGTGGTTCAGTACATATGGCTTAGGTTCTACAAATCTAGAACTATTTTCATCAGCTAACCAATTTTTTAATGTTTCAACTGAATACCCTGACAATTTGCTCATTTGGTAAATCGAAAACTTATGAATCTTTTTAAAATCTTTAGGATGTATGGGATTAATACTAATAGTTACCATAGACAATTGCTCCTACTATTTGTGAAGCTTTGTGGGATGATCCTCTTATTTACCGTACCATACCGTACAAAATTTGCAACTATGACGTAATTTGCCGTACTATCAGAAAACTATTTCTCTGCTATGTATGCCAAAGCCAGGATATAAAACTATCACAGTTCCCGACTGGATAATTGATGAAATTAAAAGACAACCTGATTACCAGGGGAATCAAGCTGCTACACTGGGAAGATTGATTAAAGATGCGGTTGCGGCTCGCAGTGGAGATTTAGAAAGCCCAGAATTAATTACTGGACGCATCCTCAATCATCTGCCTCATTGGGACAGAAACAAATCCTGGGAGTTAGCGCTAACTATTTTAAGCTGGCTACAAGAAAGCGAGCGCTCTGACCATGAGCTTTGATAAGATACAGGGGTGTTCCAGAGAATGATTCTGTTGTTACGCAATCGCGCTACAAGTGAACAACTTGAACAAATGCTCATAGAACACAAGTTCTATATTAAAACAGCAGTAGATATTGAGCGTAGAGTATTAGTTGGCGGCGGTGAGCTACACGTTGATTGTGAACAAGTGCTGTTGGATGATGGTAGTAGACAACAGGATATTTGGGCTGCTAGTTTCATGCCAGTGACTGGGAGGATTATATGCGAATCTATGGTTAACCTTCGTCCCCGGCAGAATCGCTCAATGGAAATTTTAGACTCTAATATTAGAGAAAGAGTTGCTCAAATCATTATTGAGTTCTTGGGAAACTTATGATTGAAATGACACCACAACAGCAAAGTTTTGTACAAGATGATGTTTCCACTCGCCTGCATCACTTGGTAAATCACTTATCGCAAATTCATTCTTTATGGGCTGGGGAGTCATCGAAAGATTTGATGCTAAATCTGGTAAAAGAAAGTCGTTACTTTATCGAGTGGACTGTGCCTGACATGGTGAAAGCCGATGACATTGACAGAGCTTGTGAGTTAGTTGATTTAGCGCGTTTAATGAGTAATTGGTTATTCCATTGGGACGAGATGTGGTCTGATGCTGAACAAAAGCGGATCGCACAGAAAACGACCCAAAACTGGTTGCATCGGGTTTGGGAAATAGCTGATACAAAGCCAGAATCACTGAGTGCCTAGTTTTTCGGTTTGTCTAGCTTGACCTCAACAAACGGCTCAAAACAACCCATCGCCTTACCCAGATAATGCATTACATCGCCCAAATGTGTCTTGATTTGGGTTTAAAACTTCCAAAGTTTGTGCAAGTGCCTGTATTGCATCTGCCACACTAAAATCCCTTTTGTTATCACATAAGAATTGATAAACTAGTGGGTTATGCTCTTGAAAATCTACTAGTGAATTGAGTATTTTCTCCAATTCTTCATGCACAGATTCTCTGGTTCTGCTGTCTAAGTACAGTGTCTTGTCTAGAGTTTGTTCATTCATGATTTCTATCCAATATAAATAAAGAAGCGCTCTGTTAATAACAAAGCGCTTGGTGATTGATAGATTGTGGTAAGTTGCTACTAATATGTCTTCGGATTGCTCTCAAGTTGCAGCGAATCTTGTCAACAATTCTTCACGGCTTAATTGAATGCATAGAGGCGTAAATTCTTCTGGTGGTAACTGTAACAACCTATCAATAACTCTTGACAGTTCCTCATCTACTGAACCAAATCTTACTTTAAGCAAATTTTCTACAACTTCGCGTCGTTCCTCCAGTCTTGCCTGCTGTTTTGTAGTTTCTTCCCATTGTTGATATGCTTGTGACAAGTTCATGATTAACTCCTGGTCATCTTCTGTAAGATTTTCTGGCTGTTGAATTGAAACAATCCGCCAATTGGTAATCAGTTTCAAAGTGTTTTGTCGTACCAGATTGCTTTGGGGTAGTGCCAATAATTCCCTGACAGCTTGGCGTTGAGTTTCTCCTTTACCTAATAGCCTTAACCACAATGTTTCCGAAGTCACTGGCAACTGATTAATCGCCACTATCGCCGTTCTCAACGAGTCAGCTAGAAAATACACTCCAGTTGTCCAGGTTTCTAGGTCTAGTTTAGCGCCAAAACTGTTAAGCAAACTTTCTGAAGCTGATGGTGCTAAAATCCATAATCGTGCAAGATTATCCTCTGGTAAGCTCGCATCCTCTCGCTTGGCTTTTCGTTGTGAGTCTGCCATGACTGTAAAGACCTTCAGAAGACAGTTGCGTACTTCTGTTTTCGTTGGTTGATTGCGAAAGGGTTCTAGCAAAGAAATTCCTACAGCTATTCTGCCAAGTAACCCCAATGACTGTTGATTAGCTTGGGGTGTTGGTATGGCAGAAAACAAAATATCTACTTGGCGAATTTCATCGGTTATTTCTTTATTGACTTCCACCTTTCCTAAAGGAGAAAGTAATTCCTCCAAGAATTGCTTTGAAAACTGATCGTAAGGTTTTCTAGTCATAGTTTTAATCGGAGGTGTTTTGCATGTTAGATGCTGAACTTTTGGTTCCAACTGAATAGTATTTGCCTATCCAAATGTGTATTTTTTCAAAAATTGCCTATACCATCTTTGCAACAGTCTGCTGTTGAACTTGCTGCATCCATCCCTTAATTGCTTGTAGTTCATCCACACCATCAACTACAGCATTCACAACATACTTTTGATAGGAATTAGCAGCATGATTGGGGTGGTCAAACTTATCTGATGCCCAAGCAATACACATGGTTTTTACAAGCTCATCAACCTTACTGTGATGAAGCTCACTGGGGCTACTAACATCTTGAAAATGTAACCATTCTTTGATTAAATCAAGAGGGTAATTTAGTAATTTACGAATTTGTTTTATCCGTAAATCTTGAGGATGTATTGCAGATGTTACAGTAGTTTGCTTTGGATTTGATTGCGGTTGTACAGATTGAGCATAATCGACTGAATCTGAAGTTAGAGTTAACTTTGATTGAACATCACGAATAATTGCTCCCCAGTCAGCGTTAGGATTCCATTCTCGACGAATTTTAGTTTTAGTCAAAGCATCATAGAGATTGCAGAAAACTGAATTTTCATCACCAGGAGTAGCAACAATTATTAAAGGCTGAGTAAAATCTTTCACAACAGATGCAGCTAACAAGAATGATTTAGCAAAGTTTGTTTCAATGCCACTGCGGACGATATAAATTTCATCGGCTTGAACAACAATATCTAATTTTAAATTGTCCTTGCCTTTGAAATCTTTATCTGTTAGTCTTAGCTCCAAAACATAACCTGTTAATGCTCTTTGGCTCACAGGAATCTTTTTATCTTGTTCAATTTCGCAGTTATACCAAGCGTAAATCCAACCATCAACCTCTAATTTCTTCACATACAGATAAATTGGCTGTGGTGGATTACCTAATCCGAGTTTTATTTCAGGCATAATTAAAAATCATCCAGTTCAGTTTGGCTAGAAGTCAGGAGTCAGGAGTCAGGAGTCAGAAGTCAGAAGTCAGAAGTGAGTTAGCATAACTTGTTAGCAACTTACTGACTTCTTCAAGTTGGGGAATTAATTCGGAGGTATCATCATACCCAAGGTCTCTAGTAAGAATTAAATAGTAACGACACTCTTCTAAGGAACCTTGCGCTATATTCATAAATCTTGCTTTATCTGATAATCCTTTTTTCTTAAATCCTTCAGCTATATTGGCTGGGATTGAAACTGCCGCTCTTCTAAATTGAGAAGTTAAACCATATATTTCAGATTTAGGAAATTGACTAGTAAGTTTGTAAACTGTTAAAACAAATTGATGTGCTTTCTTCCAAACTATCAAGTCTTGAAATGTTTTTGCTGGTTGTCTCATTTATTCTGACTCCTGAATTCTGACTTCTTAATTCTTATGATTGTTTTTGCATCTTGGCTTTATTCATTTGATGAATTGATTCTTGAATTACAGGTCTTGCAGCTTCTTTAACAGAGGATTTGGCTTGCTGATACAAAAATTGTGTTACGCCTTCTGCATCCTC
>NZ_JACJQG010000128.1 GCF_014696435.1 Calothrix anomala FACHB-343 | reverse complement strand
TGGGATATGCTTTACTCATGTTGCTCTCTCGGTGCTGTCTACTATCTATTCACAGCGTATACCGAGAGAGCTTTTTTACAATCTGTCCGACTTTTCAAACATCCTCTTAGAGTTATAAGTCATATTTTCACTCTCTTTCTACACCCAATAAGCAACAAGTAATTGGGGTTTTGGCGTTGCCGATCAGTGGGATGATTTTTGTCTCACGCTCCAGACGCAAAGGCGCAGAGAGTAAGAGGTTGAGAGATTTAATTTTTAATTTTCATTCCTTCATTCAGCAACGCCGGGTTTTTATTCAATAAATTACTTTGCGTGTTGAGGTATAGTTGCTGTCATTTTTAAAGCTGGAATTATGAAGATACCAAAAGCATGGATATCTCTTCTGGTTGTCATTGCTTGTATTATTTATAGTATCGCTGCACAAGCTACAGTCAACACATTTGATGGCAATTTACCGACTCGAATTGTAGAAGTTGCAAATCCTCAGTCTCGACTAAGAGCTACTAAAGTTTTGCTCCCAGACTGGAGCCGCATTTCTCTGGGACAATTACCAGGTATCAGTCAATCCGGTGCAATTGATGGCAGTCCCTACAGCCAAACACTAGGTTATGACCTGAGTCGCACTTGGAATGTGGGTATGACTCCCGATCAATATTTGAAGTTAGGAGATATCAGTGAAGCATTGCAGGCAGAGGAGTTTTCTTTGCAGGCGATCGCTCTACGCACAGCACCAGAGGCGAACACAGATATTAAAAGTATAGATTTAAACAAAATTACCTTGAGTAAATTTCCTCTGATTGGGGAGCAGACATTGAGGCATTTAGCTCAGGTTGTTCCAGAATTAGCTAACATACAAGTAAACAATATTACACCAGTTGACACATTACTAAAATCTCAAGGAATTGCCGCATCTAATTTAACATTAGCTCAGGTACTCAAACAGTATGAAGTTGGGCAAATGAAGCTGGGAGAAATCGACTTGTCAGAGTTTTCTATTTCTTCAATTCCTAACTTAGATGCAGTACCGCTACAACAATTTACAGGCTGGATGAATAGCAATGTTTCGGATATTCCTGGTTTGGGACAAGTACCTTTAGGGTCAATGCCTAATCCCATGACTGAAATTGGTAGTTTGGTAATGCGGATTGATGTAGTTTATGGGCCAGCAGAAAATCGGCGTAACAATACGATTTCTGGTTCAGATGTGCAAGGGTTTTCTGTGCCTTGTAATGAAAAAGACTGCGCTTACTTAGAATTAGATGATTTAGAAAATGCAGGTGGTAGTGATCGCAGTAAGTTGGAAGGAAAGCAGTGGATTTCTGGTAAATACCAAGAAGTCGAGGGCGGGCGGGGTATCCTAAAAGCAGTGAATAACGGTCGGGAACCAACAGGACGGCTACCGTTTGGTAAAGCTTTTAAGGTGGTGGTAATGGAGCCGGATGAAACCACTGATACGGTAGATACAGCTTTGTTCTTTCGGTTCTGTGCTTGGCGAATGGGTTGTACACCTTATTTTATCGGGCCTGTTCCTTTTTTCAGCTACAAGGTTAACTCCCTGATATTTGTAGGCAATTTGAGTGAACAGAGGACAAATACTGCGTATACCCCAACTGGAGCGACAAGAGAGCCTCAAGCTAGCACTACCAACCGTACTGGAGTAACAGAGAAGATTAATCCATGCAGGTTTAGTAATGATAGTCGGTCGATAACAGGTCAATCATTCTCCGGTATTGATTTGCGATCGCTCTTAAATGCAATTGGGGAAACTGAGAGCGATAGTAGCAAGGATTACAAAGCAGTTGGCGTATATACTTGTACTGATAGGGGTTCAAATTGTGGTCGCGCTCTTGGTCGCTACCAGTTCATGAGTTATAACCCCTATGTAGTGCAGTTAATTGCTGCCAAGCCTGGAGGTCAAGAGTTCCTGAATCAAGTGAAGCAAGGGCATCAACCAACAGAGGCTGAACTATTTGAGTTTTTTCCGACTGCTGACCAAGATAGGGCGTTTATGGCTGATATGGCTAACAAAATTCAAGCCACACAAGAGCAAATCGATACAGCGACAGGACAGCCATTTACGGGCGAACGCCTAATTGAACGAGTGGCTCAAAAGCATTTTGGTGGTGATTACAGCAAAGTTGATGGAAATGGCTCAGATGCCCTCGGTCGCCTCAGTCTCAAAGATTACGGCAAAACCGCTTTAGCTAGTTATCGCAATGGTAATAATAGCGATAATGGAATGCTGACCTGTTCTCCTAATGTAAATTCTAGCTACATCAGCACTGCTAAAAATACTGAAAATGGGAGGTAGAGTATGACAGATTTATCTAAAACCTCTATTACTTCACCCCATGAGATAAAAGAAATACTGGATACTGAGCTGCATTCAAAAATACACCTTGGGCAAACAGGGGAAGGAAAGGGAGTTTATTCTGACTCCGCCTCCTCTACTCAGTCTCAACCACTGAAGACAACTGCATATCAATTACCAGCACCTCCTATGAGGGTAC
The DNA here is from genome assembly GCF_014696435.1 of Calothrix anomala FACHB-343. Taxonomy (GTDB): domain Bacteria; phylum Cyanobacteriota; class Cyanobacteriia; order Cyanobacteriales; family Nostocaceae; genus Aulosira; species Aulosira anomala_A. Next base: position 7,837 of record NZ_JACJQG010000128.1, on the reverse strand, counting down.
GCTACTGGATTCATTGGTTTCGCATTGGCTTGGGCATCTTTTTGTTGCTGTCAGTTTTTATTAGCTTAGGAGGCTGTAGCTTAAATGCGGCAACCGTTAATTGGAATAAAGCTACTAATTTTGTGTCTACTTCAGTAATTGAACAGGTAATTGTAGAAAATACAGCGTTAAATGCCAAAGCATCTGCTAAAAATATACTGGCTTGGAGTGTGGAAGGAAAAGACGGCAGGTTGGCAGTTTTCAACTTTAATACGCCTGATGTCTGCGGTGCTTTGGGATGTCTGTATACTGGTTACTGGCTCAGAAAGGACAAACCAATTACTCAGGTATTCTTGAGTTACTTGAATCCCAATCTACCACCAGGTAAACATTTGTTGTCAGTGGGAGAGAACCGAGGTCAGGCATTACCGTGCATTAAGGTACTGCAAACCGAGCAAGAGCAGCTACGTCAATTGAATTTTTGTTTCAATGGCACTGGCTATCAACTTGCTGATAGTCAGCTTTTCACAAGGCGTGAAAATTTTTAAAGTTGATAACTCGCAATCTAGAAGAAAACTCTGCCCTAGTCTTCTTGGCTACGGCAGGGTATTTTTATCGGAAGTCGGCGGAAAACTCCGATCAGTGGGTGGAGTGTTTCATGTGACATACTCTATAGTTGCATTGGACTATTCCTCATCATCTAGTTCCTCGTCGTCCTCAAAATCATCGTCTAACTCAGCTTCCAAATCGTCGGTTTCATTAAGGAAGTCATCATCGTCAATAAGTTGAATTTTGCGAGGTGGCTTGGCTGCTGGTTTGGATTTACGGACGCTTTGAGTTTTGTTCCTATTCTTATTTGGTGGCAATACTTCCACATCTACAGATACCGATTCTCCTGGCAAAGCAGGTAGGGATTGAGGTTCATTAAAACCAGCGATCGCATCATGTTGTTGCCAAATTAGGGCTTTAGCTGTGGTTTTACCTAAATACAGTTGCGGTAAATTTTCAACTGTGGGTTTAGTGTAGGCTACAGTTTTGCAACAGTTATGTTTATTTTTACCTTCACCTTCTTTAATTGCTCTAAACTCAATTTCTAGCACACCTAAACTCCGCCATTTATCACTTTTACCACTAAATGGCACTTGGAAATAATCAGCGAAGGTTTTCTCTAATGAACGGTAAAATTCTTCACGCACTGATTTAAAACTCCAAAGAGCCACATTTTTGAACCGGACAACAACAGGAGTAGTATGTAATGGTTGATTCTTGTCATCAAGAAACATGATTGCGTGTTCAGAACACACATCCATTGTTTTCTTATCAAGACTATGCCTGTAATCGTCATAAAGCCCAACAAATGAACCACCTACTTCTTCAACATCCGATTTATACCGTATATATTCTGGTGCAAAAGCTAAAACCAGTAACCGACCTTCAGTAATTAATAGTCCGGTAACATCTTCAGTTAAAGTGACAGTAGTTAGATCATCTTCTCCAGGTATTTCAATCCAACCAGCTTTTTCTAACTGGTCTTCTGGAATCAAAAGTCCAGCTGGTTTATCGTTAACGACAATACCATAGGGAAGAATCGGTTTGCGAACCTGGTTATAATTATCATTGAAAAGTTCTGGATCTATTTCAAATTCGGTTCCTTCAAAGTCATAATCATCAGTATCAGTTGTTCTAGCTTTAGCGCCTTTAGGTTTGTCAGCAGCAGTTTTGGCAGTAGATTGATGGGGGCGATTAGAGTCGTTTGTAACTTTTGATTTAACCATTGGACTGCATAAATATGATTGTCCAAAGCATGAGGCGTTAGCCTCAAAACTTAGTTGCTCGCTTTGCAGAAAATCGTAGCGATTTTAAGGGGACTGGCAACTTTTGGTGATGGCTGAAGAATCTGACTTTTCCCGTTAAGTCTCTTTAGTAAGCTGTCTATTCTCTCTACAAGACGCTACGCGAACACAGAGATAATGCAATTTTAACTAGCCTTGCCATAGTACCTGAATGCCAATTGCAGTTTTGCATTAATAATGCAATCCGTATTTTTTGTAAAAAAATCCAGGATTATGCGTTGATTTTGAAAATGTTATTCTGCTTGTTGTCAGTATTGAATCCCTAAATGGTTTCATTATCCCTATCAAATTATCAATAGCGAGGAACATAAGTTATGAGTTGGTTTGATAAATTAACCGATCAAGTAGCCTAGAATCAAAACTAACAGCCTAACCATAGTTATTTCACCAATTTGAGAGGAGAAAGCACTTATTAAAAAGCTTACTCCATCTTAGTTTCAACCTTCTTTTTGGTTTGCAGACAATATGAATGAAGACAATGTATCAAAGCTTTTTCTAGAGATTTCAACCTTAGTTGATTCTCATCGCCAAGAAAATGAAAAAAGCAATCTTCTCCTGGAAGTATTAATAGAAGAATTGCAAGAATTAAATTCAGACAATCAGCAAAAATTGGTGATACAATCTGATATTTTGCAAATCTACAGGAATATGCAAGAGAACTTAACACAGGAAGAGAAAGATGAATTTTTTCTGTGTTATCTCAAGAGCATACAAGGAATTGCTGATGAAGGTAGAAGTAAGTTACGGAATACCGTCAGAAAGTATTTGACAGAGATATCGTTGGCAGATAGAAAGCAAGTTTACAGTAAGGAGTTACAACACTAATGAATCCAAGTAACTTAATCAAATTAGCGTCTGATGTGGTTCGCTGGTCACAGACTCCACAAGGAAGGACTACGATGATGGTAGCCTCCAGGGTAGTTAGGGCTATACCGCCAATTGTACAGACGCTTGACTCGTGGATTTCCTCAGCAAGTTATGCTCAGGCAGTTAGAAAGGTTGAAGAGATTGAGCGTACCGACGCTCATTTAGTTAAAAAGGTGTATCTAGAGTATTACAACGAAATGAGTCCTGAAGTAAGACAGGCATTTCAGGAATTTTTAAAGCGTAAGGGAGAGAGTATTTGATGAACCGAAACTCACATTCGAGTAATAATCTCACTGTATTGAGTGACGCTTTCTCCAAGCTACCACCTGATACACAGCTCGTTCTATCACAAGCAACTGCTACTGCTGTAATTACCACACTTCAATCAGCCACTAAAGTGGTCGAAATAGTTGCAGAAGGACATCAATATCGAAATACTCTACAAGCAATGGTTCAAGCATTGAAAACAGATCAGAGTATGAGACATAAGGATGTAGAAGAACTAATCAAAGTTTTGAGAGAATTCAGTGCGATTATGTCTCAAGACATTCGTGATCAGTTTTTTATGTCTATTTTGCTGCTCTTGAAGTCTCCACGTCAACAATTCACTCTACCTCAGAGGAGGTAATTAACTTTTATCCCCTTTGGGTGTCCGCAGAAATACTGCACAAAAGGCAAGTTGTAGGACTAAAAGTGGCGAGCTTGTCATCAGCAGCTACGTAAGCTTGGAAGTCTTACTAAGAAAGCTTTCAAAAACAAAATTACTCTTGAAACCGAAACTCTAAAAAAAAAGCTTGTTTTTGCAGTACCAATTGACTTTTAGCTCTTTGGTACTGCATTTAGTAGCGTAAACATAAAGGCTTGGGTTCTAAATTTTGGATGATTGAAACCTTCCTTCCGTACCCAGCACTGTCACAATCGCTTATTACTGAGGTTGATTCATCAATAGAGAATAAAAGAACACATTAAATGAGCAAAAAGATTCTCATTTTTATATTCATAAATATGTATATTAGGCAAATTCAACAACTTATTTTCCATTTGCTTGGTAGCCCACTTTCTTAAACGAATTGCATCTTCCAAAAATATTGATTGTTCCTTTTTATATTTATCAACATACTCAGCCCATTCTACAAGACTAGCTTTACTGAGATAGTAGGATACAAAATAGCTTTGAATCTGGCTATGTACAAATGTATAATCATTTTGAAACCTTGATACTAATAATCCATCTTGTTGTTCTAAACCGTGAAGAATTTCCTCTGCTCTTATTTCATTGTTTGTAGCAATTTCATGATGAATAAGAAATTTTTTAATTTCAGGCTGCTGTATAAATTCTAAAATATATTTTTTTACATTATCCTTAGAAAGATATGCACCAAGATGGAAATTTCTTACTTTCATAAAATGGAAAGCTAGATAAGCCAGAAGTTCCACTCTTTGTTGAGAAGACAAAACAGAGTATGCATATTCAGCATCAAATCCTCGATCGGTATCCCAATCTTTAATTAATTCTTGTATAGTCAAGTGATACAAAATTAAGTCATCTTTGTAAAGTTTATCATGATCAATGTTGGGGATACTAGCATATATTACACATAAGCAGGAAAGTAGTAAAGGAGTTTGGCTAAATGCTAATCTATCATCATCAGCATTTTCACAATTGTCTAAATTCTCTTTATCTAATTTTAAATATTGAATTAAACTGTTTTGACATTTTTGAAGATTCTCATTCTGACCATATTGCTTGAACCATTTTTCTATAAATCCTTTAGACTGACCTTGATTGAAATTTTTTATTTCATAAGGCTCAAAACTCGGAAAAATAGCTTCTTCTGTTTTGGTAGAAATAATAAATGTATTATTAGGGTATATTTCAATAAATTCTCTAACATTATTCACAATATCGCGCTGTTTTAAGTCAGTGATATCTAATCCATCAATTAAAATTATTGCTTGACCGTTTTGCAATGTATTGATAAGATTTCTTTCCTCTACACCTACTTGCGTATAAGTTGACTTGATTGCTTCAAACAGTGTCAAGTACGAATTTTTAGAATCTAAACGTCTCAAAGAAATATAGATAGGTATGTAATCTTGTTTGCCAGGAATGGTTTGCTCAAGACAATGAATGCCAATATACCGTAATAAAGAAGATTTTCCTATTCCAGATCGTCCATAAATTTGAATTTTTAAATTTTTATTTTCACCTAATTTCTTAATTAAATCATTACTATCTAAAGTCTCATTCGGGGATGAAGATAAAGAAATAGGAACATAAAAATCTTTTGTATGCTGTGGTGATTTTAGACCCATCACATAGAGTTGACCACATCTTTTATTGATTATTTCTTGCCAATACTTATTCTTTCTAATTCCGCTTGTTATTTTGTTTCCGTATATTGCTAGTATTCTTTCAACAGCCGCAGGTATAGATAGACTATGAGTTAAACTTTGATATTTTTCTTTTTCTTCTTTTTCTTCTTGTTCTTGTTCTTCTTCTTGTTTTCGTTTGGCTTGATGTTTTACGTTCTGTTGTATCATCAGGCTGAGAATTATTGATAACTCAGACCCATGCTCATTTCTAATGTCTAGAGCTTCATATGATTCCTTTGGCTCTTTTAGAATTTTTTCGAGAGCAGTTGTCAAACTCTTTTTTAATTCTTTGTCTGTCAGGTTATTGAAAATTTTCTTGACTTCTTCGACTTTTTTTTCCGGAGTCATTGCGTTTTGATATAAATGTTGAGTGTGTAAAGTATAAATTTATAGTCTATAATTTGGTTATAGCAAATGCTTTATTAAGCTATCTTAATTATTTGTTATATATTTTTAGTATATAGAGTTTTTAATACCTCTAAAAAATATCCATAAGGTCAATTCCCTAGGTTTAACTTGGTAACTAAAATTGCTGGTAAACGCATTCTCCATTGCTATGAACCTTTACCAGAAAAATCTACCAGACAGCCATACTACTGCTAACTCGACATTAATTGAAGTCTCATCTTACCCAGCACCCCTAGCCAGTATTGACTTCGGTAAATTGTTGCAACAGTTCAACAACCCCCAAGGCTGGACAATGATGGGTGGATTGCTCTTCGTCTTACTGCTACTGCAAATCAGTGGTACTGGTAAAGGCAAAATTACCACTGGTAAAGTCTGCGGTATCACTGAAAAACTAGCAGCGACTAACCTAGCACTCAAGCAAATCAAGGAACACAAACATAATAAAGTTACCCTGTGGTCTGGAACTCCTCGCTATTGGGTAAAAGGCAAGTGGCGGGGGTTGCTGGCTAACTTACAAATTATACTTGGTGCAGCACCTACAGTTTGGTTTCCCAATGCCGAAAGGGGAACACTGGTAATAGGTGCACCTGGGTCTGGTAAAACCTACTCAACCATAGACCGGATGTTAGAAAGTGCGATGCAGCAAGGTTTTCCGATTTTACTCTACGACAAGAAGGGCGACCAACTACGACTCCATGCACCCCTAGCTGCACGTTATGGTTACAAAGTGCGAGTATTTGCCCCCGGTGAACCCTTTAGCGGTGTGATCAATCCTTTGGATTATATGCGTGATGCACGCGATGGGGTAATGGCGGGGGAAATCGGACAAGTGATTAACCGCAATGCTGCTAGTGGTGGTAAAAGTGATGAGTTCTTTGCTAAAGCCGGGGATTTGTTAGCTAAAGCACTATTGCAATTAGTTAAGGGTTCACCTTACCCAGATATGGCGATGCTTTATGCTGTGTTGCGGTTGCCAAAATTGGTGCAACGTCTTGACCATGCGGTACAGTCAAAAAGGTTGGATGAATGGGTGGCGACTTCGTTTATTCAATTTTTGAGTGCTAAGGATGCAGAGAAGACTATTTCTGGGATTTTAACCACAGCAGCAGGTACTTTCTCATCTTTCATCCAAGCTGATTTGCTGAGGGCATTTATCGGGAAATCGGACATTCCCACTAAGCTTGAAGGTAAAGAGATGGTGGTGTTCAAGCTAGATGATGAACGCCGCAGTGTGGTTGGGCCTCTTTTGGCGGCGGCAATGCACTTGATGATTGTTGGTAATTTGAGCCGTCCCCGCAAAGACCCGTTGATTATTTCTTTGGATGAATTACCATCAATTAAGCTAGACCGCTTACCGCAGTGGATTAATGAATATCGTTCCAATGGTGCCTGCTTTATTCTGGGTATCCAAAGTTTAGAGCAACTTTACGATATTTATGGGGATAAGATGGGGAGTGCGATCGCTTCTGCTTGTAGTACTCATGTTTTGTTCAATCCTGGTAACTACAAAACGGCTGAGGATTACTCAAAGCGTTACGGTGAGAAGGAAGTGCTGATTAAAAATCGTACCACAGGGCGATCGCTTGGCGGACAAATGAGCCGTTCAATTAGCTGGAGTGAGAATTTGCAAAAAATGCCTGTAATCAGTGCTGACGAAATTTTAAAATTTCCTCAAGGCAAGTGCGTAATTACCAGTCCTGGTTACAGTTCCGAGGGACAAGCTTCTATTCCTTACCCTTTAATTATTCCGGTGTCCAAAGCCGATGAAAAACGAGCGCATGATAGTGAGGCTCTTTGGGACACACAAGTTAAACCTGCTTTGTCAAATCAGGTGACAATTCCTGATATTAAAACGCTAACACAAGCATTACATGAACGGATTGAGTCAGCAGCGCAGATGTTGCCATTACCAGAAGAAGACGTAGCACCCGCACAGGATTCTAACAGTAGCGAACCTGATGTTTTGGACAATTTCCCAGCACGGGTTTATCAAACTCCAGGATTGCAATGATAGAAAGGTGATAGCTTTTCAGAAGTTAGTACCACTGTGAATTAAAAATTCAAACAGATATACAGCAGCGTAAACATCCTTTGATTTGGAATGCGTGGTTAATTTTCAGTTCTGCTGTACTTGAATGTTCTTTCAAAAAGCCAATTCATTAAATAAGGGTTTCAGACAGAATGGCGGATTTTTTCACTAATCGTTGCAATCCGCCTATTTGCTAATGAGAAAAGTATTAGCCTCTTAGAGGATGTTTGAAAAGTCGGACAGATTGTAAAAAAGCTCTCTCGGTATACGCTGTGAATAGATAGTAGACAGCACCGAGAGAGCAACATGAGTAAAGCATATCCCA
>NZ_JACJQG010000127.1 GCF_014696435.1 Calothrix anomala FACHB-343 | reverse complement strand
TGTTGACTGTTGACTGTTGACTGTTGACTGTTGACTGTTGACTGTTGACTGTTGACTGTTGACTGTTGACTGTTGACTGTTGACTGTTGACTGTTGACTGTTGACTGATAAAATTCTCTGTCATGTATTTAACAGGGCATCAAAGCGTCTAATCTCCCTAAAACTGTCATATCTTCTGCATCTAACTCCATTGGTGTACCGCTACGAATTAATTCCGAAAAATCTTCATTTGGTACCATAATTGTTAATGTATACAAGCGAGTTGTACCTGTATTTTTAATCAAATGGGTGCCTGTAGGCGGTACTAATAAACTATCTCCGGTTTTAATAGGTACTTTTTTACCATCACAAATAGCAATCCCTTCACCTTTTAAGATAAAAAACATTTCCACCGCCCATTGATGGCGATTCGGTGGAGTTTGCCCGCCTACATCAAAAATTTCTACGCAGCAAGTTAAGGAAGTGTTAGCATTAGCTGTATCAAAAATAATTGCTAATCGATTAGAATCATTGGGATTAATGCGGTAAACTTGATAATCTTTGGGAGATTTAATCACAGGAATTACGCAACGAGTAGCGTGCATTAATTTATCTCCTCTGAAGTTAATAAAACTCAAGAATTAGGATTTTGCAATGCTGTTAAAATCTCTGGGGAACCAGTCACAAAACCAAAGCATTGTTTAACGTTGTACAACGTCGCCAACCAACAATAATCGGGGGAAGTTGTAGCGGTACAATCTTTAACTAAAATGCAGTCATATCCTAAAAAGTTGGCATCACATAAAGTCGCCATCACACATTGATCGGCATTGACACCAGCAAAAAATAATGTGGTTTTGCCCAGATTACGCAAGATGCTATCTAAGGGTGTATCCCAAAAGCCGCTCATGCGATATTTATCTATACAAATATCTTGGGGTAATTGTTGGAGTTCGTCTACTACGGCTGCTGCCCAACTACCAGCCATGAGTACTTTCGCACCATTGCTAGGTAGAGGATCGCCTAAACCGACGCCATCGCCTGTGGGGTTGTAAACGTGATGCAAGCCTGCACTAATATTCAGTAAATCGGGACGATTCCCCCAATTTAACCAAATTATCGGCACATCAGCCCCGCGCAGGTGTGGTAATAAATTTTGTAAAGGTGCGATTGGTTTGCGGGCTGGGGTAACATCTACACCAATATGCGCTAACCAGCCATCGGGATGGCAAAAGTCATTTTGCATATCAATGACAATGATGGCAGCTTTTGTCCAATCAATTCGCAGGGTTTTGGTTTCTGTTGATAAGGTAGCAGTTTGTGGGGTCTTTGGCGGACGAGTAATATCTGCGATCGCCTGATTTACTGTCCAAGCATTTGGTGCAATTCCTAATGACCGCAAAGGCTGATTCATAAACTTGCAAAACCCAACACCATTGTTTCATTTGTACCCTGAAATGCACTGAGACGGGTGATTACTTAATTAAGGTTAAAATTCTTGACATCGATGGGAGCGATCGCTGGGCATAAATACTAAATTACTGCCATGACAATTAGGCTGTACCTCACCATTGTAGACACTATCTTGAGTTACTACACTTACGCAAAAGTTACAAAACTTGACTGTCCAGATTCTTAAAGATTTTGTAATTTTTCTACTCAAATGCTACTCATTGAGAAGGGAAAAACTAGTTACTGCAAGCACTTATGAAGTTTACGATCCAGAATGTTTTGATTCCGACCGATCATGCTTATGCATTTGTTGATGTCCAGGTTGTGGATGGTAAAATTACTGCGATCGCCCCAACTCTAGATGTAGTCGGTACAGCAATTGATGGTACTAATAAGCTCTTACTTCCTGGGTTTGTTAATGCTCACACCCATTCTTCGGAAATGTGGCAACGGGGAGCGATTCCACCTTTACCTTTAGAATTATGGTTGGCGGAACTCTACGATTTTTCTCCCCTGGATTTAGACAAGGTTTATATTAGTGCATTAGGAACAGCAGTAGAAACTCTTCTTTCTGGCGGTACAAGTGTTGTCGATCATTTGGTGCTAATTCCCGGACAAGAGTTTGAAACAATTGCTACTGCTATTCGCGCTTACAAAGAAGTGGGGATTCGCGCTTTTGTCGCCCCTTTAATTCAAGATGAATCCTTGACAGCTGGGATACCATCTGGAGAATCACAACAAACTCACGAGCCTTATTTTCGCTCAACTCAAGACACCCTAGACATCATTGAAGAGGTAGTTAAGCAGTTTCATCACCCGGATGAGGGTGTAAATATTTTAGTTGCGCCTACAGGAATTCAATTATGTAGCGATGCGTTATTTACTGGGTGTATTGAATTAAGCGATCGCTATAATCTTTGTCGTCACTCTCATTTACTGGAAACTAAAGCACAGGAAAAACTCGCCCAAGAGAAATACGGTTGTTCGGCGGTGGAACATCTGCACCGAATTGGCTATTTAAGCGATCGCACTTCTTTGGCTCATTGTGTTTGGTTAAGCGATAATGATATTGCGATCCTTGCCGAAACTAAATCAACAGTTGTTCACAACCCCTTAAGTAATCTGCGTTTAGGAAGTGGAATTGCACCGCTTTTAAAATATCGTCAAGCGGGAGTAAATGTAACTTTTGGTTGTGATGGTGCTTCGAGTAATGATTCTCAAGATTTGCTAGAAGCAATTAAAATCGGCTCGATTTTACACAACGTTACAGATTTAGATTATCAGCACTGGATTACACCCAGACAAGCAGTAATTATGGCTGCTTTGGGAGGTGCAAAGGGATTAAATTTAGGCAATAAACTCGGTTCTTTAACAGTAGGTAAACAAGCCGATTTAGTACTTTACGATTTAACTAATTTATCTTTATTACCCCGTACAGATCCCATCGGTTTATTAGTATTAGGTAGACCTTGTAATGTAGTTAATAGTGTTTGGGTAAATGGCAATCAAATTGTTGCTGATGGCAAAGTTATAAATGTCAACGTTGATGATTTACGCAAAGAAATATATAGCAACAGTCAATGGCACAGTCAACGCCCATCTTCCAGCGTTAAAAGACTTGCACCCCATTATCGCAAAGTAATGGGTTTACCAGATTAATAGTAATTCGTAATTCGTAATTGAGGAATTTCTCCAGAAATAAATAATCCCATATTGTGGGGTGGGCGTCTCGCCCGCCCTGGTTTCAAGATAAGCTGCGACGCATCTAATTTGTATATAAGACGCGGGCAAGATGCCCGCACTACAATTATTTTGCGTTTTTGACTTATATAATTTAGCTGCACAGCAGCTTATTAGTCTACTTTAGTAGACTTTAGCTATTAGCCAGAGAATTTATTCTCTGGCGCGTAAAGTCGTAAAGTGAGTAATAACTTTATCAATGAGACTCGGCTACACGCACAAAGGGTAAAAGGTCTTGTAAAATCGTCTCGTGATAATGTTCTTGTGGGTAATGTCCCACATTATTTAATTTGACTAATTCAGCTTTGGGGACAGAATTAACAAAAGTTTCAGCTATATCTATAGGTAACCAAGGGTCAATCATTCCCCATTGAATTAAAATTGGTTTGTCCCATGCTTTAAAGCCAGATGAAATTTCTGACATAGCTGAATCTAGCCGGATATTCCGAATAGTTGCTAGCAAACCGCGTCCAGGTGCAGAACTTTTCAAATATGGACGGCGATAAACATCCAAATCTTTATCTTCTATGCGATAACGGCTACCACCTTCTAAAGTTCTATCAACTAAAAGGGGGTCTTGAGTCATCATTTCTCCTGCTAATGGTAAACCCATTTGTTTGATTTTCCAAGGTAATTTGGCAGCAGGTGAAATTGGCGCATTCAAAATAGCTAAATTGGCAATTTTATCTGGGTTGCGCAGGGCATATTGTAAGCCTACAGAACCTAAAAATCCTTGCACAACTAAAGAAAACTTTTCTAATTCTAAAGCTTGAATAAATCCTGTTAAAGCTGTAATAAATGCATCGGGACTGTAGGCGAAATCTCGTTTTTCTGGAGTAGCGGAAAAACCATAACCAATCCAATCAGGGGCGATCGCTCTTGTTCCCTGACTGGCTAAAGCTGGTAAAATGTGACGCCAACTGTAACTTTGGGAGACTATACCATGTAGCAATACTACAGGTAATAAGTCAGTTCTCCCTACTGGTTCAGCTTCTCGGTAAAACCACTCTAGAGAATTTACGGTTATTTTATGTTCTGTTATTGACACGAAAATTTCCTAAAAAGTCATTAGTCATTGGTCATTAGTCATTAGTCATTGGTCATTAGTATTTTGACCAATGCCCCATGCCCCATGCCCCATGCCCTATACCCTATGCCCCATTCCCCATGCCCATCATCTCACGAATTGCATAAGCTGTTGCGGGTGCGAGTAAAACGCCGTTGCGATAATGTCCGGTAGCTAGGAGGACATTATTAAACCCTGGTAATTTACCAATCACAGGGGCGGGGCGTCCTTCGGGGCGGGGGCGTAAACCCGACCAAGTGCGGGTAATATGGGCTTGGGCTAATTCGGGACAAAATGCGATCGCCTGTTGTCTCACCGATGCTAATAATTCTTGATTGGGCGGTATTTCATCGCTATCGCTAGGAAATTCCACTGTAGCGCCGATCCAGTAATCGCCACCGCCTACAGGGACGATATGCACATCATTACCCGTAATTGCTGGCTGAAACTCTGGATTTCCTAGAGGATGTTCTAAATGTACTTGCAATGCTTGCCCTAATACCGGGCGGATATCGACTTTTTGATTTAATTGGGCTGTCAATGGTGTTGAACCCAATCCAGCAGCGACAACAAACCAATCAGCAGCGATTTTCCCAGCTGTTGTATCTAATTCCTGGCACAATGGCTCGGAGGCGTGACTATCTAATACCGTGACGCCAAATTGAAAGCTAACGCCATTATGCTGGGCAGCCTCAACTAACGCTAATGTTAAAGCTGTGGGGTCAAGTTGGCGGTCTTGGGGAGAATAGGCCGCACCAATCAGATTTTCTGCATCTATCTGCGGACAGAGATTTTGTAGTTTCGCCTTGTCCCAAATTTCCAATTGCCAACCTTGAGATTGACGAATTTTCACCAAATTTTCTTTCTCGGCTAAATCCTCCCCCTCTAAGCACAAACTGAGGATTCCTTGACGATTGAAGGGAATTTTGCGTTTAGCGATCGCTTCTAATTCGGGTATGAGGGTTTCATAACGTTGGATGCTAGTTTGTCGTAATTGCCAAGCCTTACCCTTAACTTTTTGGCTAATTACCCCCATTAATACACCCAGCGCCGCACCTGTAGAAGCTTGTGCCGGTGGTTGACTATCCAAAACCGTAATTTTCAGCCCTGGAACCAGACTGAGTTCATAAGCGATCGCTGCTCCAACTACACCACAACCGATAATTACTACATGACTCATAACTTATAACTCAATCCAAAAGTAAGGAGTTAGAAAGTTTTGCTTCCTAACTCCTCACTCATAACTTATATAGCAATCCTATTTCAGTTGTGCAAAATATCGGTTTTGACAGTCAACAGTCAACAGTCAACCGTCAACCGTCAACCGTCAACAGATTGCTTATGATGCGCTGCTGGTTTCCGGAACCAGTTCCAAGAATTTACCAAGATCTGCAATAGCCTCAGCATAATTATTCAAGGCAACTAGGCTATTACCATCACTAGCAGCCTGATCGATTTTCACCAGATGGTTAAACAAATCACGCGCTATCTGACGCGCTTGAGGTTGAGTTTGGGGTAAGAGGTTGGGAATCACATAAGTCATATTTAACCGAGCTTCTGCTAAAGGCCCGTGTATAAAATTACCTACATAAATCCAATCTTTGCGTTCGATGAGGTTTTTCAGTTCTGCTGCGCGATCGCGCACAGCCACAATCTCTGGCACATAAGTCTGGATTTTCGTCAGTTGTGCTGTTGTATAAGTAGGAGGAGCCTTAGCTACAGTAGGACTACTACAACTGATGAGGAATGTTGCCAATAATACTAAAACCAATGACAAAAGAGAGCGTTGACGCGACATATCTAGAAAAAATTTGCTGTTTGTTTGCCGACTAACAGTGTAATTTTATATTGCGACGGTAATCTATATCTCCTACCAACACAGGATTTTCGGATAAATTTTTGCATATTAAGTTTTTATATTCGCAAAACGGCTAATTATCTTCTGTAATTTTGAAAAATTTTAAGTATAATTACTCAAGGTGACTCGCCTTGTCTAAAAACTAAAAAAAGTAGCAGTTTTTGGCAGTTCTTGTAAACAATGATTGTTAGGAAAGCATCATTTAGAGTTGCGAAATCCTCAAAGGCCTTGATAAGCTGAAACACAAATACCATAAACTTTCTGGCGGTTTCCTGTCTTTACATTTCCCGTAAGCCGATGCAATATAGGAGTGTTTTTTAGTGAACGCATCTGAACAAGCAACTAACCTTGAACTCGCCAGCAAGATTGCTACGGTAGTTAATTTGTTTAAATTAGAGTTCCCTGATGCGAAATCGGATCTCAAACCTTGGAAAAACGATCCAGAAACGCGGGAGTTAGTCGATCCAGATTCTATAGATATTGGCTTTCACTTTCCGGGTATTAGTAAATCTTGGCGTAGTCGTAGCGTTCTGATTCAAATCCGATTTTATCAAGATCCTGTAAGTCATTCGCGACGCGCGATCGGCATAGAAGTAGCAGCATTCGATCATCGCGGCGAAGCTTGGCGACTTTCCACTATAGAGAATTGGAGTATTGTGGGTACATCCAAACCTTCTCTGCACATTGAAGACAAGCTCAAACAAATTTGTCGTCAAATTCTTGAGGTATTTAATAAACCAGCCGATTAACTGTTTTCTTCTGTGCCTAAACTCATTTCAAATTGATATTATATCCTGTTCGGAGTTTGCGTTAACAAAGCGTAACTTAAGCTTTTAATTATACTTAGTATTACCTTGCTAAAATTTATTTGACAAAATTTATTTCTTAGGCGACAATCCTTGCTAGATTTGCCAAATACCCTTCGCGCTAGTGGTCGGTTACAAAACTTTTAATAAGTTCGTAGTAAGCACTTTAGTGCTGGAAGTTTAGCTTGCTACTAACTTAGAAAAGATATAGATTTTATCCATGATTTAAACCCAAAATTTATCAATACTTATCCCGCATTTCTCACAAGCAGTAGGGGCGGGTTCACAGATATGATTCCATTATTCACGACTATCTCGCTTAACCCGCCCCTACGACCTCTGGACAAAGAGAAATCTAGGTATTGAAAAATTTGGTGAGAAATCCAGGTTATGTTAGCCTTGTCCGGCTGCAACATATAGATAACCTTATATCTAATAGCTAAGTATACTAAGAAACTTTTATATTTGCTATGAAATAACTTAATAATTATTTGAGACCAGCCGATATATTTTTACTTAATTAACCAACCATGTCTTTGAAATTCCAAACTTACAAATTCAAAGCAAAACCCAAATTAGATCTGCAATTTATTGCTTTATATCTTATTGCCTTCTTTTTCACTATTATCCTACTCCTATCTTATATAACTGCACCAAGAATCCCTCTTTTGGGGTTTCATGGGATTGTTGATTTAAATCATCCTAATTTTGGCATAATCAACAATCCTATCGCCAAAAACATGTCTTATAATATGCAAGACTTAGAAAAACTTCTAGAGTATTTAGTCCGGAATAATTATTGGTTTCTATCTACTCAAGATTTATATGATTACTTTATTGAGCGTCACCGAGAAATACCTGAAGAATATGTAGGTAAGAAACCGATCATGCTAAGTTTTGATGACAGTTATAAAACTGTATATACCAACATCATTCCGGTTTTAGAGAGATTAGAGCAAGAATTTAATCAAAAAATAAAAATAGTTCTATTTGTCAATCCAGGCACATTAGCTAAATCTCAGCATCCATCTACAACTTATCTCAGTTGTGAAGATTTAAGAGATGGATTCTCCAAAGGATTTTATGATATTCAATCGCATGGAAAAACCCACAAAAACTTAGTTAAATTAACTATTCCCGAATTAGATCAAGAACTTGCTCAAGCACAAACTCAACTGAGAGAATGCATGGCTGGATTAGCGCCACCAGAAGAGATTGCAAGACACATTGCTTATCCCTATGGTTCAATGAATCCTCTGGTAGAAACCCATGCAGCTAAATATTACCAATCAGGTTATCTTTATAACAGCACAATTTTCAGATTCCGTTGGTTGCGAGATAAATATCGAATTTCTCGTCTCACAGTAAATCGAGCCAAATCACCGGAAAGATTGATTCGTATGGCTACTCGCTCTTTTATTATTTCTAAGTAGTCAATAGTCAATAGTCAATAGTCAATAGTCAATAGTCAATAGAGACGCGATAAACCTTGTCTGTACAATTTTTATTTGTCCTCCTTATCTGCCTTTCTTCTGCCTTCATACATTTACTTACTTTCACAAATAATTTAAGGCTGATATACTAAATTTTCTGATAAGTAACTAGGCGATCGCAGATAATTATGTTACGAAAAGTAAACATGCTTGAAACCCTTACCAATGACAAAGCGCAAAGTCTGATCGAAGGTTTCCTCCGATCAGAACTTTGTAAGAATGACAAATGACTAATGACAAATGACTAATAACAGCCTTCTCCTGTCGGAGACGCTACGCGAAAACTAGTTATCTTTAAATCACGCCGAATTACTTATTTAGGTAATGACATTGACTCAGGAAAGTAATATTACTCCTATCACAAATGTTAAACGTGCTGATGCTTTAGATGCACTGCGAGGATTGGCAATTTTAGCGATGGTTCTTTCCGGTACAATCCGCTATAAGATTTTGCCAGCATGGATGTACCATGCACAAGAACCACCCCCAACTCATGCTTTTAATGCTCAGATTGCTGGCTTAACTTGGGTAGATGTAGTATTTCCCTTATTTTTATTTGCAATGGGTGCGGCGATTCCCCTAGCACTATCGCGTAGGCTTGCTCAGGGTTGGAGTAATTACAGAATTATTTTATATATTTTGAAGCGCGGCTTAATGTTAGCAGCCTTTGCGATTATTCTCCAACATCTTCGCCCGTTTACTATCAACAAAAACCCAACTCCAGAAACCTGGTATCTAGCAATGCTTGGGTTTGGATTGCTATTTTTAATATTTGGAAATTGGGCGATTTTAGGAAAATGGCGTAAATATGGCGTTTGGCTAAATATTGCCGGATTTATCGCGACAATTGCTATCATTTCCCAACTACAATATGGTGGTAAGGGTTTTTTACTTGAGCGTAGCGATCCTATATTAATGGTATTAGCAAATATGGCTGTTTTTGGCTCGCTAGCTTGGTTATTTACGAGATCTAATTTGCTGTTACGCTTGGGATTATTAGGCTGTTTAATTGCTTTGCAGTCATCCGCCACTATTGATGGCTGGGTAAAAGATTTATGGACAGCTTCATCTGTGCCAATTTTGGGATATAATCTCAGCTTTGGGTGGATATTTCAATTTTATTATTTAAAATACTTGTTTATTGTTATTCCTGGGACTATTATCGGAGAGTTGATATTAAAATGGCTACAAAAAAGTAATCAATCTGGGGAAATATCAGCAAATCAGCAAGTTTTAGCTGCTCGGAATACACAGCGTTTATTGCTGATTATTCTATCTATGCTGATGATTTGCTTAGTCTTGCTGGTAGGATTACAAGGGCGTTGGGTATGGCAAACAACGCTAGTAAGTGCGGCAATTTGTGGCGCAAGTTGGTTATTATTTTCACAAACTGAAAATGATATAGATAGCCTACTGAAGCAATTTTATCAGTGGGGAGTTTATTGGTTATTTTTAGGGTTATTTTTTGAGCCGTTCCAAGGGGGAATTCATAAAGACCCTTCTACATATAGTTATTATTTTATCACCAGTGCGATCGCAATTTTTTTACTGATAACTTTTACCATCCTAATTGATGTTTTTGGTCAAAAAAAATGGCTGCAATTATTAATCGATAATGGGCAGAATCCGATGATTGCTTATGTAGCCTTTGCTAATCTGCTTTGGCCTATCTTACAACTAACAGGTATGGAAGATTGGATTATTGCTAATACAACTACGCCTGTAATGGGAGTAGTTAAAGGAATTGCTACGACTTTACCAATCGCGCTGTTTACAAGTTTATGTACTCGCCTCAAGCTATTTTGGAAAACTTAAGATGGGTATTGGGCATTTATCAACATTCAACAGTCAACCGTCAACCGTCAACGGGAGCATCCCAAATGTGCAAAAACGCCCTCACCCTATAAGGGTGGGGCTAGAAATACGAAGCCTGCCTTCGCAGGCTATCAAACTTTTAGCCTGCGAAGGCAGGCT
>NZ_JACJQG010000126.1 GCF_014696435.1 Calothrix anomala FACHB-343 | reverse complement strand
GTTATGTTCATTGGCTTGAGGAGATGATGTTATGTTGACTATTTTAGGCTTTTTAGAATTACTCTAACCAAATATGTAAAGTTTTGTATCGAGATTCAACATTTCTGTGTTTGAGTAGTTTCATCCTCATTCATTGTTCCTACAAACAAGAACTCATTAGGAATTCTTAATCTACGTTCATTATCTTGTAATGGTAAGCTACCAACATCAATTTCTAAATAAGTTGGGTGACTGCGACGAGCTTCTAATTTAGATAAGAAATCGCTAAAATAATATTCAACTCGTGCTAAATTCATTTCATCTAGCAAGACAATTACCATTCTGTCTTGCATAGCTGAATCGTGATTATATTGATACAGTCCGCGCATCAAATCAGTGGGCTTAAATTTTTTCTCCACATAGTTATAAAATCCTTGCAAATCTTGAGGTGAATCCCAACGCGGTTGGACAGCTAAAGTTAATAACTGTGCCCCAATATAATTAGCATATTTCTGTGGTAATTCGCTTTTACCTGTACCGCTAATTCCAGCTAGAATTACCAAAGCGGAAATATCTTGTACTTTTAAAGAAGTATGGAAAGCATGAATTACACGTTCTGGAAAATTTAAGCCTTGAGCATTAATATATTGAACAAAATTATCTAAGAAAATCTGTTCACTTTGTTGAGCATTAACGACAGCCCACTTAGATTCTGCTAATCTTAGCCATAGTCTTTCTCTTAATGCTTGTAGTGCTATGCTAGAACTATTTTCTAGGTCATTAATTTCTTGTTTTAATCGTCGAATATCATCATGAAGTCGCTCTTTTTCTTGGCGCAAGTAAGCATTATTAGCTTCTAAACCAGCTTTAATACCATTTAAATTTTGAATATCTCGTTCTAATTGTTTTACATGGGATTCTTTATCTATGATTTGAAATTTTAATTCCGATAATCTTTGCCGGAATTGTTCAATTCTGTGATATTCTTCTTGACTTTCTTGTATCGCATGTAATATTCGTTGTTTTTCAGCTTTTAGGCTATCTATTTCTGGTCTTAATTGATTAATTTGTTCTTCAAACCTTTCTTTCTGGCTGAATATACCGTCATAGGTAGCTCTTAATAATTCAAGTTCTGCTGCTTTTTGTTCTAGTTCCTGAGATTTAGTTTGACGCTCTGCTATTTGTTGATTGAGTAAATCTAACTGTGTTTGTTTAGTAGAAAATTCTGTTTCAATATTTTTGAGCGATCGCTTCTGTTTTTCTAAAGATGCAATTTGAGAACTTAGAGAATTAATTTGACCTTCTAAACTACTTTTATCTAACCTAAATTGCTCAATTTGTGTTTGCATTTGTTCCAGATTAGACAAGTCTGGTTTATGGTTATTTATTGCAGCAACTCGACGCTCTAGTTCTTGCTTTTGTTGATTTAGAGTTGTTAATCTCTGTTCAAGCTGCTGTAACTCCGCTTGCTTTTGTACAAATTTTCCTTGAGTTTTTGATAGTTCTACTTGCTCTTTTTTTAGTTCTGTAACTCTTACTGTTAAATGTGGTAGTTCTGCTTCAAGCTCTTGCCAATTTTTGTATTGAGATAGCAAATTTTTATGTTGATCTACTTGTTGTCGTAGTGATTGGATCTCAGTATCTCTATTCCCTTGTCGTTTACTGGAAATAGCAGCGCCTAAAACTACGCCTGTACTACTTCCTAATAATGCTCCACTGGCTCCACCAGCACCACCAGCAAAGGATGCTGTTACACCTACGACTAATGCAGCTGAACCTACTATTACCCAGTCAGATAACGCCCAGTCTGATAAATTCTGCACCCTTCAACCTCAGAATTCTTGACGGTAAGTTTATCTGTACATTCTAGATAAATATTTTTTTACAACGCTCCAGTAAATTTACTGGTATCGTAAACTTATAGTTTTTAAATAGCAGTATTTCTAGGTATAATAACCTGCTTTGATATGGGAAACCTAAATTACTATAGGATATTCAGCTTATGGCATTATTGCTTTGTATATCTAGCTTTTGCTGGGTATTGCCTAATTTACATATTTTGTATTACATTGCCGTCATTTTATTTATATTAATCTTATTTGATATAGGAACAGAAATGGCACATAAGATAAGCATGTGTAAGTCATTTATTATTCCAATAATATAACTTAATATAATATACAAAGTATTTTAGGTAAATGAGATACTCACTTTGGGGCATAGCATTGCCCATTGGTGTCAACTTAAGCTCAAAACCTTTCTCTATCTCGTTTCCAGCCTCCGGCTGGAAATGCGTATTGCGAGGCGGAGCCTCGAAAGCTGATGAATTGAGGCGGAGCCTCAGGATCATCGCTCCCACGCAGAGCATGGGAGCCAGTTAGGATGAGGGTTTTACGTTAAGTAGACACCAGTGAGCATTGCCTTGTCCCTACAATCAACGCTGATCTGTACTTTATAAACTTGCAATTTGCTGTCTTATAAAACTTACACTAACTCTAAAAATTCTGGGATATTGGCGGTTTAATAAATTACAATATCTGGTAATTTTTGCCCAATTCTTAATAATATTTACAATTAAAAAGATTGGTCAATCTTACTGAACTCATAACCCTATCGCACAAAGTAAACTTTGCCTAAGTATTGCAAAGTTTATGAATGATTTCCTTATCTAAATTCTTAAAAGAAAGTCAATGGAATCAAGTAGTAGCACTGTTATTATTACTGCTACTATTTGCTATTGGTGCTGTGCCTGGATATTTAACAGGAAAATGGCAATGGAAACAGCCGCCACCAATTACAAGTTTAAAAGCATTAAAACATATCCGCAATTCTGGGTTAACTATTCCTGGTTGGGGAACTGTTGAGCAAGTACAACAACAAATTGGCGAGCAAAAATGGTCGCTACAGGTAATTAAAAAACAAGACTCGCAAACTCAAGCAGTATTGCTGTTGTTACCGCAAAACGGGCCGATGGATCAACCTGAGGTGGAATGGACAGAAATTGAAGGTTGGGGAAAGTTACGTTGGCGTAAGTGGGATGTAGCGCAATATCGTGGGGCTAGATTTACTGTAAAACAGCCTAGAGAAAGCCAGGTAGAAGCAAGATTTTTTCGTGCGGTTACACAACAAGATACTTTTGCAGTGTTGCAATGGTATGCTGTACCGCAAGGGGGAAATCCATCACCGTTACGCTGGTTTGTCGCGGATCAATTGGCGCAGTGGGGTAAGCAGCGAGTTCCTTGGGTGGGTGTAAGTATTCTCATTCCCATGGAACCTTTAGGACAGGTGGAAAAAATGTGGCCGTTGGCTGAGTCTATCGGTCAGACTGTACAAGGGGCTTTAATGACAGACTCATTACCGAGTAATTAGTGAATTTTACTGGTGATGCGATCGCTCTTTTCATATCCTACTTTATATATTGTCGTATTAGATATTACTGATATTTTGGCGATCGCATCTCGTAATTGCTCGGACAAATCCAAGACAGTTGCGATATTTACAGAGTAAAATAGCGGCGCAACAACACCAATTCTGAGTCTAGCTTGACTGCTGACTCAAATGTCTATATTTTACAATTCTCCTATGCGTGTATTCAGCGCTCTCTTCTTTTTGAGTCTGCAACTCAGTGTTTTCTGGACAACAGCATTTTCAGTTGTTGCTCAGACTTTACCATTTCCCGAACAACCCTCAGGTCCAACCCCTTCATTTCCTTCAGCTACTGAGGCTGTACCTGGGAGTTTAAATAACGAGGTTTCCCCCCAACTCAACCGCTATCTTTTAGGGCCGGGTGATTCCCTGAGTGTTGTAATTCAGCGTCCTCCGGGCCCCTATCGCTTAGGTGCGGGTGATTCTATTAGTGTTGTGGTTCAACGCTTTCCTGACTTGAGCTTCCAAGCTTTAATTAACCCTGAAGGTAACATCATCGTACCTCTGATTAATACTGTCTCCTTACAAGGTTTAACTTTGGATGAAGCACAAGCGAAAATTCGCTCATTGCTCAACCGTTACGTAGTCGAACCGATAGTAGTTTTATCGTTAATCGGACAGCGCCCAGATTTGAGCTTTCAAGCTGTAGTTAATCCAGAAGGTAATATTTTAGTTCCCCAAGTAGGTACATTATCTCTACAAGGCTTGAGTGTGGAAGAAGCACAAGAAAAAATTCGCCTCGCTTTAAGTCGCGTTGTTATCGATCCGATTGTAGTAGCATCATTAACATCACCGCGACCCGTGCAAGTGACTATTAGTGGGGAAGTGTTTCGTCCGGGGATTTACCCAATTACATCAGCTACACCCCGCGTCGCTGATGCTTTGCTGACATCTGGCGGGACGACAATCAACGCAGATTTAAGACAAGTCCAAGTACGTAGACGGTTGCTTGATGGTACAGTAATTGCGCAAACTGTTGACTTATACACAGCATTACAAAATGGTAGTGCATTGCCTAATTTAAGGTTACAAGATGGCGATGCAATTATAGTGCCGCGTCGGGAAATCGGCACTGATAATGGTTATGACCGCAATTTAATTGCACGTTCTACCTTAGCTATCCCGCAGATTAGAATTAGGGTTTTAAACTACGCAGCTGGAGGTATTGCTAATCAGGTGTTACCTAATGGCAGTACATTTATAGATGCTTTAGGTGGTATCAATCTTGACACAGCAAATATTCGGGATATAGCCTTAGTCCGCTTCGACCCAGAACGAGGACAAGCTGTGACCCAAAGATTAGATGCGAAAAAGGCTCTGGGCGGTGATATGTCGCAAAACGTGCCACTGCAAGATAATGATGTTATTGTGGTTGGTCGTAACCTCATCGGTAGAATTACTAATGCTCTCAATACAATTACACAACCTTTCTTTAATGTGCAGAGCTTTATTCGCTTCTTTGATTTCTTTACAGGCGGATTTAGATAATTGGGTAGAGAGATTGTTGATTGTTGATTGTTAACTGTTGACTGGTTCACCAATGACAAATGACAAATGACAAATGACAAATGACCAATGACTAATTTCTTATGACCCCACCAATTATTAAACGCTACCTAATTGCCTTTGAAAAGTATAAATGGATTGGCTTGGCGAGTTTTTCTTTGGTTGTAGCAGGTGCAACGGTGGTGGCTATCCAACCCGAACCACCAGCTAGTTACATAGCCAATGCAGCGCTGACTTACAATCGTCCGCCAGTTTCATTTTCGGCAACTGGTACGGAAATTCAGCAACAAGGGCAGGAATTGAATGAGCAAATTTTGCTATCAAATGAGATTATTGAAACTGTAGCTGCAAAAGTTAATGTTAAGCCAAAAATACTTGGTTTAAATGTTGTTATAACCGTACCAAAAAAGAATTCTCGGACGGGACAATTAGATTCGACAATTATAGAACTTAAATATAAAGATAGTGACTCTAAACGATCTGTAGAAGTATTGCAAGCATTGATGCAAGCAATGATTAAACTTAGTAGTGATATTAATACAGGACGCTTGAAAGCAATTATTAAAAAAATTGACGAACGGTTACCACAAGCTAAGTTAGAATTACAAGCAGCCGAAAAGAAGTTAGAACAGTACGATCGCATTGAGCGCCCAGCAATATTAGCATCTGAGAATGGTAGTTTATTAACTGCGGTAACTACTAGCCAAAATCAGCAACGTCAAATTCAACAGACGATTGCGGGAATTAATGCCCAAATTCGCAGTTTACAAGAGAAATTGGGGCTGAATGTCAATCAAGCTTACGTCTCTTCAGCTTTAAGTGCCGATCCCATTATTGCTAACTTGCGATCGCAAATTTATCAAATTGAGTCCCAAGTTGCTTTACTACGCAAAGATTTGCGTCCCGAACATCCGACAATGATTCAGTTACAGCGTCAAAAACAAGCTGCTGAAGAATTATTACAACAACGTGCGGCGGAGGTTATGGGTGGTGGTGGCACAGCCGCACCCCTAGCTGGTAATGTTTCTAATATTCGCGCTCAAAGTAACTTAGATCCAGCAAGACAAGAATTAGCTAACCAGATGGTAGCTTTGCAAACTCAAAGGGATACATTGCAACAACAGCTAGCACAACAAGTTCAAGAAGAAGCAAAACTGCGGCAGATGTATTCTTTAATACCAAATAAACAATTAGAGCGATCGCGTTTAGAACAAGATGTAATCCTTAAAAAAGCTATCTATGACAAAATGCAAGCTAAACAAGCCGATGCAAAAACCGCCGAAGCCGAAACCGTTAGCAGTTTAACTGTGGCGAGACTACCAATCGTGACTGCTAATTTTGTCAAACCCAAGAAAATGTCTGTAACATTGGGTGTGGGTGGCTTGATGGGATTGGTGATTGGTGGTGGTGTCATTTTCTTATTAGGTTCATTAGAAGGGACTTTCAAAACCAGAGAAGATATCCGCGAAGGCTTAAAGCAACGGGAAGTGACATTATTGGGAGAAATACCCTTAATGCCAGTTGATGATTTAGATGAAACAGCTATACCCGTGTTACTTTCCCCAGATTCGCCATATTTAGAATTTTATGAAAAATTCCGCAGTAACCTGCGCCGATTAGGTGGTAAATCCTTAAAAATACTGTTGATTACTAGCGTTGGTAAAACTGAGGGTAAGACAACCAGCACTTATAACTTAGGGATAGCATCTGCTCGTGCAGGCAAACGAACCTTAATTATTGAAGCAGATTTGCGATCGCCTTCTGCTTGTGCATCCTTAAAAATTACTCCCGATCCAGAAGCGAATATTGAACCACTACGCTACTATTCCAACCTCAGCGAATGTATCCGCTTAGTCCCAGATATAGAAAATTTATACATTATTCCTAGTCCTGGGCCTGTGCGACAATCCGCCGCAATTCTCGAATCTAGCGAAATGCGGCGGCTGATGGATGATGTTAGAGAACGCTATGATTTAGTAATTTTAGATACTAGCCCCTTGAGTTTATCTAACGATGCGCTATTAATTCAACCTTATAGTGATGGTATAGTGCTTATAGCCAGACCCAACTATACACAAGAAAACTTATTTGGTGAAGCGATAGATCAATTAGTTGATTCCGAATTAGGATTATTAGGCGCTGTCATTGATGGTGCTGACATTTTCGTATCTTTACCCGATACCTTTGAGCCATCATCAACAGCTTCATCAAAAGCAGAATCAGCATCAGAAGTATCGGTTGCTAATAATTCGTAATTTGTCATTGGTCATTGGTCATTTGTCATTCGTAATTTGTATACCAGTATTTGTAGGGTGTGTTATCGCGTAGCGTAACGCACCAAAGCCTTCGGACGGTGCGTTAGCCTCCGGCATAACGCACCCTACTGGCGTGTCTAGCTTTAAATGTGGCAATATAATTTTTTTGTGGGGTGGACATCTTGTCCGCCCAAGACGGGCGAGACGCCCATCCCACAAGAGTTTTATTAATGCACTATTTTAGTCTAGACACGCCACTACGTATATTTCAAAAATCAAATATGAGTCCTATACCAAATAAAATTTAGTTAGCTTTAGCTTACTTTTGCTATGAGACTCAGAATTCATTCTGAGGCGGGCTATGAGTTTCGCGTTTAGGAAACTTAGGAAAGCTACTATTGAGTTAAGAAAAGCCGCTACTGAGTTGAGCAAAGCCGCTATTGAGTTGAGCAAAGCCGCTATTGAGTTGAGCAAAGCCGCTATTGAGTTGAGCAAAGCCGCTATTGAGTTGAGCAAAGCCACTATTGAGTTGAGCAAAGCCACTACTGAGTTGAGAATAGCCGCTATTGAGTTGAGCAAAGCCGCTATTGAGTTGAGCAAAGCCACTATTGAGTTGAGGATAGTGGCTTTTGTTGTTGGGGACTTCCAGAAAATAAATTATCCCATTTTCATAGTGGCAGATTGTTTCTCCTCTGCTTCCTCTGCTTCCTCTGCCTCCTCTGCATACACAGCGATGGAATATTTTTTTAGTTGGAAGTCCCTTGGTTAGGAGTCGTGTCAATACTGCTCGGTTAAGGAAAATTGTAGGTTGGGTTGAGGCTCTGCGAAACCCAACAGAGCTACCCAAATGTTGGGTTTCGTTCCTCAAACGCCACTTGCTTCAAGCCGGGAAACCCGTCCAACGCAGTGGCTCCCCAACCTACGCGGGTTAAGGTTTTTGAGCTTAACCGAGCAGTATTGGGAGTCGTGTAAAAATAAGTTGAACAATTTAATTTTTGTAGTGCGGGCAGCGTTCGACTGAGCGCTCACGCCGAAGTCTTGCCCGCGCGAGCAAGATGCTCGCACTACTTATTTTTACTTGATGCCTTAGCGAGTTTGCGATCGCAAATGAATAAGTAGTTACACAAAATTAATTACACAATGTCGGACAGATTGTAGGGGCATGGCAGTGCCATGCCCTCTAGAATATATTGGTGTGAGAATTATATAAAAAAACTAATATTCGTCGCGCCTAAATAAGCCAAATAAAGGAGCGAGAATCATTCCAAAAGCAAAACCACCAATATGTGCCCAGTAAGCAACTCCGCCTGTTTCTACACTCATATTAGCTGCTGTTTGTAGACTGGCAACACCAGAAATGAGATTCTGAACCACAAACAGCCCTATTAATATCATTGCGGGCACTCTAATAGTAGTAATAAAGAATCCTAAAAACACTAAAGTCATAACTCTAGCGTGAGGAAACCCGATAATATATGCACCCAAAACACCAGCAATTGCCCCACTTGCACCCAAAGAAGGAATACCCGAATTCATGCCAATAAACCACTGACATAAAGCAGCTAAAGCACCGCAAGCTAAATAAAAAACTAGGTATTTAAAATGACCTAAGCGTTCTTCGATATTGTTACCAAAAACCCAGAGAAAAACCATATTCGAGATTAAATGCCACCAACCACCATGTAAGAATTGTGATGTAAATAACGTTGTCCATTCTCCGGCAAAGTTGGTGGTTAATTGTCGCGGTACTACTGCATATAGTTGAAAAAATTGCTCTAATTGGGCATTGGATAGACTCACTTCATGAAGAAAAACTAAAATGTTCATCCCAATCAGCCCATAAGTTAAGTATGGGGTGATGCGCGTTGGATTTTCGTCGTAGAGAGGAAACACAGGTGTTTTTCCTAATTATTTATTACTTGCAATATAGCTTGAAGGATGGGCATTGGGCATGGGGCATGGGGCATGGGGCATTGGGCAACACTTCGACAAGCTCAGTCAACAGTCAACAGTCAACAGTCAACAGTCAACAGTCATCGCTTCGCTCTTTTTATCCCCAATTCCGCACTCCTGATTTAGGTTTATCGCTAAATAACCCCAAAATGGGGCCGAGAATTGCGCCAAAGAGGAAACCGCCAGCATGTGCCCAGTAGGCTATACCGCCGCTTTCCATACCGATGTTGGTAGGTGTTTCTAGACTAGCGACACCGTAAAAAGCTTGTTGTATAAACCAAAAACCGAGAAAGAAATATGCAGGGACGCGGAAAGTCGGGAAGAAAAAGCCTAGAGGGATGACACCGAGAATTTCGGCTTGGGGAAAGCGCAGAATATATGCTCCCATCACACCGGCGATCGCACCACTCGCCCCTAAAGAAGGAATGTTAGAATTTTGAGCAAAGTACCATTGGCTTAATGATGCCAAAATACCGCAAGATAAATAGAATAGTAAGTATTTAAAATGACCTAGCTTATCTTCCACATTGTTCCCAAAAATCCATAAGAACAACATATTTCCAGCTAAGTGTAATAAACCCCCGTGTAAAAATTGTGAAGTAATTAAAGTAGCCCACTCTGGTACAGGTTGATGTACAGATACACCAGCAAAACTCAGGGTAAGTTCTCGCGGAACCACAGCAGCTAAATGTAAAAACCCATCTAAAGCGCGAGGGGGAAGATTGGCTTCATAAAGAAAAGCCAGCACATTCACCGCAATTAACCCAAAGGTTACATAAGGTGTGATTTGCGTAGGATTATTATCTCTAATTGGCACCACAGGCGTTTATTCCTTATTTTCAGCAACTAGCATCACAATACTGACTTTTGCTATTATTCGCTTCTACCTCATGGTTGGATATGAGGGTGAAATATCTGAATATTTGGGAGCATCCCAAATGTGCAAAAACGCCCTCACCCTATAAGGGTGGGGCTAGAAATACGAAGCCTGCCTTCGCAGGCATCAAACTTTTAGCCTGCGAAGGCAGGCTTTGTTGGTATAGCAATACCCTTCTAGGGTATTGCGTCAAAATTGGGATGCTCCCGAATATTTGCCTTTATCTGATTTTCAAGCCAAATAGTACATGGTATAAATCAATACGTTTGGTGTTAGCGCCAAAAACAAACATTAAAGCGGCTGTGTTGGGTTTCGCTGACGCTCTACCCAACCTACTGGTCTGTCCCATTAATTTTGCTGGGTTGCACTAGCTCATGATTAAATAGTAATCTAGGTGCAAACGTACCCACAAACTCACAGGCGATCGCTTGCAAGGAAAAAGG
>NZ_JACJQG010000125.1 GCF_014696435.1 Calothrix anomala FACHB-343 | reverse complement strand
AAATGAATTTATAATCACAATCAAACTAATATATTTTAATCCTTCGCCCAAAAATAACATATTTTGGGCTATTTTTATCAGACTTTTCTTAACATTCAACATTTCTGATCTTGACTGGAGTTCATATTCAACTCACACAGGAGAAGTTAAAGTTTATTGCTACTGATGGACATCGAGTCGCAATCACTGAACTTTCAATTCTAGGAATTGCTAGAAAACTACGCAAACAATTAGAATCTGAAGAAATAATCCAATTTACTCTTCCTGGTCGAGTCCTCAAGGAACTAGCACGTAACTTGGATGATTCTGTCGAATTCATTAATCTGTGGTATGATACCCAAAGTAATCGTTTGGGTTTTGCTTGGCAAGATATTATCCTTAAATGTCAATGTCTGGAAGGAGCTTACCCTGACTGCGAACAGCTATTGGCAAGATTTAGCTTTGACCAAGAAGTAATCATAGAAAAAGCATTCTTAGTCAAAGCGCTGGAACGGTTAGCTGTATTAACAGATAAAAAAGAAAAAGGTATTTACTTACAGTTTGATGGAACTTTACAGCAGGTACGACTATCAATTGAACGGGAGTTTGGCAAAGGCGATCAAGTTATTGCTGCTCATTTACCATCAGAAATGTCATTGAATATGCAGTTTAATCTCAAGTATTTGGTAGAAGCCGCCAAAGCAATTCCTAGTACCGCAATTAAAATACATCTGCAACAATCAGATCATCCTGCCATGTTAGTTCCTTATGGAGATAGACAAAATCCAGAACTAGAAATGTCCATGCGTCAATTCTTACTGCCACTGTATACTCAAAATGCTTAATTTTGAATTTTGAGTTTGTATTAGCTGCTAATTTTGAGTGAAAATTTTACCCCCTTAACAGGGGTAAGGGCGACAAATTAAGGTTAATTAATCCTATGTCTACAGTCGCCCTACATCAAAAATATCGACCCCAGACAATAGCCGAATTAGTTGGACAGTCTTACATCAAAACTGCTCTGACTAATGCTGTCAAACACCAGCAAATTGCACCAGCTTATTTATTCACAGGTTCTAGAGGCACAGGTAAAACTTCAACTGCTCGGATATTTGCTAAATCCCTAAATTGCCTCAACACTAAAAAACCAACTGACCAACCTTGTGGTGTTTGTCAATCCTGTCGTGCAATTGAAACCAGTAATAGCCTAGATGTTAGTGAAATTGATGCTGCTTCTAATAATGGTGTAGATGATGCCCGTGCTTTAATTGAGCGCAGTACCTTAGCACCTGTTGCAGGACGTTACCGAATTTTTATTCTCGATGAGTGCCATTGTCTAACTGGTAACGCCTTTAATGCTTTACTTAAGTGTATTGAAGAACCACCATCTCATGTTGTTTTCATTCTCTGCACAACAGAACTGCACAAGGTGTTACCTACCATTGTCAGCCGTTGTCAGGTGTTTAATTTCCGCACTTTGTCTGTTCAAGCAATTGTGCAGCACCTCCGTATTGTAGCAGATGCAGAATCTATCTCTATTGATGATGACGCACTAACAGCGATCGCCCGACTTAGCGATGGTGGACTCAGAGATGCACTGCAATTACTCGGTCAGGTGAGTCTTTTAGATGAAGATATCACTGCCAATCATGTTATGGAAATCGCTGGTGGTGTGACCCAAACAGAATTAATGTCAATTTTACAGGCAATATCCACCAACAACACCTTTAACTTGCTGCAAGTAGCAAGACTTTTAGTGGACTCTGGTAAAACGCCCAAATTGATTCTCTCCAACTTACTGCAAACATACCGAGATTTATTGATTATCAAGTCTGCACCCAAAGAGCAATCGCTGCTAACTGGTTGTGTTAGCTATGCTCAACTCAAGGTTTTAGCAAATCACTGGAATTTCGAGACGCTTAACTTGTCTCTAGCAGAGTTACAAAAAGCAGAAAACTATCTGCGGTACACAGTAAATGCTGCTGTGTGGCTAGAAGTTTGCTTACTGAACCTGATACCCAGTTTCTTGCCTGTCAGTGCAACCAAGACCCTAACTGCTAAACTTGTGCATGACGGCAAGTTGCTACCGACAGTTGGAGTATACACCACAAACAAGGTGACAGCTAAACCTGTAGATGACAAATTGTTACCAACAGTTGCAGCGCAGACTACTAACCTGGATCAAATTTGGCTTTCTGTGATGGATACAGCTAAACCCGGCAATCAAAAGCTGTTGGCTCATGCAAATCTTGTTAAATTGCAAGGTGACGAGGCGATTTTAGAAGTTACACCAGTTTACTTGAATAAGTTTGAGAGTAATAAAGAAGCGATCGCTAAAATGCTGCAACGAGCTACCCAAAGTCAACAACCAATGACTGTGTTAATTAAAACTGCCAACAAGAGCAGTAATGGGAGGGTAAAAGCATGATTGTCTTATTGGCAGGTGACGACCAACACGCCATCCAGGAACAGCTAAATCAATACAAAGCAGAGATTGATGCTCAATGGCTCACACTTTGCTATCACCGATTTCCAGCCGATCGCCTTGACCGAGCCATCAGCGTAGCTCGCACTCGTTCCCTGACAGGTGGCAAAAAACTGGTAATTGTCGAAAATTGCTACCTCAAGCAGTGGAATGATACTGAGTTAGAAACTTTGCAGCAGCTTGTTCAAGTGCCTGAATTCACAATATTGGTATTTGTCGCCACCAATGTGGATAAGCGCTTGAAGATTTACAGACATCTTGTCAAGTATGCGAAATTGTTTGAGTTTCCATTGATACCAGCTTGGCGTACTGATTTGATTGAAAAGGCGATCACAACTCAGGCGAAAAAAATCAAGCTGGTGCTGTTAAAGAATGCGGTGGAATATCTAGCACAAGCAATTGGTAACGACATGACCCGTGCAGCCACAGAGTTACGCAAACTGTATCTTTATGGTAATGGCAGACAACTTGAGCTTGCAGAAGTAAAACAGTTAGTGCCATGTCAGACTCAGAATAGCCTACAACTGGCATCTGCTATTCGCCAAGGAGAAAGCAATCAAGTTTTGCACCTGCTGGATGATTTACTGTCACGCTCGGAACCATTAATGGTGATTGTTGCTACTCTCCTAACGCAGTTTAGAACTTGGCTGTGGGTTAAGTCTGCAATTGTTTCTGGGGTTAAGAAAGATAGTGAATTAGCTCAACTGTGCAGTATCAGCAATCCTAATCGCATTTACTATTTGCGTCAGGAGGTAGCAAATACAACTATTACTGCTTTAGCTAAAGCAGTGTCTATGATGCTGGATTTAGAGATGTCTATCAAACAAGGTGTTGATAGCGCAACCTCTTCGCCTCATCGAGCATCAGGGAAGAATTTACTGCCAACAATTCTCAGTATTAGTAGACTCTTCCAGTCTTGAGTATAATTTATGTTATTAAACGCTTCCGTCAAATTTGATGGAAGCGTATGAGGAATTTAAAAGAATAAACCAGTTAAGAAAAGTAATCACCTATGTCTGACGATTCCCATCCTAATTCTGCTGTCAACGCTGCTGCTACAACCAACATTCACCACGCTAATTTACAGGATTTGCCTTTAAGTGCGGCGCGTAGATTATATAAAGGTGGGATTCGACCTGGAGAACCGACAAGAACCAGGGTACAAGCCCAAGAAATGTTAGAGAAGATTCCCCCTTCTCAACGCGCTGGTATTGACGGCAAATCTGCCGCTAATAATACCGAACAATATCTATCTGATAAACACGCTAGTCATATTAAACCCCACAGCAAAGGAGGGTCTAATAACCCCAACAATATCAAGTGGGAGAATGCCAAAGATAACATCTCTCGTGGTGATAAAACCATGAGTTGGCAGGAACAAATGAGACTGAATGCCAAATCGCAGTTTGACAACCTGGCTGGTGCTGTCAAAGCAGGTTTTCAAGCTGCACCTTTGGGGGCCGCTGTTGGTGCAGTGACAGCTGCACCTTTTTCGCTTCTAACTAATGCGCTGCGTGTAGTCCGAGGAGAAATTTCTGCACAGGAAGCGACTACAGCAACGTTAAAAGATACCGTCATGGGTGGTGCAGTTGGTGGTGCCACAGCATTTGCAACCACAACAGTAGCAGCAGCTTGTCCACCAATTGCGATCGCTTTAACCGTAGCAGCACCAGTTTTAGGTGTTGTTGGTGCTGCTGGTATGGTTTACGAGTTTTTCAAAATCCTCGATGACCATAAACAGGATGTAAAAGTATATTACGAGTCTTTAACTCAGCAAGAACTAGCGAATTTGCAAGCAATTGAAAATGAACTGATTTATGAACATCAGAAAAATCTAGAATTTTTGGTCGAAGCAGAAGCAATTAATCAAGAAATTACAAACCGTCCAATTGCACCAGGTGTAGAAGGGGCTATGCAACGGTTACGTGAATCAGCCGCTATTGCTCAATCCTTAGGACTCACATCAGCAGATAGTAAGTTGTTACCTGATTCTCAACTTCGTTACCTTCCTCCTCATTCCTAGATAATTATTCCAAAATTATATGATTTTTATAATTCCGCTTGTGTTCGGTGCTATAGGGGTAGCGGTTGGTGCTGTTGCAGGTGCTTTTACTGCTCATGCTGCTGGTGAAAAGGACAGACAAGCAGCCACACATCACAGAAAAGTTGCCAATGAATTAACAGACAAATACGCTTCTTTAGAGAAGAAATATTATGAATTTACTGATGAAAGCAAAAGGCAGATTAAGGATTTAACTCGTCAACACGCATTAGATGAAGTAGAAAAAGACTGTTTGCGTTTAGCAGTACGATTACAGCAAAGTCTGATTTCCTTAATGTGGGAGATTGATAGAGAACCTACAGCAGATGCTTTAAATATATTTCAAGCAGCAGTAGAACAAACTAACCAAGTGCTTGAACAATTAAGCGAGGAATTAATTGTTGTTCCTGATGACTATTATCCCCGCCTTTTAACAGCAATAGAAGCAAATACACCAATTAACAATGTGAAAGCAAATGAGATTAGTAGTAAAACTATTCTCAGTGTTGATTTAGGTAGAGTTGATACTAAAATTTGTATTAGCCGGGAGCCTAATAATGTAGTTTTCATTTCTGCCCATGTCAAGCACATCCCATTTGAAGAAATTTTTAATGGCTCCATATACAAATATACTAGTATACCTAGCGATCCGTTAATGAATCTATGGTTGGAATATAAAGGTAGTGGTTATGCTATTGGTAAATTAGCGGCTAAATTAGGTGCAAATCTCGGTATTGGTCAATCTAAAGTAGAAGATGCCCTAGTAAAAATATTAGCTGCGGTTGGCTACTTTAAACTCAAAGATGAAATATCTTTAGTCATAGGTTTACCTTTCTTATCCTTAGAACAATTTAAGAAAGAGAAAACACAGTTAATTAGTATGATTACTGGCCCTCATCTCATGAAATTTCGTGGCGAATCCATATATTTGAATATTTCTAAGGTATGGGTAATGCCAGACGGTTATGGTAGTTTGCTCTGGACGGAAGCTCAACCTCAAAAACGTGCAAGTCTCCCTGATTTTACAAAAATTACTGTAGCTATTGTTGATATTGGTCATCAATGCATTGATCTGCTGATGGTGGATAATTACCGATTTGTTAGAGATGCTTCTAAGAGTGAAGACTTTGGTATGAACAAGTTCTATGAATTGATAGCTGCTGAAATAGAAGGTGCAGATAGTCAGTCTTTAAGGTTAATTTCTGCTACCATAAAATCAAAAGGAGAACGCTTCTATCGTCCTAAAGGTGCTATTAAAGCCACAAACCTAGATGATTTTCTCCCCAACTTAATTGAGATGTTTTCACGAGAAATTTGTTCTCGTATCCTTGCTTGGTTAGATCAGCAAGAAGATTGGATAATGCACCCCGTAACAAATGTAATCATTACAGGTGGGGGTGGACAGTTTTTTTGGGAAGATGTCCAGCGTCTCCTTAAAGAGGCTAAAATTAATGCCTACTTAGCTGCACCTTCTCGCCAAGCTAATGCTTTAGGGCAGTTTATTTATGGTGAGGCACAATTATCTGCTAAATGCGCTTCTAGGGCAGAAGATTAATATTTCAATAGTCAAAATTAACAAACTTTGGGTTATTTACAGCAACGGTTACTTTAGCTTTAGCGCAAATAATACTACCTATCTTAATTTAATATCACTTCCCCAATGGGGGATTTTTTAGGGCAATGAGCGAAAAACACCGCCATGAACACGCCCAATTATAGTGCCTTACTACAAAGCTTTTGGACACCACCTCGTACACCCATTACAGAAAATTCCAACTCAAATAACCATCCTACTGAACCTACAGATATTACTGAATTTCTAGGTGAAGATTTACTCTGGCAACAGACTATCTCTGCCAAAGAACCTAATCTGAAAAATATCCCTAATGACCTACCAATAAAATTAATTAAAGCACTTCACTCATTAGGAATCACCCAACTTTACTCTCACCAATTTCAAGCCTTACAAGCAATTAGACAAGGTAAAAGTTTAATCCTCACCTCTCCCACAGCCAGTGGCAAAACTCTCAGCACATACCCCGCCATTCTGGAAGGTTGCATCAATGAAGAACATCGAGCATTAGCATTTTATGGACTACGAGCATTAGCGCTAGACCAGTTCCACAAAATCTCTGAACTACTCTCTACCATACCAACACAATCCAGACCAGTACTGGCAATGATCACTGGAGATGTCAAATCAGAAAAACGAGAACAAATCCTCAAGAGTGAACCGCATATATTAGGTGTCACACCAGAATTAATCCACTTTCAACTCAAGCAAGCCTGGAAATCCGCGCATTGGGCAGACTTTTATCAGCGATTGCGCTACATATTAATTGATGAAGCTCACACCCTTTCAGGTAGCTATGGCGCAAATATGTCCTGGCTGATTCGTCGCATTAAACTAGCAGTAGATCATTACGCTGGCGACTCCAAGAAACTGCAATTTATCTTCCTGAGTGCCACTTGTGGTAATCCTAAACAACTGGCTCTGAAAATCTCCGGCTTAAAACCAACTAAACTCAACCCCAAACCCCTAATTTGGATTCACAAAAGTGGAGCAGCTTCACCATCTAGACAAATAATTATCACTCAGCCCAGTTACAATCTGACTGGTGATACCGCTCGGATTATTCAATTTTTACTCAATCAAGGTAAGTCAGGTATCGCCTTTTGTAACTCCCGTCGCAGCGTGCGGGAACTAACAGAATTACTCAAATCAAACCAAGTAGCCGCCTTCTACAGTGGCATTACTTCTGAGCGTCGCGCAGAAGTAGTTGACCAACTCCAGTCTGGCACGATCAAGTGGATTATTGCCACAGAAGCATTAGAAGCTGGAATTGACCTACCAGAGTTAGAATGTTGCATTTTGCGTGGCTGGCCTGGTTCCAAAATGGCATACCAGCAACGCAGTGGTCGAGCCGGACGTTCACAACCTGGACTGACAGTGCTGCTTCCCAATGCTCTCAATCCCATTGACTGCTATGTAGCAGAACATCCAGAAATGCTGGTATCGCCAGAAGCTGAGGAAGTGTTCTTTAATGACGAATATCCCATCTTTGCTGCTAAACATTTGATGTGTGCAGCCGCAGAAACTGGTATTCCTACTCATAAAATCAAGCACTACTTTGGCACAGCAGCTTACGAGGTAGCAAAACTCCTGTTAGCCCAAGGGCATCTAAATAAAGGTCGTAATGGACTGTGGGCAAAGGGTTATCCCCATAAAGATGTTAACTTTCGGGGTGGCTTATCCCAAACTACCATCAAGCTAGTAGATGCAGAATCAGGGGAAGAACTAGAGGAAATCTCAGAAGATATTGCTCACCGCGAAGTCCATCCCCAAGCCATCTACAAACGACAAGATGCCAATGGACGAATGCTGACTTATCAGTGCATCTCCCTTGACTTGAACAGCAAGCAAGCAATATTAAAACAGACAGCAGATAGCTCACTGTTTACAGTTGCAGTTACGGAATCAGAAACCAGCAGCCTAACAGTGCTGACAGATCCGGTGAAGTTACCATTGCTGTTTTCTCAAGTCAGTGAAGTTGATGACTGTCAGGAATACTTAACCCTGGAACTTAGTTTTGGTGAAGTTAAACACATTACCAGTGGTTACAGTTTAATGACCCAAATCTATGAGCAGACTTGTTTGAACAAGCGGTGTCTTAACTACAAAGAGCCACTACCTAAAGAACGTCGTTGTCCGCTTTGTAGTAAACTCACACGCAAAGCTGTAATTGTGAAAACCCTGTCAGAAGAAAAGTTTGAGCAGCCTTTCCGTACTCAATTTTCAGCACCAATGGTAAAAGTAGCAATTAACTCAAGTGCGCGGGAATACCTCCAGCACAATGCCTTGGAAACTAGAACCAATTTAACCCGCAGTGGAGAACCTATTCCACCAGGCTATCAACAGTTGTGGGAATATTCCAGTCCCTTGATTGCTATCCACAGCTTTGGGCATCAAATTATGAGAGCGTTACAACTGGTGGCTAGAGTTGACCCAAAACAGGTGAATTTTACAGTAGTGAAGGAGTTAGGGGAAAATAACAATTACACAGGCTATTTCTATGATACCAGTGATGGTGGTAATGGTGCGGCTGAAGCTGTGTTTAAGCATCTGCCAAAACTTGCTGATGCTGCTAGAGCGATCGCACAGGATTGTAACTGCAATACTGGCTGTGCCAAGTGTCTAATTCAACATGGTTGCCCTGATGGTAACACTGCTTTATTGAAGCAAATGGGTTTAGTGTTATTAGATGCGATCGCCTCCACCGAGGCGTAGCCCATCGCTACACCTGATGTTTGACATGATCATCATCGTAGACATCCCTCAAGTTCCAGATTTTAATTTTCCAGATACTCAATCACTGCCTCCAAGTCTGCAATCGCCCTATTAAATCGATTGAGCATTGCTTC
The DNA here is from genome assembly GCF_014696435.1 of Calothrix anomala FACHB-343. Classification (GTDB taxonomy): domain Bacteria; phylum Cyanobacteriota; class Cyanobacteriia; order Cyanobacteriales; family Nostocaceae; genus Aulosira; species Aulosira anomala_A. Next base: position 1,953 of record NZ_JACJQG010000125.1, on the reverse strand, counting down.
TGCTACTTCTGCTTGGGCGTTGACAGTCGGTAGTTTTTCCCTAACTACACTTTTGAGTGCTTCTAGCCACAACGACAAATTTGTATGTCGAGATGCTGTCAACAATCCCATATTGGTGAGAACAGACAAGTGAAACCCAAGTTGGTCTTGTCCACCATAACCCAAATATCCGTTACTAAGTTCCAACTTTTCTGGAGTAAATTCAAAATACTGGTCAGAGGTAATACCAGCAGATTCTAGTTTGGGTTGTGGTAATGGAGGTTGGGATTGAGTCATTATCAATTAGGATTGTTGTACAGCAGGTAATTTTGACATTTGCAAAACACTGTCTGACCAAATGCCAAGTTCTTGAATAATCTGGTTTTTAGCATCTGTGTCATTCCAAGCTTGTTCCCAGTTAAACAGCCAGCGTGTGAGAAACCTTCCTAAGTTTGCTAACTCAAAAGCATTGTCAATATCTATATCTGGGGCTATCCACTCAAGAAAATACATAGTCTCTCTAATCAGGCTTTTGACCACATCCTCATGTGTAGACTCACTGAAAAGTTGATTTATCCGTGCTAAATTAGTTGCCAATTTTCCCAATCTAACAGGAATACTATCTTGCACAAAGATTTCTTGCTCATAAGTTAAGCCACTATTCATCCTTTGAAACTCCATAATAATTGCGGCAACCTGTTCTCTAATCTTAACGTCGATAATTTCCATCGAACGATTCTGTCGGGGACGGAGATTAACCATAGACTCATAGATTATTTGTTGTGTATCAGGTCTGAAACTAGCAGCCCAAATATCACTCTGCTTACTGCCATTTTCTAGCAACACCTGTTCACAGTAGAAGTGCATTTCACCTCCCCCAGCCAGAATCCGACGCTCAATATCTACCGCTACCTTGATATAAAACTTTAACTCTTGTAGCATCTGTTCAATTTGCTCCGGTGTAGCACGAACTCTAATAATCTCAATCAAAAAACTTACTCCTATTAAACATACGCTTGCCCTGGCTATCTTGCCTAATTACAGCAGCCTTCAACTATCAACATTAAACCCGAATTAGTGCATAGCTTTTTAACTAAATTTTCTACTTTCTGCAACTGGCAATACGCTGTATATCTGTATTAAAGCATGATTAATCGAAGTAATTAATTTGCAGCTTACCGCTGCATGGGAGAGATGTTATATTCTCTCCACCATGCCAGTAATTAATCTTGCCGATATTCAACAAATTACTAAAACACAACAACAAGTTCTATTCCCAAGTCAAAAATATCATCCAAATCGCTCTGCCTTTGACTCTATAGTTGCAGATAATTTATCTTTGGTGATGAGACAAATACTTTTAGGTCTGCCTGTAGAACCTTTATTAAATGCCTATCCTCAAATTGCTCAGTGGGTTTCTCAAATACAGGAACTTGCACCGGAAATTTTTAAATATCGGAAAAAGTTATTAGTAGATAATCCAGTAATTGCACCTCTTGCAATTAATGACGATAAGCACTTTATTCAAGTATTAACAAATATAGCATTTAAACAAGGTATTCCCAGGCTTTACGAATGGGCTGTACGCAATCCTGGTTTAAGCTGGCAAGACCAAGTAAAATTGTGGGCTACGACTATACAATACTCAGTTAGTCCTAACCAAATGCAACTCGTAATTTTAGCATTACATCCTGTTAAACCAGCCCAAAGATTAGATGTAAGCTGGAATACAAAGAATCATAGACAGACTGAAAAATGGTTAATTAAACTACTGACTCAATCTCAGGAAAATAATTTACCATTCAATATAGTCAATAGTGAATTAACGTCAATGGTAGATTTAGAGGATATTTCTGAAGTCAGCATTTAAGAGGGTGTTTGAAAAGTTTTTAGGGGTCAAATTTTATGCTAGCCGCCTCACCATAATACGGATCATAGCAAGGTAGATAAAGGTTTCTGAAGTTTCGGGTAATA
>NZ_JACJQG010000124.1 GCF_014696435.1 Calothrix anomala FACHB-343 | reverse complement strand
TACCCGAAACTTCAGAAACCTTTATCTACCTTGCTATGATCCGTATTATGGTGAGGCGGCTAGCATAAAATTTGACCCCTAAAAACTTTTCAAACACCCTCTTAGATACTTAAGTAGCAAAAGCACTTACCAATTCACTCAAATCCAGTCAAAAGATTGAATTTACAGGAGTTATCTGGCAATACAGATTATTCAGCTTGAGTATGACTTAATTAAGTCAGCCTAATTGAAGCATCATTTACAACAAAATTTATAAAATATGCAAAGTCCTTGATATTCTGGGAATTCAGAGTTTTGTCAATATAAATTCTGATATTTAGGCATATTTTACAGATGAAAAGCTGAAATTTTTCTTTATTAAACTAATAACATTAGCAGCAAAAAAAGCCCAAAAATAGAGTTTTTAACGTGAGTATTTGGGAAAATACAGTATAACTATTTATCTGATTTTACAAAAATTAATATTGTATATTCAGAAAAAAATTGCTTTTTCACTAATTTACTGAGACATCGATTATAAAGGTACTTAACAGCAGTCATTTATTGATGAGAGCAATATATGCTTTAATTGCTGCCAAGAGTATCTCTAGGAAGAAAAACGTTTTAAAAGGACGATGTAGCCAATGACATTTAGTGAGTGGCTGAAAAAATCGTTGCTAACCAAATACACAAATAAGGGTTATCGCGATCGGGAATTGATGGGAACTGATAGAGAATTCTTGTCAGGTGAAGGAGTTAACTTTGAGGATGGAAGACAAAGTAATAGTGAAAAATTTTCCACTTTTGTCTATCCTTCTATAATTTCCCATCAGTCTTTAGGGGTAAAGGAAGCTTGGTACGATCAATCGCTAAATTTATCTGTAATCACTGAATTTTTTCCCCCAGATTATGCTGCAACAGGACAATTAATTGAAGAATTGGTCAGTCAGTTAAGCAAACAGGGAGTAAATATTGAGGTCTTTACGGGACAACCCGGTTATGCGTTTGGGACTTCTAACGCACCTACAGTTGAACAGGTTGGTCGAGTGAGAATTCAGCGATCGCGCAGTGCGCAGTTATGGTCGCGCCGAGTTCGCGGTAAAGCAATCAATGGTATCTTATTTACCTTGCGCGCTGTATTGCATCTCATTAGATGCGTTCGTCGCCGGAATTTATTGTTACTGACTTCCGCTCCACCATTTTTACCAATTGTGGGATATATTGCTCACCTGTGTTTTGGGCTATCCTATGTGTGCTTAATTTATGATATTTATCCAGATATTGCGATCGCTCTGGGCGTAATCCCCAAAAATCACTGGTTAGGCAAATTCTGGCAAGTACTTAATCAAAAAATTTGGCAAAAATCCCAAGGCGTAATTGTCCTCAGTCCAGCGATGAAACAGCGCTTAGTCACCACCTGTCCAGAGATAGCAGATAAAGTTAGCGTCATTCATAGCTGGGGAGACCCTGAGTTGATTGTGCCGATTGTAAAAAAAGATAACTGGTTTGCTAAGAAATATAACTTAGTTAACAAATTTACTGTTCTGTATTCCGGTAACATGGGGCGCTGTCATGATTTAGACACCATTTTGGCAGCAGCTAAACAACTGCAAAATGAGCCAATTCAATTTGTTTGTATTGGTGGAGGCCCAAAACATGACAGTTTTATCGAAGAAGTCAATCATTTAGGCTTAAGTAATTTTCTCTTTTTACCGTATCAAGAAAAACATATATTGCCTTATTCCTTGACAGCTTGCGACTTATCTCTCGTCAGTGTGGAAGCTGGTATGGAAAGTTTAGTTGCACCGAGTAAACTTTACCCAGCTTTGGCTACAGGGCGTCCAGTAGCCGTAATTTGTTCCCAGTCTTCTTACTTAAGACAACTAATTACAGAAGCTAAATGCGGCGATAGTTTTGAGAATGGTGATAGTTATGGACTAGCAGAATTTATTCGCTTACTCAGTAATGACCAAAAACTTGCAGAAAACATGGGTATGGCTTCCCGTAAGTATTTGCAGTCACATTTTACGCCGGAAATCATTGCTAAACAATATTTAAAAGTTCTGCAAAAAGCTGTATCGTCAAGTGTGTGAGTGTAATCACTCTGACTTAGTACCCAAACCGGATTAATTTATCTTTACTGTTGGCTTGACAATTGAAATTGCTGGCTATATAAACAAAGTGCGTCCACCTTTTTACCAAGTTAACTCTGTGAGTAATGTTGTGTAAGCAGGTAAATGCAATTTATCCCTCAGCAAAATTACTGAAGATTTACTGCCAACAAAAACGCTCGTCAAGCATGTTCCCTAGAACTTGTACTAATGAGTGAATGTTTCTTTTTAAACTGAATAACTCACTGTTGATAAAGAAGTGGGCTTTGATGGTCTTTCAGATCTCAGTCCCTTCAACGCAACCTTCTTGCGATCTGTTAGATGTCTAATGATACGGAGGGCCGAAGTGCAGAGAAGATGCGATCGCAATCGCAAGCGTTCTAAACGCCGAGCTATATATTGTCCCATACATGGCTGTTACATCAATAGCGTGAGTCAAAAATACGGGTTATTTGCTGAAGAAGCCGGACAATTACAACAAAGAGGAGTTAAACGCCGAGAAGCTTTAATGTTAGTAGCAGCCAAGACTGCGGTTCCTTTAGAAGGTGAATGGTTAGAAGCCTTTTGGTGTGAAGAATGCCAACAAACCAAGTGGTATCACGTTTGTAAACGTGACTCGACTTATGAATTGTCTCTCGCACCACCAGAACTTTGGCAACAAGCAACCGGTGTCATTCATCCCCACAAAAATCCTTCTGTCAGCGAGTTTACAACTAGACAGTCCCGGATGATGGATCATCGCAGCATTCTTGATTTTCGGTTTATCAGCTAATGCAAAAACTCAAACATCTGTCGTTCTGAACGAAGCAAAAGCTTAAAGACAATTCGCTTCGCCCAAAATGACACATGTAAATGCAAAATCAACAAAGCATTTATTGTAAATAATGGCGTATTCATAAGTTTGAATTGAATATTTACAGCTTTGTCTCGGCATTTATTGCAAATAATGGCGTATTCATAAGTTTTAGTTGAATATTTACAGCTTTGCATTAGCATTTATTGTCAATCATCGCCCATTCATAAGTTTTGCTTGAATATTTATAAGTTTGTTTCAGCATTTATTATGAATGCTAGTGTCTTTCAAAGTTTTGTCGCATTTTTGGCAACTGAGTATGAATGTATTTCTCAAATTGAGGAATTTTTCACAACACAAGTGTCGAAGCATGGCAGCATCCCAAATGTGCAAAAACGCCCTCACCCTATAAGGGTGGGGCTAGAAATACGAAGCCTGCCTTCGCAGGCATCAAACTTTTTGCCTGCGAAGGCAGGCTTTGTTGGTATAGCAATACCCTTGAGGGTATTGCGTCAAAATTGGGATGCTCCCCGAAGCACAAAGCCCAAAACTATTACAGCCGTTTTCAGGTAAATAGACCACGCTGTAGGGGCACGGCACTAGTAAAATTATTGTATGTACCAAAAGATTGTCGGTGTTCCCTACGACAGATGTGGTTTAAATAGGTGTAAACTGCTGTAAATTAGGAAATTTACGCAATTCCCCAGAAAATTTGATCGGTTCTGATTCCCAGATAACACTAGTCCCGTATTGGTCAAGCATAAGTTAACTTATGTGTATTCTTTTCAACATGGGTATAGTGTTATGGCAAGACCAAAGCGGACTTCAAACATTTTAGACAAAGCCCGGCGTCGGATAGCTGGTTTAAAGACAATTGATAGCTCACTAGATTTGGGAAATGGGCTAACGCTGCAATTATTTTCCGAATTAATTGAAGATACAAGCAAAAAATTAGAAGCTCATAATATAGCTGTGTCAGAGGCCGATCAGACAGGTACGTTGGTTTCACAAGCAGAGCGATCGCTTGCCGATTTATCAGATCGAATGCTAACTGGCGTAGCTTCTAAATATGGTAAAAGTAGCGATCAATATGAGATGGCTGGAGGTGTGCGCAAACAAGATCGCAAGCGGAAGACTCGCAAGGTAAATGCATCAACACCTACAGAAAGTTTGGATACACCATAATATACAGCAGATTGCCAATTGCTGAGGTAAAGATAATCGTTGATTGTAGGGGCACTGGCACTGCCATGCCCCAAAGCGCATACCTCATTTACCTGAAATATACTGTCTCTCAACGACTTGCTAACAAATCATTATTACAGCAATTTTCAGGTAAATAGACCACACTGTAGGGGCACGGCATTCACAATCTTCTCATATATATAATAATCTTACTGGTGCCTTGCCCCTACTAGGATTGTGGTTCAAATGCATGAAAACTGCTGTAATATTCAACAACCTCCTACAGGGATATAGGGACACAAAAATTTGTTTGTGTCCCTATTAAGTTTGCAATCAGAATGCAGTTGTAGTAGTAGATTCCTAGAGCGTGTTTTCAAAGTCGCCGTCAACCGTCAACCGTCAACCGTCAACCATCAACCAAATTGATGAAAAAAGCCCTAATTTGTGGAATATCAGGTCAAGATGGAGCTTACCTAGCACAGTTACTGCTCAATCAAGGCTATACAGTCTGCGGAACTTCTCGCGATGCACAGATTTCCCCATTCTCAAATTTGGTGTACTTAGGAATTCGCCAGCAGGTAAAGCTAGAGTCAATGGCTTTAACTGACTTCCGCAGCGTGTTGCAGGTACTGACAAAAATTCAACCCGACGAAATCTACAACTTAGCCGGACAAAGTTCAGTTGGTTTATCCTTTGGACAACCAGTAGAAACATTAGAAAGTATAGCCACTGGAACCCTCAACTTATTAGAAGCCGTTCGCTTTTTAGGTAAGCCCATCAAACTTTACAATGCAGGTTCTAGTGAATGTTTTGGCGATACTGGCGATACAGCCGCCGATGAAACAACACCATTTCGTCCCCGCAGTCCCTATGCTGTCGCCAAAGCCACCGCATTTTGGGAAGTTGCAAACTACCGCGAAGCTTACGGTTTATTTGCTTGTTCGGGGATTTTGTTTAATCATGAATCTCCCCTGCGCCCAGAAAGATTTGTGACGCAAAAAATTGTTGCGGCTGCTTGTCGAATTGCTCAAGGTAGTAAGGAACAACTTTATTTAGGCAATATGCAAATTCAGCGTGACTGGGGTTGGGCACCGGAATATGTAGAAGCGATGCATTTAATGTTGCAACAACAACAGCCCGATGATTATGTCATTGCGACAGGAGAAAGCAGTTCCCTAGAAGATTTTGTATCAGCAGCATTTGCATCAGTCAATTTAGATTGGCGCGAACATCTGGTGATAGATAACAGCTTACTCCGCCCTACAGATTTAGAAGTTGGTAGAGGTAATCCAGCTAAAGCAGAAAATCAATTGGGATGGCAAGCAAAATACAAAATGAAAGATGTAGTGCAGATGATGGTAAAAGCGAGGTTAGCTAAGTCATAAATTTCCAAAAGCTTGCTACTTTACCAAAATACAATCTGCTGTAAGTTTCAATAAATGGAGTAGATTACCTAATATTTACTGTGTCCTTAAGCCAAAATTCTCTTTTCAAAAATTTACGCTGTATTCTCAAGCATTTGCCCCAACGCCGTCGTCAGCAGTTGTTATTAATGCTGGCTTTAGGATTAGCAACAGCTTTCAGTGAAGTATTGAGTCTGGGAGCATTATTACCTTTTCTCGGAGCATTAGCTAATCCCCAGGTTCTGATGCAGAACCCGAAAATTCAAACGATAGCTCAGATTCTGTCTATTACTTCTCCACATCAATTATCAATTTGGCTGAGTTTAGGGTTTATCTTAGCAGTAGTCACTGCTAATACACTCCGATTAATTACACTTTGGTTTCAAAGCCGATTAATTGCTGCTATCGCAAACGATCTTAGTGTAGCTTGCTACCGTTCAAACCTACTGCAACCTTACAGCTTTTATCTCACCCATAACAGCAGTAAGTTAATTGTTGGCTCAACGGAGTACATTGAGGGCACCATTGGAGTCATCTATGCAACTCTAAATTTTGTATTTTATTTCTTAATGCTCACAGCAATTCTGTTTGGTTTGCTGTTAGTTGACTGGCAAATTACCTTGGGAGGAATTGCTCTGCTTGGTACTTTAATTGTACCAATTGTTCGACTTACCCGATATCGACTAGCTCGCAACAGCAACAAGATAGTTGAGTATTCACACAAGCGTATAAAACTCATACAAGAGAGCATGGGCGGTATCCGTGATATTTTGCTGGATGGTTCGCAGCCAATATTCCTTAGCAATTACCAAAATACTGATTTGACTTTACGACAGTTACATGCAGCCAATCAGTTTATGGGTTCCCTAAATCGTCCCTACATGGAAGCAATTGCTATGACCTCAATTGCTATTTTGGCTTTGCTCATGCTACAAACAGAAGCCAATTTTTTACGTATCTTACCAGTCTTGGGAACCCTGGTTTTAGGACTAAATCGGTTGTTGCCATCTCTACAGCAATGCTATAGCTGTTGGGCTTGGGTGAGAAGCAATGATGCTTCCTTAAAGGAAACTCTGGCTACCCTAGAAAAGCCAGTGGTAAAACATTATTTACAGCCTAGACCTGAACCCTTACCTTTAAATAAAAACTTGCGCTTACAGAATGTTTGGTTTCGCTATTCTCCAGAATTAAATTGGGTGCTAAGAGATGTGAACTTGACTATTTCTGTAAACAGTACTATTGGTTTTTTTGGCGGATCTGGGTGCGGCAAAAGTACAACGGCTGATTTAATTTTAGGACTAATTCAGCCACAAAAAGGTTATATTTTCATAGATAGCACTCCCCTCGATAGTGACAATCAGCAATGGGCTTGGCAACAAAATGTAGCTAATGTCCCTCAAACTATTTATCTCAGCGATACCTCGATAGCCGAGAATATTGCTTTTGGAGTGCAGCCTTCAGAAATTGATATGGAAAGAGTAAAAAAAGCAGCTTTGTTAGCGCAAATTGATAGTTTTATTGAAAACTTGCCTCATCAATATGCAGAACTCGTAGGAGAACGAGGAATACGCCTCTCCGGAGGACAACGCCAACGTATCGGTATTGCGCGAGCTTTATATAAACGAGCCTCAGTTATCGTTTTTGATGAAGCTACTAGTGCCCTGGATAATGAAACTGAGCAGGAAGTGATGGAAGCAATTTATAGCCTTAAAGAACGAGTAACTATAATTATCATTGCCCATCGCCTGAGTACTTTAAGACATTGTTCACAAGTTTTTGAATTTAAGGAAGGACAGATTGTGTCTCAAGGAACAGGAGAAAGTTTACAAGAGAAAGTAACTTAAAAAAATCCTAATAACTAAAAATAAAGTATATCATCGCCAAAAGAACCGATTGAATTATTATTTTGGCAATCACAATAATTTATCTAGTTAATTTAAAAATTTACAACCATCAATATGAGCGCAATTGGCAAAAGCATATCCCATACTATTCGCTATTTCCTTGGTCTTGAACCTGCTCATACCCAAACAACTCACGCAGAGCGTGAATGTCTGGCAAATTTTGCTACGGGTAAACAGCGACTTGTAGAAATTGGAGTTTATGAAGGTGTAACCACAAGATTGCTAGCAAATCAAATAGACTCCAATGCAACCCTGCTAGCAATAGATCCTTTCTTTCCAGGAAAATTAGGTATTTGTTGGGGACGTTTTATTGCAAAGCGTGAAGTACATCTTTCAGCTAATACGTCTTCAGTTATGTTTATTGAACGCTTCAGTTATGATGCCGTTTCCGAAGTTGAAGGCAATCTTGATTTCATTTTTATTGATGGTGACCATTCCCTTGAAGGGATAAAACGTGATTGGATTGACTGGTCTGATAAAGTTGCACAAAATGGGATTATTGCTTTGCATGATACACGGGTGCCAAACCATAATCCACGTATAGCTGAACTTGGATCTTTTCAATTTTTCGAGTCACATATTCGCCATGATTCACGCTTCAAGCTCATAGGACAAATTGATTCATTAAGTGTGCTACAGAGGTTGTGAATAAATTAAATATCTGCAAGTTATCTTAATTAAACGAACTTTTAAGTTTTATTAGTTTCCTTTGGAGTAAAGCAGAGTTAAAGTAATTGCTTCTCTTAGAGTAATAATATTTGTTATCAGTAAGCAAATAGAATAATCTGGAAATAAATAAAAGCTATATTCTTTACATTTACCAATGTGGGGTTTTAACTAAAGAGCATATTTTGATTCCACAATGCCAGCAACCCAAGCGATTATCAATTAATACTTTGATAGCTTCTAAAGCTAAACATGGAGTGTCTTAAATGGCAGGACTTTACGTTGTTTTGGGAAATTCAGAACCCAAACGAATTGATGCGGCGGCTGAACGACTAACTTTTTTTTCTAATCAAGAAAACCGAGAAATTTTCGTAGATGATTATTGGTCTTATTCTTTAGTTTCTCTGAATAACCCCAAACATTTTGGATCTGCTTGCGATCCCAAAAGCGGTGTCCGAGTTGTTACAAGCGGAAGAATTGCTTGGCCAGCTTCAGATTGGTTACAAGCCGAGCAAATGAATCAATATCAAGGTGGATTAAGTAACCGCCTGATTCTTCATCAATACTTAAATAAGGGTATTGCTGGAGTTGAACGTCATAATGGTTCGGCTATTTTGTTGATTTGGGACCCACGTTTAAAAGAACTACATCTACTAACAGATCACTTTGGTTATCACCCTATCTTTTTATATCGTCCTGATAATATAAAAGAATGTGTTATTTCAACTTTTCCTGATGCCATTGCTGATGACGAACAAGTTAGGGTAGAGCCTGATTATGTCTCAATGACAGATTTTTTAAGAGCTTGGCGTATAACTCCTCCACATACTTATTACAAAGAAATCAAATATGCTGGTGCAGCCGTCCACTGGTGCTGGAACTTTGCTACAGGAGCAGTTAAGCATCGATATTATTGGCAGCCTTTCCAAGATGCTCCTTTTTCCAGTTTAAATGAAGCTGTAGAAGAGTTGACCCAAGCATTAAAGAACTCTATACATATTCGTACTCTGCCTCATTTATGCCCAGTAGTTTCCTATACCAGTGGAGGATTAGACTCTCGTTCTGTCTTATTCTCAGCAGCAGATAGATATAACTTAGTCGGTGTAAATTTATATGACCAACCTAACAAAGAGTCTGCCATTGCTCAACGACTATGTGAAGCAGCAGGTGTAAAATATGTAGGTTTTCAACGAGATCCTGATTATTATCCTCGATGGATGCAGGAAGGCGCACGCCTTTCTGGGGGTATGTGGTCATTAGAAGATAATCACTTCTTAGGTACTCGTGAATTTATCACTGCATTCAATCCACAAACTGTTCTTACAGCTTGCACAAGTGATTGGTTATTTAAGGGCTATGGTTTAGAAAAACAATATCAACAATTTTTTGGCAAGAATTTGCCAACTTTAGAATTTACAAATGAACGAGTTGATGGTTTTTTACCCAATTATCCACGTCAATCTCCCCCCGAATTTGCTTTAGCAGTTCGAGAGCGGATGTTAACTTGGTTTGAGGGAACTCCTCAAAAACTAACAACAGACAAAGAACGTTTACTAGTAGAAGATAAACGCATCCGTCCTGCTTGCTATGCTGTATCTGTTTCTAGTCAAATTATGCATCGTATTTTCCCTTATGATACTTTTCTAGCTGACACCAGAGTGGCAGACTGCTATAGTCGTAGCCGCGCTGAGTGGAAATTGAATGGAGACTTATGGGGGCTGACGATTGCTAACCTTTGTCAAGAAGGAGAAAATATTGTTGATGCTAATTTTGGTTGGAAAGTAGGTTCTTCCTATTGGCAAAAATTATTGATGTTTGGAGTCAACTGGTTAAAAAGACGCGCAAGTAAGCAGAATATCATTCAAGGATTGGCTACAGAAGGTTCTTGGCCTAATTTATCATGGTATGTAAATCATAGTGATACTATAAAAGATTTTTGGTATAGTCGCTCTTTGGAAGATAAACAGCTTATATCTACGCTTTGGGGTGAAGACTGTTGGAGTATCTCGCTAGAAGATTTGGCAAAAGATCCTAATAGCTTATTTAGGATTCTAACTTTACTCAACCATTGGCAAAGTCGCCGTTCATGTAGTAAAAGTAATTCAATATATATGAATATATAAATAAATATCTAGGCTTAAGCTAGAATAATCTACTTTTGTGGATGATTATAGGGTTTTTTAATAGTAAGAATTTTTAAAAAATTTGTAACAAATAAAATTGTGTAATGAGTCTTTATAAACATTTTCTTAAGTTACCTAATTTTAAAGGTAAAGCAAGATTTCAGCACTATATACGAGAGACATTTCTTGCCCCTAAAAAAACCTTCGTAAAACCAGGTTTTTGGATGGAGATTGATCCCTATGATTACACTTGATAACCTTTTTGAAGAACTAAAATTGAATAAAGTAAAATTACTCAAAATAGATGTAGAGGGTTTTGAATTAGAAGTTATTCACGGGCTATTGAAAAAAATTGATATAGTAGAAAATATTATTATTGAAATACTTACTCCGCTTGCTGATACTTCTGCTAGAGAAGAAGAAATATTTGCTTTTTTAAAAGAACATAATTTTGAATTAAAAAATATTGTTGGTCAGCCTTTAGAAAAAGTAAAAAATCTCCAAGAATATAATTTGTTGGCGACTAAAAATATTTAATTTTAAATAAATAGTATTAACAAAGTGTATTTTTGTATAATATTTAAGTTTAAAATTAATAATCTAAGATACAGATAAAAAGCTAGGCTTATGCTAAAATATTTTACTCTTGTGAATTACTATAAAATAATTTTTTAGTAAGTATTTTTGTATGTTTATAATAAAAAAAAATGGTTCTTCATTACTTGTTATGCTAAACTAATAGTCTATGCCCAATTTAACAAGCATCTAATTCTGAAGTTTTCAAAATTTCTAAATCCATATCCAGAACGCTTAAT
>NZ_JACJQG010000123.1 GCF_014696435.1 Calothrix anomala FACHB-343 | reverse complement strand
CTAGCTTATGGAGTAAAAGTTACTTTTTCAGCACGGCAGGTAATGTTAGTGCTGAAACCATCCAGAAGTATATTGAAGACCCACATCATTACTAGGCGACTAAAGTCGCACGGGTCGCTTTTCCGCCTCGCTCTGAAGAGACGAGGCTACCAAGCTTCCCGCTATTTTCGGGTGTTGGTACACTACAATTTTTTACTGTGTCCAATCTTCTATTTGAATATTACCTATTTTTTCAAAATCGGCTATATTTGCTGTCACTAATATGTATCCTTTCGAGCTAGCTACAGCAGCTATTCGACAATCCTGAGTTCCAATACGTTTGGTTTTTGTAGATAAGGATTGATAAATTGCTTCTGCTTCGATAGTGTAAGGCAGGATTTGAAAGTAATGTAATGCGGAAAATAATTCTGCAAAATATCTATATGCATCCGTAACAGATGGTTTTTGTCTCATCCTTTGGATACTTGCCAAAGCTCCTTGTATGATTTCCTCAACAGTAATAATACTAATAAATATTAATTCCGGAGATGTGCTTAAAATACGCTCTGTTAATTGTGGAATATTACGTCTTTTATCCAGGTAGTTACTAACAATGCTGGTATCAAGTAGATACACTTAATTAAAACCTACAAATTATTGATTATCTAAAACTCTGTTGATTTCTTGTTTTTCTAGTTCTCGCAATTTCTGAATTTCCAAGAGCGTATCTTCCCAAAAATCACCTTCAAACTTACCAGCAAGCTTTGCCAGTGGATGTTCGGGAATTGGAGTTTTCTTATCTTTCTTTTTTGGTAGCTTGTTAGTTGTCATGGGAATTGCAATTGCTGTATATGCAAATATTATTTTATCGTAATTGCCACATATCTGAGATAGTGCGATCGCACTATTTCTCCTCCACTATCAGTGTAGAGTCAGCCGCACGCCCAAATTCTTCTGGTGTATATTGTAGATGCGCTTCCGCTCCAGGCCAGAGGAATTTACCGGGGGTAACGGAACGGACTAAGTAATGCAAGCTATAAACCCCTGGATCGAGGTGGTCGGCATAGGCGATAATGCGATCGCGATATATATTCCTAAATCCTAATTGCCAACTATCGGCTTTAGCTTGCAATGCGGCGGTTGTAGTTTGAAAACTGGCGTCTACTGCTTCTAATCCGGCTGGTAGAGGATCTGTAATTACTACATGCTCTACTGGATGGTCGGTAATAATTTCTACACCAATATCAAATACTTGTCCAGGTTTTAAGGTTAAGGGTTTATCAAAGGCGTAAAGTCCAAATTTTTGCAGAATGTTTTTCTCTTCGCCTAATTTTTGAATTTCTCTGCTGACTCTTAACCCGTTAAATTTACCTGGTTGGTTTCCTTGCAAGCGATAATTATAAGCCACTAGATAATGTAATTTACCTCTGCCGGATTTTTGTAAGATTAAATCGTGGCGATCGCGTGGTAATTTATCCATTGGGACATTAATCTGTAAGCTAGGATTGCTGTACCCTGCAAAGCGGTTTTCGCCTAATTTTTTACCCGCTAATTGTACGGAAGCCACAAAGTTTGGTGGTGTGGGTTGGAGTTGGCTATATTCTACTAAGGCTGTGAGTGCTTGCGCGTTGTTATAACTAGTTTGCCATGTTCCATCTCTTCTTTGAGCTAGCAAACTTTGAAATAATTTATCCACAACTTCTGGTTTAGCTTTATTCGCAATAAATAAACGTAAAGCTTGCGCTTGTGCTGTTGTTTGCGAACTCATCCATCCCCAACTATTAGGTATACTAATTACTGCTGTTCTACCAGTTTCATAGATACTTTTTTGTAACTGGTTGAAGATAATTTTGGCTTCGTCTTGCCATTCCGGGAATTGGGATAAGTACCGCGCTAATTTGATTTGATTAACTACATCAAAATTATTACGTTGTTGGTAAATATCTGCTAAAAAGCTATTGCGTTTATCGCCTAATTCTGCTAAGGCGATTAAGGTATTTAGTTGTAATTGAGTTTTACAGACTTGCTGTTTACAAAAGTCATATTGTCCGGGATTGGCGAGGACTTTTTGCAAGTAACCCTTGAGGCGAGACAGCATTGCGGAATTAATCGCACCGGGGAAGGCTTGATTGGCTTGGGCTAAGGATTCCGCCGCATAAGCAGATATCCAAGGATCTGATTTTTCTTGTTCTGGGTAGGAAGCAAAACCACCATCACCTATTTGCAGCTTTTGCAGTTGTTCTGTGGCTTGATTGGCTTGTTGATTAATATTGAATTCGGCAAATGTTTGTCCATATTTTTGGGATAAACTTTGCAAATTCGCTGCAATTGTTAACTGACTGGCTGCTGGTTCAGCGAAGGGTAATTCCTCATCGCCTAAAACTTGTTTGGCTGGTGCTGTAATTTCTGGAACTAAGGTACTCGCCAGTTGAATATCTAAACCTCCCGCGTTGGGGATGGTATTTTTATCTACATTTAAAGGTATCTTGATTTGCTTTTCGGTGATGCCAGTTTCTACAACTTGTTCGCTAATTTCTAGCGGCTTAATTTCTAATGGTAGTTCAAATGCATCGGCTGCATTATTTAACTGTGTGGTAAAGCGAACTTTCGCCTCTCCCACATCTTCCGCCAACATAGGGAAGCGATAAGCTTGGGTAGTGGTTTGTGCTTGGGTTTGTAAATTTGTGGAGGTGGGGTTATTCTCAGCAAATTTCACCGTACCGCTAATTTCGCCGTTAATTGAGAGGTTTCCACCGTTTCCCGTGTTATTGGTAACTGATAAACCTGCGAGTAGGCGATCGCCTGGACGGGCGAATTGTGGCAAAATGGCGTTAGTGAGTAATGGTTTAGTTGTGATAAAAGTGCGATCGCCATTGCCAAACCGCAAATTACCATCGGTAGCTACAGCCATGATTCGCCAGGTGGTTAAGTCATCGGGAAGTTTAAAGGTTATCTGTGCTTTCCCTGTGGCGTCGGTGAGTACAGCACCATTGTAATAGGCTAAGGCTTGAAAATCTGTGCGCACCCTGGTATTAGCTGCGCCGGAAGAAAAGCCACCGCCATAACCCCAGCCTTTGGGTTTGGGAATATCTTGGGGTTGAATGACGACATCGGGACGATTATCACTGAAGCGAGTTGCGATCGCTTGTTCGGCGTATACTGTATTTACTAAATCTGGTGGACGATAGCCAGATAGTTGCAATACAGCTTCATTCACCACCATGACTGTAATTTGTCCTGATGTGGGGTTACCTTGGTTATCCTTCAATTCTAATTGTACAGTTTCTTCTGCGCCAGGTTCTAGTGATGCTTGCAGTGGGTTAACTTGTACTGTTAAATATTTATCTTGCAAGTTGACTTTAAAAGGTGCAAAGCCAATTTTCACTAATTTATCTAAACTTCCCGGTTCTACTTCCTGAATTGGTTTACCTTGTCTGACTAATACAGCTTGTACTGCTGCATTAGGTAACATTTCTGGGGTAACTGTAAACTGAATTTGTGGTGCGCCTCCCTTGACTTTGGTAATTTGTTGAAAGAGAGGTTTGTCTTTAATGACTGCAAAATATAATTCTGCTTCTGGGTAGGGAGATTGAATTAATGCTGTTGCAGTTTCACCCGGTTTAAATTCTTTTTTATCTAGTTTAACTTCTAGCCTATCTTCATCTGGCGCACCCCAATAAACTTGATTATCTCCAGTTACCCAAATCTGTAAATCTGTGGCGCTGATTTCGTCTTTGGTATCGCTAAAATTTGCCCTAATTCTGTAAGAACCGGATGCTTTTGGCGTTAAAGTTACCGATTGGGGATTACTTGCAGATGTGACTTCTACTTGTCCGACTGTTTTATATTCAACTTGATTTTTTGGGGTGCGGCTACCTTCAACTACTTTGGTAACGCTACTATATTTTATCTCTTGTAATTCTAGCCGTAGTCGTTGACCTGTGAGCAATTTTCCGCTAGGGTCAGTAACAATGGTTTCAATATTAAATGGTTTCCCAGCATCAGCCACAAAATTACTTTTTAACCCAATCAACCGATTACTTGGTAAAGCGGTAAAACTTTGGGAATTCGCTACCGATAAATTAGAAACATCTGCGACTTGTACATCTACCCGGTATGTCATGGGGTAAGGTAAATCTTTCGCTACCGTGAAACTTTGTTCGCTTTTCCCATTCGCATCGAGTGTAGCAGTAGTTTGTAAAACATCGCTAGTGACATTCGGACTTTCTTCCGGCCAAAACCATTGTCTACCAAAACTAAATTCTTCCCAACCTTTAGGGATAAAATTAGCTTGTTGGCGCGTCACAAAATATTTGGCTTCGCCTCCTTGTACAGGCGCACCAAATAAATAATTACTAGCAGCTTTCGCCGCAACAGTATCGCCAATATAAGCAAATTCTTTATCTAATTTCAGTTCAACTTTAAAATTAGGCGGTTTAAATTCAGCAACGCGGAATTCTCCAGAAATTGCTTGCCCAGATTTCCCCTTCGCCTCGACTGTATAATAGCCTAAGCGTTGAGTTTTACTAATTGGTAATTCTAAAGAGAATGTCCCAAATTCATTAGTACTTTTTGTGCCTAAATTCGTTCTTTGTCCATCAGGATCGACTAAAGTTACTTGGTAAGCAGCATTTTTATCTTGCTGAATAGTGCCATTTTGTAAATAATCGGCGAAACCAGTTAACCAAGCTTTTTCACCTGGCTGATATAATTGTCTATCAGAGAAGATAATTCCCCGCGATTCTGGTTTACCATCTTGCCAACCTGCATCAATACCATAACCATATACGCCGCTATATTCTTCGGTTCTCGTAAATGCCCAATCTTGATTTTCACGGGCAATTATTAATAATTCTGGTGCTTTTACTAATCTTTGACTACCAGGAAAACATTGCTGTAAATCTGCAAGTTTAATAGTTAAATTTCCCCTATCATCTGTTTTCCCAGTTGCACAAGGTGAAACTGGCGAACGAGATTTTGTATTTAATTTTGATTGATAAATTTCTACAGATGCAGCTTTTACAGGCGCACCATCACTTAAATTATGAACGCGAATTAAACCAGAATCAGGAAACCATTGAGAAAATACACCTAAATTGGTTAATTGTACTAAGCCGTAAGTTGTAGGTTCCCGCCACAATTCTTTACCATTTTCTTGATATTTATTAGTCCTGGCTTGCACGCCATAGGCTAACATTCCTGTAGGTGCAGAGAGTTTTTCTCGCAGAGGTACATTAATATCAACGGATTGGTTATTCTTTCTCGCTACAGAGAAACTTTGCCAATCACCAGGTTTAGGTAATAAATTACTCGCGTAATTATCGTAAACTAAATCTGTTGGCTGGACTACTTTATAAGCAGCTTTGTATTTCGCCTCTGGTAAATTTATTGTATTGATATTTAACTGTAAATCTTTACCAGCAGGGAAAATATTTAAATCAGCAGGAAGCCAAATATCTCCAGCTACATCGCCAGTGTCATAATTAACGGTGACTGGTTTACCTAAGGTTTGTCCAAATTTATCTTTAAGATTTCCCCCGACAGTAATTGTATAACTCGTTGCTGGCGCTAAGGCATAGGGATTGATATTAATTACTCTATCTTCATCGTTAACTTGGATGAGTCGAGGAATATCTTTTGGTGTCGGGGTAATGGTGATATTTTCTTTAGCAGAATCTGGAAGGATAATGTTATTAAATTCTAATTGCGGACTACCTTTAACAAATCTCCCGTAGGTTCCCCCGGCGTCTGGTTGTCCGTAATAATTAATTTTTTGTAATGCTAATGGTGAATAGGTAGTTAATTTAGTCGCGAATTCTTTTTCGCTAGCTAAATTACCATAAGCAGGACGAATTCCCGGCGCAAAAGTTAGACGATAACGAGTAGCTGTGGTGAGATTTTGTTGGGGAATCAGTTTGTAAACCCAATTAATTTGTGACGGCTCGAATTTTTCTAAAGGATCTTCGGTTTCTTGGGGTTTATCTTCTTTAACTAGTTCTACTTTAAAGCTAATCCTTTCTGTTTTCCCTTCGGGAATTAGCTGTAAATTTTTGGCGACGGAATTAACATCTAATTCCACATTCGAGGTAAATTCTAATTTAGGCTGTAAATCAATTGGTTGATCGTCAGCCTTTTCCATTGGGTTGACGCCTGGTAAATTCGTCAATTTAATCGGTTCTGTATTAAAAGTCCAAGCTAAATCTTGATTTAAACGATGTTTTTTTAAGTCAGATAAGCCAGATTTCAGCGTTACTTGAAATCTTGTGGCTTGAGGTAAGGCTTTATCGGCTTGAAAACCCACCATACGCGGCGTTAAAAAGCGAAATCTTCCGGGGATGGGTGGGGTGAGTTCAAATTTTTGCAGTAAATTTTGCTGTTCTGGACTATCGAGGCTTTCAACGGGAATTAATGCTTCTTTAAACCTGATGCGAATTTGATTGAGAGGTTTCGCATCGCCAACGGGACTAATTTGTTCAATCCAATCTGGTAATTTAGGCTGTGCGAGAGGCGCAACTGTTGGTAGGGGTTCTTTTCCTGAATTAATCCCGAAAAAGTTACACCCTGCTATTCCTAGCATTAAGGTGAGGGTAAGTAGAAATTTAATTAAAATTTTAATAATCATATTTAATATAGATATCTCTTGTCTTGGCGTGAGATTATTCTATAGATAACCAATGAGAGGGGATTGTTCCTAGTAATAAGTACAATTCTTAATGATGGGATGAGGTTTTTAAACGAACCGCGAAGACGCGAAGGACACGAAGAGAAGAGTGATGAACCGCAGAGGCGCTGAGGACACAGAGAGGAGGAATAGGAGGAAATTATATTAAGAAGTATTGTTTTCTTGGAGATGATAATTGGGGGAATAAATACCAATGACAAATGACTAATGACAACTGACAAATCAGTTGTAAATTGTTAGTAATATTTCCCGATTAAAGTGCGATCGCTACGTCAAAATTAAAGTAACTTTGACAGGGTAGAGCATTCGCTGATGCAAGTAACTTCACGCAGGCTAATCCAAATTACGCAAAAGTTTTGGCGACGGTTAAATCACAGTCGCCGGGGGAAGGTTATTCTAGCTTTGCTGCTGATGTGCTTGGCGGTGCGCTTAATGCCCTATTTTGCACCGATTCGCGCTACAGATATTCAACAAAATCAGCTAGCGTTGCAATTTAGCGATCGCAATGGGTTACCTTTAGGAACTTTACTGACTCGCGACCAAGAGCATACTGCTGTAGTCCCATTAAATCAGGTTTCGCCTCAGTTTATTCAGGCAATTTTGGCGGCGGAAGATAGCAGTTTCTATCATCATGGGGCGTTGGATTTAAAAGCAATCGCCCGCGCGATTAAGGAAGCGATTCATGCGAAAAGAATTGTCTCTGGCGCTTCGACGGTGACAATGCAGTTAGCGCGGATGTTAGATCCAGTTCCCCGCAATCTTTCTGGTAAACTGCAAGAAATTTGGTTAGCTTGGCGGTTAGCTGCGGGGATGAATAAGGATGAAATTCTCGCAGCTTATATTAATCGGTTACCAATGGGGGGAAATATCTACGGTGTGGAAGCAGCAGCTCGTACTTATTTTTCTATCCCCGCTCAAGATTTAAATGTTGCTCAGGCTAGTCTATTAGCTGCTATTCCTAATAATCCCACATATTTTGACCCGTTAGCCCATTGGCAACGGTTAAAGCAGCGTCAGAAATATGTTCTCAATCGAATGGTAGAGGATGGTTATATTAATTCTGCGTTAGCTGAACGCGCCTATACAGAAAAGGTAGTATTTCAATCGCGTCAACGGGGAATTATTGCTGCACCTCACTTTTTATTTTGGTTAGCCAGTCAGCAAAGTACCCCAGAAGGGGAAGGACAAATTCGCACTACAATAGATAGACCTTTACAGCAATTTGTAGAAGCACAGGTACAGCAAGTACTTGCTTCTTTATCGGCGAATAATGTCCATGATGCAGCCGCTTTGGTAATAGATAACCGCACTGGGGAAGTTTTAGCTTATGTGGGTTCGCCCAATTATTTTGATGAAGCAAAACTCGGACGTAATGATGGCGTACAGGCGCTACGTCAACCCGGTTCTACCCTGAAGCCGTTTGTTTATGAGTTGGCGCTAGCCAAAGGTGTAATTCGCCCGAATGCAATTTTGGCAGATGTGCCGGCACATTACGCGATTCCCGGTGCGAAACTTTATAGCCCTACAGATTATACTCAAAAGTTTCAAGGCCCGGTGCGGGTGCGGGTGGCGTTGGCGAATTCTTTGAATATTCCCGCAGTTAGGGTGTTAGAAAAGGTAGGCGTACCCGCTTTTTTAGAACATCTGCGTCAATTGGGTTTTGAACATCTCAATCAAACCCCGGAATATTATGGTTTAGGTTTGACTTTGGGTAGTGGAGAAGTCAGTCTGTGGGAATTAGCCAAGGCTTATGTGACGATGGCGCGACAAGGTGAAACTGCTTCACTAGTGAGTACAATATCCCAAACATCAAACAGCAAACCCCAAACGCCAAACCCCAACCCAATAACATGGCAATTAATTATTGATATGTTGAGTGATAATCATGCCCGCGCTACAGCTTTTGGTGTAGATTCTGTATTACATTTACCTTTCCCCACAGCAGTTAAAACTGGTACTTCTTCCAATTTCCGCGATACTTGGACGGTAGGATTCACAACAGATTACACTGTCGCTACTTGGGTAGGCAATTTCACAGGGGAACCGATGCGCCAAGTATCAGGAGTAACTGGGGCTGCGCCTTTGTGGAATCGCATTATGTTACATTTGCACGAACATCACGAACCAGAAAATTTCCCTTCACCTCAAGGTTTAGTGCAATTACCCATCTGCGCCATTTCTGGGTTAAAACCTACACCAGATTGTGCTTCCGTGGTGCAGGAATATTTTTATCCAGCAGACAAAATCGCCTATGAGAACCCACAACCAGGCGGTTTATCGGCAGAATATGATGAATGGTTAGCTAAACAGCAACCAGCAACTTTTAATACTAGCAATTTGCGGATTATATCTCCGAATAATGGCGATTTATTTTTGCTGTATCCAGGAGAACAAACAAGCCAAAAACTAGAGTTTAAGCTAATAGGAAAGACGGCTGAAGCTGTAGAGTGGCGGTTAAATGGGGAAAAGCTTGCTATGGATACAGCAAAGTCTTTATTTTGGCAGATTCGTCCTGGTAACTGGACATTAGAAGTGAAAAGTAAAAATAGTAGCGATCGCGTCAGCTTTCAAGTACAGTTATCCAAAAGCAAATCCACAAGACGAGGTTTTTCAATTGTGAATTCTCAAGTAAATCATAGCAGCCCATAAGTGTTATTGCGGAAGCTATCACCCACTGCTGAAATGAAAATACTGGATGACATTGATACCAATTGTCAAAAATGCGACAGCAAATATAATTCAGAAAATCCTTGCTGTATCGGATTTTGTTGATTGTACATTGGTATTAATTCTTAAGCAGTTGTTAACTGAGTCTTATATCTGACCTAATATCTACCCTAATACAGTCAATAATTGAAGAGATTGCTATTCCCGTAGGAATACTGAAAAAAATAAGATATTTCTTGCGAAATTTGCACTTTTCAATTTGATGTTATACATTAGTGCTGAAGTTTTCAATAAGGTTTAAATAGCCATGACAAACACCACGAATTCTCCCACCCAAGACAGTAAATCTACGAAGAAAAAACAGTCTTTCCCCAAGACAGATATTGGTTCGCCAAGAGTTCCCCTAAAAAAACGTCCGGTAAAACAACAGCATGAGTTACTCAGCGATTGGGAACACGCGAGTTAATCTCCTCATGGAAATTCCTAATTAAACAGTTGATCCGCAGTTGTCATGCGAGGACAATTATATTGATCGAATCTCTCGATATTCACCAAAGCATTGCGATATAGAATCTTCTCTATCTTTTAGCAGTACGAAAGATCCTTACTAGGCTTATTGTCAGACGTTACTCAGAATTCTTTCTCAACCCAAATTCAGGTATTTGATTCTGCTGAACTACAGCCCATAATATCGCTACCGCTTCACTTGCGATTCAATTGCCATCAACTGTACTCTCTGTACAGATACAGTAATCTTTCAGCAAATAACAGTTTTGTCCAGCACAGATGTATCAGAGTGGGAATGTTGATTTTAAATAGCAGGGGCACCAGCCATAATCATCAGTACTACTAGTACCATCATCAATAGCGAAATTTTGACGATTAGGTAATTGCTGAAGTCGGCTACTAAAGTATCGTGATACATAATTACCTCTCTTGGTGTGTCTCCATCAGACCAAAAACATTGAGGTGATAGGGAAACCAAGGTTACTTGTTAGCCTTGGTTTCTCTTTAAACTTATTTTCTCTCAATTATCGCTAGGTTCAAGAGTAAGTAAACTTTAAGTAACATTTTTTATCTTTGTGAAATTATTGGTTTTTGTCATTTGTCATTTGTCATTGGTCATTTGTAATGGTTTATGACAAAACAAAGCCTGCAAAAGCAGGCTGCAACTTAAACTTGTTGGTAGAATTCACCTAAGATTGCAGAAGCCTTGAGCATTAAAAGTTGGAACGAGAAGAACTGACAACATCGCGGTTGCTATATGCGGTGTCGTCATCTCTGCGGCTTTTACGACCGAATAAACCAAATAAACCGAGTAAACCCAGCAAACCCCAATCACCATCAGCATAGTTACCATCGGTCAAAGGACGGTCTGTTGTGGTGGTGGTATCTGTTGCTGTACCATCATTAGTAGTGGTTTGAGCAGAAGCTGGTAAAACTGTAGGCGCGATCGCTAAACTCAATGCTAATACAGTAGTCCCGACAATTTTGGATACACCAATGCGTTTCATAATTCAGTCCCCACTGAAATTTCTGTAAGCAATAGTCACAGTTTATGAAGTTATCCAGCAACTAAAATCACTCGTTAGCCGGAGATGCATCTCTTCTATAAGTCGCATTTGTGTCAGTTGTCAGTTTTCAGAAGGCAAAAGTATTTTGGCAGAGGGCAAAATATGTGCTTATTTAATCAGGACGTTGTATTTCTTGTTTCATATAGCCGTAAATAAATTTAGTAGGGGCGGGTTCACAGATATCCTCAAATATCCATGATGATTCTCAATAAACCCGCCCCTATTTGTGACTCGTACAGAGGGCAAAATATAGTTTCTCCCTTCTAACTTGAAAATCAAACTTTGGCTAAAACCCAACAAGAGTATGTGGCTGAAGTCGTTGGATGGCGACAGCCAAAATTCAAACATTGATTAAGGGGTTTAAATTGC
>NZ_JACJQG010000122.1 GCF_014696435.1 Calothrix anomala FACHB-343 | reverse complement strand
CATGCCCAATCTTTTTAAAATCATCTAAGATTAACTCTTGACTCTTAACGAAAAGTTTGCTTTTCGTCTAGAGTGGAGATCGTTTAAGCTAGCTGAAAGATTGTTTGATTCGTGGGTAAGAGGAGGTAGCGTGCCTAAAAAAATAGGATTGATTTCTTTTCTCGTTGTCTGTAGTTTGTGGAGTATGCCAAAAGCAGCGCAAGCACAGGCCTTAATACCCCATACACTGCAACTTGATGCAGGAAAATTGGAAAAACAAGGGTTGAGCTTGGCGCAAGAGGCAGCACAGTTAGGACAGTTTCAACAGTTTGAGTTAGCTTTGCCTAGAGCTAGGTTAGCTAGTCAACTGGCTCCAAAAAATGATAAAGTTTGGTTTTTATTGGGTGGATTGCATCTCCAAAGCAAAAAGTTTGATGAGGCGATCGCGGCTTTCAAAAAAGCCCAATCTCTCAATCCCAAAAATGCTGATGCTTTGTTTGCAATGGGTTCGGCGCACTTTCAGCAGCAGAAATATCCAGCAGCTATTGCTAGTTACCAAGCTGGCTTGAAAATCAAACCCAACGATCCAGAAGGTTTATTTGATTTGGGGAATGCTTACTATATGACTGGTCGCTTACCAGATGCGATCGCGCAATATAACAAAGCTGTCTCCAACGATCCGAAATTTTGGCCAGCAATTAACAACACTGGCTTAATTCAATACGAACAGGGTGATGTCCAAAGCGCAATCAAGCAATGGCAAACTGCTGTATCTTTGGACAAACAAGCAGCCGAACCTTTATTAGCCTTAGCAGTGGCTTTATACACTAAAGGCGATCGCCAACAGGGTTTAGCAATGGGCGAACAAGCTTTGCGCATCGATCAGCGCTATGGTGATTTGGATTTCCTCAAACAAAATCTTTGGGGCGATCGGCTACTATCAGATACCAAAAAATTCCTGGAGTTACCCAGGATTCAAGCAGCTTTACAGCAAGGGGAAAGTCCCTTAAATTCCAACCAGCCACCTGCTCAATAGTTAAACAGTAATTTGGCAATTGGTAATTGGAACTGCTTTTACCCACCACTCATTACCACTTGCCGAACTCACAGTGTTTATAGTACATATATACTGAAGTAATCGCAAGTCGAGGATTGCTGAGAGTTAGCCACCAGTTCTTTGCTTTTATTCTTTGGGTAGAAGTGCCAGAATTTGGTCAACAAAAAGTTGATGGTCAACTACAGGCTTAGAGATGTAGCCATCAGCACCGCTTTGTTTCAAGAAGTTTTCGCGATCGCCTTCCATAGCGTGAGCGGTAACCAAAATCACAGGTAAATGTGCTGTTTTCGGGTCAGCTTTTAACATTTGTGTAATTTTGATACCATCAACAGACTTACCTTGGTAGACACTTCGAGACAAAGAAACATCCATCAAAATCAGGTCTGCATCACCAGCTTGAGCAATTGTGATGACTTCGTCCACATTTTCTGTATGCTTAACATCTAAGCCCCCGCGCTTGGTTAAAATCTTGGAAAAAACGCGAGCATTGATTAAATCGTCTTCTACAATCAGAACAGTTTTCATGAGAATTTAACTTATGAGAATGGGGGGGATAAACATCTGAACAAAACAGTTGTCTGCCTCCTTTTTAGTCTTCAATGTGTCTCCCCGTCATCAAGGATAATACTACTGCTTTTTATCCTCTGACTAACAAGATTTGGTGAGAAATAGCCTTTCATCCGTTATGCTGTGGTTGTTGCAGCGTTTATTTAAAACGACTTTTGTGTAGTTAAATTTCAGGGAACAAGCTCATGGCAAAACAGTTAAACCTTCTCTCAACGGGACAGGTAATCACCACAGCCCTGCACACTGAGATGCAACGGTCTTACCTAGAATATGCCATGAGCGTAATTGTAGGGCGAGCGTTGCCAGATGTGCGCGATGGCTTAAAACCAGTGCATCGGCGGATTTTATATGCAATGCACGAACTGGGTTTGACACCAGATAGACCCTATCGTAAATGCGCCCGTGTGGTAGGGGATGTGCTAGGTAAATACCATCCCCACGGCGATCAAGCGGTTTACGACGCCTTAGTTAGGCTGGTACAGGAATTTTCTAGCCGCTACCCCTTACTAGCAGGACATGGTAACTTCGGTAGCGTGGACAACGATCCACCCGCCGCGATGCGTTATACAGAAACCCGCCTCGCTGCCATTGGTCATGAGGGAATGCTGACAGAAATTGGCGAAGAAACTGTAGAATTTATCGGTAACTTCGATAATTCCCAGCAAGAACCAACAGTCTTACCAGCACAGTTACCATTTTTATTACTTAATGGCTGTGCTGGTATTGCTGTAGGTATGGCGACAAATATTCCTCCCCATAATTTAGGGGAAGTTGTTGATGGTTTAATCGCCTTAATAGACTTCCCAGATTTATCTGATGAAAAATTATTTGAATTAATTCCCGGCCCGGATTTTCCCACAGGCGGAGAAATAATTGGTGATGCGGGAATCAAGGAAGCATACACCACAGGGAAAGGTGGGATTGTCTTGCGGGGAGTAGCAACTTTAGAAGAGATAGCACCTACTCGTGGTAGCAAACGCCGCACAGCAATCATTATTACAGAATTACCTTATCAAGTAAATAAAGCAGGCTGGATTGAGAAGGTTGCAGAATTAGTTAATCAAGGTCGTTTGTTAGGAATTTCTGATATTCGCGACGAAAGCGATCGCGAAGGAATGCGCGTAGTTATCGAACTCAAACGCGATACCAACCCCCAAGAAATTCTCCAGCATTTATATCATCAAACCGCTTTACAAACTAACTTTGGGGCGATTCTCTTAGCCTTAGTAGATGGACAACCCCGTCAGTTAAGCTTGCGCCAACTGTTGCAGGAGTTTTTAAGTTTCCGCGAGCAAACTCTGTCTCGGCGCTACAGTTACGAGTTAGGTAAAGCCGAAAGTCGTCTGCATTTAGTAGAAGGTTTACTCTCAGCCTTAGCTCACGTTGATACCGTCATTGAAATTTTGCGCCAAGCTGCTGATGGTAGCACGGCGAAAATTAGCCTTTGTAGTCGGTTAAATTTAACCCAAGTGCAAGCAGATGCGATATTAGCTATGCCATTGCGCCGTATAACCAGCTTAGAACAGCAGAATTTGCAGCAGGAGTTTGCACAACTCTCAGAGCAAATTGATTTATTACGGCGATTACTGAGCGATCGCAAAGAATTACTTAAAGCACTGAAAAAAGATTTGCGATCGCTCAAGCGCAAATACAGCGATCCGCGTCGTACCAAACTCGTACCTTTTACGGCGGAAATTAAGAAGCCAGAAGAAAAAGGAAAAACTCGCCAATCAGCCGCAGAAGATGAAGACAGTCCTCAATCTTCCCAACCAGCCGAAGCAGCAATTTTAGAATTTACTCAACGGGGATATGTGCGCCGAATTCAGCCCAACGGGAAAAAACCCAAAGCTGACAACGGTTTAAACGATCATGATTTTATTATTCAAACTCAGTCAACCGACACCCACCAAGATTTATTAGTCCTTACCAGTGGCGGTAAAGTTTATCCAGTGCGAGTAGGAGATATCCCCGTCATTACTGGACGTTCGCCCAAGGGAACACCCCTAATTACCATGTTGAGTAGTACAGCCCAAGGTACTCAAGAAGCGGTGATTAATCGCTTTGTGCTACCAGAAAATGCTGATACTACGCAAATTATTCTGTTAACAAAACAAGGAAGAATTAAACGCCTAGCCTTAGAAGAATTGGCTAACCTCACCCGACGCGGTGTAACGATAGTCAAACTCAAAGACGACGATGAATTATTATTAAGCCAATTCACCACTACAGGCAAACATCTAATTGTCGCCAGTTCCAACGGACGTTTATTAAAATTCCCCGTAAATGACGAACAACTACCCATCATGGGACGCACGGCGATGGGATTGCAAGCCCTACGAATGCTTAAACATCAGCAAATGGTAGGCTGTGTCACGGTGAACGAACAAGAAGACTTACTACTAATTACCGAAGAAGGATATGCAAAGCGTTTTCCTGTCAGTCAACTCAGATCTGCCAATCGCGGTGATTTAGGGACTCAATACCTCAAATTCGCTAGCAAAACCGACAACTTAGCCGGAATGGTAGGAGCGATCGCTTCTGGGGAAATCGCCTTAGTCACAAATAAAGAACGAGTATTGCGCATACCAGTAGAAACTGTACCCCTATTAAATAGAGACGCCAAGGGAGAAAGCATTCTCCAACTCAACCGCGATGAAAAAATCATCACCGTTGTCGAAGTGCGTTAATGAAAAACTCCATTCCCTTGTGGGTGGAGTTTTTGGGGATGGGGAATAGGGAATAGGACATGGGAAAGAACATACCAATGCCCAATGCCCAATGCCCAATGCCCAATGCCCAATAATTTAGCGATCGCTGTGGCAATATTCTGCAATCAAATTTGTAAACAAATATTGATATTCCTGAGAATAAAAGCCAGATTGTTTTGCTAAAAAATCGTGCAAATACTGTGTAAAGACTTGATATTTCATGTCTCTACAACAGACTTTTGTGTCGTTACGATTGTTAGCAATTGAGCAAATCTTCCCGGATTAGGTAAAATAGTTGCAAAAGAATTTCAATAAAAATTGCATTGTTCCATATCAAGCAATGTCAATTCAGCCCCCAGCTTAAATTTGGGCAGAATTTATTGATTTTTCTGAGTATAATTACGCAATATTTTCTCTTGCCGATCAACTGCCTTCCTACATCTAGAGATAGATATTTAGGCTCCTGAATATCAGTTACTGTTTCTTGAGTCAAGTTTCAGTAACAAAACTACAAATATATCCTTGCAATTATGAGGATAGTTGTTATATTAGTTTACATAAGCCAATAAATCTTATTACATACCCTTTGGAGTATCCACCATGACTAATGCCACCAAAACAATTACCGCTCCTGTAGTTGAAGATCGTAATGCTTGGCGTTGGGGTTTTACTCCCCAAGCAGAAATTTGGAACGGTCGTTTAGCCATGATCGGCTTTTTAGCTGCGGCTTTAATTGAGCTACTTTCTGGTAAAGGCTTCCTACATTTCTGGGGTATTCTCTAATCCCAATTTTGTGGATTTGAGATTCTCAAATTACTTTTAGGACAAGTCAATAGCTAACAGTTGTCAAGCTAAATAGTTTTGGATTCAAAACTTTTGCCGTCAGACTGTTGTTCAAGCATTAAAATACAAAATTAACTACAAATGAAAAACCTGGGGATAAAAACATCTCCAGGTTCTTTATTGCAGGTTTGTTAGTTGTCAGTTGTCAGTTGTCAGTGGATGTAATGCCATTTCTCTAAATTCTGGCTACAGATAATTCTCCCCCTGCTCCCTGCTCCCCTGCTTTCTATGTGTTACTTTATTTTGGAGAATTGGTATAAGTTGGGTTCAGGGACATAGACGCGGAGAGGCTTCCCGTAGAGTAACCCAACACATCAAAGTTTTATAATTGTTGGGTTTACACAAGGTAAGCCCAATGACAAATGACCAATGACAAATGACCAATGACAAATGACCAAATAAAAAAACTTCACCCCCAAGCGGATGAAGTTTTTGATTGTTGCTAATTTGTGTTTGGTTATAGTCATTAGCCAAGATAAATGACTAATAACCAGCGACTAATAATTAGCGAATATATTCCTTGAGAACGCTATTGCGATTTGGATGACGTAACTTGCGGAGTGCTTTCGCTTCAATTTGACGAATACGTTCGCGAGTAACGTTAAAAATCTGACCAATTTCTTCTAAGGTCTTCATCCGACCATCATCTAAACCGTAGCGCAATCTCAACACATCTCTTTCACGAGGGCTAAGACTGTCGAGGACTTTTTCTAAGTCTTCGCGCAACAGGTTTTTAGAAACTTGGTCTTCTGGTGTCTCGCCATCAGATTCAATAAAATCACCTAAGCGAGAATCTTCTTCTTTACCAATTGGTGTTTCTAAAGAAATGGGCAATTGAGCCGATTTAGCTATAAAGCGTAGCTTCTCAATTGTCATTTCCATGCGGGTAGCAATTTCCTCTTCAGTGGGTTTACGTCCCATTTCTTGAGAAAGCAACTTGGTAGTTTTCTTAATCCGAGAAATGGTTTCGTAAAGGTGAACAGGAAGACGAATTGTCCGCGATTGATCGGCAATTGCTCTGGTTATTGCTTGGCGAATCCACCATGTAGCGTAGGTAGAAAACTTATAACCTTTCTCATGGTCAAACTTTTCCGCAGCGCGAATCAAACCAAGACTTCCTTCTTGAATTAAATCTTGGAAGGATAAGCCCCGATTCATATATTTCTTGGCAATTGAAACTACAAGGCGCAGGTTGGATTGCACCATTTTATCTTTTGCCCGGCGACCAATATGCAGCTTGTAGCGAAACGCTGACAATGGCAATTGCACAGCTTCTGCCCATTCGCTATCCTTAGGATCGCGATCCAACTGTTCGGAAAGCCTTTCTCTAATCCGCTCTAATTCCAATAATTCGGCGATTTTACGCGCCAATTCGATTTCTTCGTCTGCCCGCAACAAACGAATTCGACCAATTTCTTGCAAGTAAAGCCGAATCGAATCTTCTGTGTAGTGCTTTTTCTTGCTTTGTGCCCGACGACGCGACTTAGCGGCTTTTCCAGACTTTGCGTCGTCCTCATCAGACTGAGGCTCTAAAAACTCATCAATTTCGCCTTCATCGCTGAGTAATAAGTCCTCATCGACTTCGTCGTCGATTAACAATGGATCTAACTCGAGATCGGGCTGATTTATCATTTCTAGGTCAGGCTGATAAATGCTTTCGAGTACGTTGTTAGCCTGGTTCATGCCGCGTTCCTCATGCTCCTTGCAGAATCAATTACTCAAGATGTTGTGTTTACTGCTCTTATTAATTGAGCAAATTTATTACCGAAAATCTTTTTTTGGCTGAGTTGCCAGATATATTTTCGGGAATTTTCTCTCTCTTTGGGAAGAGTTTTTACTAAGTATGGAAATCGCTTGTAGCTGACTTACTCATCTTAGTAAAGGTTATGCGTATTTTCACCGCATACTACCTTTAACTGACTTGTCTCGAAAAAGACATGTCTTGATAAAAAAATTTACCACTGCAGTTAAATAAACATAACTGTGGGCAGATTTTTTCCGTAAAGACTGTTCCGATTGTAGCCTGTTTCACAGAAATTGCACTCTTTTTGTGTATTAATCTTTTAGCCACTAACAGAGGTAAAGCCACTATTATCAAAAAGAACTTCAAAATGGTAGTCATACCTTTCAATCTTTTCCGAAACTTTTTGGAATTGCAGTGGCATTGTCATTACTTTAAAAGGTAAGTAAACCTGTTGATGCTAGTTTCTAAGTAGAATGCACAACATGAATTACTGAGAAACAGCGCATTTTATATTAACTCAAGTGAGAAGCAATAGCGCAGGTATTTTTACATTTCCTTCATAAAGTACTCAGTTCGTGAAGCTAAGTGAAATATCCCGCTAGGTAGATACAGCAACTATGATAATGTTTGCCTTGGACTGGAGTAGATTATGTGTACTAGTTACCGCAACTAAGGAGTTTAGGTAACGGTGGAATCAGCCTGATAGCAGATCGATGAAGATGCAACTAATTTGGTCTTATTCACACGTTAGCGCACTAATGTGATTTCAGCCCTATGAAACTTGACAAACTTTTCCTATTGTATCCAACGATATTTTAATCAATTCATTAAAGATTTGACATCGTAGACGATCGATTATTTGTTCTTTAAATAATTGAAAATCTAGATTGTGGGTTGGATACTTAGTTGAGAATCTCTCATTAGTAAAATACTTGTAAAGTTTAATACTTTTTTTTCATTATTCCAACGGACTGAGTTTGATTGATTAATCTTAAAGCTACATAGCAAATGCTTTTGAATTATATGAATTTAAGCTTTGCTCTTTCAGGATAACAAATACTTTTCCTGTTGATGGGAAAAATATACGGATATCCATGAAGTGTTTTTTATTTCTCATCAAATAGAGATGAGTCAGGAAACTTGCCTATGCTAGATCGCTGCACGTGAAAACCATAGGTTGACAAAAAATATTTTATATGTATTCAAGAATTGCAATGAATTTTACAAGCTTTGTAATTTATGTTTATCTATTGTATCAATCAAGTATCATTGTTGGGCATTGGGGATTGGGCATTGGGCATTGTGCATTGTGCATTGGGGAGCCAGTGCGTTGCGCGGGTTTCCTACGTTGAAGCAACTGGCGTCATTGGGCATGGGAAAGAGAGATTTTTATGTTTTCTGGTGTATGTGGTTTATAAGGGCTACTGAAAGTCTGGAGACAGCAACTCATGGTGAAAGGTTGCAAATTACTAAATAAATAGGGCGCGATCGCCGCGCCCTGTAATTTAATGCAATAAACCTACAAGAAAGTTAACTATTAGCAGAATTTAGATGTCTAAATCGGTTAAGTTGAGTTTAGAGCCGTAGGTTTCGATAAATTCTCTTCGGGGTGCGACGCGATCGCCCATTAAAATTGTAAAAATGCGATCGGCTTCGGCTGCATCTTCAATTTCTACTTGCTTCATTTTGCGAGTTTCTGGGTTCATCGTCGTTGTCCAGAGCTGTTCTGGCATCATTTCCCCCAAACCTTTAAAACGCTGGATGGTGTAATTAGCATTGCTAGGAAAGGCGGCAATTTTTTGTTGTAATTCGCGATCGCTATAACAATACTCGTGATTGCGTCCCCGTTCTAATTTATAGAGTGGCGGACAAGCAATATAAATGAAACCCTGTTCAATTAACGCTCGTTGATACCGATAGAAAAATGTTAATAACAGAGTCCGGATGTGCGCGCCATCTACGTCAGCGTCGGTCATAATTACTATGCGGTGATAGCGCAGTTGGGAAGCGTCGAATTCTTCGCCTTTAACACCTAAACCTAGTGCTGTAATTAAGGCTTGAACTTCATTATTTTTATAAATTTTGGAATCGTCGGTTTTCTCAATATTGAGGATTTTACCGCGTAGAGGGAGGATAGCTTGGGTACGGCGATCGCGTCCTTGTTTAGCGCTGCCACCTGCTGAATCCCCTTCGACGATGAAGATTTCCGATTCGCCGGGATCGCGAGAACTACAATCAGCTAATTTTCCTGGTAATGGCGATGATTCTAGTACAGATTTGCGGCGCACCAACTCTCTTGCATGACGCGCTGCTTCAGCCGCTTTAAATGCTTGGATGGCTTTATCTAAAACCGCATCAGCGACGCTGGGGTGAAATTCTAAGTATTCTGTGAGAACTTCACCAACTAAAGAATCAACGATTCCCCGGACTTCAGTGTTACCAAGTTTGGTTTTAGTTTGTCCTTCAAATTCCGGATCGGGAACTTTGACGGAAATGATTGCTGTTAAGCCTTCGCGAACATGTTCGCCACTGAGGTTAGGTTCATTTTCTTTGATTTTGTTACGCTTGCGGGCGATCGCATTTAACGTCCTTGTCAAAACCGCCTTCAAACCTTCTAAATGGGTACCACCATCAACTGTGCGAATATTATTGGCAAATCCGAGAACATTATCTGTATAAGCATCAGTACACCACTGCAAAGCTACTTCTACTTGAACATTGCTGCGTTCTCCCTGCACATAAATAATTTCTTCATGTAGAGGCTGCTTTTCGCGGTTCATGTAAGCAATATACTCTTTGATCCCGCCCTTATACTCGTATGTTTCTATCTTGGGGGTATCGCTTTTCAGCAGTTCCAGGCGGTTATCAGTAAATGTAATTTTGACACCTGCATTCAGATAAGCCAATTCCCGCAGGCGACCCGCTAAAGTAATATAATCAAATTCAGTACCAGTGGTAAAAATTTGTGTATCAGGTAGAAAAGTTACAGAAGTTCCGGTTCTAGCTTCTTTGTCAGGCTTGACTTGCAGGTCAGTAACGGGGATACCCCTTTCATAACGCTGGAGATGAAGCTTTTTATCTCGCCAAACGGTAACTTCTACAAATTCCGATAAGGCGTTAACAACAGAAATCCCTACCCCGTGTAATCCTCCAGAAACTTTGTAGCCGCCGCCACCAAATTTACCACCGGCGTGCAATATAGTCAAAACCGTTTCCAACGCTGACTTACCGGTTTTGGGGTGAATATCAGTAGGAATCCCACGACCATCATCTGTTACAGTTACAGAACCATCGGCGTTGATATCTACCTCCACATGGGTACAGTAACCAGCTAAAGCTTCATCAATAGAATTATCTACGACCTCGTAAACTAAATGGTGGAGTCCCTTCGGACCAGTAGAACCGATGTACATACCTGGTCGTTTGCGGACGGCTTCCAGACCTTCCAGAACTTGAATCTGATCGGCACTGTAACTGCTCGTCATGAAAATTCTCCTGATGCTTGGGGTTAAAATCGCTGAAAAAGTGAAAAAGTCAAATCACTCCAAAATTTTAACACAAAAGCCTTGCTGGCGTCTGTAGGGCATTTTTGTGGGAGGTTTATACAGGGATTGCATCCCTGGTAGGGGATAGGGGCTAGGGAAGGGAGACAAGGAGGACAAGGGAGACAAGGGGGACAAAAGATAATTGTACAGACGCGATTAATCGCGTCTCTCAAAAATGACTATTGACCATTGACTATTGACAAATGACTAAATTAGTGGTGATTTGTGGCGCAACGGCTACGGGTAAATCGGGTTTGGCTTTGGCTTTGGCGAGAGAATTGGGTACTGCGATCCTCAGTGCCGATTCTCGCCAAGTTTATTGCGAGTTTAATATTGGTACAGCCAAGCCGACTTTGGCAGAACAAAAATTAGTGCCGCACTATTTAATAGATATCTGCGCGCCAACAGACACGATGACGGTAGCAGATTATCAAGAAAAAGCGCAAGATTTAATTGCTTCTATTTCTAGTTCTCCTTTATTGCTGGTTGGGGGTACAGGGTTATACATACGTTCTATTGTTCAAGGAATGAAAATTCCCAGGGTAGCACCGCAATTAGAATTGCGATCGCAACTTTCACAAATCGATCAAAATCAACTTTACGCTATGTTGCAGCAAGTTGATCCTATTGCTACACAAAAAATTCATTCTCATGACACAGTCAGGACTTTAAGAGCTTTGGAAGTGTATTATGTTACGGGAATACCTATTTCTGCCCAACAAGGTGAGAAGCCGCCAAATTACCCGATTTTGCAAATTGGTTTAGATTGCGATTCGGAAGCTATACAGCTACGCATTCACCAGCGTACCGAACAAATGATCGCTGATGGATTAGTGGCTGAAGTCGATGGACTTTGTGAGAAATATGGTTTTGATTTACCGTTATTAAATACTTTAGGATATCAAGAAATTAAGCAGTATTTAACTGGTGAAATTTCTTTAGCAACAGCGCAAGAATTAATAGTTTTACATACGCGACAATTTGCCAAGCGACAACGCACTTGGTTTAAAGCATATCCGCAAATTGAGTGGTTTAATGCAAACGATCCCGATTTATTTGTAAAAGTTTTGCAGCGCGTCAAGCAGTTTATGGACAAATGACAACTGTACGGGCGGGTTTACAGATATCCTTACTAATTAAGAGGATGTTTGAAAAGTCGGACAGATTGTAAAAAAGCTCTCTCGGTATACGCTGTGAATAGATAGTAGACAGCACCGAGAGAGCAACATGAGTAAAGCATATCCCA
>NZ_JACJQG010000121.1 GCF_014696435.1 Calothrix anomala FACHB-343 | reverse complement strand
TATTACCCGAAACTTCAGAAACCTTTATCTACCTTGCTATGATCCGTATTATGGTGAGGCGGCTAGCATAAAATTTGACCCCTAAAAACTTTTCAAACACCCTCTTACTAAAGACGACCGTATTGGGGGTACTCATAGTAGAGTATGGAGATGGTATGGTGGCACAACTAACTTAGGTGTAACCGAGTTTGAAAAAGATAGTAAAGAGACAGTTTTTCGTAGAATAATTGATAAAAATTTTGAGGGATTTGATGGAAATCAAAAACAGTGGTACATTCCGAAGATAACTCCTTGGTATACTCAACAACAAGATTTTATTAACGATTTATCTACTGCTCCGTGGGAAGGAATTGGAACAGGTTGGGCTTTTTCGGCTACAGGAGGTCTTCAATATCTTTTAAACAATCCCAATGCTATCAAAATACGAATTGATGATAACAATACAGAAGTACCTTATAAACCTGGCTCTCCTGCTGTTCCTACAGTTTTTAATGGCGATTTTGAAAATGGAACTTTACATCTAACTAGTCGTTTTCCTTTTGGTTCTGATGAAATTCCTGGCTGGAGTTTCCATAATGGAGTAGTCGCACCTTTTTATAGTCTAAACAATCTTTTGACTTATGTTGATATTGATAACTTAGTCAAAGTTTCTGAAAATAATTATGCTTTAAAGCTTGAGTCAACAGGAAGTAAAGCAACTCATAATCGTTTATTTGTTCCTAAAAATGCTTCAAGTTTGAAATTTGATTACCAAATTACTGATACTGGTAAAGATGAAGTTCTAAACATTTACTTTAACGACAAACTTCTCGACCAAGTTTCCTTAGAATCCAAAACATCTGGATTCATAACTTATAACAAGTCTTTTGGTACTCAGGGAATTAGCGGCCAAATTGGTACTCTAACCTTTGAAATAGTTGACAATCGAGGATTCATTATTAACAGTGAAGTTTTACTAGACAATATTGAATTTGTTCAGAGTCAACCTTTAATTGCTGAATTTGTGTTGCCAAACTTATTAGCTATTTCGCCTGAGCTACTTACACAAGACACATTAGAACTGTTAAAAAATCAAGCCGTATCAGGATGGAATAACTTAGGTCTCACACCAAATCAGTTGAACCAATTGAGCAATATCCAATTTCAAGTCACTGATTTTGCAGATTCAACTCTTGCGCTAACCGAAGGATTAACTATCAAAATCGATCAAGATGCTGCTGGTCACGGATGGTATATCGATTCTTCCCCTTCAGAAAATAGTGAGTTTAATTCCTCAATTTCCAACGATGAATTCCAGGCTGATGAAAGTAGCCCCGCTTTTGGTAGGGTTGATTTATTAACTGTACTAACTCATGAACTTGGTCACGTTCTTGGTTTACCTGATATCGATGCAAGTATTACACCTCATCAATTGATGAGTGCTACTTTATCCACTGGAGTCAGACGCATCCCACATTCTCCAAGTGTGACTGTCTTACCCAAGGTTATATCCTCTCAACCTTTATCATTGAATTTTGCAACGAATGATTCATTTGTACAGCCTAATAGTATTACTCAAAATACAGTAGTTCTGAATGCTGTCAATACGAACTCATTAAATATTTTGAATCTCAATCAGCTAACTAGCCTTACTGGAGGTATTCTTAACAGTAGCTTCAACATCAATAACCCAAGCAATTCTCAATTTGGTTGGAACCTACGCGGTAATATTTCGATTGTCGATGAAGCTGCCAAAATCGATGAGGGTGACTATCTCAACAGTGGTTTATCTCAAAGTTTTGTTATTCCTCAAGGTGCAAAAACTCTACAATTTAAGATTCTCAGCGCTAATTTAGGTAGTACTTCTCTCAATCCTCCCGATGCGTTTGAGGTGGCTTTACTCAACACCCAAACCATGACAACTCTGTTAGGAACTGTCACTGGACTCACCCAAACTGATGCACTGCTAAATATTCAAAATGATGGGGAAATTTTCACAGCAGCGCAAGTCAAAATTTCTGGTAGTTTAGGCTCACCTTTAACTGTCAACATTGATATCAGCAGTCTGCAAGCTGGAACTTTCGCCACACTTTACTTTGATTTACTTGGTTTTGGTCAAGTAGATAGCAGCGTTACTTTAGATGATGTTGTCTTGCTGAGTGAAGCAGGTAATCCACCATCTGCAAATAATGACACTGCAACTACTGAACAAGGAAAACCCGTTAGTATAGATGTTCTAGCAAACGATCGCACCAACACCACCCTCAATCAAAATACACTAGCGATCGCCACTCAGCCAACCAACGGTACAGTTACAGTTAACTCCAATGGCACAATAACCTACACTCCCAAAGCTAACTTCAACGGTACTGATTCTTTTACCTACACCATTAAAGACAACAACGGGGAAACTTCTAACCCAGCAGCTGTCAGCATCACAGTTACCCCAGCAGCCAATAATCCACCTGTTGCCAACAACGACACCATCATTACCAATCAAAATACGCCAGTAGCGATCGCCATCCTTGCTAACGACAGCGATATTGATGGTACTTTAAATCCATCAACAATAGCGATCGCCAATCAACCAACCAACGGCACAGTTACAATCAACCCAGACGGGACAATTACTTTTACCCCAAATTCTACCTTTGTCGGCACAGATAGTTTTACCTATACAGTCCAAGACAACCAAGGTTTAACCTCAAATACAGCCTCTGCCACAATTACCGTTAATAATTTACCCCCCGTTATTACCAACATCTCTGCTAAAACACAGCTAAATGAAGGTGAAATAGCTACCTTCAGCGCTACAGCAACAGATCCCGCAAATGACAGCCTCACCTACACCTGGAATTTTGGGGATAGCAGCGAAACTGTTACAGGTCAAACCGTACAACACGCCTTTGCTGAGAACGGTACTTATAACATCACCTTAACAGTCCGCGATGGGGACGGTGGAATCACTACAGAAACCCTTGCAGTCACAGTCAACAACTTGGCAGCAACTATTACTAATATTTCTGGCGATACAAATGTCAACGAAAGCACAGCTGCTAACTTCAGCGCCACCGCAACTGACCCAGGTAACGACAGCCTCACCTACACTTGGAACTTTGGTGATGGTTCTAACCCCGTCACTGGTGAAAATGTCAGCCATACCTTTGCCGACAACGGTACATACACAGTCACCCTAACAGTCGCTGATGATGAAGGCGCTGCCACATCCTCTACGCTTGCTGTCAATGTCAACAACGTTGCACCTACAGTAACTTCAAGGAGCGACAATCAAATTATCTATGTTGGCGAAACAGTTGCCTTTGCAGGTCAGTTCACCGACCCTGGCACCCAAGATACCCATACCATTGTTTGGGACTTTGGCGATGGCAACACTGTTACTGGCGACCTTAACCCAACATATATTTACAGCACTAACGGCAAATATAATGTCACTCTCACAGTCACCGATGATGATGGTGGGATGTCCCAAAATATATTAACTGTGATAGTTAAAGAACTACCCACACTGTCTATTAACGACATCTCATTTATCGAAGGTGATGACGGCAATACATTCGCTGTGTTCACTGCTAGCTTATCAGAACCCAGCCTGCGGACTGTAACTGCTAACTTCGCCACTGCTGATGGCACTGCAACTACAGGCAGCGATTATCTAGCTAAAACAGGAAAAATTAGCTTTAATCCTGGTGAAACTACGCAAACCATTACAGTAGCAATTCCAGGCGATCGCACTGATGAATTTGACGAAACTTTCTTCCTCAACTTGAGCGATGCTACTAACGCTACCATTGCTGACGCTACTGGCGTGGGGATAATTTTGGATAATGACGAACCCACAACATTCACTATCACTAATAAATCTATCGTTGAGGGAGATAACGGCACTACTTATGCCATCTTCACCGTTAACCTCGATGCTTTGAGTGCTAAACCAATAAGCGTTAATTTTGCTACCGTAGATGGGACAGCTACAGCCGGCAGCGATTACATAGCAACTGAAGGTATTATGACCTTTGCCCCGGGAGAAACGACCAAGATAATTACTGTAGAACTGATTGGCGATACTCTGGATGAATATGATGAAACATTCTTCCTCAAACTAAGCAATGTCACTAATGCCACAATTGTCAATGAATTTGGCACGGGTATTATCCTAGATAACGACGAGCCGCCAGTAGTGACAATCCAACAAAAAACCATTACCACCACTGAAAGCGGTACAGCAAAAGTAACATTTACCGTGAGCTTGTCTGGCACCAGTGCTAAAGAGATTACAGTAGACTACAGCACTGTCAACGGTACTGCTACTGCTGGTAAGGACTACATCTCTACCAGAGGTACTCTTACCTTTGCGCCAGGAGAAACTACCAAAACCATTACAATTGAACTTCAAGACGATAACATTGACGAATACGACGAAACCTTCTTCCTGAAACTAAATAATGCTCTTCACGCTACTATTGCAGAACATGCTGTAGGTGCGGTGACAATTGCAGACAACGACGAACCCCCAGCACTATTCATTGCAGATAAAACTATTACTGAAGGACATGACGGCATTTCATATATGAACTTCACTGTCAGTCTCAATGTGATGAGTGAGAAGACAATTAGCGTTAAGTACGCAA
Source organism: Calothrix anomala FACHB-343 (assembly GCF_014696435.1). Taxonomy (GTDB): domain Bacteria; phylum Cyanobacteriota; class Cyanobacteriia; order Cyanobacteriales; family Nostocaceae; genus Aulosira; species Aulosira anomala_A. The sequence continues at coordinate 7,590 of NZ_JACJQG010000121.1, read as the reverse complement.
CTGCTGATGGTACAGCCATTGCTGGCAGTGATTATCTAGCCAATAGCGGTATCCTTACCTTTGCGCCAGGAGAAATAACTAAGACAATAGCTGTCGCCATCATTGGCGATCGCCAAGATGAGTACGATGAATTCTTCAGCATTAATCTCAGCGAAGCGATTAATGCCACTATCACTGATAATACTGCTGTGGCTACAATTGTGGACGATGATGAATCACCTGTACTCAAAGTAACTGCATCTCCTGCCGAACTTTGGCCTCCTAACCATAAAATGGTCGAAATCAAGGTTAATACCCAAGTGAGTGATGATTTTGATATCAATCCTGTAGTTAAATTAATATCTATTACTAGTAACGAACCAGACAATGGTCTTGGTGACGGTGATACAGCAGGTGATATTGAAATTCGAGCAGACGGACGCATCTTTTTGCGAGCAGAACGCTCTGGCAGTGGTACGGGTAGAATTTACACTCTTACCTATAGTGCTACTGATAGTGCAGGTAATGTCACATATACAAAGACGCAGATACGAGTACCTAAAAGCAAAGGGCAATAGCAAAGTCGCTTTGATAAGGTTTAGCCCACTATTACTGTGACTTACAGGATATCTGAAAAGTAAAATTTATGCCAACCTACTAAGCAAAGTACGTAAGCTTGTTGAGTATATGAAGGCTTCTTCAGTTTCTGGCAAATACTCATAATCCTTGCTCAATCGTCGATACCGCCCTAACCAACCGAGAGTTCGCTCTACCACCCATCGTCGAGGAAGAACTGATGTTCCGACGCGATCGCGCCCGTAGCCCCGACCACACAAAAGTGTTGTGCGACATTACCTACGACAAACCCTTGCTGTGAGCAGATCATAGATTTCATAGAGTTAGTGTTTCTTAGTTTTTTCTTTCTCCAAAACTGGGTAAAGAAAATAGCGGGGTAGCTGGGGGTGCGAACCCCACACACGCCATTTGGTTACAAATCAAAATCAAGAGTGAAAGTTTCGCCATCTGAAGTTTCTTGAATTTCTTGTGTAGATGGCGTTGGAGTAGACTGTTCTTCTAGGTTTTGCTTTGTAGCACTAGGACTAACAACAGGTGTATGTGGGACTGCTGGATATATAGGGAATGCACCTTTTTTAAACGCAAAATAGCAATCAATGATAAAGTAAAGCGTCTCTAGGTAACTTTTATCTAATTGTTGTGATTCTGCAAATATGCGTTCACGGTAGCTGTCTTTAATACGAATTTTTTCTGGGGTTGAGTCTTGTTTGTCTGCCATTGTTATCTTCTACAAAGTATGCTTATACCAATTCAAAATTCGCTCATTCAAAATTCATGCATTAAGAATCAAGACAGGACAAGCGTTTAAGGCTGTATATCTGTCGCATTCTTTTTTCAAATTGGTATTAGGTATTCTTTTTGACAATTGCTTTAGCCATTTCTAGGAGACCAAAAGCATTAGCTTCTACCGGATTATCCAGAATTCTGAACCCATTCTTCTCTAATAACTTCTTAAATCCAGGTAACAAACAACCTCCACCAATCGCCCAAATTTCGTCTCCAGCGTGTTTGGCATCAAGTGTGAGATTCACAACTTTCTTCAAGTATTTTTCGTACCAGTCCTTTAAACAAGCACTGTAGACATCTTTGATATCAATGTCACGGCTATACCTGGTATGTCCCATTTCTAGACAAAATCGAATCTTTGATGGGTCACCGATTTTACCGCCATTAAGATGTTTCATCTTTTGGGAGATATCCTCTATGAGGACTTCTACACCCGTGGGATAAGGAGTGTGAACTTCACGCTTGCCTTGACTGTAACGGGAATACAGAGTGGTACCATTGCCAAAGTCTAAAACGGTTAATTTTGGGGGAAGTTGTTGCCCAAACAATGCACCCATTCCCTCTGGGACGACTTTGAGTACTTCAATCTTTACCTCTGAAACTTTGCCAGCAAGTATTGGTTGGTATTCACCGTTGAGTACTTGTTTCAATTCGGATGCCAAACCAACATCATGTAGGCTGACGACTAACTTTAAATGCCAAGCCTTACGGTGTGGCAGATGTGCCAAGGCACCCAATAATGTAATCAGTGCATTATTGACTTTATTTTCGTTGCTGTCGGTATTGCGTTCAAAATGATAACCTGTACGAAAAGCAGATTCGCCGACGGTGTAGGCAGTACCATTGAAAACTACCCTACCTGGGACATCTTCCATATCAACAGAAGAAATATAACTGGGGACGCGAACAACATCAAAGCCATCGACTAAAAGTTTGATGCTACCGTAACCGTTATCAAAGCCGGCGGGAAAAATTTTTTGTAAGGTGTGAATGTTGGTCATGGGGGTCAAGTGGGGTATAAAGTATTAATGAGTCAAAAATACCCTAAGTACTACCTATATATATCCTAAATAGGGGTTAAATTGAGCATAAAAATTCTCAGGTATTTATGGGGTATATATAGCACCTGCTTATACCCCATAAAATTTTTGTAGACTGCTAACAATGTCAAATTTTGTACGCTGCTTTCAAAAAAGCAGTAGAACTCATCCAACTGACTGTTTGATTGAGCAAGGAGCGCATAAATAGCTCATTTAGAGAATGTATTTCAAGAGATGTCAGATTCTGAGCTAGTCGCTCACCATAACTGGGTCGATTTGCATTAGCTCTAAACAAGCGATCAATAAAGCCTGAGGTAATGTGTATTGGTGTTGTGTTCTGCTCAACTGATACTTCGACTGCTAACCCTGCATCTTCAAAAGCTTGCTGCAAATCAAAAGCATCCCAGTTCAACATCGGGTCTGACTGATTTGAGTAGATAGCTTCTTCAGCCATAACTAAACGCTGATACAATTTTTTATCCAACTTTTCTGGCTCAATTAATCGATAAAGCCTTTGTGCGTGGCGTGGTATCGACTCTGCCAGCAGTATTTTTCCTGAAGGAGGCAGTAATTTAGCTATAATTTGGGACGCGATCGCTTTATCTGCTTGGGCAAACAATACATTGCGACCAATAATGTAGTCAAATATTACTCCTGGCGTTTGTGAAGCTAACACAGCAGGTAGTTCAGTGATTTGGGTATTTAATATCACTGGACGCATCAGTTGTGGAAGTGCTGCTGCTTGTTCAATTAGAACAAGAGCATCATTTTGAGTATGAACACAAGCATAAACTCCACCTTCCACGACGCGGCGGATTGCTTCCCAGGTGAGTAGACCACTACCTGCATTTAAATCCAAAACCAAATGATGACGTTGTAATTGGGCTAAGGTGAAAATGCGATCGCGTACTGTAGCTAATTGCGTGCCTACTTGAGAAAGAGTACGTTGTATCCATAATTCAGTAGTTTGGTCAATACTGCCATAAGTGAGAATTTCTAGAGGAGCAACACCCATTCCTTCTACTAAAGCAGCTAGTTGAGCTTCACGGCGGCTGGCAACTTGAGCATTAATTTTTTCCTCAAATCCCTGCATTGATGGCTGATAAAATACTTGTCCTTGCAAGCTAGCAGGCAAGTATTGCTGCGCCACCCAATGGTCTCGGTAAGCATGAGGGTATAGATAGCCGGCTCCATGCCCAAATCCTTTTTTATCTCGATTAGCATCTTTGAGATGATTGGGGATATCTGCTGACCTTTCGCTCTCAACAGCTGCCAAAGCATCGAAAAAGCCCATAATGCTGTTTGACTTTGGTGCAGTTGCCAAATAAAGTGTTGCTTGCGCTAGATGATATCGTCCTTCTGGCATACCAACGCGATCAAATGCTTCGGCACAAGCATTGACTACAACAACAGCATTGGGGTCAGCTAGTCCCACATCCTCACTAGCAAGAATCAACATTCTGCGGAAGATAAAGCGTGGGTCTTCACCTGCATACACCATTTTCGCCAGCCAGTATAGTGCTGCATCGGGGTCTGAGCCGCGTAAGCTTTTAATGAAGGCGCTGATAGTATCAAAATGAGCATCACCTTCTTTATCGTATAAAACAGCTCGCTGCTGAATTGATTCTTCGGCGACTGCCAGAGTGATATGAATAACATCATTAGAATTAGCTGATGTCGTCTCTACAGCTAATTCCAAAGCATTCAATAAAGAACGAGCGTCACCATTGGCAACATTAACTAGGTGAGCTAACGCATCATCATCAATCTGCACTTTCAGCTTGCCGTAACCACGTTGAGAATCATTTAGTGTTTGCTCAACAATTTGGTACAAGTCTTCATCCTTTAATGGTTTAAGCTGAAAAATCCGCGAACGACTGACTAGCGCTTTATTCACTTCAAAATAGGGATTTTCTGTGGTTGCGCCAATTAAAATAACTGTGCCATTTTCTACCCAAGGCAGCAGTGCATCTTGTTGAGATTTATTGAACCGATGAACTTCATCGACGAACAGGATAGTCCTGCGGTTGTGGAATTTGCGTTGCTCTTGTGCGGTTTCAATGGCGGCGCGAATTTCTTTAACTCCAGATAGTACGGCATTAATAGCAATGAAATGAGCGCGAGTTGTATTAGCTATCACACGCGCCAAAGTTGTTTTACCAGTACCTGGTGGCCCATAGAATATTAGTGAGGATAGTTGGTCTAGACTTATGGCACGTCTTAGCAGCCTTCCAGTGCCGAGGATATGGTCTTGACCAACAAATTCATCAAGGGTTTGAGGACGCATTCGCGCTGCGAGTGGAGCTTCCACTGCTGTGACTTGGGCTAGATGCTGATCGAATAAGTCCATAAATTGGCAATCCCTGTAGAAGCAAATTTAAAAAAATCTGACTCATTAAAAAAGCTCGGTTTTTGCAAGATTATAAAAATCTTTGCAACTAGACCGCGCTTTTTGGCAATATCAACTGTAAATTTAGTAGCTCTAGCTCAATACCTGTAAGAATCAATCTTTATTGTGTTCTACTTTGAATGGAAAGCGTAATTATTGAAAAAATTATGTGCTGGCATTACATCTGCTCGTTGTGGTAGCTGAAATTTTCAGGCTATATTACTTCCATTTTTTCTGTCAGCTTGAGCTTAATTAGCAAAATTCAGGTTTTCAAAGTAGCAAAGTTAAATTTAAGCATTGAGAACTTTAGAGAGCGCTACTAACTTTTGTTCTAGTAGTGTTCGTAACTGTTGAAGCTGTTCATGGCTAGCTCCCTGTAGCGAATCCTCAGATAGTTCCTTGATTTTTTGAATTACAGCTTTTACTTCTTTCGATTCAGATTTTTTGTGCTTTAAATATTTATCCTTAATTGCTTTAATCAGTTCACGGGTTTCTGGGACTGTCAAGTTTTCGTTTAATACTTTATTTGTGGCGGTAATTCGCTCAGAGGTTGCTTGTTCTTCCTTTATGTCAAGTCCTTTTGCTGAAAGTGTTGCCAATGCTAAAGCGTGAGCGCCCTTCAAGCCCCTTTGCCTAATTGCATCTTTCAAATCTTGAGGTAAGAATAGCATTGGCATAAGATTAGCTTTTACAGAACTTGGATTTAAGCCTAGTTCTAACAGTGCTAAAAGTAGACTTTGCTCTGTATCCATAACTCCTAACTGTTCTAAACCTTGTTGCTGCTTTTCAGTACTAACATTGATGAGATTTGTTAGTTCTTTACTGTTACCATCTCTTTCTATTCGTTTAAGTACTGTTCCTAAAAGTGTAAATATTTCATCTATTGTTAAATCTGTAGACTTAGTTACTTCTTTAAATACTGCCTCTGCCTTATCTAAAGGGTTCAAATCCTCAAAACCAAGAAAAGTAATAAGTGCAGATTGGGTTAAGTCTTTAGGCATTGGAACCACTACAGCACGAATGGTTTTCCATCCTAGAACCCTTGCACCCTCAGTACGCAACTGACCATCAAGCAGCATATAGCGTCCGTTTTCCTGAAGTACCAGGATAACTGAAGAAATTTGCCCATGCTTTTTGAGTAAACGTGCTTTCGCTTGAATTGATTCTGATGTAATTGTCTGCCGAGGTTGGTTGGGATTGGGATCAATCAGGTCTAAGTCGATTTCAACTTCTCCTGATTGATTTTGTAGCTGGGAGCGAAGTTTTTGCAGTTCAATTTCTAAATCTGGGGATTGGGTAGCTCTTAGGCGCTCCACTTCTGCCTGAAGCTCGGTAATCTTTTGTTCTTGATCTGTCTTTTGAATTGCGCCACTGAATCTGTCAGCAATTTTTGGTAAAGCCACAGTTACTTTTTCTCCTTTTTATCTTTGATCAAAGCTGCTAAATCGTCTGCTATTGGTTTGAAATCTTTACAAGCAGGATGCTTGGGACGGTAGGCTTGTAAAGGCAAGCCGTGAGCGCTAGCATTTTTGAATTCATTTGAGTTACGAACCTTGGGGTAAAGCTTCAAGTGTAACTGATTGGCAATTTCTGGCAATTGCTCCAAATATTGTCGATGCATTGCTACGGATTCATCATACATACTGGGTACAAAACCTAGAATTGGTGGTCTAGGGTCAAGATGTAATTCTTCTCCTGTGGAAATACACCATTCTACTAATTCAGCTGAACCTGAAATAGCTTTCATTTCTAATTGCACTGGTACCAAAATATGTGTTGACGCTGCCAAAGCATTGACATTGAGCATCCCCAAGGTGGCTGGACAATCCAAAATTATTAAGTTATGGGGTAATGGAAAACTCTTGAGGCGATCGCTTAGTGCGTACTCTCCTCGTTTCCTAATTACCAATTCGTTCGCTATCTCAGCTAATAGTGGATGTCCTTGACAAACTTCTACATTGACATTGAAATCTTTCCAGACTGGAGCAAGAGACCAATTTCCTTTGAAATCCTTCGATAAAACTTCTACTAAAGTCTTGGATGGTTCTGCTGGAGCTAGACCACAAAATACATCTAAAGAACGCTGTGGATCTAGATCTATCATTGCTACTGAAAAGCCACGTCGGCTCATTTCATAAGCAAGATGTACACTAAGCGTAGTTTTCCCTACACCGCCTGCATTTGCCAAAAGTGAGATAACTATCTGCTTCATAAGATTACTTTTTGTCGAATTTTAAAATTCGACATCACTCTATCAAATATTTACTTTTAAAGATGTTTCTGGTGAAAACGCCCTTAATTGAGACAATTGTCTTTAGAACTAAGATAGGCAGTTGTGTCTGCTACCATATCATGTCTTGCTAGAAGTGCATAGCTACTATTTTGACACTCTAAGAATTGTCAAAGTAATCCCAACATATTAAAAAGCTACAACATTTGATTAGAATAAATGCTGGCAAAATCAATATTCTAACTACCACTGAAACTTTTTCAGATGTCGTATTTTAAAATACGACATCTCAGAAATCTTCAATTTACTCATCTTATTAGAATTGCTCTTGGGATTGCTTGTTAGCGTTCTACGCTACTTGGCTGATTGCATTCAACAAAAACAAACCTAAATCTTTATGCAGTGCTTCATTATGTTGCGGACAACCAGTTGAATGTAGACATCTTGGACAACCTGCTTCACAATCACATTCAGATGCTAGCCCATATGCTTTAGCAGCGAAATTGGTCAAGTCAGAAAAGATAGCTTCTGCTGCTCCATTACCACCTTCACAAGTGTCAAAAAAGTAGCCAATTGTTCTAGTTTCTTTT